>CAZEFW010000015.1:0-84218 GCA_964511535.1 uncultured Myxococcales bacterium | reverse complement strand
TCTCGAGGGTGTTTTCGAGGTCCATATCTTGCCTGTTTTGTTATTTGTTTCGGATATTTAAGTGTATCAGAGCGGCCGTAAAATGCAAGCTATTCTGGGCGATAAAGGCAGCAAAAATCACTGCTTTCGGCATTGCTCGACCCTCGGTTTTTCCTTCGATGGTTCGCTTACTGCCTCGCCCGCTTCTCCACCTTCACCTCGTACGAATCGATCCAGATGGAGGCGCCGGTTTTCAGGTTGGCCAGGGTGAGCGACAGGGTGTAGGTGCGTTGCCAGCGGTCCGCGAGGCGCCGGGCCGAGACGTTTATCATTCCGGACAGCAGCAGGTCCGGCGCTTCTCCCCCGGGTACGCCAGGGGCCGCCACGGTGACCTTGCCGCTGTTGAGGAGCGCCCGGCCGAGGTGGTGTTTGATCTTCTCCCGGTCAATCTCCTCGGCCGAACGGTTGCGCAGGCGCGACAGCTTGATCACCGGCGCCCGCCCCAGGGCGGCCGCCACCTTGTGGAACGCCGGGCTCGCCAGCAGCTTCGCAGCCAGGTCATCGGCGGCCTGCTTGCCGTCACTATCGAGCCAGCGAAACGGCCGCTCGGCCGAGGGCTGCGTGGTGGCTGGTGCATTGCGGCCGGCTCCGCCGCAGGAGACGCCGATGGCAACCAGAAGCAGGCCCACGGGCCAGACCGAAAGGGATTTGATCATGAACATGGACGCATCATAACTCGGCCGGGAGGTGCCAGCGCTCAGAGTCCGGCCAGCCAGCGAAACAGGTTGCGCGCATAGCGCCGGTTGTCCAGCCGGCTCAGCGAGGTGCCTGCGCCGTTGACGTTGAAGAAGGTGTTGCGGTCGAAGTGGCACGCCACTCGCCCCTTGCCCGGCTCCACCACCGCCAGGGCTGCGTCCGCCGCGGTGGCGTCGGTGAGCGGCCCGGGCCCCTTGGCGCTCCCGCGCCGCACCTTGCCCTGGGCGGGCACCAGCACCCTGGGTTTCACGCCCGGCAGCAGGTCGGTCACGGTCACCGGCGTGACCCCCTCTCCGTCGAAGCTCTTGACGCCCGCGAGGATCGGGTGCGTCGGGACGACGTAGCTGGAGGCGGCCCTGGCATAGGCGCCGTGGTCCTGGTTCATCCTGAGGTCGAACCGGTCGAGGAACCGCTGGTCCGAGGCCGACGCGTCCGGCCAGTCTCGGCCCCAGTTGGCGTCGCTGATGAACAGCGCCCCGCCGCCAGCGCGCACCCAGGCCTCCAGCGCGTCCACGCTGCCCTTGTCGTAGTCGGCGTTGTTGGAGCCGAACACCACCACGCGGTAGCGGGCCAGCGTGACGGCCGACAGAGGCACCGGCGTGTTGTTGCCCGCCGGTCCCTCGATGCGCTGCTCGAGCACCAGCCCGAGGCCGCGCAGCTCCGCGGCCAGCTCAGCCCAGCCATGGTTGCCCTTGGCGGTTTTGGCGTTGGTGATATCGGAGAGCTGCTCGTCGGAGCCACCCTCGAGAAAGCCCCCGGTCCCCGGCCCACCCCGGATGAACAGCACGCGAACAGGAGCCACCGCATCCGGCACGCGAGCGTCCGCAAGGTCCCTGGAAAGGTCGGCGATGGCCCTGTCAGCCCCAAGGTCCGGCACCGGCGCCCGCGGCCCATCAACCACCACGCCCCCGTCGCCAGATGAGCACCCGCCCACCACAAACAAGACCCCCAGAACAAACCGCCACAGCATCCCAAAGCGTAATACAGCCCCAAACCCAGGCCACCCCGCCAATCCCCCAATCATTTCTTGTTTCTTGTTTCTTGTTTCTTGTTTTTCGCTTTGTACTTTTTGCTTCCTACCCTTCGTACTCCCGCATCCGCCCCATCTCCTTGCCCACCAGCCGCAGCCCCCGACGCGTGGCCTCGGCGACGATCCGCTCCTCGTCCAGGGTGAGCAGCTCGCCGTCGCGCAGCAGCTGCCGGCCGTCCACGAACAGGTGGCGCACATCGCCCGGGTGCGAGGCGTAGACCAGCCCGGCCAGCGGGTCATGCCCCGGCGCCCAGTGCGCTCCACTCATGTCCAGCAGCATCAGGTCTGCCGCGGCCCCGGGCACGATGCGCCCGCTGTCGCCGAAGCCCAGCGCCTCGGCCCCTGACCGGGCGGCGGCGCCCATGATCTGCCCCGCGGGCAGGGCGGCCGCGTCGAGCCGGTCCTGCTTCTCCCGCAGCCCCGTCAGGCGCATCACTTCCAGCATGTTCAGGTCGCTGTTTGAGGCCGGCCCGTCGCTGCCCAGCGCCACACGCACCCCGGCGTCCAGCAGCGGTCCCACCGTGGCCCGGGCCATGCCGAGCTTCATGTAGGTCTTGGGCGTGTGGGCCACCGTGACGTTGGGGCGCGCCAGCCGCTCCGCGTCGCCCGCCTCCAGCACCAGGCAGTGGGCCGCCAGCAGCTCGCGATCCAGCAGGCCCAGCTGCTCCAGGTGCGCCACCGGCCCGCGGCCGTACTTCTCCCGCGACACGGCCAGCTGCTCGGCGCTCTCGGCCAGGTGCAGGTGCAGCCCGACCCCCAGCTCGTCGGCCGCCCCGGCCAGCGCCACCAGCACCTCCGGCGCGCACATGTAAGCCGAGTGCGGCCCCATGGCCACGCGGATACGCCCGTCCGCCTCGCCGTGCCACCGACGGCAGAAATCCACGCCGGTCTGCAGGGTGGCGCCCCCCACCTCCTGGTCCGGGGGCAGCCCGAAGTGGCACCAGGCCAACAGCGCCTTCATGCCGCTCTGCTCGACAACGCGCGCCACCTGATCCATCCAGAAGTAATGGTCCGCGAACCCCACCACCCCGGCCCGGATCATCTCGCAGGAGGCCAGCGCCGCGCCCCAGTAGATGTCCTGCTCCTCCAGCGCCGACTCGGCCACCCAGACGCGCTCGTTGAGCCAGCGCTCGAACGGCAGGTCCTCGGCCCAGCCGCGCTGCAGGCTCATGGCGGCGTGGCAGTGGGCGTTGAACAGCCCGGGCGCCGCCAGCAGCCCCGCGCCGTCTATGACCTGGTCCGCCTCGAACCCTTCCGGTCGGGCGCCCACCGCGGCGATGGTCCGGCCCTCCATGGCGATGCAGACCCCTCGCTGGACGTCGGCGCCGCCCAGGCCGTCATACAGGACAGTGTTTTCTATAAGGATCCTGCTCATTTTATCCCCTTGCCACGGATCGTTTCCTCCACAATAATCCATCCGGTCTCACTGTTCACGGAGAAGGAATGAAGAAGAACTACGTCCTGGATACCAACGTCCTGCTTCACGATCCGGACGCCTCCCTGGGGTTCGCCGACAACAACGTCAGCATCCCGATCACCGTCATCGAGGAGATCGACAGGTTCAAAAAGGGCCTGGATGAGATCGGCCGCAACGCGCGCATGGCCTCGCGAATCCTCGACGGTTTGCGCCAGAAAGGCGACCTGCGCGACGGCGTGGAGAACGAGGGCGGCGGGATCTTGCGGGTTCAGTTCGGCGGAAAGGGGGTGGACCTGCTGCCCTCTGACCTGGCCCTGGCCAAGGAGGACAACCGCATCCTCGCGGTGTGCCTGCTGCTGAAGGAGAATGAGGACCTGCCGGTGGTGCTGGTGAGCAAGGACACCAACCTGCGCATCAAGGCCAACGCCATCGGCGTGCACGCCGAGGACTACGAGAAGGGCAAGGTGCAGCTGGAGGAGATGTACACCGGCACCTCCCGGGTGACCTTGCCTGCCGCCGCCATGGACCACTTCTTCAAGGACGGCGGCGTGCCCGTGGACGACGAGCTGTACGACAACCAGTTCGTGCTGCTCGTCGACGAGGAGAGCCCGACCCACACGGCGCTGGGGCGGTTCCGCCACGGCAGCGATCGCGTGGAGCCGCTGCGGCTGCCCAAGGGCACCATCTGGGGCATCCGCCCGCGCAACCTGGAGCAGCACTACTGCCTCGACGCCCTGCTCGACCCGGACATCCAGCTGGTTACGCTCATGGGCATGGCGGGCACCGGCAAGACCCTGCTCGCCCTGGCCGCGGGGCTGCAGAAGACCGTGGAGGAGAAGGTGTACCAGCGGCTGCTGGTCAGCCGCCCCATCTTCCCCATGGGCCGCGACCTCGGCTTCTTGCCGGGCGATGTTCAGGACAAGCTGCTGCCGTGGATGCAGCCGATCTTCGACAACGTGGACTTCCTGCTGGCCGGCGTGGATGGCGGAAGAGGGGACCAGGGCGGCTACGGCAAGAACGGGCGCGAGCCGCGCCGGCGCCACGGGGTGGAGGAGCTGGTGGACATGGACGTCATGGCCATCGAGCCGCTGACCTACATCCGCGGCCGCTCCATCCCGTACCAGTACATCATCGTGGACGAGGCGCAGAACCTGACGCCCCACGAGATCAAGACCATCATCACCCGCGCCGGCGAGGGCACCAAGATCGTGCTCACCGGCGATCCGTACCAGATCGACCACCCGTACATCGACGCCACCAGCAACGGCCTGAGCTACTGCGTAGAGCGGTTCAAGGAGAGCGCCATCGCGGCCCACGTGACCATGGTCAAGGGCGAGCGCAGCGGGCTGGCGGAGATGGCGGCCAACCTGCTTTAACTCGAGATCGCCTCCAGCATACGCGGCAGCTGCTGGCGCATCTGCGCCCGCACGGCCTCGAAGTCAGCGCCGATGAACTCCAGCCGCCGGCCGAGGTGCAGCATCACCAGGCCGTGCATGGCGCTCCACAGGATGGTGGCGTGCTCCATGGCCCGGGCCGGGTCGCCGGTGATCTCTGCCACCGCTCCGGCCAGGGGCTGCATGGAGAGCATGGCCTGGCCGAACACCGAGCGGTATTCGTCCAGGTGGCCAGCCTCGGGCACCGAGTGGAACAGGGTGGTGTAGTGGTGCGGGTGGGACAGGGCGAAGTCGAGGTAGGCGTCCCCCAGGGCGAGCAGCCGCTGGCGCGGGTCGCTCAGGGTGCCGCAGGCCATCATCAGCCGCTGGAGCTCGTCGATCCCCTCGCGCACCAGGGCCAGCACCAGCTGCTCCCGGGCGGGGAAGTAGCGGTAGATCGCCATGGGGCTGATGCCCGCCTCGCCGGCCACCTTGCGCATGGTCAGCCCCGCCACGCCGGCGCGGTCCACCTCCTGGCGTGCGGCCTCCAGGATGCGCGCCCTCATCTGCTGTTGCTGCTCCGCTGACAGCCGCGGTCGGCCCATTTCTTCTCCTCCTTGCGCTCCCACCGCTGGCCACCGGAGTGGTCACCGGATCGGCAACTGGATCCGCCGATCCGGAACCTCGCGGCCCGGCGGCGCCTCATGGGCTTATTTTATATACACTGTATATTAAAAGGCAAATCGGCCACGCGGGGTCGCGGGGAGAGTTGGCCCTTTTCCTGCAATAACAGCCATTTCAGAGCAAGAACAACATGACCAGCCACCTGGACAGGAGCGTAGCCGGATGAAAAAACAGACCCTGAAGAGCAACTCCCTGATCACCGTCGCCATGGCCGCCGTGGTGCTGTTGTGGGCCGCCGAGGCCGGGGCCCGTCGGGGCGGCCGCGCCCCCATGCGCGCCACGGCCAGCGGCTTCGAACGCACCAGCAGCTGGACCCTGAAGAACGGCACGCGGGTGTCCCACACGACCCACTACAACAAGGACCGGAAGCGCACCGGATTTACCCGCAAGGTGTCAGGCAAGACGCGGATCATACGCGCCGGCAACGCCCGCTCGCGGGTCACGCCTCGCACGGTGACCAGCAAGGAGTACTACACCGCGGCCGAGGGCGGCCGGGTCAAGTCCCACAAGATCCACTCCACCCGGGCCGGAAAGCTCGGCGCCATCGACCGGCAGGTCCACAACACCTACGACCGCCGCGGCGGGGTGACCGGCTCCACCCGCAAGGCGCGCTGGCGCATGAAGAACAACGTGCTGGCCGGCACCATGACCAAGGAGGTGCGCTTCGGCGCCAAGAAGCTGGTGGGCCTGCGCCACGACATGATGAGCGGCCCGAACAAGACCCACAGCCGGGTCAGGCCCACGGCTGTGCGGCCGGCGCGGCTGGTCACGGGGATGCCCCGCCGTTGATGTGCGCGCTCAGCGCGCGGCGCGCCGCCAGGCGTCGGGCACGCCGCGGCCATGTATCACGTCGTCGTAGTCCAGGCCGGCCCGATCCAGCAGGGCGCGGAGCCGCGGGTAGGGCCGGTTGGCCTTGCAGCGCAGCCGCCCCCCCTCGCGGATGAACAGGTCCTGCAGCACAGGGATGTTCCCCTCGGCCAGGTTGCCCGTGACGTCCACGATGCGGCGCACCACCCGCGAGCCCCGCGCGGGGTCCAGCTCCAGGTGCACCACCAGGCGGAAGGCGCGCAGCACGCTGGCCAGCACCACCGCCTCGCGCATGTTGGGCCCGGCGGTCATGCTCAGATCGCGGTAGCGCTCCAGGGCGTCCCGACAGTCGTTGGCGTGCACGCTGCCCATGATGGAGTGGCCCGTGTTGCCGGCCTGGGCGAAGTCCCACGCCTCCTCGCCGCGGGCCTCGCCCAGGATGATCCAGCGCGGCCGCTTGCGCAGGGCGGCCTGCACCAGGAAACGCTGGGTCACCGCGTCAGCGCCGGTGACGCTGGCCGGGCGGGTCAGCAGGTGGCTGACGTTGGCCCCGGGCAGGCTCAGCTCGCGGCTGTCCTCGATGCAGATTACCGGCATCAGCCGCGGCAGCTCGGCGCCCAGGGCGCACAGGAAGGTGGACTTGCCCGCGGCCGTGGAGCCGGCGACCAGCACTGACACCCCGGCCCGCATGGCGTGGCGCATGAGCAGCGCCGCCCTGCAGGACAGGGTGCCCAGCTGGATCAGCTTCTCCAGTCGGTCCTCCTCCGGGGTGAACAGCTGGCGGTGGCGGCGGATGACGATCTGCGGCGAGGGCTCCGCCGCCGGGGCCATGGCCACGTTGACGCGGTAGCGCTCCTTGACGGTTCCGTCGGCGAAGGGCGCGTCGGGGCCGAGCTCGTGGCCGCGGGCGCCCAGCATGTACCGGGCCAGGTCCACCAGCTCCTGCTCGGTGCCCATTTCGCCGGAGAACTCCGCCTGGCTGCCGTCGGACAGGGTGAGGAAGGTCTTGCCCGGGCCGATGACATAGATGTCCTCCACCTGCTCCTCTTCCAGCAGCCGCTCCATGGTGGCGAGGTTGGGCGGCGCGCTGACGCGGACATCGGTGGGGCCGTCATCCAGGGAGGGCATGCTCGCCAGGGGCGTGCCGTCCTCGGGGCAGAACAGGGCGTCCTGCGGATGGGCAGCGTTGCAGGACGGGCAGCGATTCATCTGTTTCCTCCTGAGGGTCTGACAGCAAACATTACGCACTCCGCCATGGAATGGCCAGGCGCCTGCGCGACCAAGGGACCTTACGGCGACCACCGGACTCAAGTAGGATGGAGAGACCGGACTATCCACGAGGCTGGGGCGCTGTCCCCCGGAGGTTTACCCAATGACGGGCCGCTGGAGCTTGCTGCTCATTGCCGCCGCGCTGCTGGCGGCCTCCGCGTGCGCTGACGATCAACGGGTCGCCGGCGCGTCAGCGCGGACCCTCGTGTTCAGCTACGCGGAGACCGAAAAATCCCGCCACGACCTGCTGGTCTCCCTGGCCAGGGATTTCGAGGCCGAACACGCCGGCGCCCGGGTCTACATGCACCGGCTCCCTCACAGCACCGACGATCAGCGCACCTTCTATCTCACCAGCCTCGCGTCGAGATCGCGCTTCGTAGATGTGTTCAAGGCGGACGTGATCTGGACCGCCGAGTTCGCGGCGGCCGGCCTGCTCAGGGATCTGAGCAGCTCGGAGGCGCTGGCGGACCGGAGCTGGTACCAGCCGGCGTTGCTGCGTCAAGCTACCTACGACGGCAAGCAGTACGCCGTGCCCATGTCCCTGTCCGTGGGCACGCTGTTCTACCGGCTCGATCTGCTGCGCAAGCACGGGCTGAGGCCCCCGAGGACCCTCAAGGAGCTTGAGCAGCACGCGCGCAAGGTGGGCCAGGCCGAGGGCATGGACGGCCTGCACTTCCCGGCCGAGGACTACGAGGGCCTGGCCTGCGTGTTCTTCGAGCTGTACGCCTGCCTCGGCGATCCGGTGAGCGCCGTCGGGGGCAAGGTGAGCCTGCACCCCGGCGTCACCCGCGCCACCCTCGAGTTCATGCACCGCGCAGTTCACGAGGTCGGCATCACCCCGGCCAGCGTGCTCTCCCAGACCGAGGTGGAGTCCGAGGAGGCCTTCGCCAGCGGCAGGGCCGTGTTCGTGCGGGGCTGGCACCGGGCGCTGCCGGCCCTGGTGCGCCGCCTGGGCAAGGACGCCGTGGGCGTGTCGGCCATGCCGGCTTCGCGCGGGCCGCTCTCGGGGGGCTACCTGCTGGCCATCAACCGACACACCGACGTGCCCCGGCTGGCCGAGGCCTTCGTCGCCTTCCTCTCCCGGCCGGAGAACCGACAGCGACTGGCAGTGCCGGGCGCGGCGCAGCCGGCAGCGGATGAGGCCGGCGGCGTCGGCGGCGTGCCAGCCCCGCGGATCATCCGCCCCATGAGCCCAAACTACTTCGAGCTCTCCCAGGCCATCACCTCCGAGGCGCGCGCGGTGCTGCAGGGCGAGGCAACGCCCGCGGCAGCCGCCGACCGGCTGGTCAAGCGGGTGGGGGCGCTCAAGCTGCCCCGGCGCGCCGGCCCGGAGTTCCCTGCCGCCAGCTACATGACGAGGTATCGCCAGTGACGCCGACTCTCGCCACCGTGGACTACGTCATCATCCTGGGCTACATGGCCTTCGCGGTGGGCGTGGGCATCGTGCTGACCCGCAAGGCCTCCGAGAGCTCGGAGAACTACTTCCTCGGCGGCCGCAACCTGCCCTGGTGGCTGGTAGGCATCTCCATGATCGCCTCGAGCTACGCCTCGGATACGCCCCTGGTGGTGACCGAGATGATCCGGCAGTTCGGCCTGCAGCGGCTCTGGTGGTTCCTGTCCGGCTGCATCGGCATCTCCACCGCCATCTTCCTGTTCGCTCGCCTCTGGCGCCGCGCGGAGATCACCACCGACGCGGAGCTTTACGAGATGCGCTACGCCGGCCGGCCGGCCGCCTTCTTGCGCGGCTTCAAGGCGTGCTTCGACGGCCTGGTGCACAACTTCCTGATCATCGCCTGGGTCACCCTGGCCATGAGCAGCATCATCGCCACCATGACCCCCTTCGACCGCTGGACCGCCATCGCGGTGTGCGTGGTGGTGGCGGTGACCTACGCGGTGCTCTCGGGCTTCTACGGCGTGGTGGTCACCGACTTCATCCAGTTCTTCATCGCCGTGTTCGGCATGGCCGCGCTGGCCTACATCGCCTGGAGCCGGGTGGGGGGGCTGGAGGTCATTGCCCAGGAGATCGCCGCGGCCCCGGGCCACGGCCCTGACCGGCTGAACCTCTTACCCGACATGTCGCACTTCAGCATGGACCTGGTGGCGCTGCTGGTGTTCGTGCTGCTGCTGTGGTGGAACGACTCGGGCGGCTACCACATGCAGCGCATGAGCTCGTGCAAGGACGAGAAGCACGCGGTGCTGGCCATGATGTTCTTCGGCATCTTCCAGACCTCCCGCGCCTGGCTCTGGGTCGGGGTCGCGCTGGTGTCCATCGTGCTGTTCCCGGACCTGTCGCACACCCAGTTCGGCGACACCCAGGCCTACCCGATGGTGATGAATACCTACTTGCGGCCGGGGCTCAAGGGGGTGCTGGTAACCGCCTTCCTCGCCGCCTACATGTCCACAATCGATACCCACCTCAACTGGGGCGCGTCGTACATCATGACCGACGTGTACCGCCGCTTCATCAAGCCCGTGGCCACCGAGAAGCACTACATGCGGGTGACCAAGGTGGTGGTGGTGATGATGATGGTGATGGCGGTGTGCATCGTGCCGCTGCTCAAGTCGGTGACCATGGCGTGGGAGATCCTGGCGCTGCTGCTGACCCCAAACAAGATCCTCTCGTTCGCGCGCTGGTTCTGGTGGCGCATCAACGCGTTCACCGAGATCTCGGCGCTGATCTGCGCCTCCTGCATCGCGGTGGGGCACATGGTGGTCAGCGGCTACTTCCCCGACGCCGAGCTGTTCGGGCTGCCCCTGGGCGAGCTGCGCTTCTCGCTCAAGCTGTGCGTCTCTCTCGGGCTGACCCTGCCCGTGGCCATCGCCGTGACCCTGCTGACCCCGCCGGTGCCGTCAGAGCGGCTGGAGTCGTTCTACCGCAAGGTGCGGCCCGGCGGCTTCTGGGGGGTGCTGCCGGCGGAGGTGCGCGAGCTGCCGGGCAAGGCGGCCTCGATGCGCACCCTGGCCGACTTCTTCGGTGGCATCGCCCTGACCTTCGGCGTGTCCATGTGCGCAGGCCACCTGATGCTGCAGCGCTACACCGTGGCCGCGGTGAGCGCGGGCATCGCCCTGCTCGGCGCCGCGTGGGTCTACCGCTGGTATCAGCGGGAGGTGGGGAGCGCTGCGTAGAGGGAGCCGCGCGCGCGACTACCTGCTGGTGATCTTGTCGTACGCCTCGGTGAGGACCTCGTAGCCGGGGCGGTAGCCGAAGAGCCCCAGCAGCTCGCTCATCAGCCGCAGGGTGAGCAGCTTCGGGCTGGCCAGCGCCTCGATGGGCAGCCGCTGGTTCCAGTCGAAGACCTGCTCCTGGGTCGTCATGACCCGCGGGTATTTGAACATCTCCAGGTCTTCCACCAGGGGGCGATCCTGGAGCGCGATGCAGGCGGCGCGGACGAAGTACAGCGCGCTCTGGCTGCCCAGGGGGGATTCGGCATGTCTGGAGATGAAGTCGAAGAACCGCGCCAGCTCCCGCAGCGCCTCGCTCGGGTAGAACACCCGGGCCGGCTCATCTTCGTCGTCGTAGCCGAAGTCCCAGGTCTCCGGGTTGGTCATCCAGTCGTTGGGCAGCGCCATGAAGCTGACGTACATCCCGTCGGTGAACTGGCGCCAGGCGCAGCGGGTGGCGCCGACCTCGTAGTCCTGCTCCGCCCGGTCGGTGTGGCACCGCGGCGCCTCGCCGCTGAAGTAGAGCGGGTAATTCTCGCCGGCGGTCTTGACCGTGGTGTCCTGGATGATCTCCACCAGGTCTGCCGGCTCGGGCCGCTCCTCCAGCAGCGGCGTCGGGAAGAACGTGAGCACCCAGTAGCCGCGCGATCGGATCTTGCGCACCAGCGGGTCCTGCCTGGTGAACAGCTGCATCCGGTAGTTCAGCAGCACCATGTCCTGCTTGATGGTGCTGTTGCTCTGCTCGATGAGGGGGGCGCTCTTTGCCGGCGGGCGGAGCGCGAACAGGGCCTCGGTGGGATCGGCCGGCGCCGGCTCCGGCGCTGCCTCCAGCTCTGGCTCTGGCTCCGGCTCCTCGTCCGCCTCGTCGTCCTCGAGGGTGATGAGCTCGGGCTCGGTTGGCTCCGGGGTGGGCGCTGATGCCACTTCAACCGGCGCCGGTGTCTTCACCTCCACATCCAGGGTGGGCGCTGGCTCCTCTTGCGCCGGGGCCGGAGTTGACGCCGCCACCACCAGGACGGGCGCTGACTCCTCCACCTCCAGGGCGGGCACCGGGTTGGCTCGCTCGGGCGGGGACGCCGACGCCTTCACCTCGAGGGCCGGGGCTTGCTGGGGCATCTCCAGATCGTCCGGCGCTTCGAACACGAGGTTGATCGGGCTCAGCTCCTCCTCCCGGTGCGGCGCCGGCGGCGGCAGGGCGATCTCCACCAGCTCCACGGCGTCCTGGGGGACGGGCGCAGGGCTGCTCCGCACCGGCGGCTCTGGAATGCCGGGCTGATCCGGGCGGTCGAGCTCCAGCGGCCCATCCAGGGACAGGTCCAGGGGCCCGCTCAGGTCCAGCCCCGCCTGCCCCGGCTCCACCTCGATCTCGAGGCTGACCACCTGGGACGAGCCGTCGTCAGATTTCTCTGGGGCCGGCTCGTCCGGGCTGACAGCGGGGGCCGGCTCGGTCGGGACGACCGGCGTGACCTCGACGCTTACAGCTCCCACTTGCGGCTCCTGTTCAACCACGGGCGCGTCGCTCGCCCCCAGCGGCTCGAGCAGCTCGGAGCGGATCCCGCTGATCAGCTCGGCGGTCTGCTGCTGAGCGTTCTCCCCGTCAGGGTCGAAGCTGAACCGCAGCAGGCGCTTGTCATCCAGCGGGAAGGGCAGCGCCGGAGTTGGGCCGAAGTGCTCGTTCTGGATCAGCGCGATGCACCCCCAGCCGAGCTCGCTCACGGCGAACCCCAGCTCGTACATCACGCCCGGGCCAGGGAAGCGCTTGGTGCCGAGGGCGAGCACCGGAGTGATGTCCGCCACGTAGAGGTCGCAGGAGCAGATCTGATCCAGGATGTCGCTGCCCCCATCTTCACCCGAGCCGCCTTCCAGGGAGGTCAGCAGCTGGATCGTCGCACCCGCCGCCTCACCGCCGATGGCCTCGCGGAAGGCGTACTCGATCAGCTTGCCGTAGATGCCCGCGAAGGACTCGTGAACCATCGAACAGAACAGTGTTTTATCTATCGTCGACACGCGTCAGGTTGTCTTCCGGCGAAGCGGCTCCGAGGGGGTTCGGATCTGATGATACCTCGTAATCGGCCCATAAGCGCCCCCCTGGCGTGCCGGAGGCCTCACGAATCCTCGCGCGCCTCTCGCTTCACCTGGTGCAGGTACGCCTCCATGGCCGCGTGCCGCGTACGGGCCTCTCGCCGGGCCGTGGGCAGGTGCATGCCCGCGGCCAGCTTCAGCAGCTTGACCTCGAAGTGGTCCAGGGCGTTGAGCGCCTCGTCGGGCGCGCGCCCGGTCTCGGCCAGCGGGTCGTCGGGATCCCACAGCCGCAGGGCCCGCCCCCGTCCAGCCATGCCCTGGGCGCAGGTCAGACAGCGCGCCACGCCGGTGGCGCCGATGGCGTCGAGGCGGTCGGCGTCCTGCAGCACCCGGCCCAGCGGCCCGGTGGGGGGGAGGCCCCGCGACCAGGAGCAGGTGCGCACGGCCTCACGGATCTGCGAGGCCTCATCCGGGGTGTAGCCGGCCATGGCCAGCAGGTCTGCGGCGGCGTCGGCCGAGGCCTCGCTGGCGCTCGCGCGTCGGGGCGACTCCTTGGGGACGGCCACCAGGTCATGGACCAGGGCCGCCGCCCCGGCCAGGTCGGGATCCGCCCCTGCCTCCTGCGACAGTCGCTGGCTCCAGCGGTAGACCCGGCGCAGGTGGTACCGGTCGTGGGACAGGTCGCTGTTGTCAACCCGCGGGGCGACCTGGGCCCAGAGCTCGGCGTGGCGAGGGAAGGCGAAGCGGAGGTCATGGCCAGCGTCGCGCGGGGCGCTCATTTCGCCACCAGCTCAAGCATGGACAGGTAGGCGTATGCGCCGGCCTCGGCCCGGAGCGTGAGGTGCAGCTTGCCGTGAGCGTCCGGCTTGAGGTTGTCCAGGGTGACCACCTTGCTGTCGTTGCCGTCGTACTTGCCGTCAGCGCCGATGCCCTGGCCGCTGGTGGTGAGGGAGGCGCTGGCGGTCGCGGCGCCCGCCACGGTGTAGCGGGTGGTGCGGGTCTCAGCTGCCCACTCCCGGCTGGCGAACAGGCGCAGGCGGTAGGCCCGCGCCGGGTCCAGGCCGGTGATGGTCATGCCCTGGTCGCCGGCGCTCTGGCCCACGAAGAAGTAGTCCTGGGTGGCGGCGCCCACGGCCAGATCGCCGAGGAGCTTGCTGTCCGGCTGCTTGAGCCCGCCGTTCTTCAGCCCGTTGCAGTGAAAGACGCCGGCGAGCACCAGCCGCCAGGGCGTGGCCTTGCCGAGGGTGTCCACCAGGGCCACCGCCTCGCCCGGCAGCAGCGTCTTGCCGCCGTCGATGCGCTGCCAGTTGTTCCAGCTGTTGCCGGCCGCGTCGGGGCTCGTGGTGTGGTTGCCGTCGTCGCCGTCCCCCGGTCCGAGGTCCACCAGCGCGCGGGCGCCCGCGGCTGGCTGGCCGGAGGGCACCTTGTACGCCGCGGGCGGCGCGATCTTCTGCACCGCCGGCTTGATGGTGGCGTTCCACAGCGCATAGCCAGCGTCGTTGAGGTGCAGCTTGTCGGCCACGAACAGGCTGTCGGGCGGCGGCTGTCCCCTGGCCAGAAACGCTGCAGGGATGTCCACGTAGTGCAGCCCCGCGGACACCGAGGTGAGCGCCTTGACCGCGGCGTTGACCTGGGACGAGCGGGACCACTTGCTCCAGCGCGCCGGGTTGGGGGTGATGCCGATGAACGCCACGTGCGCGGCCCCCAGGCCCGCCTTGATGCGCTGGATCAGGCAGCGGTAGCCGGTGATCACGTGGTCGGGGGAGCTGCCCTTGGCGATGTCGTTGGTGCCGGCGTAGACCATGATGGCCCGGGGCCTGTAGGGCGTGATGATCTTGTCAGCGTACGCTGCGGCGTCCCAGATGAGCGAGCCGCCGTAGCCGCGCTGGGTCACCTTCCAGCCTGTGAACTGGCGCTGCAGGGTCTTCCAGAAGCGGATGCTCGAGCTGCCCACGGCGAGCAGCCCGCCCGGTGGCGGCGGGGCGAGCTTGTCCTGGGCCGTCCACCTCGCGATGTCGGCGGCGAAGCCCGGCTTGTGGGAGGGCAGCGCCGCGCACGGGTTGTCTTTCCAGGTGGGCAGCAGCCCCGCGCCGTCGGCCACCAGGTCTGCCGGGGAGGTCGCGTCCGCCTCGCTGCGATCCGAGGACATGGCGTCCGCTGCCGCCGCGCAGCGGGTATCCGTGGCGGCAGAGCAGGGCTGGGCAGGGGAGCCGGCGCAGGCGGCCAGGGCCAGCGCGAGGGGGAGCGTCGTCAGGGCGGGGTTGCGCATCGGCATCAGCCCTCCCCGCCGGGCCGCTGCCGCGGGAAGGCGAACATGTCGGCGAACAGCGACAGGTAGGGCGCGTCCAGCGTCACCCGGCCCAGGCGCTCGCGCAGGCGCGGCGTGACGTCGGCCTCCACCGCCCGGTGCTGCGCCTCCTGGTCGGGATCGAGGATCACCAGCGGATAGGCCAGCGAGACATGGAAGGCGTAGCGGTCATGCACCGGGTGGCGCACGCCGGTGACGCGGCTCGCGGCCTCGCGGAACGCCTGCAGCGCCGCGGCGTGCTGCTCGTCGGCCGGCTGCAGGTGCAGCCGCAGGGTGTGGTCGCCGCCCAGCTCGCCCAGGCCCACCGCCTTCATTGCCGGCGGGCCGGGCCACTGGACCTGCGCCAGCCGCTCGGCCATGAACCGATCCACCTGCGCCATGGCAGCGTCCAGGGGGAGTTCGCTGGACCAGCGGGCGGGCTGCCGCACCCGGTGGCACACCAGGTCGAACAGGGTCATGTGGAAGCTGGCAGGAGGCAGGAAGGCGAACAGCTCGCCCAGGCCCGCCTCGCGGTAGCGGCGCTGCACCCGCTCCGCCTCGGCGTACAGCGTCGAGCCGCCGGCCACCGCGCACACCACGCTGCAGCCGGGGAAGGGCAGGGGCGCCCCCCGGGCGTCGAACTTGAGCCCCACGGCGTGAGCCGGTTGCTGCGCGCTCATGCGCCCACCAGCTGCGAGAGCAGCGCCTCCAGGGCGTCGTAAGAGAAGTGCTCCTCACCGAGGGCGAAGTTCTTCTCGACCATGGCCCGCGCGCGCTCCGGCACCGTCAGCACCTCGCGCACTTGCTCCACCGCCGCGTCGGTGAGCACGCCGCCGTCGATCTGCACCGTGTCGAACCCCTTGCTGCCGATGTCGGGCCAGTAGACCGGCTCGTAGTTGTTGACGAAGATCGGCCGCCGGGCCGCCACGGCCTCCACGAAGGCGTTGCCGAACCCCTCGTAGGTGGAGAAGTAGGTGCAACCGGCCGCGTGGGCGTAGGCGTCCTCGACCGAGTAGACGCGCTGCCCAGCGGGCTCCGCGGCGCGGGCGGCGCCGAAGTGGGCGCCGGCGAACAGCACCTGTCGCGTCAACCCGAGCCGCGCCACCTCCTGCTCCAGCCGCTCGGTGTACCCCTCGGTGTCGTCGGTGGAGGTGCCGGTGATCACCAGCTTGACCGCCGGGTCGCCCAGCCGCCGCACCAGGTCGATGGCGGTCTCGATCCCCTTGCGCTCCACGATGCGGGTCACCTGGAGCAGGGGGATCTCGCCCGGCGCTACCCCCACGTCCGACAGCAGCGTCTCGTTGTACTGATCGGGCACGCCGTAGGGGCGGCCGAAGTCCATCACGTTGGGCACCACCACCGCGCCGGTGATGCCGAACCGTTGCTCCAGCGCGCTGGCCGCGGCGAGGTTGATCACCGCGTGGCGGACGTTGGGCAGCTTGACCGGGAAGCAGCGGGCGATGACCTCGTGCACGCCAGCGAAGGGGCTCTCGTAGCGATCCCCACGCTCCCAGGCGAAGTCGTGGTCGTGGGTGATCACCGGCAGGCCGCAGCGCTCGTACACCGCGCGCAGGCCGATGCCCATGGCCAGGTGGCACGGGATGGCCGAGGCGTTCTCCGCCAGCACAAGCTGGATGTCCCGGGCAGCGATCCACTCGAGGATGCCCGCCTCGATATGGGCCGCCCGGCGCTGCAGGTCGGCCATGAACTCGGCCTCCGCGATGGGCTCGCCGAAGAAGGCGTACGCCTGCTCGGCCACCGTGGCCGGGTGGCTGAAGGCCAGCTCGGGCAGCAGGTCGGCGTCTTGCACCTCGGCCTCGAGCTCGCCGGTGAGCAGCCGGACCTGGTGGCCCATGCGCTGCAGCACCGTGATCCACTTCTCGGTCTCGAGGGCGACCCCGTCGATGCCGCCCATGCGGCCGATGACGATTCCGATGTTCATCTGACAGCTTCTCCTCTGTTCGGCGCGTCGGCGGAGCGGGGGACCGCTACCGCCGCGCGCAGCATTTCTTGTACTTCTTGCCCGAGCCGCAAGGGCACGGCTCGTTGCGCCCCACCCTGGGCGCGCCGCGCCGCGCCGGCTCCTGGATCACGGTGCCTTTGGTGTAGAACCAGCGCCCGCCGTGGCGCTCGAAGCGGGAGCGCTCGTGGTGCGCGCCGGGCTGGCCATGCTGCTCGAAGGCGGCCTGGAACTCCACCTCGCCCTGCGTGTCCTCCGGGCCGCCCGCCGTGGTGCCCAGCACCCGCAAGCCGGTCCAGCGGATGTTGTTGGCCGCCCGCGCCATCTCCGCGGCGTCGAACGGAGGTAGCCGGTCGCTGCGCTGGGTGCGGTTCAGGTACCCGGCCGCCAGCTTGACATGCGCGGTGTAGCGCGAGCGCATCAGCGCCTCGGCTGTGGGGGCCTGCGCGGCCCCCTCGAGGTACGGGCCGCAGCAACGGTCCAGGGCGCGGCCGGAGCCGCAGGGGCACGGGGTATCGATCATTGATCCCATTCATAACACGGCTGAATAGGTCCGGATTCACTTCGCCTCTTGCGCAGCGCGTTATTGGTACTAACTTTGTTTGCCACAACTACCGACCAAGGAGACCGCTCATGTCCGCCGACCGTCCCACGCAGGGTCACCCCGAGGAAATCCTCGACCTGGCTGGCCCGTACCTGGCCAAGGCCGCCGACCGCATTCGCCTGTTCGACCTCGAGATCGAGGGGCTGATCCGGGACGCCGAGACCCTGGACGCATCGCCGTCGGTGCCGAACCACAAGCGCATCGCCGAGGTGGTCCTGCTGCTGGCGCACCTGCGCGACAGCTCGGAACGGATCAACGATTTCCTGCTGCGCAGCATCAAGCGCTACGTGCCCGCCATGACGGACGAGGGGCTGGAAGGCATCAAGGAGGGGCTGTCGAACCTGGCCCACCTGCTGTCCAGCGAGTACAACGGCGAGGCGTTCCTCAGCTTCGTGCGCCGCTACCTGGAGACCACCGACTACCCCGGGTTCTCCCATGTCGAGCGGGGCATCACCGAGCTCAAAGACATGGAGGCGTACAAGGTGGCCTACACCCCGGGCGTGGCTCAGATGTGCCTGCTGGTGCAGGCGCTGCACACCCACAAGGCCATCCTGTCCAACATCAGCTTCATGGACCTGCGCGGCCTGATGCGCAAGGTGATCCACGTGGTGCAGGACCGGGTGGACGAGGCGGTGCGCTCCCTCACCGGCGCCACCGGCTCGATCCACATCCCGCGCCTGTCCCACGGCATCGAGTGGCGCAACCCGGCCACGCGCAAGTGGGAGGTCCACCCGGTGCTGCGCGGCGCCCGGGCCTACATCGAGTCGCTGCCAGGCCCCATCTGCCTGGTGGTCACCGACCAGACCGCGGTGCTCGGCCTGGAGAACATCGGCCCCCGCGGCGGCCACCCGGTGATGGTGGGCAAGGCCAAGATCAACGCCTCGGCCGGCCGGTTCACCGCGCTGCCGGTGAGCATCGACTCCACGCGGGACGACAACATCGTGGAGATCACCGAGTACCTGGCCCAGACCGAGGGCGTCAAGGCGATCAACCTGGAGGACATCACCGGCAAGGGCGGGCGCTGCTTCCGCATCCAGCGAGAGCTGCAGAGCCGCCTGCCGATTCCGATCTTCCACGACGACCAGGACGGCACGGCCATCATCACCCTGGCCGGCCTGTTCACGGCGCTGCAGGACCAGGGCAAGGAGCTGTCGGACGCCAAGATCGTCATGTCCGGCGCGGGCGCGGCGGGCATCAAGATCGCGCGCTTCCTGATGGAGGCCGGGGCCCGGGGCGAGAACATCGTCATGCTCGACTCCAAGGGGATCCTGTCCTCCCGGCGGCCTGACCTGCTGGACGACCCGGAGGTGAACCCGCGCTACAAGAGCCAGGAGGAGAAGATCGAGCTGATGCGGGACATCAACAGCGATCTTCAGGGCGGGTTCGCCCAGGCCGCCATGAAGGGCGAGCCTGCCCCCACGGACCGCAACCCGATCCTGGAGGCCGACCGGGCGCTGTCCCTCGATGGCGCTGACGTGTTCATCGGCATGTCCGTGGCAAACATCATCAGCCAGGAGATGGTGCGCTCCATGAACGACAAGCCGGTGGTGTTCGCCTGCGCCAACCCGCACCCGGAGATCTCCTTCGATGAAGCCAAGGCCAGCCGGCCCGACCTGGTGTTCGGCACCGGCTCCTCGCTCTACCCGAACCAGATCAACAACGCCGTGGCCTTCCCCGGGCTGCTGGCCGGGCTGATGTTCTCGGGGGCGCTGACCCTGGACATCCCCGCGGGCGTGGCGGCGGCCAGGGCCATCGCCTCGCGCACCCGCGACCTGCGCGGGGAGAAGCCGGACTTCGGCGAGGTGGTGCCCAAGGTCATCGACGGCAAGCTGCACGGTGAGGTGGCCCGCGCCACAATGGCCGACGTGTACGAGCGCGGGCTCAACACCCGCGAGGGTGAGGCCGACCCGCCCACGAGGTCCGCCGCCGAGGCGGTGCTCGAGGAGCGATTCGCCTGAGCCGACCCCGGCGCCGTTCCTGCCTGAACCCCGCAGCTCCCAGCCTCTGATCCCGTACAGCCACCGTGGCGGCGATGTCGTTGTCGTGGTAGCTCTCTGACCATGTCCAGGAATCCGATGGTTATGATGGCGGCCCTGATCATGGCTGCCTGCAGCGCCGATGATGGCGGCGGCGCCGCAGGCAGCGTGTGCGCCGCAAAGACCGACTGCGCCGACCATGTGTGTCACAAGGGGCTGTGCGCTTCCCCCGCGCCAGCAGACAATGGCCAGCCCTGCGCCTCGGCGGCGAGCTGCCTGTCGTACCTCTGCGTTGGCGGCGTCTGCGTGGCGGGCAAGGACCCCGGCGGAGGGCCATGCCTCAACGGCCAGGAGTGTGCCAGCGGGCGGTGCGTCAACGGCAAGTGCGACGCGGCGAAGGGGCCGACAGATGCGGGCCGCCCGGACCGGTCCAGCGGCGGCAAGGACGCCGGGGTCCTGGACCAGGCGCCCCTGCCGGACAAGACGCTGCTGGCAGATGCGCCGCCGTGGAAGGACATGCCCTGGGGCACCGAGTGCAAGACGGCCAAGGACTGCGACGACAAGATCGGCTGCACCACCGACGCCTGCGACAAGGGGTTCTGCAAGCACACCCCGGGCAAGGCGTGCGTGACCACCGCCGCGGGGACCACGGGCGGCTACCAGGACGGGCCAGTCTCGGTGGCCCAGCTGAAGAAGCCCCTCGGCGTGGCCGTGGACGGCAAGGGCGTGGTCTACATCGCCGACAGCAACAACCGGGTGCGGGTGCTGTCCGCGGCCAAGGTCAGCACCCTGGCGCCGGCGGTCACCTTCGGGGAGGTGGCGGACGTGGCGGTCAACAGCGCCGGCACCACGGTCTACGTGGCGGACCGTGGTTCCAGCCAGATCAAGATCATCAGCGGCGGCAAGGTGAAGGTGCTGGCCGGGTCGGGCACCGCCGGGCTCAAAAACGGGCTGGCGAGCAGCGCCGAGTTCAAAAAACCCCGGGGCGTGGCCGTGGACGGCAAGGGCGTGGTCTATGTGGCCGACACGGACAACCACCTGATCCGGATGATCAAGGGCGGGATGGTGACCACCCTGGCCGGCAGCGGAAAGTTCGGCTGCACCGACGGGGCGCCGGGCCAGGCGCGGTTCTACAAGCCGAACGGGGTGGCGGTGGACAGCAGTGGAAACATCTACGTGGGCGACACCTCCAACTACCTGGTGCGCAAGGTCGCGGCCGGCAACGCCACGGTATCCACCATCGGTGGCCACTGCGGCTCGCTGCCATCAAGCGGCAAGGTGGACGGCCCGGCGAACAAGGCGCGCTTCTGGCACACCTACGACGTGGACGTAAACCCGACGGGCACCAAGGTCTACGTGGTGGACCGGTACAACCACCTGGTGCGGATGATCTCCGGGGGCGTGGTCTCCACCATCGCCGGCGGCGGCGGCTGGGGCCCCAACGGCGGCGGCTTCGCGGAGGGCGCCCTCGGCGCCGCGCGGTTCAAGAACCCCCAGGGGGTGGCGTTCGCCGGCGCTTCTGGCGTATATGTTGCGGACTGGGACAATCACCGGCTCAGGCTGGTCAAACCATGAGAGGGACACCCATGCGCCAGCTAATCTTTACGCTCACCCTGTCACTGCTCGCGCCCCTGGGGGCGTGCAAGAAGGAGAAGGCGCCTGCCAAAGAGGAGGGCGCCCACGCCGGCGCGGTCAAGGCGTCGCCGAGTGATCCGGCGGCGGTCCCGGTGCCGGAGGTCGGCAGGCTCTCTGGCGCCGTGGTGGAGACCATGGACTCCGGCGGCTACACCTACATGAAGCTCAAGACCACCGGCGGGGAGAAGTGGGCTGCGGTGAGCAAGAGCGCGGTGAAGGTGGGCCAGGAGGTGACGATCTCGGGGCCCACCCTGATGAAGGGCTTCAAGAGCAAGAGCCTGGAGCGCACCTTCGAGGAGATCTACTTCGGCGCCCTGGCGCGGGAGGGCGGGAGCCACGGCGGCGCGTCGCCGGCAGGCAAGCTGCCGGCCGGTCACCCGCCGACGGCGGGCGGGGGACAGAAATCAGGCACCCGCAAGCAGCCCGTGATGGACATCGGCGAACCGCTGAAAAAGGCCGAGGGGGTTGACGGCCGGACCATCGCGGAGATCTTCGGCCAGGGCAAGGCGCTGGCCGACAAGAAGGTCTCGGTGCGGGGCAAGGTGGTCAAGATCAACCGGGGCATCATGGGGCGCAACTGGCTCCACATGCAGGACGGCTCGGGGGCCGCGGCAGCCGGCACCCATGACCTGACGCTGACCACCGCCGAGGACGCCAAGCTGGGCGAGGTGGTGGTGGCCACCGGGGTGGTGCGCGTGGACAAGGACTTCGGCCACGGCTACCGGTACCCGGTCATCCTGGAAGAGGTGAAGCTGAAGCGATAACCTGGGGTCTCCATCCTCCAAACCCCTGGAGAGTCCCATGCGCAGAACGATCATGCTCGGCGTCATCATCGGCGTGGTGTGTGCGGCGCGGCGGCCCTGGTCCTGCTGGGGCTGTTGTTCGTGATCGTTCGAATATCGGTGAGGGCCGCCAGGGGCGACGACAGCACCCAGGCGTCCAAGTAGGAGAGATCGCAGCCCAAAGTTGCCCCGCGGCCATTGGGCACGCGAGTTGCTTATATAAGCGGCATGCAACTCCAGTCGCCACGCAAATCCAACATCACCCCGCTGCTCCTGTTGCTGGCCGTCTTGCTGGCATCGCCCTGCGCCCATGCCCGAGCCAGCGGCTGGGTCTGGAAGGGCTACAAGTCAAAGCAGCTGAGCAAGTCGCTGCCAAAGGCTCAGGGGCGCCTGCGGCTGAAGCAGGTGTACCGCCAGGTGCGGAGCCTGGCCCGCGCGGGCAAGAAGCCCGTGGTGGTGTTCGACATCGACGACACCCTCGTGCGCAAGAACCACACCACCGGCAAGTCCAGGGCGATGTATGGCGCGGTGAAATACGTCAAGTCTCTGCACAAGGCCGGGGCCACCATCGTCTACCTCACGGCCCGCAAGGAGAAGGCGCGCGCCGAGACCACGGCCATGCTCAAGCGCAAGCGCCTGCCGGTGGCCGGCGCGGACCACCTGCTCATGAACGACACTCGCCTCAAGGGAGACCTGTGGAAGCGCAGCGCCAAGCCGCGGGTGTTGGCTCACGGCAAGCCGCTGGCCTTCTACGACAATGACTTCGCCCACGTGCGCAACTACCGCGAGATGTACAGCGGCAGCCGCGTGTTCAGGGTGAACACCATCTCCCGCCGCCGCGACCCGGGCGCCAAGAGCAAGGGCAAGATCGAGGTGATCGACGGGTTCTTCATGGGGCGGAAGAAATAAGCCCCCGGACCGAAGCCCGGGGGCAGGATTCATTTGCGCCCGAGGCCTGAAGCCTCAAGCCTGCCGGCCAGGGGCCAGCCCTAAACCCGCTCGAACAGGCCTGCGGCGCCCATGCCGCCGCCGATGCACATGCTCACCACGCCGAAGCGGTGATCCTCGCGCTCCATCTCGTGCAGGATCTTGGCCGAGAGGATGGCGCCGGTGCCGCCCAGGGGGTGGCCCAGGGCGATGGCCCCGCCGTTGGGGTTGACCTTGGCCGGGTCGATGCCGAGCTCGCGCACGCAGTAGGCGGCCTGGGCCGCGAACGCCTCGTTGATCTCGTAGACCGGGATGTCCGCGTCGGTGAGGCCGGAGGTCTCCCACAGCTTCTTGATGGCCGGCAGGGGCCCGATGCCCATGATCTCGGGATCGCAGCCCACCACCACGAAGTGGCGGAAGATTGCCAGCGGCTTGATGTTGAGCTCCTCCGCCTTCTCCACGGTCATCAGCACCGCTGCGGCCGCGCCGTCGCTCATCTGCGAGGCGTTACCCGCGGTGACCGTGCCCTTGACGTCGAACACCGGGCGCAGCTTGGCCAGGCCTTCCTTGGTGGTGCCGGCGCGCGGGCCCTCGTCGGTGGTGACGGTGATCTCCTCGGGGCCGTCGTCGGTGAACACGGTGGTGGTCACCGGGAAGGTCTCCTTGTCGAACTTGCCCGCCTCGATGGCGGCGCAGGCGCGCTGGTTGCTGTTGGCGGCCACCTCGTCCTGGACCTCCCGCGAGACGTCGTATTTCTTGGCCACGTTCTCGGCGGTGATGCCCATGGAGGCGTAGGCCTCGGGGTAACGCTCGAACAGCTCCGGGTTGGCCGACGGCTTGCCGCCGCCCATGGGCACCGCGCTCATGCACTCCACGCCGCCCGCGATGGCCGCGTCGATGCCGCCCATGGCGATGCGCCCGGCGGCCGAGGCCATGGCCTGGATGCCCGACGAGCAGAACCGGTTGACGGTCATGGCCGGCACCTCGTTGGGGACGCCCGCCAGGAAGCTGGCCACCCGGGCGACGTTCATGCCCTGGTCGCCCTCGGGGAAGGCGCAGCCAGCGATGACGTCACCCAGTACGGCCGGGTCGAGCCCCTCGGCTCTGTTGATGGCCTCCTTGATGGCGAGGCCGAGAAGTGTGTCCGGGCGGGTGTCGCGGAAGCCCCCCTTGAGGGCTTTGGCCACCGGCGTCCGGGCTATGGAAACGACAGCGATATCTCGCATCTGATTCTCCTTTATCGGTCCAAGCCGCTCTAGTTACGCAGCGGCTTGTTCTTGGTCAGCATGTGCTGGATCCGCTCCTGACTCTTGGTCTCGCCGCACAGCGACAGGAACGTCTCACGCTCCAGGTCGAGGATGTGCTGCTGACCAACCTTGACACGGCAGGACGTGTCGCCGCCGCACAGCACCCGGGCCAGCTTGCCGGCCATCAGGTACTCGTGCTCGGTGATCTGCCCGCCGCGCATCATGCCGTCGAGGAACCAGCGGATCGCCGTGGCGCCGTTCTCGCCGGGCAGGCGGAACTTGGCCGGCCGCGGCTGGCGGTAACCTGCCCGCGCCATGCCGAGCGCCGTCTCCTTGGCGTCGTGGAACAGCCGGTCCTTGTTGAGGGTGATCTGATCATGCGGCCGCAGCATGCCGAACTTGCGCCCCTCCTCGGCGCCCACGCACACCTTGGCCATGCCGATGTTCATGAACGCGCCCTGGATCAGCGGCAGCGGGTTGAAGCTCGGGTCGTCCGGCGCGCCTTCCATGAAGCGCTCCAGCAGCTCGAGGCAGCCGCCGCCGGCCGGGATGAGGCCCACGCCCAGCTCCACCAGGCCCATGTACAGCTCGGCGAAGGCGCGCACGCGGTCGGCGCCCATGACGATCTCGGCGCCGCCACCCAGGGCCAGGCCCGCAGGCGCGGTGACCACCGGGATGTCCGACTGACGCAGGCGCAGGGTGGACTGCTGGAAGCTGTTGATCATCTGCTCCAGCTGGTCCCACTGGCCCATCTGGATCGCCATCATCACGGCGAAGATGTTGGCGCCGGCGCTGAAGGCGTCCTTGCCCTCGTTGCCGATGACCACGCCGTTCCAGCCCTCATCCTCGGCCTTGTCGATGGTCTTGTGGATCATCGCGATGATGTCATCGTCCACCGCGTTCATCTTGGTGTGGAACTCCAGCAGCAGGACACCGTCGCCCATGTCGTACATGGTGGCGCCAGCGTTCTGCTCCAGCACCTTGTCCTGCTCCTTGAGCGCGGCCAGGGTGATGAGGCGCGCGTCCACTGGCTTGGGCACCTCCTCCTTCTTGACCACGTCGTAGTACAGCGGCTTGACCGCGGTGCCGCCATAAAAAGAGGTCACGCCCTTGTCCAGCATCTCGGTGACCAGCTTGGGCACCTCGTAGCCGTCCTTGGCCATGCGCTCGCAGCTCTCGGCCACGCCGATGGCGTCCCAGGTCTGGAACGGCCCGAGATCCCAGGCGAAGCCCCAGCGCATGGCGCGGTCGCAGTTGACCACGTCGTCGGCGATCTCACCCAGCCTGTTGGCGGAGTAGATCAGGGTCTGGGCCGTGCACTCCCAGGCCAGCTGGGCGAACCGGTCGGTGCCGTTGACCAGGGTCTTGATGCGCTTGCCCACGTCCTCCACGCCGCGGGCGGCGCCGATGGAGTCGGCCCGGACCTTCTCCTTGGGCGCGTACTCGCCGGTCTTCCAGTCGAGGGCGCAGATCTTGCCGTCGATCTTCTTGTAGAAGCCGCCCTTGGTCTTGGAGCCGAGCATCCCCTTGTCGATCATGTCGAGCACGAACTGCGGCATCTTGAAGGTGTCGCGGCACTCGTCCTCGGTGAGGCTGTCGTAGCAGTTCTGCGCCACGTGAGCGAGGGTGTCGAGGCCCACCAGATCGGCGGTGCGGAACACGGCGCTCTTGGGACGCCCCGACGCCGGGCCGAACAGGGCGTCGATCTCGCCGATGGTGAAGTCCTGCTCCACCATGGCGTTGAGCAGGTACATCATGCCGTAGGTGCCGATGCGGTTGGCGATGAAGTTGGGCGTGTCCTTGCCGTAGACGATGCCCTTGCCCAGCACGTCGGCGCCGAACTGGGCGAAGCTGTGCATGGCGTCGAGGTTGGTCTCCTCGCCAGCCACCAGCTCCAGCAGGCGCATGAAGCGCACCGGGTTGAAGAAGTGGGTCACGAAGAAGTTCTGGCGGAAGTCGTCGGTGCGCCCCTCGCACATACCCTTGATGGACAGCCCGCTGGTGTTGGACGTGATCAGGGAGCCCGGCTTGCGGATGGCGTCGAGCTTTGCGAACAGCTGCTGCTTGATGTCCAGCCGCTCGATGATGGCCTCGACGATCCAGTCGCACTCGGCGATCTTGTCCAGGTCGTCGTCGAAGTTGCCGGCGTGGATGAACTCGGCGTCCTCGGTGTTGTAGAAGACCGGCGGCTTGGACTTCTTGGCCGCCGCGATGTTGCTTAAGGCGAACTTGTTCCTGAAGGCAGGGTCATCCTGGGTGAGGCCCTTCTTCTGGTCCGCCTCGGTGAACTCGGGCGGAACGATGTCCAGCAGCAGGGTCTTCAGGCCGACGCCGGCAAGATGGGCCGCTATTCCGCTTCCCATCACGCCGGAGCCGAGCACGGCGACAGTCTTGATCCTCTGAGCCATGATCTCTCCTTAGGAATACGCGAGGCCTTCACGGCTGCCAGACTCTCTGGCTCCGTTCGCCTCGCTCTTTTTGTTCGATGGACTCATACGTTTGACACGGCGAGTCATAGCGATTTTTGCGAGTATCGTCAACAGGGTAGCGAAAATGACTGTCCGGTCAGTATCTTACGGCTGCCCTTACGACGCGCTGCGGCGAGATGGACCAAAATGACGAGGCTGGTATAAACGTCATTGGGCGAGTGGCGTGGCCCGGACTGGAGACAATCGATGGATCTCAAACAGGTGGATCCGTACCCCCTGACCTTCGAACCGATCCTCAAGGACAAGGTGTGGGGGGGCAGGCGGCTGGTGGATGTCAACAAGACCCTGCCCGGCGACGGGCCAGTGGGGGAGAGCTGGGACCTGGTGGACCTGCCCGGCGATCAGAGCGTGGTGCGTGCCGGGCCGGCCAGGGGTGCCAGCCTCGAGCAGTTGATTCACAGCTGGGGGCCGCTCCTCATGGGCAGCGCCGGCCTGGACGGCGGTCGCTTCCCGCTGCTGGTCAAGTACCTGGACGCCTGCCAGACCCTGAGCGTGCAGGTACACCCGGACGCAGAGACGGCGGCGAAGCTGGGGGGGAGACCCAAGAGCGAGGCGTGGTACATCCTCGGCGTGCAGCCTGGCGGCGTGATCTACCGTGGGCTGAAGCAGGGCACGGACCGCGAGGCGCTGGCCGCGGCCCTGGCCTCGGGCGAGGTGGAGCAGCTGCTGGAGGCCGAACAGGTGGAGCCGGGGGATCTGGTTCCGGTGCCACCGGGCACCGTGCACGCCATCGGCGCCGGCGTGCTGCTGGCAGAAGTGCAGCAGCCCTCGGACACCACCTACCGGGTCTACGACTGGGGGCGGCTGGGCCTGGACGGCAAACCGCGCGACCTCCATGTTGAGCAGGCCCTGCAGAGCATCCACTTCGGCGAGGCGCCGCCGCCCATCATCCGCACCGGCAGCGTGCCGGTGGCGATGTTCAGGTTCCGCCTGGTGGACCTGACGCCGGGCGAGACCGCGACCATCGCGGAGGAGGGGCCGGTGGTGGTGGTGGGCCTGTACGGCGGCGCGCGGCTCGAAGCGTGCGTGTTCGAGGAGACCTGCGGCCTGGGCGATGTGGTGCTGCTCCCCGCCGCGTGCCGCCCCGCGCGCGTGGCGGCAGGCGCCGGCGGCGCCCGCCTGCTGGAAGTCATCTTCCCCCAGTAAAAATGTCAAGTGTAGGGGTCAGACCCCCCTACTTGACATTTTGAGGGGGCAGCGGTTGTTGTGGCCCCTCGCGGGAGCGCGCCGTAGAATCCGAGTCAGCATGATTCCCTGGTACGGGCTCCTGATCATCTTCCCCTGCTTCTTCGCGCTGGTGGGGTGGGTGACCAACGTCATCGCGGTGCGGATGATCTTCTTCCCCATCGAGCCGCGGCGCTACCTCGGGTTTCGCTGGCAGGGCGTGCTGCCCAAGCACCACAAGTTCTTCTGCGGGGAGATGGCCGCGGCGGTCACTGGCGACTTCATGACCACCGGCGAGCTTGTGCAGCGCCTCGATCCCGGGCGGCTGCTCGAGGAGGTGCGGCCGCAGCTGGAGCCGCTGCTCGACCGCGCGCTGGCGGATCTCAGGGCCCTGCTGCCGCCTGCCCAGGCCGAGATGCTGCTGGGCGAACGGGTGGTGGCCAAGGCCCGCGCCCGGCTGGAGCAGGAGATGGCCGCCGAGCTCCCCGGCGCCCTGGGGGGTTTGGCCGCGCGGGCCGACCGCCTGCTCGACCTGAACCAGCTCATCGTGGACAAGCTGCTGGAGCTGGGGCCGGCGCGCTTTGTGGCCATCATCCGCGAGCTGGGCAAGGGGGAGCTGTTCTGGATCCGCGTCTACGGCGGGGTGTTCGGCCTGCTCATCGGTCTGATCCAGTTCACGGTCAGCGCCTTCTTCCCGGTGCGCCTGTCGCTGGTGGTCATGGGCATGGTGGTGGGAGCGGTGACCAACTTCCTGGCCATAAAGATGCTGTTCGTGCCGCGCCGGCCGCTGAACCTGGGGCCCTTCTCGTTCCAGGGCATGTTCCCGAAACGCCAGGAGGAGATCGCCACCGAGCTGGCCAGCATCGCCGCCGACCAGTTCATCGTGCCGGAGAAGATCTTCTCCCGCCTGGCCGAGCGCGCCCTGCCCGACGCCGCTTCCCCGGAGCTGGCAGGGCAGCTGGAGCAGGCGCTCTACCAGCGCATGCCCGCGGTGCAGGGGCTGGTCAACGCCACGCTCAAGCCCGAGCAGCAAGAGGAGCTGCGCCAGCGGCTGCTGGAGCTGTACCGGGATGAGCTGCCCGCCGCGCTGGAGCGAGTGGTGGAAGCGGCCGCGCGTCAGCTCGACGTGCACGACATCCTGGTCAAGAAGGTGGTGGCGCTGCCGAAGCTGCGCTTCGAGCAGTTCATCCGCCAGCTGTTCGCCGCCGAGGAGATATACCTGGTGATCTACGGCGCGCTGCTCGGCGGCCTCATGGGGGGCATCCACCTGACCTTGCTCGTGCTGCGCAACTGGGTGTAGGGTCCTGACCGACATGCCCGACGACAACCCCGACATGGACATGAGCGAGGTCAACGCCCGCGTCACCAAATTCATGGACGAGCAGGTGCCGTTCAACAAGTTCCTCGGCATCCACCTGCTGGAGATCGGCGGCGGCCGCGCGGTGATGGAGTTGCCGTTCCGCGACGAGCTCATCGGCGATCCGTTCAGGCCGGCCATGCACGGCGGCGCCATGAGCACCCTGGTGGACACCTGCGGCGGCGCCGCGGTGTGGTGCGCCGCGCGGCCCAGCGACCGGGTCTCCACGGTGGACCTGCGGGTGGATTACCTGCGGCCCGGCCCCCTTGAAGACCTGATCTGCGAGGCCGTGGTGGTGCGCATCGGCAACCACGTGGGCGCCACCTCCATGAAGGTCTGGGCGCGCTCGAACCCCGACAGAATCATCACCACGGGCAGCGGTGTGTACAACGTGCGCCGCGCCCGAGCCTGAGCCATACTCCCAACTCATTTGACCAAGACCCGATCACAAGGAGCGACCACAATGGCCAACCCCACCGCCACCTGCGAGACCTCACTCGGAACCTTCACCGTGGAGCTGTTCACCGACAAGATGCCCCAGACCGCCGGCAACTGGATCAAGCTGGCCAAGGATGGCTTCTATGACGGGCTGCACTTCCACCGGGTCATCAAGAGCTTCATGATCCAGTTCGGCTGCCCCCACTCCAGGGACGCCAACAGCCCGCGCGCTGGCACCGGCAACGGTCCGGACGGCTGCATCCAGGACGAGCACCCGGCCGACGCCAAGATCTCCAACGAGCCGGGCACCCTGTCCATGGCCAACACCGGCCGCCCCAACAGCGGCTCTTGCCAGTTCTTCATCAACACCGTGCACAACCACTACCTCGACTGGTTCACCGGCGGGCAGTCCAAGCACCCGGTGTTCGGCAAAATCGTCGACGGATTGGACGTGGTGCAGGCCATCGAGACCACCCCCACCGGCCACGGCGACCGCCCGGTTACGCCGGTGCAGATGATCAAGGTCACCGTCACCGACTAGCAGCCGCTGCGCGGCTGCGGCTTCGGGCTTCAGGCCTCGGGCTTCAGGCTGAAGTGCCAAGGCAATCACACCTGAAGCCTGAAGCCTGAAGTCTGAAGCCATCCTCATCTTCTACTCGAACCTCACGCCAACCTCTGCCGGCGCCAGCACGCCCGCTCGCACGCGTAGCGCGCCCTCTTCGCCGAAGATCACCTTCACCGCCGGCTCGCCGGCGGCAGGCTTCAGCTCGCGCTGCATCTCGTAGCGCTCCGGGCGGCAGCCCTGGCAGCGGAACTCCAGGTCGTGGCCCAGGGTCATGGCTGCCCACCAGAAGCAGATGGGATCCAGCATCACCCGGTTGGGAAGGTCGGCCGCGTTGACCAGGAGAACATGGCCGCCGGCAGGAGCCTGCTGCGTCAGCACCCGCCGCGTCAGCACCTGCCGCGCCACTGCCTCGTGCAGGGTGGTCTCGTCCAACATCGCGCCCGGGTTCGCGCCACCGCCCAGGGCCCGCTCCAGGCGTCCCTCCGGGATGAAGTTGGACAGGTTGGCCACGAGCAGCACGCCGGCCACCAGGAACGCCAGGCTGCGCGCCACCACGCCGCCCCGGCTGATGATCAGGTGTGACGCCAGGGCCAGCGCAAAGGGCAGCGCCACGGTGAGCTCCAGCAGCTGAAAGCGGCCCAGGGAGCTGGCGATCCAGATCAACCCCAGCGCCGGCACGCAGCAGGCCGCCAGGAACGCCGGCCCCTTGCCCGGCTTCGTCGACGAGGAGCGCCACAGCACCGCCGCCAGCAGGGCGGCCAGGCCCGGGGCGGCCAGGGCCCCCAGCGCGCGGGCCGCGGCCGATGGGAGGAACTCCTTGAACAGGAAGTCCCCGGCCATGTCGGCGCCGTCCGACGGTTGCAGGTTGCTCGAGACGTAGCACATCAGCTCGGGCAGGTGGGCCAGGTACCAGGGCAAGCAGCAGAGCAACGCCACCCCCACGAAGAGCGCGACCCCCCTTCGTTCCCGGCGGCTCCACCAGAGCACCAGCAGCGTCGGCGCGGCCGCGTGCAGGAAGAAGGTGACCTTGGTCAGCGAGACGAGCCCCAGGCAGAGGGCGGCCAGGGCCGGCCACAGAGGACGCCGCAGGTCGGCGCGCCAGCGGTGCAGCAGGTAGAACAGCGCGCTCAGCAGACAGAGCAGCGGCGCCTCGGGGCCGATGGCCAGGGCCGCCCAGAGGGAGGCCGGCCGGGAGAAGAACATCACCAGCGCCAGCAGCGCAGCCGCGGGCCCGGACACTCGCCGCACCAGCAGCCAGAAGAACAGGCCGAACCCGGCCAGGTAGAGCAGGTTGAGCAGGGGCAGCAGCCGCGGTGAGCCGGTGGCGACCAGGAATGCCAGCTGACCCACCAGCATCAACGGGGGCGGGTAGTCATCGCAGGCGCCGTAGCTGCCGAACACCCGGGCCAGGGGAGGGAGCTCGCCCCCGTGGGTCTGCCACAGCTCCGGCCCCTTGAGCAGGTCGTGCAGATCCCCCGGCGGTGGGCCATGTCCCTGGCCCAGCACCAGCAGCACCTGCAGCCCGGCCACGCAGACCAGCAGCAGGCTGTAGAGGATGAGGTCCCTGTTCGCCGCCACGGGGAATTAGGCTATCATGGCGGGTCAATACCTAAGATGTCGCATGGAGAAACTTGAAATGAGATTAACAGCCCTGTCACTCTCCGTTGTCTTGCTCGGCGCGCTCTCCCTGGCCTGCAGCGATGACGACGGCAGCAGCAACAACAACAAGATCTGCGCGCCCGGGGCGACCCAGGTGTGCGCCTGCCCCGGCGGCACCCAGGGGGTCCAGACCTGCAACATCACCGGCGCGTCCTGGAGCACCTGCAACTGCGGCGGCACCAAGCATGACGGCGGCGGCGGCGGCAAGGTTTGCGTGCCGGGCAGCACCAAGGCGTGCACTTGCAGCGGCGGCCTCAGCGGCGTGCAGAGCTGCAAGCAGGACGGCAAGAGCTACAGCGGCTGCGACTGCTCCAAGCTGGACGGCGGCGCGGTGAAGCTGGACAAGGGCGGCGGCGGCAAGAAGGCGGTGGGCAAGTTCTGTCACGCGCTGGTGGGCAAGAACGGCGGGGGCACCCTGACCATCACCATGAAGATCGGCTCCGGCGCCAGCCAGGTGTCCCTGGCGGCGTGGTCCAAGGCGTGCAGCACCGTGGTCGGCGTGCAGTGCCATCAGCTGCCCACGGGCAACAACCTCCCGGTGGAGTTCTGGCTGCAGGGCCAGGTGGTGGCCAAGGGCTCGGTGAACATCTCCGCAGGAAAGGACTACGTCTTCTTCCTGGACATGGACAAGACCGGCACGGCGCTGCTCTCCGGCGGCGAGCTGAAGGCCGGGTATACCTGTCAGAGCTTCAAGCCGTACAAGTAGCTCGCGCCTTCATCGCGGAGCCTCGCGAAGCGAGGCGAGCAAGCGCGAGCTCCCCCGGAGGGGCATCGCGCGGGCACAACCTCTCATGAGGGCGATTTCACCTGCCTGGAGGCGCTGTGAGCTGCGGCAAGGTTCGTTGACAGTTATCAGTTGACGGTTGAGCCTTCGTGCAGGTGATGGCGTCTGGCTTCAATTTCACGCCCTTGGATGCTAACCACCCGTTGCCTCGCCGCCTTCAACTGTTAACTGTCAACCGTCAACCGCTGGCCGCCCTTCACGGACAGCTCTGTCCAACGCTCTGCTAAAATCTGCGACCACTCATCCCCCGGAGGTGCGCCCATGCCCGAGCTGATCTCACGTATCGAGCTGTTTCATGTCTCCATCCCGCTGAAGCACAGCTTCTATCCCTCCTGGATCCCGAAGTATCCGCAGACGGCGTGCAACTTCACCCTGCTGCGGCTCACCACCGAGGGGGGCCTGGTGGGGCAGAGCGCCGGGGTGGCCATGGAGCGCGAGCGCCAGGGGCTGGGCAGCCTGCTCGGTCCGTACCTGCTGGGCGCCGACGCCCTGGACATCGACGCGGTCAACCAGCGCCTGCGCGAGGCGAGCTATCTGGGCTGGCGCAACAGCTTCATCGAGGCCGCCTTCTGGGACATCCGCGCCCAGGCCGAGGGGCTGCCGCTGTACCGGCTGCTGCGCCGGGAGATGGGGGTGGCCGACGAGGCAGTGGCCGAGGTGCCGGTCTACTTCTCCATGGGTGACCTGAGCCGCGGGGCCGCCCTGCGCGAATACCTGGACGGCGCAAAGGAGCGCGGCGTGGGCGCGGTGAAGATCCGCGTGCACGCCCAGGACGAGGCCGAGGACCACGCCGCGGTGCGCGAGGCGCGGCGCCTGGCCGGCGACGATCTGCAGCTGATGGTGGACGCCAACCAGGGCTGGCGCGTGGACCTGTTCGGCGGCGCGCCGCTGTGGGATCTGGAGCGCGCGGCGCGCTTCGGCGCGGTGTGCGACGAGTGCCGCTACACCTGGATCGAGGAGCCGCTGGAGATGTACGACTACGACGGCCAGGCCGAGCTGCGCCGCCGGGTCAAGACCGCCATCGCGGGCGGCGAGCTGAACGCCGGCTGGCATGAGTTCAAGGTGATGCTGGAGAAGGGGAGCTACGACATCTACCAGCCCGACGTCACCCTGGCCGGCGGCATCGCCCAGGCCATGCAGGTGATGCGCGCCTGCCTGGCAGACGGAGAGGTGGCCTTCTCGCCCCACACCTGGACCAACGGCATCGGGTTGCTGATCAACCTGCACGTCAAGGCCGCCTGGACCGGGCGCCACCTGCCGCTGGAGTACCCTTTCCAGCCCCCCGGCTGGATCCCCGAGGCGCGCGACGGCGTCATGGCCGAGCCCATGAGCCTCACCCCGCGAGGCACCTTGCCGGTGCCCCAGGAGCCAGGCCTCGGCCTGCGCGTGGATCCCGGGCGCCTGCGGCGGTACGGCCGGCGGTTCTACAACCTGACAAAGACCCGGCTGATCCTGCACACCATCCGCGAGAAGGGGCTGAAGACGGCGCTGGAGCTGAAGAAGATCAAGGAGGGGTGAGCGTCGGGAGTCGACAGTCGACAGTCGACAGTTTTAAGATGGTCAGTGGAAATAATTTAGCCCTGGAGTTTTGACATGAAGAGGTCCTGGCTTATCTGTGTGGTGCTGTCCGCAGCGGCCCTGTCGTTGGCTTGCGCCGACGATGACGGTGGCAACAACAACAAGATCTGCGCGCCGGGCGCCACCCAGGTGTGCGCCTGCCCCGGCGGGGCTCAGGGCGTGCAGACCTGCAACATCACCGGCGCCTCCTGGAGCACGTGCAACTGCGGCGGCACCAAGCATGACGGCGGCTCCGGCGGCAAGGTTTGCGTGCCCGGCACCACCCAGCAGTGCAGCTGCAGCGGCGGGGTCAAGGGCGTGCAGAGCTGCAACCAGGACGGCAAGGGCTTCAGCGGCTGCGACTGCTCCAAGCTGGACGGCGGCGGCGTGAAGCTGGACAAGGGCGGCACCGGCAAGAAGTCGGTGGGCAAGTTCTGTCACAACCTGGTGGACAAGAACAACAAGACCATCACCCTGACCCTCAAGATCGGCACCGGCTCGAGCCAGGTATCCCTGTCGGCGTGGTCCGGCGCCTGCAGCACCGTGGTGGGCGTGCAGTGCCACCAGATGCCCATCGGCAACAACATGCCCATGGAGGTCTGGTACAACGGGCAGGTGATGATCAAGGGCTCGGCCACCATCGCCGGCGGCGAGCAGTGGCTCATCCTGCTGACCCTGGACAAGAACAACAATCCGGAGTTCCAGGGCGGCGCCCTCAAGGCCGGCTACACCTGCCAGAGCTACAACCCGTTCAAGTAGCGCCCCGCTTCATCACGGAGCAGCGCCCCGCTTCATCGCGGAGCAGCGCCCCGCTTCATCGCGGAGCCTCCGAAGGAGGCGAGCACGGGGCGCTCCCCCGGAGGGGCGTTGCACGTTCCAAGCGTAGCGAGGCGAGCACGGGGCGCTCCCCCGGAGGGGCGTTGCACGTTCCAAGCGTAGCGAGGCGAGCACGGGGCGCTCCCCCGGAGGGGCGTTGCACGTTCTAAGCGTAGCGAGGCGAGCACGGCGGACACCCCCGCCTCCAGCTCACACCGTGACCTGACATACGAACGCCGGCGGCACCATCTGGTAGGTCAGGCTCATGCCGTCCGGGTGATCCTCGCGCGCCATCTCCAGCGCCCGCTCCACGGTGGGCGCCGCCTCGAAGCCGAGCCGCCGCGCGGCCTCTGGCTCCTGGGCGCCCGCCACGATGATCCTGCCCGCGTGGGCCCGGGCGTGACAGCACCAGTACCAGGTGAAGAACGGGTGCACGCCGTGGTAGGCGTACGACTCGCGGTAGAGCCGGCGGAACTCCGGGTCCTCGGCGTACCCTCGCTCGAACTCTCTGTGCAGCACCTCCGGATCGAAGGTCTCGGCCAGGGCGTGCTCGTAGAACCTGGCGTACGACGGGTGGTGCACCGGGTGGAACCGCGCCTCGCACGGGCTGGCGATGATCACCGTGCCCCCCCGGCGTACCAGGGGCGCGCCCTGGTGCAGGTTGAAGATGTAGCCGAGGCCGAGGTTGGCCACCAGGATCGGGTTCGGGTAGCCGCCCACGGCGTAGGGGCTCAGGTTGGCCACCCCGAGCAGCAGCGCGTCGGTCTGCCCCTGCACCTGCACGGCCGGCGCCTGGTCCAGCGCCGAGAGGGTCCGGCGATGCACCTGATCCACCTGGCCGAAGTTTGCCTGGCGCAGGCCGTAGTCGGCGGTGAAGGCGCCGCGCATCAGGTCCCTGGCCCGGCGCGGCAACAGGCCCGCTGCCCGCGCCGCCAGGGGGAGGCGCCGCGCCCCGGGATCGAGGGTCAGCCCGCGCCACGGGCCCCACCAGAGCCGCCAGTCGATGACCATCTCCAGGCTGAGGCAACGCACCCGGTCCTGGATCACCTGGCCCATGCGCTCGTACATGCCGTGCATGGCAGACTGGCCCGGCTCCATGAGCGAGCGGCTGGTTGTGAGCACGCCCGGGTTGTGGTGCTGGCTGATGGAGCGGTAGGTCCCGAGGCCCACCGCCACCGATTTCCAGCCGCCGTTCATCTGCGTCCAGTTGATGTTGACGTAGATCAGCAGGTCGCACTCGGCGGCCGCGCGGTTGATCTCCACCACCTCGCCCTCGTCGGTGGACCCGAGCTCCACCACCCCGGCGGGGTCCTCGGCGTCGTGGTTCCCCACCCGGTCAGGCGCGAAGCGGCGGAAGGTGCGCCGGCCCACCAGCCGCGCCAGCTCCCCGTCGGTGAGCCGGCGGTGCAGGCCCTGGGCGCAGAGCAGCCGAACCTGCTGCTCGCTCACGCCGGCCCGCTTCAGTCGCTCGAGGATCAACGCCACGGCCACGGGCCGCAGATCTCGCCGCATGGCCGGCAAGGGCAGGGCGTTGTCATCGAATGCGATGACAATCCGGGAGCCAGGGCGCACCAGCTCCTCCAGGGGGCCCGCGCCCACCGGTCGGTCCAGGGCGCGGGCGATGACAGGGCCCGCATCGCCGGGCGGTGGCCCTGGCGTCGGCGGCGCGATGACCCGCGTATCGTCCGGCAGGTCGGCCAGGAGCAGGTCGTCGCCGCTGTAGATGAGCCGCTTCATCACCGACACCTCCCAGGGGAAAGCACAAGGGTAGCAGGCAGGGACAAAAAGCCCCGCCCTGCGCGTCAGTCATGCACGAGGAGGAATCAACCATGTATGCGAGACGGAGACGCGGGCTCCCGCTGGCGGGCCTCGCCCTGGTGTTGTGCGCCCCGGCGCCCCCCCTGCTGGCCCAGGAGGCCGAGCGCAAGTTCTTCTATGACTTTTCAGACGACGTGGTGGAGGCCGACCTGAGCCGCCCGGACGGCGCGTACCAGTCCCTCGGCACGGGCCGGATGAAGCGGGCCAACCGCCTGGCCGGGGAGATCCTGCAGCGGCGCATGCGGCGCAGCCGGCCCACCGACATGAAGCTGATCCGCCGGGCCGGCGCGGCCGACGTGGTGGTGGTCAGCGGCGGCTACGACCGGGTGCAGGACGTGCTGCGGGCGGTGAAGATCAAGCATGTGGTGATCCCGCCGCGCCTGGTGGCGAAGGTCCCGCTCATGTCCCTGCAGACCGTGATGGTCAACTGCCCCGGCCGCATGAGCCGCGCCGCCGAGAAGAGGCTGGGGCGGTTCGTGCGCACCGGCGGTTTTCTGGTGACCACCGACTGGGCCCTGTCCCTGGTGCAGCGCACCTTCCCCCGCACAATCGCCCGGGGGGGGCGCAACACCAAGGATGACGTGGTGGCGGTACAGATCACGAAGAGCGCCGGCGGGCTGGTGAGCCAGGCCAGGGCGATGAAGGCCTCGCCGCGCTGGTGGCTGGAGGGCGCGAGCTACCCGATCCGGGTGCTGGATCCCAAACGGGTGAAGGTGCTCATCTCCAGCCGTGAGATGAAGCGCAAGTACGGCCACGCCCCCATCGCGGTGGCCTTCCGCTGGCATGACGGCCAGGTGATGCACCTGACCAGCCACTTCTACCTGCAACAGTCGAAGCTGAAGACCGCGGCGGAGCGCGCCCGGGGCAGCGCCTTCGCGCGCTCTGCGGGGCTGTCGGGCGCTGACCTGGAGGCCCTGCGGCGCCAGGGCCTGGACCAGGTGGCGGCAGGCTCCCTGAACAGCGCCTACGCCATGCAGCAGGTGACCACGAACCTGCTGGTGTCCAAGGCCCGGGAGAACCGGGTCCTGATCATGAACCACCCCTGGCGGGCGGCGAGGTCATTCACCCTGCGCGCGGGGCCTGCAGCCGGCGCGGCGCCGCTGCCCGGGGGGCAGGTCAAGGCCGGGTTCCTGTTGCGCGTGATCAGGCGCGCTGGCAAATGGGTGCTGGTGCGAGATCTGCTGGCGCGCCAGGGGTGGACCGGGGCGGGAAATATCGAGAAGCGGTGAGGACCTCAGAACCCGGCCACCCACAGGGGCGTGCCGGTGACGGTGGGCTCGGTGCAGGTGTGACCCGTACCGTGGCACTCGCGGGCCAGCAGCAGCTCGCAGGCGTCGCGGTCCAGGTCGATCCCCTCCACGCGGTTGACCTTCATCTGTACGTGGGTGATCACCTGCCCGGAGCGGTCCACCAGCAGCAGGCCCTCGTCGTAGAAGCCGGGGATGATGTAGTTGCCGTCGTCCAGCCGCAGAAGGTCGCCGCCGAGCTCACGCACGATGCGGCCGTCCCTGTGCCGCACCGGGCCTTGCACGTCCATCAGCCCGCCGGTTTCCTCCCGAAAGGTGACGATGTACATCTCCATCTTGTCCCGCACCTGGTCGCCCGCCTTGGCCTGGCGGCTGATGGTCATCAGCACGTACCAGGTGCCGTCGGTGTGGGCCAGCCCCTCGTAAATTGGGTAGCGATGCTTACCCACCCGCGCCTCGGCGGCAGGCGTGTCCAGGATGACCTGGCGCTCGGTGTCCCCCACAGTCACGTTGCCTCCCTTCTGGAACAGAGCCGAGAGCCTGGATCCGGCCCATGTGAGGGCCTCGAGCTCCGAATACTTGGGCGCAGGCAGGACCGGTGCGTCGATGAACAGCCCGCTGTCCGCCGAAGAGGTCGTGAGCAGGCTCGGTTTTTCAGACTCCTTCCAGTTGACGGGCAGGGGATCGCCCTCGCGCCAGTCCGCCCCGGTGATCACCTGGCGAGTCGGGCCCTTGCGGTCGAGCACCATGCCGGAGGCGTTGAATACCCGATTCAGGGTGACCCGGTCCAGGGAGGCGGGGCCTTTCTGCATCAGCTGCGTCAGGTTGCAGCTGTCCATGCCCTGCCGCGTACCCTGGACATCCGGCTCCGGGTCCCCGCACGCTGCCACGAGGCTCAGCCCCAGCAAGCAACTGGCGATCCTGAAATCCCTGCTATTCAGCGTATACATGGCTTTCTCCCGCTATGAGTCTTATGATTGATTAGCAGGGGAAATCTGGTTTGTCAAATTATGCAGGTTTTGGGCGTATTGGGCGAATCCGGATCCCGGATCTGTGCTCAATAGCTCATGATCCAGAGGGGCGTACCGAGGGTAGGAGGCTCGTTGCACAAGTCTCCAGGGCCGGCACATTCGCGTACCAGCAGCAAATCACAGCGCTTTTTGTCGAAGGCGATGCCCTCCACCCGACGGGTGTCCAGATCCACCTGCTTCAGCACCGTGCCGTCGGGCGACACGACCTTAAGCCCCCTGGAGTTGAACCCCGGGATGAGAAATTTGCCGCTCGGCAGCCTCAGCAGGTCGCCGCCCAGCTCCCTGATGATCTCGCCGTTTGAGGTCTGCACCGGTCCCTTCACCCCTGCCAGCGCTCCCGAGCCATCCTTGAAGGACGCCAGGTACATCTCCATCTGGTGCGGATGGGGATCGCCCCCGGCTGCTTGACGGCTGATGGTCATCAGCACCACCCAGTGCCCGGAATTGTGGGCCAGGCCCTCGAACAGGCGCAGGGAGTGCTTGCCCGTGGCCGCGCCGGCCGCGTCGGTATCCAGATCTGTCCGGGTGCTCCCGACCTGAATGAAGGCTTTGCCACCTTCTTGATAAAGCGCAGCGATCTCGGAACCTTTCCAGGAGAGTCCCTCGAGTTCAAACACCGTCTTGGCAGCTGAACGGCCCTCGATCATCTTGCCGCTCGCGGCAGCGGAGACCACCAGTGATGGCGGGACCGTGCCCTCGAGCAGGCCGGGCAGCGGATTGCCCATGACCCAGTCCGAGCCGGTCACCACGCGCTGCTCTGCGTGCCGGTCGAGCACCATGCCCGAGGCGTTGAAGACGCCCTGAAGCTTGACCTGCTTGATGGCGCGGGGGGGCTCGCCCAGCCGTCGCTCCAGGTCGCAGGCTCCAGGGGAGGGATCCTGATTGATGGCGCGGTCAATGTCAGTACAGGCCAGCGTCAGTGGGGTCAGCAGAGCAACGAGTAGAGGCGAGCAGCGGGTCAGCATGAATGCTCCAGGGCAAAGGCCGCGACGTAATCTGCCTCTATAGTGTTGGCGACCCCAGGAATGGGGACCAGTAGTTGTGAACTATTTCAATGAGCGTGGATTTTCGGCGTGACCAGGCCGAAAACTGGTCGCCGAAGTTGTTGTCAGGGCCATTAGTAGGTTCAACTGGTGCGCATGAAACCGATCCACTGCCTGATCCCGACTCTCTTCGCCCTGTGCGCCTGCAGCGCCACCCCGCCGCCAAAACCGCCCCCCTCCCCGCGTCCATGCGTAAAACCAGCACCGCCGGATGGGCTACGGCTCAGCTTCACCGGGCGAAAAATGAGAGTTCCTGCAGAGATGGCAAGATCTGTGTTGGGAGTGCCCCTGGAGGGCGAGGTGACCGCCACCGGGGAGATCCTTCTGCCCCCCGGCGAGAACATCAGCCAGGCCACCGGCGCCCTGGAGCTGACCTGCAAGGGGTGCCGCATCCCGGCCTCGCAGCTCTCCGCACGTGGACACCCGGTGTGGGCCAGCATGACCCTGCCGGACATCGATCTGGGTCAGGTGCGCGCCCGGATCACCCTTGGAAACGGCAACCTGGCGCTGGAGTCGCTCACTGCAGAGAAGGGGGACATCACGCTCAAGGTATCGGGTTCCGTGCGCCTCCGACATCCCATTGAAGCGTCCGTGGTTTCGGCGCGGATCCGCGTACGCCTGGGCAAGGCCCTGCTGGAAAAGAGCGTCGCGCTGAAGATCTTCTACGCCACCTACGCCAACAAGCAGCAGGATGACGGCAGCTACCTGTTCACGATCCAGGGGCCGCTTCGACGAATGAGCGGGATGATCCGCAAGGAGACCGCGCCGCCCGATCCGCCGGATCCCAGTGAGGATCCCTTTCCTCCGCGCCGCCCGAAGCCGCTCCCTGCGGACTGGGCAACCCGGCTCGTCAGCAAGGTCGGAGATGGCCACTGGACCATCCAGCGAGAGCTGTTGGACAACCTGCTCGGGGATCCCAGCAAGCTGGCGCGGAGCGCGCGAATCGTCCCGACCGTCCGCGATGGCAAGCCCATCGGGTTCAAGCTGTACGCCATCCGTCCGGGCAGTATTTACGCCGTTCTGGGGCTGCGCAACGGCGATACCATCACCGCTGTCAACGGGATGTCCATTGCCAGCCCCGACCGGGCGCTGCGGGTGTACTCCAAACTCCGAGGGGCGAAGAAGCTCACCTTCGCCCTGATCCGGCGCGGCAAGGGCCTGATTCATACTTACGAAATTATTGAGTAAACACCCCGAGAGCATGGGGCATTTGAGGGATCCGGCCCCCAGGTGGCCACCCGGGGTACCACCGCCAGGGTCATCTCACCCCAGCCCGATCTTTCAAGTAAGCGTAATTTTTGATTTTACGATCTGGCACCTCTGTTGCTATAAAGAGGTGCTGGAGATTGCGTGACATGAGATTGAACCGCCGAAATCATATCCTGAAGCAGCTGGCCACCGCGCTGATGGCCGGCGTGCTCGCCCTGAGCCTCTCAGCCGCCCACGCCCAGGAGCCCGGTCAGCTGGCCCGCTTCTCTGGCGGCAGCAGCTTTGGCAGGGCCTTCGATAACCAGGTCCGCAAGACCATGGTCAAGGAGGTCCCGCTGGTACGCGAGGAGGGCGCGCGGGTGGTGATGGCCAACCATCGCGAGCTCAAGAGGCTGGGCTTCCGGACCTCCCCCGGCAGCCGCCATGACCACAACCTCGAGAAGGGCGTGGTCAACAACTTCGCCTTCCGCCCGGCCACCGAGGCCGAGATCAAGGCCGGTAAGCACACCCACATGGGCCTGGCCACGCGCTACGCGGACGCCCGCGGCGGCGAAAAGGGCGTCAAGGGCGACGGCCGCGCCGCGCTCACGGGCGAGGTGGTGATCAAGGATCGCAAGGGCAACATCACCGGCGTGTACGACATCCAGGTCAAGGGCGTTGGCACCGGGCTGCACCCCAACTGGAAAGGCTTCGGCCACCGCCACGGCAAGGAGTCGCTGCGCCAGGCCACCGAGGACGCGCTGTTCTCCGACTACCTCTCCCGCAACGGCATAAAGACCAACAAGTGGCTGGCGGTCATCGACAGCGGCAGCGACATCGTCCACCCCAACGGCGGGCGCGAGCGCGCCGGCCTGCTGATCCGTGGCGGCAACTTCACCCGCCTGGCCCACTGGAACCTGGTGCGCAACGACAAGAAGGCCCTGCGCCAGCTGGTGGACTTCGCCAACACCCAGGTGAGCATGGAGATGGGCCGCAGCCGCAAGATGTCCATCCCCGGCCTGTACAAGACGCTGACCCAGCGCAAGGCCAACGAGATGGCCGACATGTTCTTCCTGCGCACGGTGCACGGCTCCACCACCTACGACAACATCGGCCTGATGGAGAACATGGACCACGGCACCGGCTCCACCGTGGACCGGACCCACAAGAACTACTCCTTCTTCTCCAAGTGGATCGGCTACGGCGGCGAGCCCAAGTTCGTCATGGACCGCTACGTCAAGACCGAGCTGTACAACCTGATGATGAAGTCCGCCACACCGGCGGAGCAGAAGGAGCTCAAGAAGCTGCGCCCGGACAAGATCGCCGACGGCATGCTGGAGCGCCGCTTCACCCAGAACACCCTGCTGCACGCGGGCATGTCCAAGGCCGAGGCCAAGAAGGCCATGAACAAGGACCGCGGCGCGGCCAAGACCTTCATGACGGCCTTCACCACCATGGGCAACATCGTGGAGCAGGGCAAGAAGCACAAGATGGGCAAGAGCACCCAGGTGGAGAACCCGGCGCGCTACGACATGTTCGCCGCGCTGAACAAGCTGCCGGAGACGAAGCTGGGCACCATGACCATGGCGCAGCGGGTGGACGCGGTGGCCAGGGCCATGCGCCCGGGGGCCAAGCTGGACACCACGGACACCAACCGCGCCAAGATGCTGGTGGAGGCCTACGACAAGGTGATCAAGCCGGTGGTGGGCAAGCTGGGCGCCGCCGAGGCGCGCGGGCGCATCAAGCTGATGAAGGAGCGGGCAGGGCACCGCAACCGCCACGCCGTCTCTCTGGTGCGCCAGGACCTGCGCGACTACTCCATCAGCGTCACCGACCGGGTCAAGGGCGGCGAGCCCCTGAACCAGGTGCGCGCCGACCTCAACGCCTTCATGCGCAAGAACAACGTGCTCGGCCCGGGCTCGGCGGTGCACACCGCGGACATGGTGCTGGGCGGTCGGGCGCCCAAGACCCGGGACGGCTACCTGGTGCTGAGCAAGCACAAGGAGGACGGCGTCACCATCCAGCAGCTCTCCAACGGCACCAAGGACATGGTGCGGGTCACGGTCAAGGGCGACCCGCTGGGCCTGCGCACCGGCAAGAACTACAAGCTCCACCTGAACCTGGGCGGCGACAGCTGGAAGGACTACAGCCCCTCCTCGGTAAACGGGGCGGAGGCGACCTATGACATCCCGCTGGGCGAGGCGCCGATCAAGAAGATCCGGGCCGCGTTCTTCGACGCCACCGGCCGCAACAAGAAGTGGCTCAACAACGGCGGGCGCAACTACGGCAAGGGGATCCAGTCGGTGCTCGACAGCAGCGACGTGCAGGTGGCCCTCTCCGTGGAGGCGCGGCGGCGCGGCGGTAGCCGCGGGGCGCTCAAGTCCAACTCCCTGCGCGCGGTGAGCAAGGCGCTGTTCAACAACGAGCGCTCGCGGCAGGCCTCCAGGGGCAAGAAGAAGACCGCCACCACCAAGAAGACCACCAAACCCCGCACGCCGCGCCACCAGCGCGCTCTGCAGCGGGCGATCCAGAAGTCGGGCACCGCGGCGCTCCACACCCACAAGCTCAAGGCGCCGCGGGTGCGCAAGGCGAAGGCCAAGAAGACCACCAAGTTTCACAAGAAGCAGGTGGTCCAGGGGCGGCCTCACCTGAAGGTGGTGAAGAACAAGTCCGGCTGGAACGCCAAGGGCCAGCGGGGCGGCGGCTACAAGGGACGGCAGAACTACAAGCGGTAACAGCGGGTCGGAAATAGACTGAGGCTTAACCTTTCAGAGGCAGCAATCATGAACAGAACGAGCATGGCCGCGGCCATGTCCCTGCTCCTGGCCCTGGCCGGCTGCAGCGACGATGGCTTCGAGGGCGTGGATGTGGGCACCGGGGCGGACCTGGGCCCGGGCAAGGACAGCAAGGTAGGCCCGAAGAAGGACGGCAAGGTCGGCCCGAAGAAGGATGGACCGGTCAACCCGAAGAAGGACGGACCGGTCAACCCGAAGAAGGACGGGCCGGTCAACCCGAAGAAGGACGGTCCGGTGGGGCCCAAGAAGGACAAGGGCCAGCCCCAGCCCGACAAGGCGACGCCCAAGAAGGACGGCCAGGTGTCGGCCAAGCTGCCGCCGCCCCCGCCCGGCGCGGTGATCCTGCGGATCAGCGTGGACGACAGCATCGACAAGACCTACTCCGGCGGTGAGCTGCTGCTCAAGGGGAACTTCAAGTACAACCCCAAGACCAACGTCATCTCGCCCGACAGCAAGTGGAGCGGGCCCTTCGTACCGCTGTGGGACGACGGGCCGGGCGGCCGGGAGGGCCCCGGATCCAAGGCGTGGGACCACAAGCTCGGCACCGTGGTCTACGCCCAGCCCGGCTCCACCACCACCTATCAGTACGGCCTGATCTCGCCAGCCGGATGGATGTGGCCCTCGTCGGGAAACGCCAAGGTGACCATCAAGCCGGGCGGCGGCACGGTGAACATGCCCGGCCACAAGCTGCCGCCGCGCGCCGGCGTGGACCTGCTGTGGACCGTGGACAACAAGTACCTGTCGGGCAAGAAGGTGGACCCGGGGTATCAGGCGGTGGTGATCCGCTCCACGGCCACCCACTGGGCGCCGCTGCTGTGCAACGACGAGGGGCTCAAGGGGGACAAGAAGAAGGGCGACGCCATCTACAGCTGCCGCCTGTCGGCGCAGATCGGCAAGGGGCGGCTGTTCCCGCACCTCGGCCTGGCCCGGCCCGGGGACAAGGTGCGCTTCTACGTGGACATCGGCGGCAGCAGCTACACCAAGCCCAACGGGGTGACCTGCCACGCCACCCACGGCGGGGGGACGACCGCGCTCAAGGTGGCGGCCTCGGGCAGCAACCTCAACGTGGCGGTGCCGTCCGGGTTCAAGGCCATCGGCGCGCCGGCGCCGGAGAAGGGGGGATTGCCCTCGGGCAAGGCGGGCAACATGTCGGGCGGCATCTTCGACCTGCCGTCGGCCACCGTGGGCATCCAGGGCAAGTACATCATCCCCACCTCCTACGACGCCCACCGGCCGACGCCGGTGCTGGTGGCGCTGCACGGCGCCTATGAGCAGGGGATCTGGATGGTCAACGTCTGGAAGACCCTGGCCGAGGAGACCGGCTTCATCGTGCTGGCCCCATCGTCCATGAAGAAGTCATGGGATCTTTCGGCGGTGTTCTACCCGTCGCCGAGCAACCCGGTGGACGAGGAGGCGCCCATCATCAAGGCGCTCAGCTGGCTCAAGGGGCGCTACAACGTGGCGGGCAACAGGGTGGCGGTGGAGGGCTTCAGCGACGGCGGATCCATGACGCTGTACATGGGCCTGAACCACAAGTCGTTCTGCGCGGCCATGCCCAACTCGCCGGGCGGCATGGGCAAAAAGGCGCTGGCCGGCCACAAGCCGCCGTTCTGGATCACCCACGGCGACGCGGACAAGATCCTGCCCGTGGCCAACGCACGGGCCATCTCCAAGAACCTCAAGACCGCCGGCTACGACGTGACCTACACCGAGTTCAAGGGCGGCCACCATGTCTTCCCCACTTCGCTCAAGCTGCCCATGGTGAGCTGGTGGTGGAAGAAGTGCGGCGGCGCCTACCCGCCGTAGGGGCCGAGCTTCGCTCGCCTGGCTTCAGGCTTCAGGCTTCGGGCTTCAGGGGAGATGGCTGGCGAGCTTCGCTCGCCGGCTTGAGACTTGGGGCTTGAGACTTGAGGCTTGAGGGGAGATGGCTGGCTCGCTGCGCTCGCCGGCTTCAGGCTTCGGGCTTCAGACTTCAGGGGAGATGGTTGGGCCTCGCTTCGCTCGGCGGCTTGTGTAGACGCGGCATCCTGCCGCGTGATCCGTGGCCTCGCTGCGCTCGGCGGCTTGGGGCTTGAGGCTTGAGGGGAGGGTGCCCTGCCGACTGAAGACGACCGACCCCAAGCTGTTGGGTGTCAACTGTCGACTGTGAACTGTCGACTACTAACGGTCGACTGTTGCCCGGCCACTTTTGGGCGTCCAGGCCAACCTTGGTGTAGGATCTTAGGCATTGGTGCTCGTATGAGCCGTCTTAGCCTCATAGCCTCGCTTGTTTTGCTGCTCCCCGCTCCGGCGCTGGCCGAGCATGCCCACGGCCCCGCGCTGTTTCTGCCCGTTGAGAAGAAGGGGGCCATCGCTTGCACCTACCGCACCAAGACCTGGAGCGTGCGCGAGGCCCAGAGCCCGACCCCGGACGGGACCTCACCGCGGTTCGTGCGGCTCCGCCTCTGGGCAGCGCTGGAGGCGCGGGTGGAGCTGCCCGAGAACGAGGCTGTGCCGCCCCGGGTGAAGCTGGAGCATGGCGGGGTGGTGCTCAACGGGGGGGTGGAGAGCCGGGACCTGCTCTATCCTCAGCGCCCCATCAGGGTCAGCGAGGTGCTGCATGCTCACCAGCGCACCAGGCTGCGATGGCTGGGCGGCAAAAAGGGGAGGGTCAAGGTGGGCTTCCCCGAGCTGCACCGGTCCTACCGGGCCGTCAACCCGCGAACCAGCGCCATGGTGATGTGCGCTGACGTGGGGCTCGAGGAGGGGGCGGGCGCCAGGTTCCGCAAGACCCACGGGGTCAAGCGGCACGCCGAGATGCGCTGGGTTCGGCTGAAGGAGGAGGTGCCCGTGTCCGCGGAGCCGGGGGGCGGGCCGCGGATCTTCCTGCCGCCTGCCATCAAGGACCCATTCTTCGACGCGGACTCCGGTCGGCAGATGTACTTCATCAAGCTGAAGAAGGGACGGATGAAGATCCTGACCCCCGCCTGGAACCTGGACATCGTGGGCTGGGTCAACGCGCGCGCCCTGCGCCGCAAGGGCGGCGAGCAGACGCCGGTGGGCATCGGGGAGCCTGCCTCCAGCGAGCCGATCTCGGACGGCGCCGTGGCCTGCCCGGTGGACCTCAAGCTCTACGCCCGCGCCGGGGGCAAGACCGCGCGCGTCGGGGTGGTGCGGCAGGGGGCCCGGGTGCGGGCCCACAACGGCGGCGGCGAGGGGTGGCTGCGGATCACGCTGCCTGGCGCCCGATGGTTCGCCGTGGCCCCCGAGGCGGTGCTGCTGCTGCGCCAGCGCGATCGTCGGCGATGCCCGGGGCTGTGAGGCGCGGCGGCGTCTGCTCGGCCCTGGCGTTTCTCCTGGTGACGCTGGGGGCGTGCTCCGGTGCGGCGCCACCTGCCGAGCCAGCCCTGAAAAAGACAAAGCGTGGCCGGCTCGAGGCCCTGCTGGAGCGGGCCAGGGGGCCCGAGGGGACCGCGCTGATGGCCCGGCTGGTCAAGAAGCTGCGCGGCCGGCTCGACGCCCGTGAGGCAGAGCGCGCTCACTGCCAGGGCCCGCTGACCGGCGAGGCGGTGGTGGTGGCGGGCCGGGGGGAGGCCACCCTGCAGGGGCGGCTGAAGCTGCCGCTGAGCCAGGTGCCCCTGGCGGCGGCCGAGATCGTCCTGCGCGTGGAGGCCGGCGCGGAGGTGGCCCGGGCCCGATCCGACGGCTGCGGGCGCTTCGCCATCACGGGCCTGGCAGTGGGGCGCTACCGGGGCGAATTCCGCGTGCGATCCTTCCGCGGCAGCTTCTCGGTGGAGCTGGAGGCGGGCGTGGAGCGGCGCGTCTTTCGCGTGGAAAAGGCCCTCGTGCGCACGGCGGTGCTCAGGGGCCGCTTCGACCGGGTGGAGGTGATCCTGGCCAGCCTCGGCGTGCCCTTCGAGTTGCTCGGCCCCGACGCGTACGGCGAGCTGGATCGTGAGAAGTTCGACCTGGCCTTCATCAACTGCAGGCACCCCCGCGCGCTGAAGGACGCCGAGGTGACGCGGCTGCGTCGGTTCGTCCAGCAGGGTGGGGCGCTCTACTTCTCGGACCTGACCCTGCCGAAGCTGCTTCAGGCGTGGCCCGGACGGTTGACCCCCCGGCCGGGCAATCACGGCGTTCAGCGGCGATGGGCGCGGCCCGCCGATCCGGAGATGGCGTCGTTCCTGGCGCCCACTTCGGAGGTTCAGATCAACTTCAACCTCGGCGGGTGGCGCCGGCTGAAGCAGGCGCAGCGAGGCACCCGGGTGCTGCTGTCGGATCGGGAGACCGGCGAGCCCCACGTGGTGGTCTGGGATCAAGGGCAGGGCAGAGCAGGCTTCACCACCTACCACCACAGCGCGCAGCTGCGCGACGAGCAGCTGCGCAGCCTGGTGTTCTTCCTGACCCGGCTGTGATCACGCCGCCGCGGGCGGCAGCTCGATGGTGAAGGTGGTCCCCTCGCCCGGCTCGCTCTGCAGGGTCACCTCCCCGCCGTGGGCCCCCACCACCGCCGTGACGATGGCCAGGCCCAGGCCGGTGCCGCCCCGCTTGCTCTCGGTGGTGAAGAAGCGCTCGAACACCTTGTCCCGGTTCGCCGCGCTGATGCCGGGGCCGCGGTCGATGACCGAGATGACCACCCCGCCGTCTCCCGCGGCGGCGGCGCGCAGCACCACCGGACTCTCGTCCGGGCTGAACCGCACTGCGTTCTCAACCAGCGCGGCCATGGCCGCGGTGAGGTGGGGCCCGTTGCCGCTATAGGGCAGGCGGTCATGCAGCAGCTCCACCTCCACCGGGTGGTCGGGGAACCGGTCGGCCACCTCGAGCACCAGGTCTGCCAGGTCCAGCGGCTCGCGCAGCTCCAGGGTGGCCTCGATGCGGCTCAGCTCCAGGATGCGCGAGACCAGCCGGTCCAGCCGCGCCACGTCCTCCTGGATGTTGGCCAGGAAGCGCCGGCGCGCCGCCGGGTCGTCGTCGGCCCCGTCGTCCAGCAGCTCGGCCGCGCCCCGGATGGAGGCCAGCGGCGTCTTGAACTCGTGGGACATGTTCGCCGCGAACTCCGAGATGTAGCGCGCGCGGGCGTCCAGGCGCTGCACCAGATCGTCGAAGGTGCGCGCCAGCTGGCCGATCTCGTCGGCGCGTCGCAGCTGCAGGCTGATGGTCCGGTCGCCAGAGCTGATACGGCCGGCCGAGCGGCTCAGCCGGGCGAGGGGGCGCGAGATGGTGCCGGCCAAAAAGAGCGTAAGCAGGGCGGTGACGCAGAGGGCCACGGTCAGCACCTGGATCAGGTGCTGGCGCAGGCGGATCATCGACTGCATTACCGGCACGGTGGAGCGGGTGAGGTAGACGATGCCGCGCACCCGCCGCTCCACCATCACCGGCATGGTGAGGAACAGGAACACCCGCCCGATGCGCTTGTGGATGCGGGTGGCGGTGCCGAGCTGCCCCTTGCGCGCGGCGCGGACCTCCACGCGATCGAGCACCGGCCCGGGATCGGTGGACGGCCTGGTGGCCGCGTGGCGCCGCTCGGGCTGCTTGCCCCGGGTCCAGAGGCCGGAGACGGCCGGCTCCGGCCCCTCGGGCGCGCCGCGCCGGTGGGAGTCCGCCAGCAGCCGCCCCTCCCGGTCGAGGATGCGGATGCGCGTGCGGGTGCGCTTGGCCATGGCCTCCAGGGCAGGGGAGACCAGCTCGAACCGCGGGATCCCGGCCCAGTCGAGGTTCTTCTCCAGCAGCGTGCGCAGCAGCTGGGCCTGGTGCTGCATGTCCTGCTCCAGCGCCTGCAGGCCCTCTCGCTCGAAGGTGCGCGCCCACTCGATGCCCACCACCGGCACCATCACGATGATCAGGTTGATCAGCAGCAGCCGGGTGCGGATGGCCACCAGGTGGCGGTGCAGCCATGCCAGCGCGCGCCTCAACCGGTCCACCGCGCCCTACGCCTCGCGGGCCTTGTAGCCCAGGCCGTGCACCGTCTCGATGGGATCATGGTCCAGGGCGCGGAACTTGGCGCGGATGCGGCGCACGTGGGTGTCGATGGTGCGCTCGGTGATGTGGTGGTTGAAGCTGTAGACCTCCTCCACCAGCCCGGCGCGGGTCATCACCCGGCCCGGACGCCCCAGCATGACCTGCAGCAGCGTGAACTCGGTGACCGTCAGCGCCACCGGCTCGCCGTGGCAGGTGAGCTCGTGGCGCGCGGGGTCGAGCCGAACCGGGCCCAGCTCGAGCACCTCGGGGCCCTTCGCCGGCGCCGCCTCGGCCGGCGCCTTGTGACGCCGCAGCACCGCCTTGACCCGGGCCACCAGCTCCCGCGGAGAGAAGGGCTTGGTCATGTAATCGTCCCCGCCCAGCTCGAGCCCGACGATGCGGTCCACCTCGTCGCCGCGGGATGAGAGGAAGATGATGGGCAGGTTACCCTCGGCCCGGATGCGCCGGCACACCTCGCGCCCGTCCAGCTCGGGCATCATGACGTCGAGCACCACCAGATCCACACCGCCAGCCAAAGCCCGAGCCAGCCCCGCCGCCCCATCCGCCGCCGTCTCCACCACATACCCCTCCCGCTCCAGGGCGTACTGAGCCACCTCGCGAAGGTGAGCGTCGTCGTCGATTACAAGAACCGTTATCGAGGGCATATGAACTCCTGAGAGAGGGAGATCCTAATACGATAGCGGCTTGAAGATGTGCGAAGGGGAACAAAAAATGACAACAAAAAACAAGGAACAAGAAACAAGAAATTAAAAATTGAAGCAACATTCGAGGGCGAGGGGCGAAAACCATGCATGACAAACAAACGCCCTGGACAGGATATATCCGAGAGGCTGTTGAACTTCGCCTCGAACATTGTTTGGATCTGCTCGAAATTCAAGGGAGCCCCCTCGACCGCCCACATCAAGGGACAGTTGCTTCGCGCAGGCACCGCGCCGGGAGCGAACTACGAAGAGGCGAGAAGCGCAGAGAGTAGAGCCGATTTCATCCACAAGCTCAGGATCTGTACAAAAGAACTGAGGGAGTCACGCTACTGGCTGAGGCTGGCTGTCAGATCGGATCTCCTGCCTGACGGCCCCACGGACAGACTCCTGAGGGAGGCTACTGAACTCATAGCCATCTTGACCGCCTCGACGAAAACAGCCCGCGACCGCGGAAGCTAGCTCATTTCTTATTTGGAGTTTCTTGTTCCTTGTTTTTTGTTTAATCGCTGCCAGCGCAGCGCAGCAGCGATTCTGTCTTCCGGCAGCGGGTGGCTCGCATACCACCAGTGCAGCAGCTTCGGCGTCAGCAGATCCGCCTGGGCCCGGCGCACCAGCCGCTGCTCCAGGCTGACGAAGGCGTCCGGGTCGCCGGTGAGGTCGAACGCCGCCTGATCCGCCTCGCGCTCGAAGCGCCGGGAGATGGCCGCGCCCAGCGGGGCGGTGAGCGTGCCCGCAAGCGCGGCCACGAAGGGCAGGGCCACCAGCAGCACCAGGCTGTCCGGCCCGGGGAGGCCGAGCAGCGCCAGGGCCGCGGGCCACGCGAGGGCGCCCTTCAGCAGCAGCAGCCCCAGCACCAGCCCGACGCTGGACATGGCGAACCCTTTGGCGATGTGCCGGCCGCGCCAGTGCCCCAGCTCGTGAGCCACCACCGAGAGGATCTCTCCAGGCGGGCACGCCTCCACCAGGGTGTCGTACAGCACCACGCGCCGGCTGTTGCCCATGCCGGTGAAGTAGGCGTTGAGGTAGCGCGAGCGGCGGCTGGCGTCCATGACATGGACATGCTCCAGCGCGAGCCCGGCGCGGTCCACCAGCGCGCGCAGGTCCGCCTCCAGCGCCTCGTCCTGCAGCGGCTGGAACTTGTTGAACAGCGGCGCGATGAACCACGGGCTGATCCAGGTGATGAAGGCGCTGATGCAGAGCAGGGTCGCCGCCGCCGGGACCGGCCAGGTGCCGGGCATGGCTCGCACCAGCCCCATGACGCAGAAGCCGACCACCCAGGCCAGGACCCAGCCCACCAGCAACCCCTTGGCCGCGTCGGCGACGAAGAGCCCCGCCGTGGTGTTGGAGAGGCCCAGGTTCCGCTCGATGACCAGCTCCCGGTACGCCTCGAGGGGCAGGCGCGTGACGGTCCAGAGCAGCATCACCGCCAGCAGGAACAGCGGCAGCGCGAGGACCCAGCGCCCGCCCGTCAGGTGGAGCAGCTGCTGCTCCATCCAGGACCCGAGGCCGCCGGGCAGCAGCGCGACGAAGTATGCGTAGTACAGCGCCCGGGACAGCGGGACCAGGCGGTTATGGATCAGCACATGGCGCCGCCCCGCCTCCAGCTCTTCCCCGGTGAAGTGGCGCAGCAGCGCCGCCCTGCGCTCCGGTGAGCGGTCCCCGCGGCGCCGCAGGAGGTAAGCCGCCAGGTCCCAGAGCAGGAAGGGCAGCAGCAGCAGCAGCGATGTCAGGACCGATCCCATGTCGTCCACAAGGTTATCTGATTTTTTTCAGAACCTCACCGCACCCCGTGCGTTGGCAACGGGGATACCCCAACAGGAGAGGACCCGATGTCACGCCTGGTCGCCAACACCGCAGTCGCCCTGACCCTCACCCTCGCCATGGCCGCGCCGGCCCGGGCGGGCGGCGGGAAGGTCTCGCCGGAGCAGGAAGAGTTCATGCAGGCCGTGACCAAGAGCAAGCCCGCGGCCAAGTCCACCGACGGCACCGCCAAGGGCAAGCTCGGCTCAAAGCGCATGCGCCAGGCCAACGAGGTGGCGTCGGAGATCGTCAAGAAGCGCATGGCCAAGAAGCGCCCGCGGGATCTCAAGCTGCTGCGCAAGGCCGGCGCCGCTGACATCGTGGTGGTGCGCGGTGGCTACGACCGGGTGCAGGACGTGCTCAAGGCGCTGAAGGTCAAGCATGTGGTGGTGCCGCCGCGGCTGGTGTCGCGCATCCCGCTCATGAGCACCCAGACGCTGATGATCAACTGCCCCGGGCGGCTGAGCAAGGCGGCCACCAAGAAGGTCAACCGCTTCGTCAAGACCGGCGGCTTCCTTGTGACCACCGACTGGGCGCTCACCCTGCTGACCAGGGCCTTCCCCGGCTACGTCAAGCGCGGCAAGCGCAACACCAAGGACGACGTGGTGAAGGTGTCGATTCACGACGACGACGCGCCGTTCCTGCAGAACATCAAGGGCATGAAGGAGAACCCGCGCTGGTGGCTGGAGGGGTCGAGCTACCCGATCCGGATCCTGAACAAGCAGAAGGTCAAGGTGCTCATCGACAGCAAGGAGATGCGCAAGAAGTACGGCCACTCGCCCATCGCCGTCTCCTTCCGCTACGACGACGGCAAGGTGTTGCACATGACCAGCCACTTCTACCTACAGCAGGCCAAGCTGCGCAGCTCCGCCGAGAAGGCCCGGGGCACCGCCTTCGCCCGGTCCGCCGGGCTGGACCGTCAGGAGGTCAAGGCGCTCAAGAAGAAGGGGCTGGACAAGGTCAAGGCGGGGGAGCTGAACAGCGCTTACTCAATGCAGCAGGTCACGGCCAACGTGGTGGTGAGCAAGCAGAAGGCCAACAAGAAGCTGCTCAAGAAGTACAAGCGCCGGGCCAAGAAGGCGCTCCCGCTCAAGTCCCGCGCCAGCGGCAAGGGCCGCTCAACCGGCAAGGTCGGCAAGGACTACCGCCTGCGGGAGCTGGACCGCAAGGGCAAGAAGGTCAAGGTCCGCGACCTGTTCGGCCGCGAGGGCTGGGTCAACGACGAGGACCTGCATTAGGCCGCCGCTTCGCGCCGGCCAGGCTTGAGGCTTGAGGCTTTGGGCTTGAGGCTTGAAAAGCCCAGGCCGCAGGGGCTATCTACCCTCAAGTCTCAAGCCTCAAGTCTCAAGTCCGCGAGCGAAGCGAGCGCTACCTCAACTAGGCCGCCGCTTCGCGTCGGCCAGGCTTGAGGCTTTGGGCTTGAGGCTTGAAAAGCCCAGGCCGCAGGGGCTATCTACCCTCAAGTCTCAAGCCTCAAGTCTCAAGTCCGCGAGCGAAGCGAGCGCTACCTCAGATCCGGGTGCGGGAGCCCTGGCTGCAGGGGCGAATTGCCCTCAAGTCTCAAGTCTCAAGTCCGCGAGCGAAGCGAGCGCTACCTCAGGTCCGGGTGCGGCGCCGAGATCACCACCGGCTCCCCGACCACCTCCAGCCGCTCTTCCGCGCGCGGCACCTCGCTCCACCTGCCGCGGGCCGACAGGACATGCGGGTGCTTGCTGGCCATCCGGGCCACGGCCTCGGCGCATGCCGCCGCTGCCAGGCAGGACTCCTCCGACACCGGGATCGCGATGTTGTCCGGGTCCGTGTGCAGCAGCACCGGGTAGGAGTGCGCGTCGGCCACCTGCCAGCCATGCCGCAGCACCTCCTTGAGCAGGGGCGCGCCCAGATCCGCGCCGTTCTGGTAGCTCAGGGAGAGCACCTCCACGTGGGGGCGCGTGATGCGGCGCCCGGTCCGGTCCGCCAGGCTCGCAAGCTGGTCGAAGGTTAAGAAGTCGCGCAGGGTGCGGAAGATGAGCAGGCCTCGCACCACGCCCCCCGCTCCCATGATGGAGACGCTGGCGCGCTCGTAGCCCCACCGGTGCAGGTCCACCCCGGAGACCTGGTAGTCGCGAGCGCTGTCCCAGGGGGCGGCCGCGTGGAGCCGGGCGGCGCTGGCAAACAACCGGGCCGCGACCTCCGGCCCCACCTGTCCGCCGTCGAGGTAGCCCGCCCGCGGCGCGTCCGCGGCCATGGTGCGCTCCAGGAAGCGGAGGGCCGCCTCCACCGATGGGGCCGGCCCGTGCCCCACCGCGATCTCGAGCGGCTCGAGCACCTCTGCCAGCTGCCGGGCCAGCGCCTCGTCGGGCACCAGCAGCGCCCGCGGGCGCCGGGGCTCACCCACCGCCGGCTCCTCCATGGCCTCCACCAGCGCGCCGAGCACGGCGTCCAGGCCATCATCCGGGTAGATCAGGCGCTGCCCGACGATGAGGCTCGACGCCTCGTCGGCGAAGATCACCAGGTCCGGGCGGAAGGGCCGCGGCGTAAGGATGTACGAGCGCAGGGTGCTCCGCGCCCCGCCCCACACCTCCTCCGCCCGGGGCAGCTGCCCCAGCGCGCTGAGGGACGGGCTGTCCTGAAACAGGGGATCGTCCCACTGTCCGGCCTCCAGCGCCTCGTCTCGAAGGCCGCCGGAGAGCATCAGGTCTGCCAGGTCGAGCGCGCCCTCCAGCGGCGCCTCCACGGTGCAGAACCGCTCGTCGAACATGGCGATGCCCAGGCTCTCCACCATGTCGCCGTGCACCCGGGAGACCGAGGACACGCTCACCTCGTAGCGCGCGGCCACGTCGGCCTGGGTCACCTCGTCGTGGAAGTCGATGCGGGCGATGGTGTACTCGAGCGCCGCCGCGGCCACCGCCGGCTTGTGGATCCGGGGCCGGCGCCGTTCGAAGTACTGGTCCAGCAGGGAGCTGGCGTTGCCCAGCTGTTCGGGAGAATACCCGAGGCGCGTCATCTCGCGCCGAGCCAGCGCCCACACCTGTTGCTTGCGTTCCACTGGCTGAATTATGCCTCATCGCGCGCCATCCATTGATGGCTGCGACATGAAATCTGTTCCACTATTGAGCCGACCTGTGGCATTTAATAAATAGGCCCCCAAAATCGTCAGCCAAGCGAGAGCCATGCGCAAAATCTTGCCACTGCGAGAGCACCGAACAGCCAGACTCCCGTCGCCTGGCTTGCCCTTGAAATCCCTGGCTTCGTTGCTCGTCGGTCACTTGCCTCCAGCAAGCTCCCTCCTCACGCCTCGCCAGGGATTCCAATACCCTCACCATGCTCGGTCCGTCTACCTGATCGGTGCTTTCGCCGCGATCCTGCTCGCCTCCCCGGCGGTGATGGCGGATCCCGACACCCCCCCGCCCAAGCCACCTGCCGAGCCGGCCGGGGAGAAAGGCGCAACGGGAGGGGGCGGCGCGCCAGCGTCAGAGGGCGCCACGCCCGCGCAGCGGGAGCGCGCCCGGCAGATTGCCCGGGCCCAGGACGACCTCGACCCGATGGGCGGTCCGCCCACGGTCAAGAAACCCGCCGACGGCAAGGATCTGATCAGCCGCTTCCACCCGGTGCTGGTGCACCTGCCGTTGGCCTGGCTCGTGCTGCTGCTCATCGTGGACCTCGGCACCTTCCTGCTGCGCATCACCGACTGGCGCAGGGCCGGGCCGCTGATCCTGTTCGCCACCATCCTCAGCGCCATCCCGGCCGCCATTACCGGATTTCTGCGGGCGGACTATGTCAGCGGGTTCTTCAAGCAGCAGCTGGTGGGGCTGCACCAGAACCTGATGCTCTCCGTGGTGGGGATCTGCGTGCTGGCCCTCCTCCTGAGAGTGCGCGTGCGCAACAACCTCGAGGGCGGGGTGCGCACCATCTACCTGGTGATGGTGGCCGCGGCCGTGGTGCTGGCCTTCATCGGCGGGCACCTCGGCGCCAAGATGGTCTTCGGCCCCAACTACCTGCCCTTCTGATCCTTCAGCGCACCTCGTGCCGCTGGTACGCGTAGTTGGTGATGAAGTGGCAGTTGCGCCGGCAGCCGCGCATCTCCTGCCGCAGCGCCCGGGCGGCGGGTGAACGCCAGATCTCCAGCAGCGACTGCTCGCGGAAGTTGCCCACCGGGTCGTGAAGCGGGCAGATCTTCACGTGGCCGTCGGGCAGCGCGAGCATGCCGCGGTTGTACTGATCGCAGCTGCGCAGGGGCTCGTCGGGCCGGGCGTAGAAGCGCGCCATGGCGCGCAGCTCGTCGGCGCTGTTGACGAACGGGAGCCCCTCCTCGGCCAGCGCGGCCAGCTGCTCGATCTGGTCCTGCAGGTGCTCATGTCCGCCGGGCCAGAGCGGGCTCTTGCGGTGCCACTGCGGGTCATGCTCCAGGGGCCCGCCGAGGTTGCCGCTCAGGGTGTGGAAGCAGATCTGGTTGAAGGTCTCGGGCTGCCCGTAGATCCAGTGGGCGATGGAGACCAGCTGGTCCGCGTTGCGTTGGGTCACCGTGGACACGGCGCTGACATGCAGCATGGGGCTGAAGCCCTTGACCATCTGCGCGGCCTTCACGGTGCGCTCGAACATGCCCGGCTTGCGTCGCAGCTCGTCGTGGTGCAGGCCGATGCCGTCCAGGGGCAGCACCAGGGCGTTGACGCCGGCGGCCAGCAGGCTGCGGGCGCGGTCCTCGGTCAGGGGGAGGGTGCTGGTGGCCAGGGCGGTGAGCATGTCCGCCTCCGCGCAGGCCCCGACGAGCTCGTCGATCCCCTCGTACACCAGCGGCTCGCCGCCGGAGATCCCCACCAGAAACGGCCGCTCGACCTCCTGGCCGAGCTCCTGCAGCCGCTGCCGCCACAGGGCAGGCGGCACCTCGTCGCCGCGCAGCCCCGGCAGGTCGCAGTGCATGCAGCGCAGGGGGCAGCGGAAGGTGGGCACCGCGATGAGGCAGGTGGGTACCTCGGGCACTGCCACGGCGCCGCGCTCCCGCTTACCTGCGGCTCGCCGTGAACGGCACGCTCAGCTCCACCCGGGTGCCGGTGGGCACCACGCTCTGACCGGAGAGTGTGAAGCAGTCGGACTTGTAGGCCAGCTTGATGGTGCCCTGGATCAGCTCCCCCTTGGCCGGGGCCGCGATGACCTTGCCCCCCTTGCCGCTCACCGTGGCGCTGATGCGCGACGCCTGGCCCAGGGCGCAGGGGTCGGCCTTGGCGGCGCTCAGGTGGTCCGTGGCCAGGGAGATGATCAGCTGGTTGCCCGACAGCGTCCCGAGCAGGCCCATGGCCTTCTTGAGCAGCGCCAGCGGCCCGGTTCGGTTGAACCCGAACACCGGCGTCGACGGCTGGCTCAAGTACTGGGCCACGGCGGTGGGGTTGGGCAACACCTTGTGGGGGCAGACGGCGTTGGCCAGGCCACAAAAGGAGAGCAGGCTGATGAAGCTGTCGCCCACCTGGCCGGACGTCGTGGCCTGCAGCACCTTGGTCTGCACCGCCTTGGGGCCGTGGGCAGTGACCGTGATGTACGGCGTGGTGGTCAGGGTCCAATAGACGGGGGTGTTGCCGCCGATGATGATGGCGGGCGTGGCGCTGGTCCCGCCGTCCTTGTTCTTGGGCGTGGGCTCGTCCAGGGCGATGGGGCAGTCAAAGGCGCCGCACACCAGCAGCAGCAGGGGGGCGGCAACGGCAAGGGTCCAACGCGGACGGCGCATCAAAAAAACTCCTCTGCTCCACAGGTTAGGCTGACCCGGTCGGGCCTGGCAATTATCGCGGGCGAAAAATTTGCCCGGCCCGTTGGCGACGTGTACGACAATGTAAGGAACTATGCGAGGTGAACCCATGATCGAGTCCCAGGACACACAGACCTGCGAAGTGTGCGGCGCGCGCGTACAGAACCTGCGCCGGGGCCGTTGTTGGATATGCTACATCCGCTGGGCCGAGGCGCGCCCGGTGGGGCATGGCGCGGCCTGCGTCATCTGCAATGACCGCCGACACGAGAACCTGAAGCTGGTGGAGTTTCGCAACGCCTGGCTGCCCATGTGCCACAACTGTGGGGCCCGGGCCATGCGCATCGCCCCCATGCCACACAGCATCGAGGGCCTGCGCCAGCGGCTCAGCCGGGACCGGCGCTGGAACGACCGCCGGCGGGAGCTGCCCGATCCGCGGGACACGTGCGGCGAGCGGCGCGAGGGCGAGCGCCGGGCCATCGACAACCTCGAGCTGGAAGAGGCGTTCAACGCCGACGACCTGATCATCGAGATCATGGACAACGAAGAGGCGATCCCGGTGCATGGCGAGCTCACCTGCATCGCCCCGGTGGCCTCGGAGTAGCTACGCTTCCTCTTCCTCTCCGCTGACCGGGTCCGCGCCGCGTACCCGCGAGCCGGGCTCCAGCCGGAGGCCGTCAGCGGCGGGGCGCGCGCCCTGGAACCACGCCAGATCTCCTCTCGCCAGGCGGCCGAAGTCACGGTTGCCCTGACCGCGATGCCGCTTTAGCAGCACCACCCGCTGCCGGCCGTCAGCGCCACACAGGAACCGCTCGACCCGCCCCTTGCTGCCCAGGGGGTCGCTCACCACGCGGTGGGCGCCGGGTGCCCGCTCCACGGGCGCCGCTCCGGGGGGGGCCAGGGCGAGGAAGGAGAACCGCAGGTCCCGCCGGCGCAGGGCGGTGGCCGCGGCCAGGGTCCTGAGGCGGGGTGGCGGCTGCCAGGGCCTGCGCTCGTGGCACCAGTCACGGTCGGTCTCGAGCATGGGGCAGGGCGCGCTGTGGGTGCACGGCGCCAGCACGGTGGCGGCGCCGTCCCGCAGCAGCAGGTCACGCAGCCGGTGCAACCGCCTGGAGGTGTGGCGCAGGGCCGGCTCCAGCAGCAGGGCCACGCCGTCGGGGGTCAGGGCGTCCAGGGCTGTCCGGGCCAGGTCCTCGTCGCGCCGGGGGGGCAGCTCGTTGAGCACCGCGCCGGACAGCACCAGGTGGAATGGGGGCTGCAGGTCCACGGACCGCGCCAGGTCCACAGTGCGCGGGTGGAATGACACGGGGCCGGGGACGATCCCATCGCCCACGGCAGCCTCGATGGCCTGGCCCATGAGCTGCAGCGCCCCGGGCTCCCGGTCCATGGCCCACAGCTCCACAGGGCCGTCCCAGTCCGGGCCGCAGGCCGCACGAAACGCCAGCAGCCCCAGGGACAGGGCTCCGTGACCCGCGCCCAGATCCAGCACCCGCAGCGGCTCCCCGTCGGGCGGAGCAGGGAGCCGCCCGGCGGCGCGGAGCTCCCCCAGCGGCAACGCCACCTTGGGCAGGTCGGCAGCCGTGAAGAACAGCAACCGCGCCTGTTGAAGCGGGAGGGTCGCGCCGGCGCGCAAGGGCTTGCCCTCGGGCCGGTTGTAGCTGCTGGAGAGCTCCTGGATCGCCTGGACCAGCTCGCGCTGGCGCACCGGGCCCAGCTGCTCGCGGGCCAGATCCCACAGCACCTCTTCCAACCGGGCCGCGGTGGATTCGATGTTTGTCAGCAGGGGGCGCATTGCATGGTCTATTACACGCGCGCCTTTTGATTGGCCATCAGAATCCGCCCGGGTAATATTTCTGTTCATGGGTCCTTCTTATCAGGGGCCGGATCAAGCGTGGCAAGGGCAGGTCCAGGAGCCGACGCCGTACGGCGATCGCTGGGTGCCGCCCGACTACGATGAGGACGCATCCCGGCCGCCATACTTGCTGGTGATCATCTGCTCGGCGCTGATCTCTGCGCTGACCGTGGTGTCGCTGTTCCTGGTGATGGAGACGGTGACGGCCGGGGGCAAGGTGCCGGTCCCGGCCCTGGTGGGCATGACCCTCGAGCAGGCCCAGGCGGCGGCCGCCAACGCGCGGCTCGTCATCAACACCGCGGGGCAGATGAAGGACCCGGTGATCGAGAAGGGGCGCGTGGCCCGACAGGATCCGCTGGCCGGAGCCCAGGCGAAGCCGGGGGCGGCGGTGGCGGTGACCCTCTCCTCGGGGTACGGGCAGATCACCCTGGGGGCGCTGGCCGGTCTGTCGCTCACCGACGCCAGGGATCGGCTGCGGAGCATCGGGATCGGCGCGGGCGAGGTGACCTACAGGCACCACCCGTCGGCGGCTGCAGGGCAGGTGCTGGCCAGCAGCCCGGGACCGGGGAGCGTGCTCACCGATGGCGCCAGGGTGGCGCTGGTGGTCTCCAGCGGCGCGAATCCCGCGGCCTCCAGGGGCGCGCCCGCCCGGCCCACCGCGGCTCCGGCGCTTCCCGCGGCCCCGCCGGCCCGCGCGCGCAAGGGGGCGGTGCCGCGGGTTCCGCGGGTTCCGCGGGTGACCGGAATCCGGCTGAAGTTCGCGATCAACCGGCTGCGCTCCAGCGGCCTGGCGCCGGGCAAGATCAGCTACAGCAGAGATGAGGACCACATGGAGGACTACGTGCTCTCTCAGTCGCCCCGGTCTGGCACGCCAGCCACCCGGGGGGAGACCGTGGACCTGGTGGTCAACCGGGTGGACTGATTGATCCGGCCACCGGATCTTGATCCGGATAGCGGACGGGGCTGAGCATCCGGGCGTCAGCAGTCCACGCGGAAGCTGCTGAAAATACAGCACGCGGCCGCGTCGTCCCTGGATGGAACGCTGCGTGCAATGCCAGCGCGCATGAGCGAACTCGACCACTGGCCTGCGGCCGAGCGTCCGCGCGAGCGCATCCTGTGCAGCGGCCCGGAGGTGATGACCGACTCCGAGCTGCTGGCCCTTGTGCTCGGCAGCTCGAGCCGCGGATCAGGGGGCGTTTTGCAGACGGCGCGTCGTGTGCTGGTGGACCTGGGCGGGCTGGAGGGGCTGGGCAACTGTGGGCCTGGAGAGTTGATGCAGGTGCCGGGGATCGGAGAGGCCCGCGCCAGCGCTCTGTGCGCCGCCACCGAGCTCGCCCGCCGGCTGGGGAGCAGCGCGCTGCTACGCGGGGACGCCATCCGGTGTGCCGAGGACGCCTACCTTCGCGTCAGATCTCGGCTGTCCATGCTGCGCCAGGAGGTGTTCATCGCCCTGGCCCTGGATGGCCGCCACCGGGTGCTGGCGCTGCGGCGGGTCGCCCAGGGGAGCGCGACCTGCGTGGAAGTTCACCCGCGCGAGGTGTTCGGGCCGGCTGTACGTGAGGGCGCGGCCGCGGCAATCGTGGCCCATAACCACCCGAGCGGTGATCCCGAGCCGAGCGGAGAAGACCTCGACCTGACATTGCGGCTCCAGCGCGCAGGGGACCTGATGGGCATTCCGCTGCTGGATCATCTGGTGGTGGGCGCCGGCGGGTATGTCAGCCTGGCCGAGAGGGGGGAGCTATAGCGGAGATCTCTAGTTGTGATAGCTGATGGAGGTGGTCCCGCCCGCCTTCTCGTAGATCGGCACCACCTCAACGGCCTTGGTCTTGTCGTTGTATTTCTTCTCGTACTTGATCACCCAGTACACGCTGCCGGTGAGCTCGATGGTGCCGAAGTTGTCCTTGGTCACCTTGGTGCCCTTGGGCGAGGCGCCGGTGTTGATCTCGTAGTCGATGTAATCTTTGCTCGCGAACTTGGCGTGGTTGATGGCCATGTCGTAGTGGAAGCTCAGGTCGGGGTCCTTCTCACACTCGTACCCCTTGCAGTTGGAGAGGTTCTGGTCGGTGGTGTTGACCTCGCCCTTGAGCACCGCGCCCTCCTTGCCGGACAGCACGCTGGCGACGGTGGACGGGAAGTAGCAGCGCACGTACAGCTTCTGGCCGATCTTGACGTGGTAGACCGGCTCTGCGATGCGGCCGTTGTCCTTGGGCAGCGGCGAGGCGCTGGCCACGCAGCCCATGTTGTTGGGCTCCACGTACTTCTTGGAGCCCTCGTACAGCTTCTGGGCCCACTCGGCCCTGGCCTTGGCCGCTGTCTGGGCCAGCTTCACCGGGGCCTGGCTGTCCAGGTTCCAGAAGCGGTGGCGGGAGTGGTCGCCCAGCTTGCGTACGGCCCAGTGGGCCTGCAGGGCCTTGCCCTTGTCGATGAGCATCTGAACGGCTACCGGGGCGAGGTCGAGGTAGTGGGCGTTGACGGCCTTGGCGCACGCCTCGATCTTGTCCTTCATCCCGTGGTCCTTCCAGGCCCAGGTGTGGCAGTAGCCCCGGGATTTCTCGTACTGCTTGATCCAGTTCATGTGAGCGGCGGCCGAGTCGGGCGCCTGCAAGGTCAGGAAGCGTTGCTTTTCGCGCTCAGCCTTGGCGCGAACTCGCTCCTCCCTGGAGTCACCTCCTCCACCTCCGCCTCCGCCGCCCCCCTTTGGTCCCAGGCTCCTGAGAATCGTCCCGCATCCAGTCGATCCGATGACAACGGCCAATACGAGTGCACCCATCCGCGCATTCATCTGGACTCCCTCCTCTAAAGGTCTGTGATGAATACCAGGGTGTGCAGAGTTTATCAGAAATGCAAGTTTTATTTGTCCTGCCTGTTTTGGCCTATTTTTTGACCGGCAGGATCTTCACCAGCTTGCTCAGCTTCCCGGCCTTGATGGTGACCGTGAAGTGAAATTTCTGCCCCTTGGCCTCCAGGGTGATCTTTCGCCGGCCCGCCGGAATGGACAGCGGGTTGGAGGGGGGGATGGGGGAGTTGCGCCCAGTGGCCTTGCCGTCCACGTAGATCTTGGCCCACGGCCTCGAAGCCACCACCAGCATGCCAGGCTTGCCCCGCGGCTTGCGCACCCTGGTCTTGGGCTTGGTCTTCGGCTTTGCCTTGGGCTTCGGTTTGGGCTTGGGCTTGGCCTTGGGCTTGGGCTTGGGCTTGGCCTTGGGCTTGGGCTTCGGCTTCGGGTCAGCCTTGGGCTTGGGCTTGGGCTTCGGCTTCGGCTCGGCCTTGGGCTCCGGCTTCGGCTCGGCCTTGGGCTCCGGCTTCGGCTCCGGTATGGGCTCCTCCTTGGGAGCAGGCTCCTCCTTGGGAGCAGGCTCCTCCTTGGGAGCAGGCTCCTCCTTGGGAGGTGCGGCGTCCGGCTCCTTGGCCGGCTCGACGGGCATGACCACCTTGATGGAGACCGCCTCACCGCCGCGCAGCTTGATGGTCTTCTTGAACACGCGATCGCCGTCGCGGATCTCCAGCTCGTGGGTACCCGCCGGGATATCCTCCAGCGAGTACTTGCCGGTGTTGGCCAGGGTCCCCCGGTCCTTGCCGTTGAGCAGCAGCTTGCCGCTGATGGGGCTGTCAGACTGGATCGTCACGATGCCGGGCTTGTCGCTGTCGCCAGCCTCTGCCGTCGTGGCGGCCTTGCCCGCTGCGGTTCCCGTCGCCGTCTTGCCAGCGGTGGTGGCGGTGCCCGTGCCGTCCTTCTTGACCACCAGGAAGTAATAGGCGGCAGCGCCGCCGCCGGCCAGCAGCAAGATCACCAGGAACAGCACCACCGGCAGCAGAAATCCGCGCTTCTTCTTGGGCGGCGGCGCCGGCATGGGCGCGGCCGCGCCGGGCCCGGCCATGGCGGGGGTCTCTACCTGGGCCAGCGGATCCAGCGCTGCAGGGGCCAGGTCCGCCGGCTGCGGCGTGGGGACCTGGGCCATGGGCGGCTGCATGGCAGGCGCTTCCTCGAGGGTGTCTGGAGGCACCGGGACGGTGACGCCGCCCTGGGCCTCGGCCATCTGGTCCGGCGTCATGGTGGGCGCCACGCCTGCGGCCTGCTTCGCGGCGATGTCCTGGGCCGACGTCTCGTCCAGCAGCTGCTGCATCGGCACCGGCGGGTTGTACAGCGCCGTGGCCGCGTGCTCCTCTTCCTCGGCGTAGGGGTCCGGGGCGAGCTCGGGCTCCTGGGCAGGGGTCGGCTCGTCAGGGACCACCGGCACCTTGGCGGCGGTGGGGATCGAGTCCAGCGGCGTGCTGTCGTCTGGGGAGACCACCATCTCCACCGGCTGCTCGGGCTGGGCTTCAGCGTCCAGCTGGGTCTCGGCCATGGTGCGGGCCGGCGGCTGCGGATCGCCGTCGGTGGCCTGAAGCTGCTTGAACAGCTCGGCGCTGGCGTCCGGATCCACAACCGTGGGGCCGTCGTCAAAGGGATCCATCAGCTCGGAGGGATCGGGCAGGTCGGGCAGGTCGGCCGCCGTGAGCTGCTCGGAGCCGGGCGCCGTCTCGGGCGGGGCGGCCATCTGCGCGCCCGGCTTGGGCACGAGGTCCTCGATGGCGTCAGGATCCACCATGGTGAAGGAGTCCTGGAAGCCGCCCGCGCCATGTCCTTGCAGCGTGACCGCGGCTGGGTCCTGGGCCGCGTCTCCCGCCGCCTCGCTGGCCTGTTGCTCCTGCCGAGCGCGCTCCAACACCTGGTCCCCGGTCACGCCACCCGGGCCCACAGCGTCAGGCCGCAGGGTGGGCGCGTTGAGCACCTCGTGCGGCACCTGAGCGGCGGGCACCTCGCCCTCGCCCGGGCTCACCACCACCTGGCGCACCGTGGGGTTGCCGGGTGCCGCAACCTCCACCGCCTCGTCATCGTCAACGACCATGGTGGCCTGGTCATCGCTCACGTCCACGGACTGGAGCTGCGCCACGAGGTCTTCGGGGGTGGGCTCGCTGCCCTGGGCCTGGTTTCCGGGGCGGACCGCGGGCTCATCCTGAAGCAGCGGCATGGTGCGCGCCCTGCCGGTTGCCTCGCCGGCCGCGCCCGGGACGCCGGCCTGGGCGCCCGTGAGCGGCGTGGATGGCCCCGGGGGCCGGCTGTGGGCCGCCGGGTCGAAGGGGACAGTCTTCTTCTCCTGCCTGCTCCCGCCCTCGGCACCGGCGGCCTGGGGCCCCAGCAGCGAGGCGCGCAGCTGAGCAACCCGGTCGGAGGTCTGCTCGCCCTGGACAGGCTGCTGCGCCTGCCCGGGCTGCTGCGCCTTGCCGGGCTGCGGCGCCTTGCCGGCGCCGCCCAGGGTCGACGGGTCGAGGAACGCCGTGGACCGGTCCACGTCCTCCACCTGCGGCTGAGGCTCGGTGGGCGCGGTCCCCGAGACAGCTTTCCCGGTCTCGCCGCTTCCGGGGCTGGTGGGCATGGAGGGCTGGGACTCTTCCCCTGCGGAGCGCTTCTCCTGACGGAGCTCGTCCTCGAAGGTCTTCTTCATCCAGCGCGACAGCTGCTTGCCGGTGAACACCAGCTTCGCCTGCTGGGCGAAACCCTCCAGGTCCTCGTGCATCTCCTCGGCGTGCTGGTAGCGCTGGTCCGGACGCCGGGACAGCGCGCGCATGATGATCGCCTCGAGCGGCTGCGGCACAGAGGGGTTCATGCCCGACGGGCTGGGCACCTGGGCCTTGCGCACCTTCTCGAGCACGGCCAGTTCGCTCTCTCCCTGGAACAGGCGCTTGCCGGTGACCAGCTCGAACAGCAGCGTGCCGAGGGCGAACAGGTCGGAGCGCCCGTCTATCTCGCCACCCTCCACCTGCTCGGGGGACATGTAGCCGAACTTGCCCTTCAGGTTGCCCTCGGCCGTCTTGGTGGAGCGGCTGAGCGCCTTGGCGATGCCGAAGTCGATGAGCTTGACCGCCCCCTCGTAGGAGATGATCACGTTCTGGGGGGAGATGTCCCGGTGGACGATGCCGAGGCTGTTGCCCATGGCGTCCACCTTGTTGTGGGCGTACTCCAGCGCGTTACAGATCTCCAGCACCACCCGGACCGCCATGGTGATGGGCATCACCTTGTTTTTGGAGCGGAAGAACTGCTGCAGCCGGCGCAGATCCTTGCCATGGATGAACTCCATGGCGATGAAGTAGCGGCCCTCGATGCGCCCGAACTCGAACACCTGGCCAATGTTGGAGTGGTTCAGGTTGGCGGACAGCTTGGCCTCATCGATGAACATGTTGATGAAGTCTTCATCGTCGGACAGGTGGGGCAGGATGCGCTTGATGGCGACGATTTTTTCGAACCCCGCCGCGCCGGAGGATCTCCCCTTGAAGATCTCGGCCATCCCGCCCACGCTGATGCGGTCGATCAGCTCATATCGCCCGAACTTCTTGGCCAAGAGACAACCTCCAAGCTGGTCCTGCGCCGTACTGGTAGTTCCGGCGCAGCATCCTAGCCCATGCCCCACCCCGGGGGCAAGGTTCCGCTACGGCGCCGTGACCCGAGTGCAGGGTACCAGGGCCACGAAGATCCTTGATTTATGAAGATAGTACGACGAACTGACGGTGGATCCCACCCGCCGGGCCAGGTTGGCCGGCGGCGCTGATATCGCTTCAGAGCCGAGGGGTCAGTAACAGAGCGCGCCGAGGACCGAGCCGCCGCCCACGGTGAGGCTCTTGCAGCCCTTGAAGCCGAACTTGGTGCAGTCTACCCGGGTCTTGAAGCCGTCCACGCAGAAGACGAGCGTGTCGCCGTCGCAGGCGTCCTTGACGCCCGATGCGACGCCGCACTCCTTGCCCGCGGGGGCGCAGTAGTCGAACTTGTCGGCCTTCGGGTCGCAGATGCGTTTGCCAGGCATGGAGCGGCAGTCGATGTTCGCCTCGTTGCCGCACATGCAGCCGGTGCGGTAGCCGGGGTGCAGTCCGCAGGCGGGGCCCTTGGCGCTCGCGGCCGAGAGGTAGGTCTTGCTGTTGCTGGCCCGCTTGCACTTCCAGGCCGCCTTGTCTTCGCAGGTGTCGCCAGTCTCGCAGTAAGTCGGGGTGCCGATGCCTTTACACGAAAGGCCGTCTTTGCTAGCTCACCCCTTGCATTCCTTTCCGGTCCCGACGCAATCGATCTTGCCGTCCCGGTCCTTTCCGCACACGAGGCTGAGCCAGTCACACTGCTCGATCTGCAGGCCGGTGCCGTTGCAGAACAGGTGCTGCGTCTTGTCCTCGCTGCAGGTGTTGTCGTTCTTCTTGGCCGTCTTGCACGGGCCTGCGCTGCAGAAGGGCTGGCCGTTGACGTCGGTGGCGCAGGAGAGCCCGGCCTCCGCGCAGTCCAGGGCGAAGATGCGCTTGTTGAGCGAGTCGCAGATGCGCATCTTGGTCCCCTCGCAGCTCGGCTTGAAGGTGCTGTCGCACTCAGGGCCTTGCTTCTCCAGGTCCCACTTCTGGCCGCCGAAGCAGGCGCGAATGGCGTCACAATCGCCGCCGGCCTTGTTGACGCAGAAGTGCCGCTTCTTGTACATGGCGGCAGTCCCCGTGGGCGTGGCCTTGGTCTCCTCGAAGTCCGTGATGCAGCCGTAGACGTCGGTGACCGCGAAGACCCCGCAGGAGTGCATGCGCACGCAGGCGTCAATCATGGTCTGCCGCTTCCACTCCGTGGTGGCCGGGTCGCTGCTGCCCGTACCATCGCTGCAGCCCGTGAGGGCAACGGCCAGGACGCCCGGGAGTAATAGCCGGGCAAGTAACGGATTCAATTGCATTTAACCCTCCTTGGCAGGTCCGCGAGACCCATAGTACCAGAAAATACCTGCTATTTAGGAGTGGAGGCAGGAGCCGGGATGGTCCCGGGGCCGCACCCATCATGGATCACCGCCCGGTTTGTGCTAATTTTGCAGCATGAAGCAGGGCATCATATTCGCGACCATCGGCGGTGTACTGGGCGTGGGACTGGGGTTCCTTTTGCAGACCGTCGGATCCACCTGAGTCATGACCTGCAACCCGGTGGTCACCGGGGTCGTGGGCACCATCGTGGGCGCCAGCCTGGTCAATAATTAGCCGCAGGGACGCTGTGGTACGGTTGTGCCTCCCAACCGGAGGTGCGCCGATGATCCACTCCCCTGTCGCCAGCGTCGTTCGCCTGTCCGAGCCGATCCAGGTCGGCCCAATGAAGCTGAAGAACCGCATGGCCATGCCCGCCATGCACCTGAACTACACCATGGGCGGTGAGGTCTCGGACCAGCTGGTGGCGTTCTACGCCGAGCGGGCACGCGGGGGCGTGGCGCTGATCACCGTGGGCGGCTGCGGCGTGGACCTCGCCGGGGGAGGCCCGATGCTCATCGGGCTGCACGAGGACCGGTTCATCCCGGGGCTCCGCCGCCTGGCCGACGCCATCCACGACGGCGGCAGCCTCGCCGTGGCTCAGCTGTACCACGCGGGCCGATACGCCTACACCATGTTCACCGGGCAGCCCGCGGTGGCGCCTTCGGCCATCCCCTCGAAGCTGACCCGTGAGACCCCGCGCGCGCTGGCGCTGGACGAGATCCCGGCGGTGCAGGCGAGCTTCGCCGAGGCCGCGCGGCGGGCAGTGGAGGCGGGCTTCGATGGGGTGGAGGTGCTCGGCTCGGCGGGGTACCTCATCAGCCAGTTCCTCTCGCCGGTGACCAACCACAGGGAGGATGAATACGGCGGCTCGTTCGAGAACCGGGCGCGCTTCGGCCAGGAGATCGTGCAGCAGGTCAGGGCGGCGGTGGGGCCGGACACGGGGGTGGTGGTGCGGGTGGCGGGCTCGGACTTCATGCCCGGGAGCCACGGCAGCGACGAGAGCGCGGCGGCCAGCAAGCTTTTCCAGGAGGCCGGCGCCGACTCCATCAACGTCACCGGCGGCTGGCACGAGACCCGCGTGCCCCAGCTGAGCATGGGCGTGCCGCGCGGCGCGTACCTCTACCTGGCCCGGCGGATTCGTGAGGCGGTGGAGGTGCCGGTGATGGCGTCCAACCGCATCTCGAAGCCCGCCATGGCCGAGGCGGCGCTGAGAGACGGCATGGCCGACATCATCAACCTCGGGCGGCCGCTCATCGCGGACCCGGCGCTGCCGAACAAGGTCCTCAGGGGCGAAGGCGCGCCGGTGCACTGCGTCGCCTGCAACCAGGGGTGCTTCGACCATGTGTTCAAGGGCATGCCCGTGCGCTGCATGGTCAACCCGCGGGCGGGGGTGGAGCAGACGGCCCTGTTGAGCAAGGTCAAGCGGCCGCGCAAGGTGGCGGTGGTGGGCGGGGGCCCTGCGGGCATGATGGCGGCCCTCACCGCGGCGGGCCGGGGACACGAGGTGGTGCTGATGGAGCGCGGCCTGCTCCTGGGGGGGCAGCTGTTGCTGGCGGGGTCCACTGAGGACCGGGCGGAGCTGCTGGTGGTGGCAGAGGACCTGGAGCGGCGGCTGCGCGCCAGCGGGGCGGAGATCAGGCTGGGCGAGGAGGCCACGGCCGAGGGCCTGGCCGAGCTGGGCGCGGACGCGGTGATCGTGGCCACCGGGGCGCAGCCGGTGGCGGCGGCGCTGCCGGGCGCAGACCATCCGAGCGCGGTTCAGGCCTGGGACGTGCTGTCGGGCAAGGCGCTGGTGGGGCGCCGTGTGGTGGTGGTGGGCGGCGGGCCGGTGGCGGTGGACGTGGCGCGGGAGCTGTCCCAGCGAGGGACCCTGGACGGCGAGACCTTGCGGTTCCTGCTGGTCAACGAGGCGGAGGAGCCCGAGCGGCTGCGGCAGGCATGCCTGCACGGCACCCATGAAGTGACCATGGTGGAGCTGAAGGCGAGGGCGGGGGAGGGGATCGGCAAGAGCACCCGCTGGAGCCTGATCCAGGACCTCAAGCGGTTCGCCGTGGAGACCCTGACGGAGACCTGCGTGGTGGGCATCTCGGCCGAGGGCGTGACGGTGGACAGCGGCGATGGCGAGCGGCTGCTGCCGGCTGATACGGTGGTGCTGGCCATGGGGGCGGCCGCGGACGACGCGCTGGCCGGGGCGCTGGGCGAGGGGGACGGCATCTTCGTGGTGGGCGATGCCAAGAGCCCGCGGCGGGCGTACGACGCGATCCATGAAGGGTTTCGAGCGGGCATGGAGGTGTGAGAGCTCGCTTCGCGAGCCCAGGCATCAGGCTTCAGACTTCAGGCTTCAGGTCAGCGGATATTGGGGTCAGTGCCAACCTTTGAACTTTCGGTTTATCGGGTCAGTGCCAACCTTTGAACTTCTGTACAGGGCCAGGGAGGGCCAGGGCTGGGGCCAAAATGGCAGAATGACAGCGGGCTACTTCTCCACCAGCAGGTACATGGCCGAGCCGTCGCGGAAGATGAGCAGGTTCACCTTTCCGGTGGCGGATGAGTAGCGCTTGCTGAAGCCGGCGGCGGTGCGGACGGGCTGGCGGTTTACCTCCACGATGAGGTCCTTCTCCTGGACCCCTGCCGTGGCCGCGGGGCTGCCCAGCTCAACCCGGGTGACCAGCACGCCCTGAGCCTTGGCCGGCAGCCCCAGCGCCTTGCGCTGCTTGCTGTTGAGGGTCTCCACCGTCAGGCCGGCGAGGGCCTCGGCGTCGCCGTCGAGGCTCGCCACCGGGGGCCCGCCCAGCTCGGCGAGGGTGACGGTGAGGTCGAGCTTTCGCTCCCGGCGCAGCACGCCCACCACCACGCGCGAGCCCGGCAGCCCCGCCGCCACCCGGGTGCGCAGGCGGGTGACCTTCTCGATCTTCTCGCCGTCGAGGGAGACGATGATGTCGCCTTTCTGCAGGCCGGCGCCCGCCGCGGGGCCGCCTGCCATGGCCTCCTGCACCAGGACGCCGCGGGTGCCCGGGATGCCGAGCATGCGGGCCGTGTCAGCGTCGAGGTTCTTGATCTGTACGCCCAGCCAGCCGCGCACCACCCGGCCATGCTTGATCATGCTGTCCATGATCGGCTTGGCCATGCGAGAGGGGATGGCGAAGCCGATGCCCTGGTAGCCGCCCGAGCGCGAGATTATGGCGGTGTTGATGCCCACCAGCCGGCCCGCCAGGTCCACCAGGGCGCCGCCGGAGTTGCCCGGGTTGATGGCGGCGTCGGTCTGGATGAAGTCCTCGTAGTCCACGATGCCCATGTTGCCCCGGCCCACGGCCGAGACGATGCCCATGGTCACGGTCTGACCCACGCCGAATGGGTTGCCGATGGCCAGCACCAGCTGCCCCAGGCGCAGGCGGGAAGAGTCGCCCATGGGCATGGGCTGCAGCCGCAGATCCTGCGTCAGCTTGAGCCGCAGCACCGCGACCTCGCTCTTCTCGTCGGAGCCCACCAGCTCCGCCGCGAGGGATGTACCGTCGCTCAGCACCGCCTTGATCTCCTGAGCGCCCTGCACCACGTGGTTGTTGGTCAACACGATGCCGTCGGCCGAGACGATGACCCCGGAGCCGCGGCTCTGGGCGTAGCGCGGTCGCGCCGGGCGCTGGCGCCCAAACCAGCGGCGCCAGGGAGAGGCGCTCCAGGGTGAGCTGGAGCTCTTGCCCTTGATGATCTTCTTGGAGGAGATGTTCACCACGCTCTTGACCGCGCGCTCGGCCACGTCCGAAAGGGCGGTGCCCTGGTCCCCGAGCAGGGCGGCGGCCTTGCCGGAGATGGGCGGCGCCTCGGCGGCTGGAGCCTCGGCGGTGGCGGCCGCTTGAGGGTCGGCCGGGCGCTTCTCCGGGCGAGGCTGCGAGCGGCGACAGCCTGGCCCGAGGATCAGGATCAGGGCGAGCGTCAGGAACAGAGGAGCGGTGCGCATGCCCCAAGTCTAAGATGTCTGTCGGAAGTCCGCGACCCCCAGCGCCTCGAGGCTTGCCACCACGCGATGGGCCCGGGCCGCGGCGTCGGGGGGCGTCTCCGGGGAGGGCACGCAAATGCAGGTCATGCCGGCGGCCAGGGCCGCCTCCACGCCGGCGGCGGCGTCCTCGAGCACGAAGCAGCGCTCCGGCGGGAGGTCCAGGCGGCGGGCGGCGAGCAAGAAGATGTCCGGGGCCGGCTTGCCTCGGGCCACCTGGTCCGAGCCGATGCAGGCATTCATGGCCGGGCCGACGCCGAGGTGGCTGACCACGCGATCCACGAGGGGGGTCAACGAGCCGGACGCCACGGCCATGGGATGCCCCGCCCCGTGCAGGGCGCCCACCAGGGCCAGGGCGCCGGGCATGGGCCGGGCCGGCTGCTCGTCGTACAGCGCGTGCACCAGCGCGATGCGCTCCTCGAACAGCACCTCCGGGGGCTCGTCCAGGTCGTAGTGGTCCGCCAGTATCCGCGCCACCTCCAGCGGGTGGCGGCCCATGATGCGGGCCTTGAGCCGGGGCTCCCACGCCAGGCCGCGGCGGGCCAGCAGGCGCCGGGCCGACTCGGCCCACACCGGCTCGGTGTCAGCCAGCAGGCCGTCGAGGTCGAAGATGATGCCGGGCGTCGGGGCGCTCACGGCGCCACCTGCTTGGCGGTGGAATTTCGAGCCGCGTCCGCGCCGGCGAGGATCAGGCCAAGGGCGAGCAGGGCCAGGGCGATGATCGCGGTGAGCGGCCCGCCCTCCAGGAACCAGATGGCGGCAAGGCAGGCCATGGAGAGCACCCCCGGGGCCAGGCGGACCGGGGCGGGTCCCTTGCGCAGCATCACCAGCAGGGCGGCCACCAGCAGCAGGGCGGCCAGGGCCAGCGCCAGGATGCCCAGCGCCTGGGTCTGCTTGCCTGCCCCGCCGGCCTCCCGGTCGCCGGTGGCCTTCATGGCGGCGAGCTCCTCTTCGCTCACCAGGTCGGCGCTCACAGACGACAGGTCGCCCACCTCCGCCCGGGCGTCATGCTCCTGGTCCTGCCCGGAGAAGATGAGCAGCCCCCCGAGCAGGAGCTGGACCACCGCAGCGGTGATGAACAGCATGGAAGCCAGCACACGCATGGTGGGGAGCAGTGTACCTCACCCGGCGTAGTTTGAGCTAAAGTGACCTACAGAGGAGCACAGCGATGCGTATCGCAGGCGGGATGGTGGTTTTGCTGGCTGCCATCCTCTGTTTCAGCAGTGGGGCGTGCAACATGGCCGCGGCCGGGGCGAGCCGCGCGGGGCGCACCGTGATCCACGCCGGCCTCAAGCTGCTGGAACAGAACGTCGGCAGCGCGGCGGGGGGGCTCAGCGCGTCGGAGCGCCGGCTGTTGCGCAAGCGGGGCGTGAAGCTCAAGCAGCTGGGCGAGCGGCAAGCGCTGGCCCGAGTCAAGGCCCGGGCGACGAAGATCGTCGAGGAGCTCGAGGACTCGAGCGCCATCATGATGGTCTCTGGCGCGGTGTCCGTTCTGGGCGGGCTGATGGCCTTCGCCGCGGCCGTGCTGCTCATCACCGGGCGGTCGCGGTGGTTCTGCCTGGCGGCCATGGCCGTGGCGGGCGCGGGCACCGCCCTCGGGCTGCTCACGCCGCTTTCAGTGGCCCCGCTGGCCCTGGCCAAGGGCGCGATGCTGGCGTTCGGAGCGCTGGCGGCGTGGACGATGAAGGAGCATGAGCATGTCTGATGGCGGGCGGATCCTGGTGACGCATCCGCTGGTGCAGGGCGGCCTCGACCTGCTGCACCAGCACCACCGGGTGGTGCAGCTTCAAGGGACAGAGCCGCGGTCCGCGGTGCTGGAGCGGGTGGGGCGGTTCGACGCCCTGCTGCCGCTGCTCACCGTCGCCGTGGACGAGGAGCTGTTGGCGGCGGCATCGCCGCGGCTGCGGGTGGTGGCCAACTACGCGGTGGGCTTCGACAACGTGGACGTGCCCGCGGCCACGCGGCGCGGCGTGCTGGTGACCAACACGCCCGGGGTGCTCACCGAGGCCACCGCGGACCTGACCTGGGCGTTGATCCTGGGCATCGCGAGGCGGCTGGTGGAGGGGGACCGCTTCATGCGCGCGGGGCAGTACGACGGGTGGGGGCCGCTGCTGCTGCTGGGCGCGGACGTCGCGGGCAAGACCCTCGGCATCGTCGGGCTGGGACAGATCGGCCGGGCCGTGGCGCGGCGAGCGGCGGGGTTCGACATGCGGATCCTGTTTCACGACACCGGCGCGCAGGGCGAGGTCGACCTGGGGCTGACCCGGGCGCACGGGGTCTCCCTGGAGCAGCTGCTGGGCGAGGCGGACTTCGTGACGATCCACACGCCGTTGACCGAGCAGACCCGGCACCTCATCGACGCCGAGCGCCTGGGGTTGATGAAGCCCACCGCCCACCTGATCAACACCGCCCGGGGGCCCATCGTCGACGAGGCCGCGCTGGTGTCGTGCCTCCAGCGCGGCGGCATCGCCGGCGCGGCGCTGGACGTCTTCGAGCGTGAGCCGGCCATGGCGCAGGGGCTGGCCGATCTGGACAACGTGCTGGTGCTGCCGCACCTGGGCAGCGCCACCGTGGGGGCTCGCGCCGGCATGGCCCGGGCGGCGGCGGCCAACGCCCACGCGGTGCTGAGTGGGCGGATGCCGCCGAACCTGGTGAACCCGGAGGCGCTGGAGCGGTACCCACACGAGCTGGTGGGCTGACTGCTGGAGGCTTTTGCCCCCTTTAGTTTCCGGGAGATCCTCTGGTACGATCCCCCCATGCAGCGCGTACCCTATATAACCCTCGCCATCATCGCCCTGTCCGTAGGGCTGGCCTCCGCCTGCTCGGACCGGGCGGCCTCCGCCGACTCGGGGGCGGTCTGGCCCGACCTGGGCTCCACGCCGGACCTGAAGCCGGACAGCGCCCCCGTCCCGGACACCGCCCCGCCGCCGGACACCCAGCCGCCTCCCGACAAGGCGCCGCCCCCCGACACCATGGGGCCGCCCAAGTGGAAGGCGGAGCTGTCGGCCCCGGTGGACCTGCACGCCGTGGCCTGCTTCAAGGGCCATGTCTTCGCCGTGGGCAAGAAGGGCACCATCCTGTACCGGGCCAAGGGCAAGAAGACCTTCGTCAACCAGTCCGCCAGCACCAAGAAGGAGCTGTTCACCGTGGCGTTCGGTGAGAACGCCAAGGGCGCGACCTACGGCGTGGTCGCGGGCAAGGACTACAACATCTGGCAGACCATGGACCTGGGCACCAAGTGGGGGGTCGCTCCCCAGTGCAGCGCCTACATCTTCGACACCTTCTACGCCCTGCACCTGCACGACTACGACCGCGGCCTCGGCGCCGGGGTGGCGGTGAACAAGCAGGGCGGCGGGTCCAAGTATTACGACGGCTCGGTCTCCTACAGCTGGGTCTGCGCCACGCCCACCTACAAGAGCGAGGAGTTCTACGACATCTTCTCGTTCAACAAGCTCGGCTGGATGGTGGGCAAGACCGGCGGCAAGGTGTACTACACCAGCGATGGCGGCGTCACCTGGGCGTCGGTCAAGACGGCCTTCAAGTACGCCCTGCGCGGCCTCGACTTCGTGGGCCCCTCCCTGGGCGTCACGGTGGGCGAGTTCGGCGGCATCCTGCGCAGCACCGACGGCAAGGGCAAGGTCTGGAAGGCGATCACGTCTCCCACCAAGAACCACCTGTGGGACGTCTACATGTACAGCAGCAAGCTCGGCTGGGCCGTGGGCGACAAGGGGACCATCCTGCACACCACCGACGGCGGCGGCTCCTGGAAGGTGCAGCCGTCCGGCACCACCAAGCGGCTCGAGTCGGTCTGCTTCAGCTCTGCCTCCGAGGGGTGGGCCGTGGGCGAGGGCGGCGTGATGCTCCACACAACCACGGGAGGCAAGTGATGCCCGGCCGCCACCTCCCGCTGCTGCTGATCCCCTGCCTGCTGCTGGCGGGCGGCTGCCTGGTGGACTCCACCTACGGTCGCTGCGCCGCGGACGGCGACTGCCCGGGCGGCCAGATCTGCGAGCTGGCCACCGGCAGCTGCTACCTGCAGTGCGAGAAGGACGCCGACTGCTACGTCAAGGGCGTGCCCGTGGGCAAGTCGTGCAAGAGCAACCGCTGCGTCTTCGCCATCTCCGATCGGGTCCCCGCCCCCAACTTCTGCCTCAAGGCGGTCAACCCCAGGAGCGCCCACTACAACAAGCAGGTCTGCCTCAACGCCCTCAAGGGGAAGGTGGTGATGCTCTACTTCGGGTTACTCGGGTGAGGCTACTGTGGGCAGCAGGTTGTTGCCTTCGAGAACAAGCTGGTCAAGCCCCTCCAGGCCGAGGGGATCACCGACTTTGAGCTGCTGGCGGTGACCGCCGGCGGCGTCACCTGGGAGTACGCCGCGCCCGGCTTCGACAAGGTGAGCTTCCCCGTGACGCCTGACACCAAGGGGGTCTGGTACCTCTACGGTGCCAACTACTACGACTTCTTCTTCGTCGACAAGCAGGGCCGCCTGGCCTCCAAGCTGTCCGAGTTTTCGGACAAGGACGCGCCCGCGGCGGCCAAGAAGGTACGGGAGCTCAATGCGCAGTAGCCTGCTCTCAGGCCTGCTGTTGTTCCTCGCGGCGGCCCCGGCGCTGGCCGCGGACGTGCCCCCGGAGCTGTCAGCCGCGCGCGGGATCCTGCGCTACCAGCAGGGCGAGCTGGGCAAGGCCGTGCCCCTGCTGCGCGCCGCGCTGCGCGGGAACCCGGAGCACCTGGCCGCGGCGCACCACCTGGGCCTGGCCCTGGCGCGGCTGGGCCAGCTCGAGGAGGGGCGGCGGGTGCTGCGCGGCGCCGCCCGCCTGGCCCCGCAGGACGCGCGGTTGCAGCTGGACCTCGGGCTGATCTACCTGGCCGAGGGGAACGCCGTCTGGGCGGTGCGCGCCCTGAGCCGGGCGCACGAGCTCGCCCCGCGCTCCTGGGCCGCCGCGCACTACCTCGGCATCGCCTACCTCGCCATGGACGAGCCCGCCGAGGCGGCCGCGGCCCTGCGGGCGGCCCGCAAGCTGAAGGGGGGCCCACGCCAGGAGTCGGATCTGCAGCTGGCCCTTGCGCTGTTCCGGGCGCGGGAGCTGGACCGCAGCCGCGCCGTGCTGTCGCCCCTGCTGCTGGGCGAGCGGGGTGAGCTGGCCCGCCGCCTGATGCGCGCGACCCACGACGCAGGGGGCCTGCCCTCCGGGTTCCTCTCCGGCTCCCTGGCCGCCGGCGGACTGGTGGACGAAAACCCGCTGTACGAGCATGACGCCCAGGGGGACCCGGTCTTCGGCCTCTCCCTGGCGGGCAGCCTCACCCTGCGCCCCTGGATCGATCGGTTCAACCGGGTGGAGGGCAGGGTCGGCGTGGCGCGCACCTTCTACTTTCCGGCCGACACCGGCGGCGGCTCGCCCACGGCGTCTGACGTGGCCGCCACCGCCCTGTCCACCGTGGCGGGCTATTCGCGGGTGCTCACCTCCGGCCCGGACCTCTGGACCCTCGGGGCCAGCTACAGCTTCGACCTGGTGTTCCTCGACGGGTTCAACGAGCTGTTCGAGGACGGCACGCCACCGGTGGCCGACGACCACCACATCTTCCTCGAGCGCCACGCAGGGCACCTGACCCTGGAGCGCCGGGCCGCTGACGGCGGGGCCACCCGCGTGACCTACAGCGTGGCCCGGGAGACCTTCGCCCACTTCCCCCGCAGCAACCTCGGCCTGGAGCTGTCGCTGGAGCACGGGCTGTCGGTGCTCTCGGATCGCCTGCGGCTGCTGTTCTGGCTCTACGGCCGCTACCGCATGGCCGACCGGGATTACTACACGGCCCTCGCCTACGGCCAGGGGGTGGGCGGGTCGCTGCTGCTGCCCCTGGACCTGGTGCTCGGCCTGCGCGGCGCCTACGAGCACCAGCGTTTCCCCCACTCGGAGGGAGGCCCGTGGAAGGAGCTGCGCGAGGACCACCAGATCCAGCTCGCGGTGGAGCTGGGACGGACGCTGCCCCTCGGCTTTCGCGTGTGGGCCTCCTATCAACGCGACTGGCGCCCCTCCACCGTGGCCAGCTTCGACATCCGGCGCCACCTCGGGTCGGTCAACGTCTCGTGGAGCTACCAATGATGCGCACCGGAGCCTTCACCTTGCTGCTGCTGCTGGCGGCCTCCAGCGCGAGCGCCGCGCCCGAGCCCGGCGCGCCGGGGCCGGGGCTGAGCCTGCTCTCCCTGGTGGGCGAGGCGACCCTGGACGGCGCGCCGCTCAAGGGCGCCGGCGGCGTCGTGGCCGAAAAGAAGACCCTCGTCCTGGCCCGGGGCGCGGTGGCTCAGCTCGTGATGGGAGCCGTGGCCGTGGGGGTGGTCGGCCCGGCCAGGCTCACGCCGGAGGATCCGTTCCTCGGCGGCCTGTCCTTCTCCGGACCGGGGGCCATGCGCCTGGCGGGCGGCCCGGCGGTGGTCAGCTGGAGCGGCTGGAAGGTCGCCCCCCGGGCGGGCGCGGTGATGCTGCTGGCCCCGGGCAAGCTGTACGTCACGTCCGGGATGGTCAACGTCTCGCGGGCTGGCGGCGCGCGGCGCCAGGTCCGCGCCGGGCAGGGCGTCGCGCTGCTGTCCGACGGCAAGACCGCCCCGGTGCAGGGCCCCCCGCCGGCGGCGCTGCTCGCCGACGCCGCCCGGTATCAGCCCCCGCCCGCCTGGGCGCCCCCCGCCGGAGAGCTCGACCTTGAGGACATCCAGCGCGCCGAGGGCACGGCCCAGCGTGAGCGCCAGGCCCAGCGCGAGACCGCCGCCTGCGGCTGCACCGAGGGCGGCGGCGCGGGCGAGGGCGTGGGCGACGGCAAGAGCGGCGGCACCTCCACGCCGGAGACCTTCACCGCGCCGGTACGCATCACCGTCCGCGGCGTACCCAAGGGGGCGTTCAAGTGACCCTCACCCTGCGGACCCTGGCCCTGCTGTGGGCGCTGCTCGCCGGCGGCTGCCTGGTCGATCCCATGGACCAGGAGTATGTCGCCCTGTCCGTTGTCCTGGACACGCCCCCCGCGGCCCTCACCGGGGGCGGCTCCTACTCGCCCTGGGACAGCCAGGGGCTGTTCCGCCTGGGCCAGTCGGCCAAGGACAACCAGTTCCCCAAGCTGGTGCGCGTCACCGTGGGCGCCTCGGGCAAGAAGACCGTGGCCGGCACCTGGCCCGACCCCAAAAAGGGCGTCGGCGCGGGGGAGGGCGCCTCGGGCGAGGTGGTGCTGAGCCTCACCGTGCCGAGCGGGCCTTCATACAGCGTCGGCGCCGTGGCGTGGCTGGTGACCGCCGCCGGCCTGCGCACCTACCGGCAGCAGAAGGTGCAGACCGTGGACCTGGTGGCGGGCAAGCAGACCGACCTGACCCTGGACATGGTGTCCCACGAGACCGGCACCATGGAGGGCACCGTGCGCTGCAAGTCGGGCAACACCGGCGCCTGGCAGCCGTACGCCATCTCCGTGGTGGACGCCGAGGCCCTGGCCATCTACCCGCGCTCCCTGGTCACCCTGGACCGGACGCTCTTCAGCTACACCCTGACGCTCAAGGACATCCCGGCGGGCCGGGCCAGCTGGTTCCGTATCACCCTGCGCAACGCCAGCAATCAGGAGCGCAACGTGGACGTCCGCTCGCCCACCTACGCCGTCAAGAAGGCCGGCGACAAGGTGCTGCTCAACCTGCAGATCCCCTGCATGTTCTGAGGCGGCGGCGCCGCCGGCCAGCTTGACCTTCACCGGCGGCGGTGCGTTTATCTCTTCATGGCCCATTTCGTGATGGTTGGAGAGGGCCCCTATCCTGGCGTGGACATCGAGGAGGGGCCGGAGCTGCCCGGCGGCCCCTGGTACCGGGGGCGCAAGCTGGCCATCGAGGTGCCCACGCCCCTGGAGTACACCCTGGATATGGATCCGGACGAGCCGGGCAACCTCGGCGCGCTGTACGACGCCGAGGCCTTCCCGGTGATGCGGGCCGACCTGCTCGAGGCGCTCGAGGCGGTGGGCGTCACCAACCTGGAGCTGTTCCCGGCGTTGCTCATCGACCCTGAGGCCGGGGAGCGCCACGCCGACTACGTCGCCTTCAACGTGCTGGGGCTGGTGGCGGCCGCGGACCTGGCGGCCTCGGCCCTGATGCCCGGGATGCCGGGCGGGCCGCTGGCCACCGGCTTCGACAGCCTGGTGATTGACGAGGACCGCGCCCGCGGGCTGCGCCTGTTCCGCCTGGCCGAGAGCTGCTCGGCCATCGTCGTGGACGAGGTGGTCCGCGCCGAGGTGGAGCGGCGGCAGATCCCGGGCGTGGTGTTCTACGAGCAGGGCGAGTGGTCGGGCTGAGCCACCCCTCGGCCGAGGAGGGGCGGCCGCCGCTTGCGGCGCACTTGCTGTTCCTGCTGGTGACCGGCGCGCTGGCGCTGCGCCACCTGCACATCTTCTACACCGCCTCGATCATGCCCCACCTGCACCTGCTGGACCTGCAGTTTCAGCACTTCGACCAGGTCGGCTGGTGGGTGCTGGGCGAGGAGCTGGGCCGCACCGGCTACTCCCTGGGCGGCCCGCTCTACACCTGGCTCTCGTTGCCCGCCCGCCTGGCGGACAACCCGGTGGTGGGCACTCACCTGGCGTACTTGCTGCTGGAGTTCCTCTGCATCGGGATCTGGTTCTACTGGCCCACGGGCGCCGCGCTGCCCCGGCGGGAGCGCTGGATCGGCGCCCTGGCCCTGGCGCTGTTCTGGGAGCCGAAGTTCGAGCTGGCCCAGAACGACACCATGATGGCCCTGCTGCTGATCCCGCTGTTCATCACCCTGGTCTGGTCACTGTCCCCTGGCCGCTGGCGCCGGGCGGTGCTGCCCGGCGTGCTGGCTGGCATGGCCATCTGCGTTCACCAGTCAGCCGTGATCTTGCTGCCGCTGCTGGTCATCTGCGCCCTGCTGCCGGACCGCTGCGGCTGGCAGCGCGTGATGGCCGGGGCCGTGGGCCTGCTGGCCGCGGTGCTGCTGCTGGCGGCGCCCACCTGGGCCACCCTGGGCGCCCTCGGGGAGGCGAAGCCTGACGCCGGGCAGCTCGACTTCCCGTGGGAGGCGGTGATCACCTTCGCGGCGCACCTGGCGGGGTCGCCCCTGGCGCTGGTGGGCCTGGTGCTGGCCGCGGCAGTCTGGGTCCGCCGCGGCGCCGCGCCCACCGGCCACCGGGCGGCGCTGGTCTGGCTGGTGGGCAGCTGCCTGCTGTTCAGCGTGCTGTGGGCCCTGCGTCAGGACGTGGGCAATGACGCCGAGTTCTTCGTCGAGTTTCGCAACGAGCGCTTCGCGCCGCTGAACCCGGGCCGCGCGGCCCTGGCGGCCCTGGCCCTGGTCTGGCTCCAGCGATGGCTCGGGCCGCGGGTGAGCCAGCTGACCGGGCGCCTGCCCCGCGCCCTGTCCCATGAGGTGGCCTTGCCCCTGGTGGCCGCCCTGATCTCCCTCGGGGCGCTGCTGCCCACGGTGCTGCTCGCGCGCGCTGACTTCGAGCAGGAGGACCGGCGCGTCGCGCGGACGCCCTGCTCGCCGGAGCTGTTCACTGACAAGGTGCGGATCTCTCGCCACACCTATCGGGTCTACGACGCGCTGCTCGCCCAGACACGGGCCGGCGTGGCGGCCCCGGGCAACCCGTGGCTCCCGCTGGCCCAGTGGGACCTGGTGATGGTGGCGCGATGGGGCCTCGGGGGCGCAGGCCCGGGGCCGGAGACGCGCTGGCGCCCGGAGGTCCCGGAGCGGGTCTCGGTGATGGTGCCTCGCTTCGCGCGGGGCGACCTGGCCGCGGCGCCCGGGGCGAAGCCGGCGGGGCCCGCGTTGATCTTCCCCCGGGCCGTGGCCGCGGCGCAGGCGGGCGACCGGGGCGAGCTGGGCAGCGACGCGCCCATGGGCCTGGGCGCCGCGCTCGAGCACCGCGGCGGGCGCCGGTGGCTGCTGGTGGTGGTCACGACCCACGGGGTGAAGCCGACGCTCGTGGCCCGGGCCGGCAGCGGCGAGGTCACCCTCGAGGCCCGGGATGTCTGCCCGCGCGCCACGCCCGGTGCTGGCGCGGGCAACAGCTGGTACCTGTTCGACCTCAAGCGGCTGCCTCCCGGGGCGCGCGGCCTTCGTATGGACACCCGGGGCGGCGATTCCCCGATTTATGACATCCAGGCCTTGCTGCTGGGCGACCCGGCTCCGAGCCGCGGACCTGGCCCGGGCGGCGAGCAACCTTGACGAGCCCATGGGGGCTGCTCTGCTATATATTTCCCGACATCCACTCCCGTCTGCAGAGGTACCCATGAGAACGCCACTTCATATTCTCCCGCTCGCGATGCTGCTCGCCCTGGGTGCCTGCAGCGATGATGACAACACCCCCACCGCTGATCAGGGCCAGGCGCTGGACCAGGGAGGGATCCTGGACCAGGGCAAGCCCGCTGAGGCCAGCGTCCCGCTGGAGCTGGGGGCCGCTGACAAGGGAGCTCAGGACAAGGGCTCCGCCGCGGACAGCAGCGCCGCCCTCGACAAGGCCGCCGTGGCCGACGCGCCATCCGGCAAGCCGTTCTTCACCCTCGGTGGAGACAACTACCCGGTCACCCCCACCGCGGTGTTCTGCACGGTGGTGCAGAAGATGTACAACATCCGCACCGGCGCCAAGAGAGGCGGCACCGGCCCCCAGGCCAACGCTTACGCCTACTTCGCGGCGCCCGGTCCTCCCGCCGCGGGCACCTACAAGACCCTCGGGTACGGGCTGACGCCGCCGGGCCCCGGCGAGACGCGGCTGATGGTCGCCGAGCTGAGCAAGGTGAAGTTCTGGTGGAGCAAGGCCGGCGGCCAGGCCACGGTCACCGTCAACGGGGGCAAGGCCACGGTGAGCTGGTCCGGCCAGACCCTGGTGGATCAGAACGACAGCACCAAGACCGCCACCTCCAGCGCGCTGATGACCTGCAAGTAGGCCCCGGGCGCTACCCCAGCAGCCCCGACATGTCCCGGCTGTTGTGGGTGTTCCAGAACAGCACCTCGCCCCCGGGGCGACGGTCCAGCAGGGCGGCCATGGCCTTGCCGGTGTAGGTGGTCTCCAGCGCCAGCCCCTCCTCGGCGGCGGCCAGCTCCACCGCCCGTCGCCCGGCCCCGGTCACGCCGCCATAGCAGGGCCCCGCCTGGTCGTGCACCACCTCCAGGGCGCCGAGCCGTCCGCGCCATCGCAGCCGCGCGGCCGCGCGCCTGGCCAGCATGCGTACCCTGCGCGCGCCCACCAGGGGGCGCTCCACCACCCGCACCGCCACCACCTTCGTCGGCAGCCCCGCCACGGCCAGACCGAGCAGGAGCCCGGCGGCGGTGCCGCCGCTGCCGAGGGCCACCACCAGCGCGTCGGGGCAGGGGAGCTGCCCCGCGGCCACCTGCCCGGCCAGCTCCAGCGCGCCCGCCACGAACCCGAGGGTGCCCAGGGGCGAGGATCCGCCGGGACCCACCAGGTAGGTACCCCGGGGATCCTCGGCCAGCGCCGCGGCCAGGCGCGCCGGCGCCAGCAGGCGGCTCGAGCAGGGGCGCTCCTCCACGGCCAGCGCGCGCATCAGCCGCCTGGCCCTTGCCTCGGCGTCGGTGGCGGGCTGGGGCACCAGCACCGCGCAGCACCCCATGCCCTGATCCCGGGCGTACAGCGCGGTGGCCACCACATGGTTGGATCCGGTGCCGCCCACGGTGAGCACCCGCCGGCAGCCGCGGGCCCGGGCCTCGGCCAGCAGCGGCTCGAGCTTGCGCACCTTGTTGCCCCCCATCTGCTCGCCGCTCAGGTCGTCCCGCTTGACCCACAGCGCGGATCCCGTGCGTCGCCCCAGCGCCTCCATGGGCGCCACCGGCGTGGGCCACAGCCCGAGGCTCAGCCACGGCACGCGCGCCTGAAGATCGGGGAACCGCTGGGCCATGGCAGGGTGCATCCAGGTAAGCCTACCTCAATCCGGGCGCGCGTTGGGCCCGGCCGCCCGCGGCGCCAGATGCCCGCGAGGGGCTCCAGGGTCACGTGGTATCATCGCCGCCGGAGGTGATCGATGCGCATCGAGGGACGTCAGGCGAGAGGATCCAACCGCTGCATGGTGAGCGTGACGCTGATGGCCGCGGCGCTCGCCCTGGCTGGCTGCACCGAGCGGGAGCCGCTGTCCGCGGACGCGGGCGGCGCCGAGGCGGGGGTCGCCCCGGACCTCACCGCGCCCGCCCCGGACGGGCCCGTGGTGGACCTGCGGATCTGCGGCCCCGGCACCACGCTGTGCAGCGGCCAGTGCGTCAACACCCAGCGCGACCACCAGAACTGCGGCCAGTGCGGCCAGGCCTGCAAGGCGGGCCAGGTGTGCTCCCTGGGCAAGTGCACCACCAGCTGCCAGTCGGGGCTCACTGACTGCAGCGGCGCGTGCGTCAACCTGCAGACCGACCTGAAAAACTGCGGCAAGTGCGCCGCGGCGTGCAATGCGGGGCAGGTCTGCTCCCTGGGCAAGTGCCAGCTGTCCTGCCAGCCCGGCCTGACCGACTGCAGCGGCGCCTGCGTCAACCTGCAGACCGACCTGTCCAACTGCGGCGCCTGCGCCACGGCGTGC
>CAZEFW010000014.1:0-85149 GCA_964511535.1 uncultured Myxococcales bacterium | reverse complement strand
GTTAAAATCCATTCGCCCCGTCAAGGGCGGCGGCTTACAATCGCGGGGGCCTTTTTTTTTGTTGCCCCCCCTCCCAAACCCTCCCCCCTCAGGGGGGAGGGCTGGGTGACCCTCTGCGGCCGGGCGGGGCGGACAGGAGTTGGCCCATGAGCACCACTGACCCTCCACTCATTCTGGTCACCAACGACGACGGCGTGGGCTCCGCGGGGCTGGACACCCTGGTGCATGGGCTCGAGGGGTTGGGCGAGGTCTGGGTGGTGGCCCCGGCCGAGGAGCAGAGCGCTGTGGGGCACGGCATCTCGCTGGCGCGCCCGCTACGGGTCCACGAGCATGGTCCGCGACGATTCGCGGTGACAGGCACCCCGGCAGACTCTGTGATCATGTCGATCCACCAGATCTGCCCGCGGCCACCCGACCTGATCATCTCGGGAATCAACCACGGGCTGAACCTGGGCACCGATGTGTTCTATTCCGGTACCATCGCCGGCGCGCTGGAGGGAGCCATCAGGGGGCTGACCGGGCTCGCGGTGTCGCAAGACCTGCCGGGGCCAGGGGAGCCGGCGCTGGACGCGCTGCTGGCCCGGACCGCGCGCTTCGCAGCCGAGGTGGCGCGGGCCGTGTTGGCGACGCCGCTGCCCGGGGGCACGGTGCTCAACCTGAACGCGCCGGCGACCCTCTCCGAGGCGTTCACCTGGACCGGCCTGGGCCCGCGGGTGTACCGGGAGACCGTGGAGCGGCGGTTCGATCTACGGGGTGTGCCGTACTACTGGATCGGCGGACCGCCCATGGAGGGGCGCAGCCCGGAGGGCACGGATTCGCGCGCTGTGGAGGACGGGATGCTCTCGGTGACGCACCTGGGGCTGGACCTGACGGTCAGGGGGGAGGCGCGGCTGGGACCGGGGGCCCTCGCGCTGGAGCGATTCGAGGAGCGTTGATGTCGCAGGCGCCGGACAGCGATTCCTTCGCCGGCGCGCGGCGGCGCATGGTCGCCGAGCAGCTGCGCCGACGCGGCATCGTGGATCAGGAGGTGCTGGCGGCCATGGAGCAGGTGCCGAGGCACCGCTTCGTGCCGAAGGGGTCGACTGACCACGCGTACGGTGACCACCCGCTGCCCATCGGGGACGGCCAGACCATCTCCCAGCCTTACATGGTGGCGCGCATGACGGAGCTGGCCGCGCCGTTCAGCCGCCAGCGCGCGCTGGAGGTCGGGGTGGGCTCGGGCTACCAGACAGCGGTCCTGCGCGCGCTGGGCGCCGAGGTCTGGGGCACGGAGCTGGTTGCTGTTCTCGCGACGCGGGCGGAGCGGCGGCTGGAGGAGCTCGGCTTTGACGGGGTGACTGTGGAGGCGCGGGATGGATCGTTGGGGTGGCCGGAGCAGGGGCCGTTCGACATCATCCTGGTGGCCGCCGGGGCGCCGGCGGTGCCGCAGCCGCTGCTGGAGCAGCTGGCCGACGGGGGGAGGTTGGTGATCCCGGTTGGCGGGCAGTACAGCCAGGTGCTGAGGCGTATTACTCGCCGGGGGGAGGAGCTGGTGGAGAGGCGCGATACGCCGTGCCGGTTCGTGGACCTGCGCGGGAAGCATGGTTGGAGCGGAAAGCGATGAGGTGTGGGACGCATTGGCGGGCTGTGCTGGCCGCTGCGGTGCTGGCGGCCGCTGGAGGGGCAGGGGGGTGCCCGGCGAGCGGGGGTTCGGGCGAAAAGCTGCCGCCGCTCCCCCTGCGCGGGTCCTGGCATCGGGTGGAGACCGGTGAGACGGTTGGCTCGCTGGCGGCGCGTTACGGCGTCGCGGTAGAGGACATCGAGGAGCTCAACGACCTGGATCGGCGCGAGCCGCTGGCTGTGGGGCTGCAGGTGTTCGTGCCGGGTGGGAAGAAGGGGGGCGAGCCGAGCAAGGGAAAGGGGAAAGGAAAGGGGGATAAGGGGGGCCAGGGCAAGGGGTTGAGGGCGTCCACGTCCACGTCCACGTCCACGTTGAAGGGCAAGATGATCTGGCCGGTGCGGGGGGGGAAGTTGAGCTCCGGGTTTGGCCAGCGCGGTGGGCGGCCGCATGAGGGGATTGATATCGCGGCGCCTCGCGGGACGGCCGTGGTGGCGGCCGCTGATGGGCTGGTGATCTACGCGGGCGATGGCGTGCGCGGCTACGGCAACATGATCATCATTCGGCACGCTGGCGAGCTGGTGTCGGTCTACGCTCACAACCACCGGAACCATGTCACCGAGGGGGTGGAGGTAAAGGCGGGGCAGGTCATCGCGGAGGTGGGCGCGACCGGGCGCACCTCCGGGAACCACCTGCACTTCGAGATCCGTCGGGGCGAGACGCCCCTCGACCCGCAGCGGTTCGTGAAGCAGAAGTAGCTGCCGTACCGCCCGGGCCATGAGCCGCTGCGGGGACCGGCGACCGTGGCCTGTGACTCCCCCTTGACCTGTGCCATCGATGAGGCAGGATAGCTGTTCATCCTGACATCACCGAGGAGAGATATGGACCCGCGCACAGAGCTTCTGCACCAGAATATCCGCGACATTCCGGACTTCCCGAAGCCCGGGATCATCTTCAAGGACATCACCCCGCTGCTGGCCAGCCCGGAGGCGTTTCGAGCCTCCATCGAGCTGTTCGCCGAGCACTATCGGGGCATGAACATCGAGGGCATCGTGGCCGTGGAGTCGCGTGGGTTCCTCTTCGGCGGCGCGCTTGCCATGGAGCTGGGTATTCCGATGCTCATCGTGCGCAAGCCGGGCAAGCTGCCCGCGGACACCGAATCCATTGAGTACGAGCTGGAGTACGGCACCGACAAGCTGGAGATTCACAAGGACGCCATCAAGCCGGGGCAGCGGCTGGTGGTGCTGGATGACCTGCTGGCCACCGGGGGCACTGCGGCAGCCACGGCGCAGCTGGTCAAGAACCAGGGAGGCGAGGTGGTGGAGTGTGCCTTCGCCATCGAGCTGGCTTTCCTGGAGGGCGGCAAGAAGATCGACGCGCCTTGTTTTTCGCTCATCAGCTTCTGAACACAGCACCCCGACGCACGCGCCAGGGCTCTGAGCTGTAAATGGCGCCCCTGGCGTGATTCGAACACACGACCTACGGTTTAGGAAACCGTTGCTCTATCCTACTGAGCTACAGGGGCTAAGTGGCTTTGCAGCGAAGACATATATCGCCGCAAGCCACGGTTCCCGTCAAGGGGGGAGTGAACCCATGATTTTACATAATCTGTAGTTATGTAAAATAACCAGCCGATCAATCCCACAATCCGGCAACCAGCCCATATTAATCAGAGAGCTCAAAAGGGGATTGGCTTCTCAGCCAACGGAGATAAAATGAGGTCGCTTTTCAGAAATTAAGAAACTCCACCTGATCTCCTTCAAAACCCTGATACCAATAAGGTATTCCAGAAATCGAGCGCTAAGAAACTCCGGTTCTGCGTCCAGAGGCCTCATGCATCGAGCCGGGCCTGGCTAGCCGCTGATCGTTCCTATTTTGCGCAGCATTGCCACTACTTGGCACATCCCGGGACTTCGGTAGCACCAGGTTTCTTAATTTTGAAAAGCGTCCTCCAGTTTCCATCCCCCAGTTTTCATCTGTCTTTCCGGGCTCCATCTGATGCTCACCAGGCTCTTCTTTGCCGGGCTCCTGATCCAGGAGCTCCGGGTTTCTTAACTTCTTAGCTTCTGAAAAGCGTCCCCGTTTCTTGATTGGATTGAGGCCTTTGATGGTCTGGTTGGCTGGGGTGTTGAATTTGGACGCTGACGGCAGGTTTTGATGCAACGTCTGATAATGTGCATTATGTTAAGTTTTGTTTCTGATCGGAATCGGCGCCTTGTGGCGAGCTGCCCTGTCCGGCCGGCCGGCCGGATTTCCATCCAGCTTTTTTACATAACGCCACTTCGAGAAACGCGTAGTGGAATCAAGCGGTTGGCGAGACCCTGGAACCATGGTTTTTTGGCGATTTTTTTGACCCGAGATCCACGGCCCCCTACGCTGGTCTCATCATGTACCTGCGAAACAACCATACATACCTGCAAGGCCCGTTTCGGTATTCCGATCGCCCCCGGCCCCAGCTGCTCGCTCCCCTGTCCAAGGTGATCATCAGCTCGGGGCTGCTGGCTGCGGTCTGCGCCAGTCTGATCCTCGCCCTCGGCTGAGGCTCGGCCGGAAAATTTTCCGGCCCCTCTTCCCCCGGCCACGCGAAATGACGCTTGAAATCGCGCTGGGGATATCCTCTAAATGTAAGTCTTCCAACAAACAACCCTGAGGTGTCAGCCTTGACCAAGAACCCTCAAGATCCGCCTGCCAGCCCTCCAGACGATTCTCTGGAGGATCGCACCGTCCAGTTCTCCCCCGATCTGATGCCCGCGCTGAAATACCGCGTCGGCCGGTTCGTGGTGCGCACCAGCGGCGGCCAGCGCTTCGAGCAGACCATCGACCTGCCCCTGGTCCGCATCGGCGCCTCCCCCAAAAATGACCTCACCATCGTCGACTCGTCGGTCTCTCGCTTCCACTGCGAGCTGCGCCACACCGCGGACGGCTTCCTGCTGACCGACCTGGGCAGCACCAACGGCACCGTCGTCGGCGCGCTGAAGGTCAAGGAGGCCCTGGTTCAGGACGAGGCCGTGCTCCAGCTCGGCCGCGCCACGGTGCGCTTCGTCCCGGGGAAGAAAGAAGCCCGGGTAGACGCGTCAAAGGCGCTGAAGTTCGGCAAGCTGGTGGGCCGCAGTCAGGGAATGCGCGAGATCTTCGGCATCCTGGAGAAGCTCGCCGGCACTGACCTCGGCGTGCTCGTCCAGGGCGAGACCGGCACCGGCAAGGACCTGGTCGCCCGCGCTGTCCACGAGGCCGGCCCCCGCGCCGATGGCCCCTTCGTGGTGTTCGACGCCGGCGCCGTGAGCCCCAACCTGATCGAGAGTGAGCTCTTCGGCCACGAGCGCGGCGCCTTCACCGGCGCCACCGAGCAGCGCCGCGGCGCCTTCGAGCAGGCCAACGGCGGCACCCTCTTCATGGACGAGATCGGCGAGCTCGCCCTGGAGCTGCAGCCCAAGCTGCTGCGCGCCCTGGAGCAGCGCGAGATCCAGCGCGTGGGCGGCTCAAAGCGCATCCCCGTGGACGTCCGCGTGGTGTGCGCCACCAACCGCAACCTCGCCGACGAGGTCAAGGCCGGCCGCTTCCGCGACGACCTCTTCTTCCGCCTCTCGGTCGTCGTGCTCGTGCTGCCGCCCCTGCGCGACCGCCGCGAGGACATCGAGCTCCTGGTTCAGGCGTTCCTCAAGGCACGCAGCGGCACGGCCGCCGCCACACCGGTCCAGGAAGCGTCCAAGGAGTGCGTCTCGGCCCTGATGAAGTACGACTGGCCAGGCAACGTGCGAGAGCTGCGCAACGTCATCGAGGCGGCCCGGGCCCTGTGCAGCGGCCCCGTGCTGGAGCCCCGGGACCTGCTCATCGCCCGCGATGATGCCGTGCCCGGCGTCGAGGGCGATATCGACGGCGCCGATGAGCCAGGCGACGCCATGTCCCTGGCCGGCAAGACCCTCGAGAGCATCGAGCGCGCCGCCATCGCCCAGACCCTGGCCAAGGTGGACGGAAACCGCTCCGCCGCTGCCCGCGCCCTGGGCATCGCCCCCTCCACGCTCTACCTGAAGTTGAAGAAGTACGAGATCAGCTAGCGGTCAAAACTTTACATAATCCGCCTGCGCCTACTGGTCGGCCAGCCGCAGCGAGATCTCCACCAGCACCCCAGCGTCCTTGACCTCCAGGGACCCCGTCAGGTCAGCCAGCTTGTTGAACAGCGACAGGAAGGAGCTCATCATCAGCTTCACCTCCGCCGGCAGGTTCATGCCCCGCACCATGTCGGCCATCTTGGACAGGTTGAAATAGCCCACGTTGCCGTCGTCGCTCTTGAACAGCCCCTTGGCGCGAGAGCTCTCGATCTGATCCAGCACGTTGTCCCCGCCCTTCTCCATCAGGGTCAGCGTCTTGTCCAGCCGGTCGCCCGTGGCCACCACCAGCAGCCCGTCCTTCACGGTCCACCCCACCACCTTCTTGCCCTTCACCTCGAGGAAGTAGCGCTTCAGCTCATCCTTGCCCGTCTGGATCCGCACGTCCATCCGGCCCATCACCATCATGCGCTCCAGCTTGGCCAGCAGCTCCGCGGCCCGGTCCGTATCGGTGACCTGGATGAACAGCACCGTGGAGATCATGCCCAGCGCCTGCTCCGGGCGGCTCATCAGCGACCCGAGGTTGAGCTGCGGGTCGAGGTTCGGCGGGTAGACGGCCGCGGCGTAGCGTCCCGACGGCAGCTCCTCCAGCACCTTGCGCACGTCGATCTTGCTCTGCTTCTCCAGCCGCTCCAGCTGACGGTAGAGCCGCCGCTTGCGCCTCGGGGAGAGGTTCTCGATCACCTTGTCCATCACTGCCTTGACGTTGATGGACGCCCGGCTGACCGAGAGCGCGTCGGGCCCGATGAAGCGGCCGAACTCCGGCGGATCGCCCTTGCCCTTGAACACCTCGGCCAGCTTCTTGGCCTTTTCATCGGGCACCGCCATGTAGCCGCGCATCCCCGCCCCCTTGCTCGAGGAGTAGAAGCCCACCGCCGCCCCGCGGAAGAACGCCAGCATGGCCTGCTCGGTCTCCTGCTGCTCCTTGACATACTTCTTCATGAACTCCGACGCGCCCTCCAGCCGGCGCTTGGCTGACGCCTTGCTCGCCTTGGCCGCCGCCTCGCCGTCCACGTAGATCAACAGCTGGTGCTTGCCCACCTGCTTGCTCAGCTTGACGAACTGCTTGTTGTCGCTGATGTCCGACTTCAGCTTCGTCAGCTTGGCCACGTAGGCCGCGTGCTTGTTGTCCGCCGCCTCGGGGCAGATGATCAGGGTCTTTTTGACCACCGCGAACGCGCCCAGTCGGTGGGTGCCGCCCTTGAGCCGCAGCTCCTTGACCTTCACCCCGTCCACCTCGACATCCTTGAGCTCCGTGTTCACCTTGGCGGCCTGCTTGGCGATGTACTTGTCCAGCGCCGCCTTGTCCGAGACGCCCACCGCGATGCCCACGCTCTTACCGTCGGCGGCGATATGCGCCACGAGGCCGCGGCCCGGGTCGATGCCGATCTTCTTGAGCGTCTCGGGCTTCTCCGGGTCGAACCCGATCTCCCGCACCACCTCGGCCTTGCCCTGCTGCACGGCCTTGGCCACCAGCGGGTTGTCCTTGAACCGGTCGAAGAACGCCTTGGCCTGGCTCATGGCCTCGCTCAGCCTCGGCACCACGACCACGCCGAGCGCGTCGGCCGGCGCGAACGCTACCGGCGCCTTGCTGCCGCGGCACCCGGAGCAGCCGGGCAGCAGCGGCCCGACGAGGACGGCGCACGCGAGCAGCGCTGCCGGCAGGAGCTTCCTGAGATCTTTCTTTTCGAGCATCAGCGTCCTCTCCCAAAGGTCTGGATTGCCACTCAGCATATCTCCATGGACTACAGACTTCCGATTACCGATTACCGACCACCAGCCTGCCCGTCAACCACCAGCCCCAACATGTACGTGAACGCGACCACCACCAGCGCGTGGTTGATCTCACCGCCTGCAATCATGGCAGGGATCCGCGCCAGGGGCACCGAAAGAACCTCCAGGTCCTCGGCGCCGTCCAGCAGCGGCTCTGCCACGCGCTCGAGCCCGGTGGCGAGGTAGGAGTGGCACTGGTTGACCTGGATGGCAGGGTTCGGCGAGATGCTGCCCAGGTGCTCCACCTGCCCGGCCCGGTACCCGGTCTCCTCCAGCATCTCCCGGGCCGCGGCCTCGGCAGGATCCCTGTCGCCGGGGTCCACCATCCCGCCGGGGATCTCGAGGGTGAAGTCCCCGGTCCCGTGCCGGTACTGCCGCACCAGCACCACCTCGCCGTCCTCGGTCAGCGGCACGATGTTGACCCAGTCCGGACACTCGAGCACGTAGAACTCGTGCTGCGCGCCGGTGCGCGGCGAGACGGAGTCCCTGCCGGTCAGGCGGAAGATCCTGTTCTCGGTGATGGTCCGCTTGGCGAGCAGCGGCCACGGCTTGACGCCCGACATGGCGCGTGGAGACATGGCGCGGGGCTCAGAGCTGGCGCGGCTGGGCGAACTTGAGCATGTCGATCTCGTGCTCCGCCCGGTCGATGGCCTGCCAGTCGCAGATGTCCAGGGCCAGCCGCAGCGCCTGCTCCAGGTGCCGCCGTCCGCCCTCGGCGTCCCCCTGGATCCGCCTGATACGCCCCAGGTTCAGCAGCGCACGGAACTTCAGCAGCCGGAACCCGACGCTGCCGATGCGCAGGTGGTTGAGCACCTGGTTCAACCGCATCTCGGCCATGTTCCACTCGCTGGCGCGGTTGTGCATGTCCGCCATCATCAGCGTGACGTGCAGCTTGCCCGGCACCGATTGCTCGTCCTCGGCCAGCTGCAGCGCGTCCATCAGCAGCCCGAAGGCCCGCTCCTCCATGCGTAGCTGGGTACAGATATCGGCGCGCTCCAACAGCGGCTGCCAGGCCCTGTGCGCATCCCCCCCTTCGTCCGGGGCCGCGAGCATGCGCCCGGCCACCTCGGTGTTCGCCAGCAGCCCCTTGGCCCGCGCCAGCAGCAGGTCCACCCGGGTAATCAGGCCCGAGTCGCTGGTCAGCTCGGCGTCGGTGCGGGCCAGGCTGAGGTGCCGCTCCGCCATCTGCAGGCGGCCGAGGTCCAGGTTGATCTCGCCCAGCTCCAGCCTGAGGCTGGCGCGGCTCGCCGCCTCGCCCGCCGCCACGGACAGCATCTCCTCCAGCACCCCGCGCGCCGTGAGCACGTCATCGGTCTGGCGCAGGGCGCGCGCCAGGCGCAGGGTCAGCTCCACCGCCCTGTCGTCGAGCAGCTGCGCCTCCAGGCGCCCCCTACCCCACTCCTTGCGCACCATGTCCAGCGCCTTGGAGTAGAGCTGCACCGCGGTCTCGGGATCCAGGCAAGAGAAGGCCCACTGCCCCGCCTGGTGCAGCTCGTCCAGGGCCTCGGGCATGTCCTCGGCCTCCGAGGAGTGGTAAGCCAGCACCCCCCTCGAGGCGGGGGTGTCCACCTCGGCGCGGAGGTTCGCCGCCACTGCCTCGTGCAGCTTGCGCCGCACCTCCGCCGGGATGGTGGTCTGGACCACCAGCGCCGACAGGTGGTGCACGAACCCGTACAGGCCGTCCTCGCGCTTGAGGTACCCCTTCTCCAGCAGCGAATTGAGCAGCGCCACGTTGACGCTGTCCGAGGTGAGCTGGGACAGCTCCTCCTTGCTGATCATGCCGTTGATCACCGACATCCACTGGAGCAGCTCACGCTCGGGCATGCCGAGGCGCTCGACCCTGCTGGCCAGCAGGTCGGGCAAGGAGTCGGGCGGCTCGCGCAGGTGCTCGTGGACCTGGGCGAAGGAGAGCTGCTGCAAGAAGAGCGGGTTCCCCTCGGCCACCTTGACGATGTTTTCGGTCAGCACCGGGTCGTGCATCTCGAACAGCCGCTCCACCAGGCGGGCGGCGGTTTCGTCGTCCAGCGGCGGCAGGGCGAGCTGCCACGCGTCGTTGGGCAGCGGCTGAATGTGGTGCGGCGTCCGGGAGATGACCAGCTTCACCGACGGCGTGCGCATGGTGTGCGCCAGCCACGTGACCAGCTCGTGCGACGAGGGGTCGTAGTGCTGGACCTCCTCGAACAGCACCAGCACCGGCCGCCGCGCGCCGGCTGCCTCGAGCAGGCGCCGCAGAGACAGCGCGCGCTCCCGCTGGCGCTCGGCCGGGGTCAGCACGTGGCGCTCGGTCTCGCTCAGCGCCAGCAGGTCGGCCAGCCCTGCCAGGTCGGCCTCGTCCAGGCGCAGCTTCATGGCGGCCCGTCGCAAGGCGTTCCAGTCGGCAGGCGGCGCGTCCAGGTTGAGCAGCACCGTCACCAGCCGGTGGATCGCCGACAGGCTCACCGCGGTCCAGCCCGCCTCGGGCGGACAGTGCACCACGTCCATCTCGGCCCGCTTGCGCACCATGGCGAGCACCTCGCGCAGCAGGCGGGACTTGCCGCCGCCGTCCGGGGCGCTGACCACCAGCACGCCGGCGTTGCGCGACTTGATGAACTTGTCGAGCCAGCTCACCTCGCGCTCCCGCCCCAGGATCGGCCCGCGCTCCATGCGCGCCTGGGCGGCCTCCCGCAGCGGCGGCAGCGGACGATGGAACACCGACGACTTCTCCTCGGGGCGCACCCCCTCGGACTTGATGTCGTCGATCTCGTCGTCGGAGAAGAACTCCGCCAGCATGATGTTGCCCTGGTTCGAGAGCGGCCGCTCGTGGTCTTCCTTGGTCGTCGACGAGGGCCAGATGCCGGACACCTCGGTCCACGCCGAGAGCAGGTCGCGCAGCTGCCCGGCCGACGAGACGCGATCATCCGGGCTCTTGGCCAGGGCCCACAGCACGATGGAATCCAGGGTGGATGGGATGCGCCGATCAGGCCGCCGGTTGGAGGGCGGGATCGGCTTGTCCTGCACGTGGCTCATCATCGTCTCGAGCGCCGTGCGCCCCTTGAAGGGGACGAACTCCGTGAGCATCTCGTACAGGATGACGCCCAGGGCGTAGACGTCGGAGCGGGCGTCGACGGTGCCCCCCCGCGCCTGCTCTGGAGACATGTATTCGGGCGTGCCCGGCACGAGCCCGGGCGACGTCACGGAGCGCACCTCGGTCTCGAGGATCTTGGCCACGCCGAAGTCGAGCACCTTGACGAAGTCCTGGCCCACGGTGCTCTCGAGGAAGATGTTCTCCGGTTTCAGATCGCGATGGATGATGTTCAGCCGGTGCGCCGCCGAGACCGCGTCGAGCACCTGGCACATGATGGTGATCACCCGGCCGAAGGTGAGCGGGTACTCCTCCTGGATCACCCTGTCCAGGGAGCGCCCGCGCAGGTACTCCATGACAATGTAGAGCAACCCCGCCTCGGTCTGGCCGAAGTCGAGCACCGAGATGCTGTGAGGGTGGTTCAGCTGGGAGGCCGCCTGGGCCTCGTTGATGAACCGCGCCGCGGCTCGCTCGTCCCCGAGCAGGTGGCGGTGCATGATCTTCACCGCCGCCGTGCGCCCCACCCGCACCTGCTCCGCCAGGTAGACGTTGCCCATGCCGCCCGAGCCCACCAGGCGGCGCAGCACGAACTTCCCGCCGATATTCATCCCGAGGAACGGGTCGTCGCGGCGGCCGGGCGCGCGGGAGGTGCGGCTATCCCGCTCCTCTACCTCGGCTCCGCAATGGGGACAGAAGCGGTGGGTCTTTTCGCAGGCCCCCCCGCATGCATTGCACTTGATACTGGCCATGAAACCTGCCCAATTTTTACCAGAATTTGCGATTGTAACAAGGAAACCTCACCCCAACGCGAATTTGACTCTTTCAACCCAGGGCCGGTATCCTGCCCCCAATCATGTCAATCCTGACGGCAGTCCGTGATATCGACAGGTTGCGCCAAATCACCCAGGTGCTGGCGCGCCATGGCTTCGGTGAGGTGGTGGGCCGCCTGGGCCTCAGCTCCCACGCCGGAGCCGAGGGCGAGCCGGTAACGGGGGAGTCGGTACCCCGGTCCCAGCTCGGGGAGCGCATCCGGCTCGTGCTCCAGGACCTCGGGCCCACCTTCGTGAAGCTGGGCCAGATCATGAGCACCCGGTCGGATATCCTTCCCGCCGACATCGTCCAGGAGCTCAAGAAGCTGCAGGACGACGTGGCCCCCTTCCCCGCCGAGGACGCGCGCAAGATGGTGGAGGATTCCCTGGGCGCGCCGGTGGAGGAGATCTTCGCCTCCTTCGAGGCCGAGCCCCTGGCCTGCGCCTCGGTGGCCCAGGTGCACGAGGCGACCCTCGAGGTGGACGGCGCGGCGGAGCCCGTGCGGGTCGCGGTGAAGATCCAGCGCCCGGGCATCGACAACATGGTGGCCCGGGACCTGGACCTGCTGCACATGCTGGCCGCCCTGGTGGAGCGGACCATCGCAGAGAGCCGGATCTACTCCCCGTCAGGGCTGGTGCGGGAGTTCGACCGCTCCATCACCGCGGAGATGGACTTCACGGTGGAGGCCCAGAACGCCGAGCGGTTCGCCGACAACTTCCTCGGCGAAGAGACCCTGCTCTTCCCAAAAGTCTTCGCCCAGGCCAGCAGCAAGAAGGTCCTCACACTCGAGTTCCTCGACGGCCCCAAGGTCACCGACGCGGTGAAGCTGGGCGCCGACGGCAAGTGGCTGGGCGAGACCGCGGTGCGCCTGATCCTGAAGATGCTGTTCGAGGACGGCTTCTTCCACGCGGATCCCCACCCGGGGAACATCAAGGTCCAGCCGCCGCCGCCCGAGGGCGGGCGCTACGATCCGGAGACACCCCTGGTGATCGGGCTGCTGGATCTCGGCCTGGTGGGCCGCCTCTCCCCGCGCCTGCGGGATCAGGCCGTCGACCTGCTGATGGCCGCCGCCCGCCAGGACGCGGACGCCATGGCGGACGCCATGCTGGCCATCGGCCGGCCGCGCAAAAAGATCGACCTGGAGGAGTTCCGCAACTACGTGCGCGTGCTGGCGGATCGGCACCTGGGCAAGGACCTCAAGGACATGGAGGCCTCTGCCATCGTGCGGGACATCGTGATGGGCGCGATGAAGTACAACATCGAGATCCCCACCGAGCTGACCATGATGGTGCGCGCCATCATGACCATCGAGGGGGTGGGCAAGGAGATCCACCCCGAGCTGGACATCATGGCGGTGGCGAAGCCGTACCTGGCCAAGATCATCTGGCAGCGCTACCACCCGATGAAGCTGGGCAACGAGCTGCTCAACAACGCCGGACGGCTCACCGCCGTGGCGCGTGACCTGCCGTTCCAGCTGCAGGAGATCGTCGAAGATCTGCGCCAGGGCCGCCTCGAGATCCAGACCAGGGATCCCCACAAGGCCTGGGCCATGGACCGCCTCGGCTATCGGATCCGCGGGGGCATCATCGCCGCCGCGCTGCTGGGCGCCGGCGTGGCCGTGCTGGACAGCGCCAAGGCGGGCAACCTGGGGTTCTGGCTCATGGGCGCCGCCGGGGTATGGCTGGTGGCGCATCTGCTCATGGACTGGCGGAGCGGGAAAAAAACGTAGACCTGGACGACCGCTTCAACGGCGTTCGTCCACGTCCATGTCCATGTTGTGAATTACTTCGGGACTCGCCAGATCCAGATGTGGTTCTTGCCCTCTGGCGCGGCGGTGGCCAGCATGTTGGCGGCCACGGCGAGGAAGGCCACGGTGGCGGGGCCCTTGAGCGTCCACTCCAGCTTGCCGGTCCGGGTCACGAAGCCCTTGACCTCTTTGTTGCTGATGCCGCCGATGAGCACCTTGCCGCCGTGGGCCAGCCCATAAGCGGTATCGTCGGCGAAGCCGCCCTTGCTCACCTTGAGCGCGCCGTCCTTGCCCACGATGAGGATCTTGCCCTCGCCGGTGCGCAGCACCAGGGACTTGCCCGAGGGCGACCAGAGGACCCGCTGCAGGTCCTTGTCCGCGATCTTCTTCACCTTGGTCGGCTTCTGGCTCTCACGGTCGAACACCTGCAGGCCACCCTTGAACAGCGCCGCGATGGTGCCGTCGGTGGGCGACAGGGCAACGTCCAGGCACGCCTTGCCCTTGTTGATCTCGCCGATGTTGTTGCCCGTCTCGGGGGACCAGAGCTTCACACCGTCATCACCAGCCGAGGCGAGGGTGAGCCCCTGGCTGTCGAAGGAGAGCGCCTTGACCTCTCCCTCGTGGCCACGGAGCTTCATGAAGTCGGGCGCCTTCTTGCCCTTCTTCTTGGCCACGGCGTAGATCCGGATGGCCGAGCCCACGCTGGTGGCCAGGCGCTTGCCGTCGGGCGACAGGGCGATGACGCCGAAGTCGTCCGTGTCAGGCGCTGTCAGCTTCATCAGGGTGCGGCCGGTCCTGACCACCCAGACCCGGATGGTGGCGTCCTGCGCCACCGAGGCCAGACGCGTTCCCTTGGCGTCGAAGCTGAGCTGGGTGATGAAGTTGTCATGCCCCTTGAGGATCTTGACGCGCTTCGGGTACTTGCGCGCCTCGGCAGGCCCGGGGGCCGCGGCGGAGAGGATCAGGGCGGTGAGCGCGATGGGCACTGCTCTAGTCATCTGGTACATCCTCCTTGTCCCGGGGTGGCCCCCGGGCTGTGTGTCAGCAGATAGTACGTTGCTTGGACGGACGTGATCGCGCAAATCTTCTCCGCGGTCAGCTCCTGTGGGGCGCCGCCAGGCTGAAGGCCATGAGGGTGCCGCCGTTGGTCAGCACCACCACCACCTGCTTGCCCACGGCCGGCAGGGCGCTGATGCCTCGGCCGGTCTTGACATATTGCAGCAGGCGCCCGGACGTGGATGAGGCCACGTACAGGCCGCTCTCGGTGCCGCCCACGAAGACGTAGGGCCCGATGGCCACCGGCGCGGTGGGCACGCCAGAGGGGATGGCCTGGCTCCACACGCGGTTGCCCGCGCGGTCCAGGGCCACCAACCCCGCGCGGGGGGCGGTGTAGTAGATCCGGTCCTTCAACGCTGCGATGCGCGAGGCGCCCTCCGCCTGGACCTGCCACTTGACCGAGCCGCTGCCCGGGTCCACGGCGAAGATGCCGCCGTTGTAGCTGGCCGTGATCAGGGTGTCGTCGTCCACGGCCACCGGCGTGGCGTCCACGTCGATGAAGCGGGTGGCGTCCCCCGACAGCGAGCGGGTCCAGATCACCTCTCCGGACGAGGGCTTGAGCGACACCAGGTAGCCATCGCTGAACCCCGCGAAGGCCGCCCCCCGGTGCACGGTCACGCCCGAGTAGCCATGGATGGTGAACCCCTCGGGGGCCTCTCTGTCGTACTGCCAGCGCCACTTGCCGGTGGCGGCGTCCACCGAGTAGACCCGCCCCTCGGAGCTGGTGAACAGCAGGGCGCCCTCGTAATACACCGGCCGCGGGGTGATGGTCCCCTGGGTCGAGTACTTCCAGCGCAGCTTGCCGGTCTCCATGTCCACGGCGTAGACCTGCCCGTCGTCGCCGCCGAAGAAGACGGTCTTGCTGAAGGCGTGGATCAACGGCGTGGACGAGACCGCGCCGCCCGTGTCCAGCGACCAGAGCACCCGCCCGTCGTCGGAGCGGATGGCCTGGAACTTCTTCGCGCCGGAGCCGATGTACACCACTCCGCTGTCGCTCAGGGCGGCCGATGCCCACTGCTGCGGCTTGTAGTCCATGAAGCCGGGCGCCACCAGGTCGCGATGCCACAGCGGCCTGAGCACGCCCCGCGGGGCCACCTGCTTGGCCTGGGGATCATCCAGCCGATAGCTCGCCGCGCACCCCGAGAGGCTGGCCACTACCAGCGAGGCCAGGGCGAGACGGATGGGGCTGAGGCTCATTTGGCCTCGAGCGAGGCCAGGCGGGCGCCCGCCTGCTCGGCGTAGGCGCTGCCGGCGCCCTCCTCCACCACCTTCTTGAGCAGCGCCACGGCCTCCTTCTTCTTGCCCTGCAGGGCGAGGATGCGGGCCTCCTGGTACTGGGCCTTGAACTTCTTGTCCCCCTCGCGCGGCAGCTTGCGCGCCTGGGCCAGCGCCTTGTCGAAGGCCCGGGTCGCCTCGTGGGCGTAGACCAGCCCTTCGGTGGCCAACTCGCCGAGCCGCTCGTCCTTGTTCTTGGACAGGAACTTCTCGTAGTCGGTCACGGCCTCGGCGTACTGGCCCCGATCGTAGTTGGTCCCGGCGCGCATGAGCAGGGCCAGGTCAGGCAGGTCACCGCTGCCGCCCTTGGCCACCTTGCCGAAGGCCTCGGTCGCCGCCTTGAGCTTGGCGCCTCGGTCCTTGAACTTCGGCACGCCGCCCTCGTCGCTCTTGAGGTCGACGCCCTCCATGGTCACCACGGGCTGCTCGTAGATGTCCATGGCGCGGGTCAGCTCGGCGGTGGTCTCGCGACGTCCCTGATCCGCGAAATAGGACCAGATCCAGACCACGGCGACGATCACCACCGCCACGCCCACCATGACCGCTGCCTGCATCGCGTGGTCCTTTGCGAACTCCCAGGCGCGCATGGAGAAGGAAATGAACTCATCAGGTTGCTTCAGCTGTTTGCGTGTGTACTTCTTGCTGGCCACGATCTCCACCTCGTTCGAGTGGCCGTGTTTAACAGGGCCGTGGGGGGCAGTCAACAGTCGACAGTCGACAGTCGACAGTTGATGGCTGATAGTCTGTAGTCCATGACGAAGACGCGCTCCGCACTGCTGTCCGTGTTCGGCCTCGTGATGGCGGCCGCTGCTCCGGTGCACGCCGAGGAGCGCGCAGGGTCCTGGGCGGTGGGTCTGGCGCCCTCGTACGCCTTCGTGGTGCTGCAGAATAACGCTGAGCCGGACGGGGGCGGCAGCGGGCTGTTCCTGCAGTACGCCGTGACCGAGGCGGTGGAGGTGCGACTGTGGGGGCTGTGGACCGGCCACGACATCGCGGGCACCGACGAGGCACCCGGGGGGCTGTACCAGGTGTTCAACGCGGCGCTGGTGTTCAGCTATGCGTTTGACATTTCCCCGGTGCGCCCGGCGCTGGAGGCCGGCGTGGGCGTGCTGCACCAGCGCTTCCAGGCGCAGCATGTCACCAGCCTGAGCCTGCTGGTGGGGGTCGGCGCGGACTACGCGCTGCTCCCCTGGCTCGAGGTGGGCGCCGCGTTCCACTACCACGCGTTCCTGCAGAACCCGAACCAGTACCCGGTCTACTTCGACGTGGGCCCGCGCGTCACCTTCAGGATGCGTTGATGGCCGCTCTACGCAGCGACGCGGAGCAAATCGCGCGAAACCGGGTGCTCTTGGCCTCGCTGGTGATCTACCTGATCTGCATGGGGTTCATGTGGCTCTCCGATCTGCTGATCGGCGCCCGGGGCGGCAACCTGGTCTATGCCCGGCTGGCGGTGGTGCCGCTGTTCGTCCTGCTGCTGCGCTGGTGGCTGCGCACGGTTCGGGTGACCCCTCCCGTGGACCTGACCCTGGCCCGGCGCATGGCCGGCCTCGGTCGCCACGAGGCGGCCCGCGAGAAGCTGGCCGAGGTGGACCCGACCTCGGCCCAGGCCCTCCGGCTGGATCGCGCCCGGCGGCTGCTGCAGGACGGCATGGCGGTGACGGTGGCCGACGAGGTGGATCTGGAGCGCGGGCGCCTCAGCCTGATGATCGGGGACTGCGCCACGGCGGCCAGCGAGCTGGGCGAGGTGGCCCGGCGCCTCCCCTGGCGCGCGGAGGTGGCCATCGATCTGGCCGACGCCCTGACCCGCTGCGGCAGGGATCGGGAGGCCGCCCAGGCCCTGCGCGAGGCCGCGCCCTGGATGGACCCGGTGGACCAGGCCACCCTGCGCGACCAGCCCAGCCTGATGCGCCTGATGGGCGACACCCCCCTGCCCCGCCGCTCGGCCGCCGCCCCGCGCATATTCAAGGAGCGCGTGGTCACCGCCCTGCTGATCTGCGCTGCTCTGGCCCACGCGCTCTGGTTCTACCTGCTCTGACTCCCGGCTCCCCCTTGTGAGTCGCGTCACGACACCCGCTGTCGCCTCGGGTTAGGATTTGCTATATGGTTCCCTACCATCCTCTCAACTTGCTGGAGCGTGCCATGCACATGCGCAACCTGTGCCTCATCTTCCTGGCGGCCGCGGCCTCGACAGCGTGCGGCGGACGCGGCATCCCCCCCGCCACGGCCAACGCCTGGCTGGCCAAGAACAGCCGCCCTGCCGCCATCAACATCACCGGCAAGTGGAACGCCACCGAGTGGGGCGCCGGCACCATCAAGCAGACCGGCAACAAGTTCACCGGCGACCTGGGCGGCTACCCCGTACGGGGCTCCGTGTCGGGCAACCGGGTGCGGCTGCTGTTTTTGACCGGAGGCAGCATCTGGTGGACGGGCGAGCTCGAGCCCATCAACGACAACACCTTGCGGGGGCACTACTCCGCCAGCGGCGCCATGCTCAGCCCTGGCCAGGGCACCCCGATGCAGATGAAGGGCAAGCTCAGGCAGGTGGGCGGCGTCGGCCTGGTGGTGCGCGGCACCCCTCCCCCCGCCAGGGCCATCCCGGCCGTGGCGGTCAGGGAGGTCCCGGCCAAGAAGCGCCCCCGGACCAGGGCCAAGAAGCCGGCCAAGGCCAAGAAGCCGCCGGTGGCGAAAAAGGCGCCCCCCGCCGAGGACCAGCAGCCAGCCGAGGCGCCGGATCCTGCCGCCGCCCCACCCGCCGAGCAGGCCCCCGGGCCGAAGGTCTGGTTCTACGCCGTGGGCCTGAAGAAGCACGGCCCGGTGAGCGGCGCCGAGGTGCGCGCGCGCCTCAAGGCCAAGGAGATCGGCGCGGACTCGCTGGTCTGGCGCAAGGGCATGAAAGACTGGCAGCCCCTGGGCAAGGTCAAGGAGCTGGCCCCGTAGCACCACCCCCGCCCCCCCCCCGCACTTGACACTCCGTACCCCACCGGGGTACGCAATCAGCGGTGGATACCATCGCCCATATCATCGACGCCGCCAACGGCGTGATCTGGAACTGGCCCGCCGGCGTGCCGGCCATGGTCGTCATGCTCCTCGGCACCGGGGTCTTCCTGACCCTGCGGCTCGGCTTCATCAACCTGCGCGGCTTCCGCCACGCCATCAACGTGGTGCGCGGCAAGTATGACGATCCCGAGGATCCAGGGGACATCAGCCATTTCCAGGCCCTGACCACCGCCCTGTCGGCCACCGTGGGCATCGGCAACATCGCCGGCGTGGCCACGGCGATCCATTACGGCGGCCCGGGCGCCATGTTCTGGATGTGGGTCACCGCCTTCTTCGGTATGACCACCAAGTACACCGAGTGCACCCTGTCCACCGAGTTCCGCATCGAGAACGAGGACGGGTCGGTGTCAGGCGGCCCGATGTACTACATCGAGCGCGGCCTCGGCCCCAGGTGGAAGCCCCTGGCCATCTTCTTCGCCGCGTGCGCGGTGATCTCCTCGTTCGGATCGGGCAACGCGGTGCAGGCCTTCACCATGGCCGACTCCTTCCGCGCCGACCTGGGCCTGCCCACCTGGCTCACCGGCGGCGTGGCGGCCTTCATCGTGGGCCTTGTGATCATCGGCGGCATCAAGCGCATCGGGTCGTTCGCGTCCCGGGTGATGCCCGCCATGGCCGTGCTCTACTTCGTGGCCGCGGTGACCGTGCTGGCCCTCAACTTCAGCGAGATCCCCGGGGCCTTCGCCACCATCGTGGGCGAGGCTTTCAGCGCCACGGCCGCGGTGGCCGGGTTCGCCGGCGCCACCTTCGCCTTCACCCTGCGCTGGGGCGTCAAGCGCGGCCTGTTCTCCAATGAGGCGGGCCAGGGGAGCGCGCCCATCGCCCACGCCGCGGCCAAGACCGACGAGGCGGTGCGCGAGGGCTCGGTGGCCCTGCTCGAGCCGTTCATCGACACCATCTGCATCTGCACCCTCACCGGCCTGATGATCGTCTGCACCGGCGTGTGGAAGGACAAGAAAGAGTCGACCTACCCGCTCACCTCTCAGAGCGCCATCACCGTGGTCTCCGACCGGTGCAAGCTGGACCTGGACGCCAGGACCACCGACGCCTGCAAGCTGGAGAATCGCCGCCTCGGGGTGGTGTCCGGGAAGATCCAGGGCGGGCACCTGATCATCAACCACGGCATGGTCGACGGCGCCACCCTGGTGCTGAGCGGCAGCAAGCCGGTCACCGGCACCCTGGCGGTGAACGAGGACGGCCAGCCCCGCTTCGAGGACGATCAGGGCCGCCGGGTCCGCGGCGTCGAGGTCCGGGGCTACGTGCTGCAGAACGGGTCGCCGCTCACGGCGTGGGCGCTGGAGAAGGGGCTCGGTCCCCTGTTCCCCAACGGTGCGTTCATCGTGACCATCGCGGTGTTCCTGTTCGCCCTGTCCACCGCCATCGGCTGGTCGTACTACGGCGACCGGAGCGTGCAGTACCTGCTGGGGGACGGGGCCATCCTGCCTTACAAGCTGGTCTTCGTCGCCATGCACTTCCTCGGCGCCATCTTCTCCCTGGAGGTGGTGTGGGGGTTCGGCGATGCCGCCCTGGGGATGATGTCGTTCCCCAACCTGGTGGCCATCAACATCCTGTCCGGCAAGGTGGTGCTCCTGACGCGGGAATATTTCGCGCGCGACCACAAGCCGTTCGACAAAAACCGTTAGCCAGTCAGTCGCGGGGGATCCGGTCGGGAAGTCAACAGACTGAAAGGGAGAGACGGGAAGTGTCCATTCAGTATTTGAGAACTTTTTCATACACCGTAGCCCTGCCCTTTCTGCTGCTGGCGTCGAGCGGATGCCAAAAGGAGCGCGACCTGCCGGCGCTGCCCACCACGGCGAGCCAGAGCGCCGCCGGGCCGCGCCAGGTCCGCACCGATAAGCTGGCGCTCTCCTCCACCACCGAAGTGGTCAGGGCAAACGGCACCACCATGGCCCTCTCCATGACCAAGGTGATGCCCCTGGTGCCGGGGCTGATCACCCGCCTGACCGTCAAGGAGGGCGACCGGGTCAAGAAGGGCCAGCTGCTGGCCCAGCTGGATCAGCGCGGCTTCAAGCTCGGGCTGCGCCAGGCCCGCGCCGCGGTGGAGATGGCGGAGGTGGGGGTCTCGGCGGCCAAGCGCGAGCGAGACCGCTTTGAGAAGCTGCTGCGTGGCGGGGCCTCCACCCAGGCCACCGTGGACCAGATCACCGACAAGTTCCTGGGCGCCATGGCCGGGCTCAAGCAGGCGAAGATCGCCGTGGAGATGGGCCAGAAGGCCCTGCGCGACAGCACCCTGCGCTCCCCCTATGACGGCATCGTGGTCAAGAAGATGGTCTCCATCGGGGACTACGCCACATCCATGCCGCCCACGGTGCTGTTCATCTTGATGGAGACCCACACCCTGGAGCTGCATGTCTCCCTGCCCGAGCCGGAGATGGGCCGGGTCAAGGTGGGGCTCGCCGTCACGGCAAACTTCACCAGCGTCGGCCGCGAGGTGTCGGGCAAGATCGCCCGCATCGTCAACAGCGTGGATCCCATGACCCGGTCCTTCACCGCCATCGTGGAGATACCGAACCGCGACATGGACCTCAAGCCGGGCCTGTTCGCCCGGGTGGAGATCAAGACCACCGCCCCGCGCCAGCGCCTGCTGGTGCCCAAGGAGGCGGTGGTTGACGAGGGGAGCGGGGTGTACGCGGTCTACCTGCTGGAGGGCAACGTGGCCCGCCGACGGCCGGTGAAGGTGACCGAGAGCGGCGCAGGAAAGACCGAGGTCACCGGCGGCTTGACCCCGGGGCGGACCCTGATCCTCAACCCGGTGGGGCTGACCGACGGCCAGCGCGTGGCCGCGGCGGCCGCTGCCCCGGCCAAGCCCGCGCCCAAGGCCGCAGCGAAATGAAGCTCGCCGACGTAAGCATCCGGCGCCCGGTCTTCGCGACCATGATGATCGCCGCCCTGGTGGTGTTCGGGATCATCGGCTACCAGCGCGTGGGCGTGGATCTGTTCCCCGAGGTGGACTTCCCCTTCGTCACCATCCTGTCGGTGTACCCGGGGGCGGATCCGGAGTCCATCGAGACCAAGGTGGTGACCAAGCTGGAGGACGCCGTCGCCGGCATCTCCGGCATCAAGACCCAGTTCTCCAACAGCATGGAGAACGTGGGCCAGGTGATGATCCAGTTCGAGCTGGGCGTGGACGTGGATCAGGCCGCCCAGGAGGTGCGCGACAAGATCTCGGCCATCCAGCGTGAGCTGCCCGCGGACGTGGAGCCGCCCCAGGTGTCCAAGTTCGACATCGGCGCGGCCCCCGTGCTCTCTGTGGTGCTCTCGGGCGACATGAGCCCCGCGGCCATGACCGAGCTGGCAGAGGATGTGGTCAAGGCGCGGCTGCAGAAGGTTATCGGCGTGGGCGGCATCACCATCGTGGGCGGGCGCAAGCGCGAGGTGCAGGTCTGGGTGGACGCGGCCAGGCTGGACAAGCACCACATGGCCGTACAGGACGTCTACTCCACCCTGGGCGCCCAGAACCTCGAGGTGCCGGGCGGGCGCTTCCCCCTGGGCCAGGAGGAGCTGGTCATCAAGACCAAGGGGGAGGTGCGCACGGTCAAGGAGATGGCCAACCTCATCGTGCCGATCCCGAACTTCGCCGCGCCGATCCGGATCAAGGACGTGGCCCGTGTGGTGGACGGCACCGAGGAGCCGCGATCCTACTCCTCGTTCAACGGGGTCTCTGCGGTGAGCCTCACCGTGCGCAAGCAGTCGGGCTCAAACACGGTGGCCGTGGCCAGGGCGCTGAAGAAGAAGGTGGCCGAGCTGCAGCAGGAGCTCGCGAGCAAGGGGATCAAGCTGGCCGTGGTGGCCGACATGTCGGGCTGGGTCGAGCGCAACATCCACGAGATGAACTTCGACCTGGTGTTCGGCGCCTTCCTGGCGGTGGTGATCATCCTCTTCTTCCTGCGCAACTGGCGCGCCACCCTGATCAGCGCCGTGGCCATCCCCACCTCGGTCATCGCCACCTTCGCCTTCATCTACGTCATGGGCTTCACGCTCAACATGCTCACCCTGCTGGCGCTGTCGTTATCCATCGGGATATTGATCGACGACGCCATCGTGGTGATCGAGAACATCTACCGCCACATGGAGGGCGGCACCGAGCGGGTGGAGGCGGCCCACACCGGCACCGGGGAGATCGGCCTGGCGGTCATGGCCACCACCTTCTCCATCGTGGCCGTGTTCGTGCCGGTGGCGTTCATGAAGGGGATCATCGGCCGCTTCTTCTACCAGTTCGGCCTCACCGTGGCGTTCGCCGTGCTGATCTCCCTGTTCATCTCCTTCACCCTCACCCCGATGCTCACCAGCAAGTTCGGCAAGCTCGATCACAACCCGAACTTCGTCTGGCGCTGGATCGAGGGGCTGCTGGACCGGCTCGACGCCGCGTACCGGGGCACGCTGGCCTTCGCCCTGCGCCACCGCGCGCTGGTGGTGCTGCTGGCCGTGGGCGTCCTGGCAGGCTCCCTCGGCCTGGCCGGGTTGCTCGAGTCCGAGTTCATGGCAGCCGAGGACCAGTCCAAGTTCCTCGTGCGCGTGCAGCTGCCCACGGGCAAGGGGCTGGACGTGACCCGGGAGACCATGGCGTCCCTGGACCGGGAGATCCGCGACATCAACGGCGTCAAGGACACCTTCATCACCATCGGCGGCGGGGTCACCGGCACGGTCAACGCGGGCAGCATCTACGTTGAGCTGGTGCGGCCAAAGGAGCGGGCCTACAGCCAGATGGAGCTGATGGCCTTGCTGCGCGAGCGCACCATCAAGCGCACCGACGCCACCATCTCCGTGGAGGACTTCGATCCCATGGGCGGCGGCGACAGCGGCATGAAGAACCTGCCGGTGCAGCTCATCATCCAGGGTCAGAGCCTGAAGCAGATGGAGCAGGTGGCCGAGGAGATGATGGCCGAGATGAAGAAGGTCAAGGGCCTGGTGGACATCGACTCCTCCTTCGAGGGCGGCAAGCCGGAGCTCTCCATCACGGTGGATCGTAACCGGGCCGCGGCCCTGGGCGTGCCGGTGGCCTCCATCGCCATGACCATCCGCTCCCTCATGGGCGGGGACAAGGCGAGCCAGCTGCGCCAGCAAGGGGACCTGTATGACGTGCGCGTGGGGCTGCAGCCGGGGGACCGCAGGAGCCCGCAGGATCTATCCGGGCTGAGCGTGCGCTCCAGCCTGGGGCAGCTGGTCAAGCTCTCCAACCTGGTGCAGATCAAGCAGAGCGAGGGCCCCACCAACATCAGCCGTCGGGAGCGCCAGCGTCAGGTGACGGTGTACGCCAACATCCAGGATCTGCCCCTCGGCACGGCCGTGATGGAGGTGGAGAAGATCGCCAAGAAGGTGGTGCCCAGGGGACTGGAGACCAAGTTCGTGGGCATGGCGGAGATCATGGAGGAGTCGTTCCAGAGCATGTTCTTCGCGCTCTTCCTGGCCATCATCATCGTGTACATGATCCTCGCGTCGCAGTTCGAGAGCTTCATCCACCCGTTCACCATCATGCTCTCGCTGCCCATGAGCCTGGTGGGCGCCCTGGGAGGGCTGCTCATCGCTGACGCCGCGCTGTCGATCTTCGCCATGATCGGCATCATCATGCTCATGGGCCTGGTGACCAAGAACGCCATCCTGCTGGTGGACTACACCACCACCCTGCGCAAGCGCGGCCTCGGCAAGGACGAGGCGCTGCTCAAGGCCGGCCCGGTGCGGCTGCGCCCGATCCTGATGACCACCGCGGCCATGATCTTCGGCATGCTCCCGGTGGCCCTGGGGCTGGGCGAGGGGTCCGAAGGCCGGGCGCCCATGGCGATCTGCGTCATCGGGGGGCTGATCACCTCCACCCTGCTGACCCTGCTGGTGGTCCCGGTGGTGTACAGTCTGCTGGACGGGCTGGCGTCTCGCTTCGGCGGAGGAGGCGGCGCCGCAGCCGCGGGGTGAGAGGGTCGAGATTGAGGATTCACCGGTTCATCATGGCGGCGCTGGTGCTCACGGCCAGCGCCGGCCTACAGGCGGCGCCTGACGGCGGCGGCGGCAGCAAGGAGCGCGACGAGTACCCGTGCGACCGCTTCGGCCTGGCCCACAGCTACACCCTCAAGTCGGAGCCGATCTTCTCGTCAGCAGAGACCGCCTTCGCCCGGCTGACCCCGGGGCAGGCCAGGACCTTGCGCCGGCTGCAGGCCTCCTCGGTCCAGGTGTCCGAGGTGCTGGTCGCTGGCGGGCGGCTGCTCTGGTCGCTCCCCCCTGCCCACCCCCTCGGGCCGCTCAAGCTCGTGCTGGTGGACGACGGCGAGGGCAAGCTGTTCGTGCTGGATCCCACGGGGCGAAAGCGATACGAGCTCTCCCCTGGCCGCCTGCCCGACCTGCTGGACGGCACCGCGCCATCGCGCCGCACGCACCTGAAGCTGCGGGTGGCCCCCGCCGTGGGCGCCGCCAGCAACGCCGCCCTGCCCTATCACCGGGACGTCGCCATGACGCCCTGGCAGGTTGAGCTGGACATGCGCATCGGCACGGGGCCGGCAGGGCGCCGCCGCACGAACCTGCAGCTCGGGCTGCGCGTTTGGACCGAGGCGGGGCCCGGACAGCTGCCCCACCGGGAGCCGCTGCTGGCCCTGGCGCTGCCGCTGCTGGTGGGCAGCGCGGGGGCGCCGGCGCTGGAGGCCATGGCGCATCGCATGGGTCGCCCCGTGCTCGGCTGGCAAGTGACCGCGCGTCCCAGGGGCGGCCCCGGTCACCCTCCGGCGGTTGAGCGGGTCACCGTGGTGGACCGGGGCTGGATGCGCGTCCCCCTGTGCCGCCTCGCGAGCACGCGCCCGGCGTACAAGGCCGCCGCGGGTGAGCCGGGCTTCGCGGCGCCAGGCCGGCAGCTGCTGCCTGCGGCGGAGCTCGGCGGGCTGCGCAAGGGCCTGGCCGCGGGCATGCTCAGCGTGGACAACCGCACGCCAACAGCTGCCATGGTCTATGTGGACGGCGCCCTGCTGGGCTGGGTAGCCCCACGCCGGCGCCACGGCTTCAAAGGCCTGTCGGCCGGGTTCTACCGCGTGGTCGCCCGCTCCCCCCTGGGCACCGCGGTGTGGGGACCCTTTGACATGTACGTGCCGGGCCCGGTGGTGCTGAGGTAGGCGCTGCGAAGTGCCGGATTGAAGCCTGGGTGGGGCTGGCGAATGCCAGAGTGCCAGGACGCCGGAATGCCAGAGTGCCAGAACGACGAAACGACGAAATGACAGAACGACGAAATGACAGAACGGGCGGCTGAAGCTGTCGCTGTGGCGGAAGCTGGGGCTGTAGCTGAAGCTGAAGCTGGGGCTGTAGCTGAAGCTGGGGCTGTAGCTGAAGCTGGGGCTGCAGCTGAAGCTGAAGCTGTAGCTGTTGCTGCGGCTGTAGCTGACGAGCCCGGGACAATTTCCCCTCAAGCCTCAAGCCTCAAGCCTCAAGCCTCAAAGCCTCAAGCCTCAAAGCCCAAAGCCGCGGCGGCCCAGCCGTCCCCTTACGGCTTGTACTTCACCTCGACCCTCGCGATGGGTCCGCTCTTCTCCGACGACAGCTTGCCAGCCTGGGCGGTGTAGATGCTCGCCTGATACACCAGCCGGGTCAGGGTCACTGACTGGTTGCTGATCTTGGTGGTGTACGCGCCGGACGCGCGGTAGGAGTTCTTCAGGGTCGAGGTGCCCCGGGCGCCGAGGATGCCGATGAAGTCGCCCTTGTTGATCTTGATGTTGGCCGAGATCCAGCCGCTGGCCGGCGCCCCCTTCTTGTACAGCAGCGTGGTGTGGCTGGTGGTGGACCCGGAGTACTCGGGCGGCTGGGAGGCGAACTTCACGATCTGGACGTTCTGCAGCAGGGTCTGCCCCGTCTCCGTCGGACAGCGCACCTCGATGATGGTGAAGCTCACCGGCGCCTTGAACCAGAACCCGCGGGTATGGCTCGAGGAGTAGATGCTGCTATGTTTGCCCACGTCCATGCTCATGGACACGCAGCCGGTGATCTGGGTCCAGTCGGTCTTGGAGGTCTGCGGGTCACACTTGAAGCAGCCCAGCTTGTCGCCGGCGTTGTAGCACTTGTCGTTGATCAGGCAGGAGTTGGCCTTGGTCACGGTCCACTTGGTGGGGCTCGTGGCGGCCTTGCACTCCCCGCACCCGCTGCTGTGCTTGGCGCCGTTGGCGTAGCACTTCTTGTCGATCTGGCACTGCCCCGCCTTGGGGGTCCAGGCGTACTTGCTCGTGGCCGGAGCGCAGGAGGAGCACCCGGTGGGATCAGCGGTGCCGGAGGTGTAGCACTTCTTGTCGATGAAGCAGTGGGTGGTCCCCTTCACGGTCCACTTGGAGCTGCTCGTGACCGGGTCGCACTCCGCGCAGCCGAGGGTGTGCTTGTCACCCTTGGAGTGGCACTTGCCGTCGATGAGGCAGAGGCCTGACAGGGCGCTGTAGGCGTACTTGTCCTTGGCCGGCTGGCACGACGAGCAGCCGGTGGTGTCCTTGCTCCCGGAGGCCACGCAGCTGTTGTTGATCAGGCAGTGGGTGGTGCCCTTGACCGTCCACTTGCTGGTGCTGGCGGCCGGGTCGCACTCGGCGCAGCCGCCCGGGTTCTTGGCGCCCTTGACGTAGCACTTGCCGCCGATGGAGCAGGTGTTGGTCACCGGCGTCCAGTCGGCCGGGTTCGTGGCGGATACGCAGGCCAGGCAGGAGCCGCTGGGGTGGGGCGCGCCGTCCTTGTAGCAAACCTTGTTGATCAGGCAGAAGCCCTTCTTGAGGGTGTTGCCGAGACAGCCGCCCTTGCCGTCGCACTTGTCCTCGGTGCAGCTGATGCCGTCGGCGCACTGGCTGGCGTAGCTGGTGCCCTTGCAGGTGCCGTTCTGGCAGTAGTCATTCTTGGTGCACAGGTTGCCGTCATCGCAGTAGCCGCCGTTGGCCGGAGCCCACTTGGTGGCGCTGGTGCCCCCGCCCCCCGCATCGCCCGCCGACGGCGGACTGCACTTCTGGCATGCATCAGCCGGGTTGCGGTCCCCCTCCTTGAAGCAGCAGAAGATGGTCTCCTTGGCCGGCGCCGTGCCGCCGTCAGCCACGGCCCCGGCGTCCAGCTTCACCCCGGCGTCGCCGGTGACCTTGGCGCAGGTCGCCCCCTTGGGTACGCGCACGGCGAGCTTGCAGGTGCCCTTCTTCGGTACGTTGTTGCACACCCCAAGCCCGGCGCAGGTGTCCGTGGTACAGGCGAGCTGGTCGTTGCAGTTCATCACCGACTCGGGGTAGCACTTGTTGTCCGGCCCGCAGATCGGGTTGATGGCGCAGTTGTCGTGGGCGTTGCACGCCTTGCCCGGGTTCTTGCACGAGTAGAGCGGCCCGTAGCCGTCGGGCAGCCCGTTGTTCATGTCGGCCGTCCCGGCGGCGTCCCCGGCCAGGTCGGTGTAGGCCCCCTTGTCGGCGCCGCTGAAGAAGTCGTCATCCGAGCAGGACAGGGTCAGCGCCAGCACGGCGAGCAGGCCCAGGGGAGCGAGAGCACGGGGTCGTACAGCAGGTCTGTTCATGGGATTACCTCGCTGGGTGTCGCGGCGCCAGGGGGCGCGTTTTCTATGGTTCAGGCTGCGATGCCGCCCCCATTGTACCCCCGATCCGGTACACCATGCTGCGCGCGATCTCAGCAAGCACCTCTTCGTAGTCCTTAACGCGGTTATCGGGCAGGCGCACCAACGCGATGACCGCCAGGCCTCCCTGGCGCCGGAAGAGGTGCACCTGGCGGAACACCCGGTCCAGGGCGCGCACCCGCAGCTCGCTGCGATGCAGCGCTGGCCCCACCCGCCACGGCGGCCCCACGGCCTTCACCCCCTGCACCTCCTTCAGCTCCCCCAGGCGGTTGGCGAAGCTCCGCGTCCGGTCGGCCGCGAGCAGCCCGAGATCCTGATCCTCGGGCAAGCCCACCACCTCGAACTGCAGGGTGGGCGAGATCTCCAGCAACGGATCCTGCAGCAGCAGCGCGTCCTCCTCGAGGGAGAACCAGTGGCCCGGCACGGTCACGCCCAGCCCGCCGCGGTTGTGTTGCTTCTGCGGCAGCGACTTCAGCAACGCCCCGGAGGAGCTGTGCGCTGCCATGGCGCCGCACAGCAGCGTCACGGCGGCCAGGGTCAGGGCGGCGGGGGTGAGCCCGGCCCAGCCTCTGCCCTGCCCCGCCCGGGCGCGGATCAGCATCAACCCCATGAGCACGCCTCCCACCAGGCCGCCCATGTGCGCCGAGTTATCAACCCGCGGCACGGTGTAGCCGATGTAGACGTTCAGCGCGATGACGATGAGCAGGTTGTAGGTCACCTGACGCCGCCACGCCTCGGGCACATGGCCCCGCAGGCGCAGCATCCCAACCAGCGCCCCGCCCAGCAGGCCGAAGATGGCCCCCGACGCCCCCACCGACAGGCGCTGGTCCCCGCCGAGGTATGCGCTGGCGGCTGACCCGATCACGCCGGCCACGAGGTAGAGCACCCAGAACCGCCTGGAGCCGAACAGCTGCTCCACGAAGCGGCCCAGCACGAACAGGGTGTACAGGTTCACCGCCAGGTGGAGCCACCCGGCGTGCAGGAACATGCTGGTCACCAGCCGCCACGGCTCGGCCCCCCGGGTGGCCAGGGCGAGGTTGGCGCCGAATCGGGTCAGGGTCCAGCCGTCCTGGCTGTTGCCCACCAGCTCGATGCCCAGGTGCACCAGCACGATGATGGCCATCAGGGCCGTTGTCACGGGGGCGAGCTGCCACACGCGCCCGCGAAAGCGCGGCATGCCGCGGTAGGTCCCCGCGGCTGCGGCGGCGTGGCCGCACAGGGCCTCCATCTCCGGGTCGGGCAGGTGCGACGGCAGCGGCGTCACGGGCTGGTCCAGCCGGTGGGTCGCGGCCTCGGACAGCTGGTTGTCCTCGGCGCCCACCAGCGACAGCAGCAGCTCCCGGGACTCTGCCTCTCGGCCCGCCCGGGCCATGGCCACCGCGCGCCACAGGTCCCGGTGGCCGGGGGTGAGGCCAGGCAAAAACCCGCTCCCCTCCTGCACCAGCGGCGCCAGCTGCTCCTCCTTGCCCATGTGCGCCAGGAAGACCAGCCGGGTCTGGTTCAGCACCAGGGCGTCCGACACGCTGCGCCCCGCCTTGCCATGCTCCAGGATGCCCTGCACCCGCGCCGCCTCGTCGAAGCGGTCCAGCTCCAGCAGCGCGCGCGCCGCCGCCGCCGCGGCCGACGCCGACACCGTGGCCAGCCCCTCGCCGCCTTCCCGGGTGAACAGGTCGGCCGCCTCGGACCAGGCCCGCCGGTAGAGCAGGAAGGTGAGCAGCTGCTCCAGAACCGTGACGCGCAGAGCCGGCTCGAGATCCTCCTCCAGCTGCGCGCGGCGCATGTCGATGGCGTCGTCCATGCGCCCCTCGTGGACCAGGGCCAGCCCGCGCAGGATCTCCAGGTCCCGGCCCAGGCCCGCGCCGGGCTGGAACATCTGCCGCAGGCGCACCAGCGAGATGGCCCTGTCGAGCCGCCCCTGGCGCAGCGCCCGCCGGGTCATCACGCCGATGCCGCCGGGCACCAGCACCAGGACGGTGAAGGCGGCCACGGCCGCGAAGAAGAAGGCCGGGTGGGCGTCGGGGACCCCCAGGGCGTAGCCCGCGAGCCCGAGGTTGACGGCCAGCAGGGCGGCGAAGCCGAGAGCCTGCCGGCCGCGGCGCCGCAGCACCAGCAACCCGGAGATCAGGACGCTGGCCGCGATGATTGCCAGCGCCAGGGGTCCGAGCATCTCGCCGTCCACGGTGGACCCCTGTTACTCCCTGTACTCCCCCATGACCCGGAACTTCTGGTAGCGCTGCTCCAGCAGCTCGTCCGGGCCGAGGGCAGACAGCTCGTCGAGGTGGCGGCGCAGGCTCTCGGCCAGGCGCGCGGCCGCCTCGGCCGGGTTACGGTGGGCGCCGCCCTTGGGCTCTGTGACCACCTCGTCGGCCACGCCCATGCGGTGCACCTCACGGGCCGCCATGCGCATGGCCTCGGCGGCCCGCGGCGCCTTGGCGGCGTCGCGCCAGAGGATGGAGGCGCACCCCTCGGGGGTGATCACCGAGTAGGTCGAGTATTCGAGCATCAGGATGCGGTTGGTCACCCCGAGGGCCAGGGCGCCGCCCGAGCCGCCCTCGCCGATGACCACGCCGATCATCGGGATCGGCAAGGTGGCCATGATCTCCAGCGAGGTGGCGATGGCCTCGGCCTGGCCGCGCTGCTCCGCGCCGAGGCCGGGGTAGGCGCCTGGCGTGTCGATGAAGGTCACCACCGGCAGGTCGCTGCGCGCGGCGAGCTTCATCAGGCGCTGGGCCTTGCGGTACCCCTCGGGGCGGGCCATGCCGAAGTTGCGGCGCATGTTCTCCTTGGTGCTCCGCCCCTTCTGGTGGCCCAGCAACATCAGGGCCCGGCCGTCCAGCCGCGCCAGCCCGCCGATGATGGCCTGATCGTCGGAGTACAGCCGGTCGCCGTGGAGCTCCACGAACTCGTCGAAGATCTCCCGGATGTATTCCAGGGTGGTCGGCCGCTCGGGGTGGCGGCTGAGCTGGACCACCTGCCACGGATCGAGATCAGCGAAGATCTCGTCCAGCAGGCGCACCGCCTTGGCCTCCAGCAGGCTAATCTCCGCCGAAAAATCCATGTTGCCCCGCTGGAGCTGGCGGAGCTCCTCGATCTTGCGCTCGAGCTCCAGCAAAGGACGCTCGAAATCAAGCACGTGCTGCACCTTGGCTACCCTCTCTGTTGGTCGATCCAGCGGCGGACGTCGTCAACCCTGCACGCGTCCCGCCGCTCCATCCATACCACGTCCTGCTCCTGGCGGAACCAGGCGATCTGGCGCCGGGCGAATCGGCGCGTGTCCCGCACGGTCTGCCGCACCGCCTCCGGCAAGTCAAGCTCGCCGCGCAGGTGCTGCATCAGCTGCCGGTAGCCGAGGGACCCCATGGGCTTGCTGTGGCCGTGCCCGGCGTCGGCCAGGCGCCGCACCTCGTCCAGCCAGCCGAGGTCCATCATGGCCTGCACCCGGCGCTCGATGCGCGGCCAGAGCACCTCCCTCGGCGGCGACAGGCAGAGCAGCATCGCCGGGTAGCGCGGCTCCGCGAACCGGTGCGCCTGCTGCAGCTCGCTGATGGGTCGCCCGGTCAGCTCGTGCACCTCCAGGCCGCGGGAGATGCGCACCAGGTCGTTCTCGTGGATCCGCGAGGCCGACGCAGGATCCACATCGGCCAGCCGCGCGTGCAGCGCCGGGACGCCGTCCCGTGCGGCCTCCTGTCGGTGACGGTCCCGGATGGCCTCCGATGGGGCGGGCGCCTCGAACAGGCCCCGGGTCAGGGCCCGGACGTACAGCCCGGTGCCGCCGGCCACCACCGCCGGCCGCGCGCGCTGCTGGATCTCGAGGATCGCCCGGTCCGCCGCCTCCACGAAGGCCGCGGCGGAGAACGGCTCCTGTGGATCCAGGATGTCCATCAGGTGGTGCGGCACCCCCCGCATCTCCTGGCTCGTGAGCTTGCCGGTGCCGATGTCGAAGCCGCGGTACACCTGCACCGAGTCGGCGCTCACCACCTCGGCGTCCAGGGCCAGGGCAAGCTCCACGGCGAGGTCGGACTTGCCGGCCGCCGTGGGCCCCACCACCACAACCAGGGGCGGCTTAATGATCGACCCCCGCGTCGGGTGGAGGCGTCCCGGCGCTCGCGCCGGCTGCGGCGTCTGGCGCGGAGAGCCAGATCGGGCCGCGCTGCACCCCCTGGTACACCTTGTAGCCCACCGCGGCGATGGTGCCCAGGGCCAGGATGACCGACAGGGCCACGGCCATGGCGAACGGGCGGCGCGCCTTGTCGCCCTCGCGGCCCTTGCCCGGGCCGGGCTTCTTGCGGCGCGCGTCGGCCAACGGCTCGCCCTGGTCGGGAGGACCGAACGGGTCCTTGACCTGCGGCCCGCGGCGGATGGCGTTGGCGATGGCGTCCTCGGTGGCGTCGACCCCGATCTTGAGCGCCGTGTGCAGATCCTGGATGGCCTCCGGGTCAGGGGCCTGGTCCACGCCGACCAGCGCAGGCGGCGTGGGCTCGGGGCGCGCGATGGTGACCATGTCCTCGGTGTCGTCGTCGAGCATGCCGGAGCCTGACGGCATCGTGCTCTTGAGCCGGCGCCCCAGCTCGCCCTTGCCGCGCTTGGGCGGGATCAGCGGCGCTTCCACCAGCGAGGCGAACGCGCGCCGGACCCAGGTGGCCATCTTGCGCCTGGTCAGGGGGTTGTTCCGGCGGAAGCGGTCCAGCTCTTGCTCCATTCGGCCGGCGGTGGAGAAGCGCTGGTCAGGGTCCAGGCTGAGGGCGCGCAGGCAGATGGCCTCCAGCTCGGGCGGCACCGACGGCACCAGCTTCGACGGCGGGATCGGATCGGCCTGGCGGATTCGGTCCAGGGTGATCAGCTCGTCGGTGGCGCGGAAGGGGTGCTCTCCCGTGAGCAGCTCGAACAGCACCGTGCCGGCGGCGAAGATGTCGCTGCGGCGATCCATGGGCCGGGAGGTCACCTGCTCCGGCGACATGTACGAGCACTTCCCCTTGAGGGTCCCCACCGCGGTCTCCTGCCCGCGGTGCACCGCCTTGGCGATGCCGAAGTCGATGAGCTTGACCTCCCCCTCGAAGGAGACGAGCACGTTGGAGGGGCTCGCATCGCGGTGGATGATCTCCAGGTGGCGGCCCTTCTCGTCGCACATGTCATGGGCGTAATCCAGGGCCGCGCACACCCGGCTCATGATCCGCGCCACCATGGCGGGTGGGGGCACCTTCTCCCGCTTGCGGAAGTGGGTGAGGATCTGGCGCAGGTCCACGCCGCGCACGAACTCGATGGCGATGAAGTAGCTCGAGCCGGCCTGGCCGAACTCGAAGATCTGGGCGATGTTGCCGTGTGACAGGCGAGCGGAGATGCGCGCCTCGTCGATGAACATCCCGACGAAGCTCTCGTCTTCTGCCAGGTGGGGCAAGATCCGCTTGATGGCGGCCAGCTTCTCGTAGCCCCCCTCCCCCTTGGCGCGGCCGAGGAACACCTCGGCCATGCCGCCCACTGCCAGCCGCCTGACGATCTCATAGCGGCCGATCCGGCCCGGCAAGGGTCTGTTGGAGGACGGGGGCATGCAGCGGGATGATATCAGCTAATGCCCAAACGACAGAAAGATGGCCAACACCGTCTCAGCATCCGCAGCATCCTGGCATTCGGCGGCCACAGGCCGCTGCTGCCTACTTCACCGCGCTATTCTTCTCGGCCCGCTTGAGCACCCGCTTCATGGCGTCATGGAACTGGCTGGAGCCGCGCGCCCGGCCGAACTCCCGGGTCAGCTCCTCGCCCAGGCCCTGCTTCACCCTGGCGCTCGCCCCTTCAGCCTCGGTAGCCACACGGTCCATGATGTTGATGAAGGTCACGAAGAAAATCGCGCTCAAAGCCGCACCCGAGAAGCCGAGCACCAGCCCCGCCATGGCCGGGCGCCGGGACCCGCCAGCCTCGGCAGCCCGGCGCCGCGCCAGTTCGGCCAGGATCAGGCCCACGAGCCCGGCGGCGACGCCGACGATCTGCGTCAGGCCGATGGGGATGATGGCGAGGATCAGGGCAAGGATGCCCATCAGGATGCTCAGGGAGGCCACGCGCCGCTCCAAAAGACTGGTAAGTTGCCAACATATATATCATAACATTGCGCTCATGACGCCCGAGCCCCACAGCGACACCCCGGATGAGCCCACAGGAAGGACCGGCTTCGCCGCCCTGGTGGGCCGGCCCAACGTGGGCAAGTCGACCCTGCTCAACCAGGTGCTCGGGCTGAAGCTGGCCATCGTCAGCCATCGCCCACAGACCACCCGCAACCGCATCCTCGGCATCCACAACAGCGGCGATGATCAGCTGATCATCGTCGACACCCCTGGCATCCATCGCTCCCGCGCCAACCTGAACCGGTTCATGGTCAAGGAGGCCCTCGACGGCCTCGACGGGGTGGACTGCGTGCTGATGCTCACCGAGGTGGACCGCCGCCGCCTGGCCAACGCGGGCGAGGGGCAGCCCCTATCGCTCACCGAGGAGGACTGCTACGTGTTGGACCAGGTGCAGCGCCTGCGGCCGGGCGCGCCGGTGGTGGTGGTGGTCAACAAGGTCGACCGCATCCCAAAGGCCGAGCGCCACCTGCTGCTGCCGCTGATGGCGGGCTGGGCCGAGCGCGGGTTTTCGGACATCGTGCCGATCTCGGCGTTGCACGGCGAGGGGGTCGAAGACCTGCTCAGCAGCGTCGTCGCCCGCCTGCCCCGGGGGCCGCGCCTCTACCCCGAGGACTTGTTCACCGACCGCGCCGAGCGGTTCCTCGCCGCCGAGCTGATCCGCGAGCAGGTGTTCCACCGCTGCCACCAGGAGGTGCCGTACGCCACGGCGGTGGAGGTGGTGCGCTTCGACGAACGCCCCCGCACCGGCGACGTGGCCATCGAGGCGATCATCCATGTCGAGCGCGACTCCCAGAAGGGGATCCTGATCGGGCGCAAGGGATCGATGATCAAGCAGATCGGCGCCAGCGCGCGCCAGGAGATCGGCGCCATCCTCGGCTGCCAGGTCCACCTGAAGCTCACCATCCATGTGGAGCGCGAGTGGACCCGCTCGGTGGAAGGGCGCCGCCGCCTGGGGTACGACTCATGAGGATCCCGATGGTAGCCATCGTGGGCCGGCCCAACGTGGGCAAGTCCACCCTGTTCAACCGCCTGCTCCGGCGCCGGGACGCCATCGTGGAGGATCGCCCCGGCGTGACCCGCGACCGCCGATACGGCATCGCCACCATCCTCGAACGCCAGGTCACCCTGGTGGATACTGGCGGGTTTGATCCCGAGGCCGAGGCGGGGCTCGACGCGGACATCCTGCAGCAGACCCGCTACGCAGTGGAGGAGGCGGATCTGGTGCTGGTGCTCATGGACGCCAAGGAGGGGCTCACCGAGGGCGACCGGCTGGTGGTGGAGACCCTGCGCCGCACCGGGCGCCCTGTCCTGCACGCCGCGAACAAGGTGGACGGCCCGACCCAGGCCGCGGAGGCTGCCGAGCTTCACGCCCTGGGCGTGCCCGAGCTGCTCCACATCTCCGCCGCCCACGGCTCCGGCATGGAGGAGCTGCAGCAGGCGCTGGTGGACACCCTCCCGGTGAGCGCCCCTGTGGCCGAAGCAGAAGCCGACGAAGAGGCCCCCATACGCATCGCCCTGGTGGGCCGGCCCAACGTGGGCAAATCGAGCCTGCTGAACTACCTGGCCGGCGCCGAGCGGAGCATCGTGTCAGACCGCCCTGGCACCACCCGGGATCCGGTGGATATCGAGATCACCACCCGATCGGGCACCGTCTTCACGGTCATCGACACCGCCGGCGTGCGCCGCAAGCGATCGGTGGAGCCGGGCATGGAGCGCTACGCGGTGCTGCGCGCCCTGCGCCGGATCACCGAGGCTGACGTGACCTGCCTGATGCTGGATCCCGCCGAGGGCGTGGTGGAGCAGGACGCCAAGCTGGCCGCCCTGGCCCATGATACTGGCAAGGGCCTGGTGCTGATCTTCTCCAAGAGCGACACGCTGCCGTCCCCGGTCGGACCGGAGAAGCGCCGGCTGACCCAGGACGTGCAGGACCAGCTCCGCTTCGTGCCCTACGCGCCGCTGCACTTCATCTCCTCGCGCACCGGCCAGGGCGTGGCCAGGCTGCTGCCCACCGTGGCGCGCATCCACCGCGAGTCTGGCCGCCGCATCTCCACCGCCGACCTGAACCGCTTCCTCGAAGACACCACCGCCGCCCACACCCCGCCCAACGTGCGGGGCCGGCCGATCCGGCTGTTCTACATGACCCAGCCCGAGACCCGGCCGCCCACCTTCATCCTGAGCGTCAGCAGCAAGAAGGGCTTCGCCGAGAGCTACCAGAACTACATCCTCAACAGCCTGCGCAAGACCTTCGGCTTCGACGGAGTCCCCCTGCGCCTCTGGCTCAGGCGCCGCAAGAACCGCAAGAAGATCAAATCAAAGAAGCGCCGCCCAAAGCGCTAGCGGTCCCCCCTCAACCTTTTTCATTTCTCGTTTCTTGGTTCTTGTTTTTTGTTTTCTTTGTCATGCGCCGCAGCCAGCTCCTGGTAGTGCCGCGCTGAAGCCAGAACCCACGCCACCTCCTCGTCGCTAACCTCGCCCTTCACAACAGCGGGGCTGCCCATGATCAGCGATCGCGGGGGGTACACCTTTCCCGGCGGCAGCAGGCTGCCAGCGGCCACCACGCACTCCTCGCCGACCTCCACGCCATCCAGGACGATGGCGCCGATGCCCACCAGGCACCGGTCGGCCACGGAGCAGCCGTGGATCACCGCGCGGTGCCCCACCGTGACCTGCTGCCCGATCACCGCGGGGTGCCGCTGCCGGGTCACGTGGACCATGGTCAGGTCCTGTATGTTGGTGCCGCTGCCGATGGTGATCCGGTTGACGTCCCCGCGCACCACGGCGCCGTACCAGATGGAGCTGCCCTCCCCCAGGCTCACCTCCCCCATCACCAGCGCGCTGTCTGCCACGAACACCCGCTCGCCCAGCCGGGGCTGTATTTCGCCATAGCTCTTGATCATCGCTCTCTCGCTTTTGAGGTCCGCCCCTGGCTGCGCGCGTGCTGGATCCGCCACGCGCCGGCGCCGAGCGCCGCGCCGGCCAGGTCCGCCAGGGCGTCCCGCCAGTCCGGGTGGCGGAATGGAACCAGGGCCTGGTGCAGCTCGTCCGAGATCCCGTACAGCCCGGCCGCCAGCAGCGCCACGCCGGCCCGCGCCGCCGGGCTCCAGGGCACCTCCCGGGTCAGGGCGCGGCAAATGAGGTAGGCCAGGATCCCGAAGACCAGGGCGTGAGCCACCAGGTCCTGCCGGTCGAAGACATGCAGGGTGAGCCGGTCGCCCGGGATGGAGGACAGGCCGAAGATGAGCGCCGCCATGGCGGCCACCGGCGCCCAGGCAGCGACCCTGCTCAAGGCGCCATCACTTCGCCCAGCAGCGAGTGGCGCCGCGCCTTGACGATGCGCAGACGGACCAGATCGCCCCGGGCGGCATCGCTCCCCTCGGCCGGGAAATTTACCACCTGATTCCCGGGCCCCCGGCCGCAGAGTTGAGCCGTACCCTTGCGGCTCGGCCCCTGCACGAGCACCTTCAGGTCCTTGCCCTGCCAGCGCGCCAGCCGTTGCTCGGTTATCTTCTCCTGAACCGCCTGCAGGTGCCTGAGACGGCGCGCCTTTTCTTGCTCGGGGACAGTGTCGCCCAGCTGCTCCGCTGGCGTTCCGGGCCGGATGGAATACTTGAAGGAATAAGCATAATCGAACTGAATTCGTTCGATTAAATCCACGGTGTCCAGAAAATCTCGCTCTCGCTCACCAGGGAAGCCCACGATCAGGTCGGTGCCCACGCAGATGTCCGGGCACTGCTCGCGCACCATGGCCATCAGCTCCAGGTAGTGTTCGCGACTGTACCCCCGGCGCATGAGCTCGAGCACATGGCTGGAGCCGGACTGCACCGGCAGGTGCAGCCAGGGGCACAGGCGCTCCAGGGTGGCGAAGCAGCGGGCCAGCTCCGGGCTGAAATCCTTCGGGTGGCTGGTGGTGAAGCGGATCCGGTCCAGGCCCGACACCGCGTCCACGCGGGTCAGCAGGCCGACGAAGTCCACCGGATCCGGCTCCTCCCCGCCGTGGTAGGAGTTGACATTCTGCCCGATGAGGGTCACCTCCCGCACCCCGGAGTCCACCAGGGCCTGGACCTCGCTCACCACCTCGGCGGCCGCGCGGCTCGCCTCGGGGCCGCGCACCGAGGGCACGATGCAGTAGGCGCAGTGGTTGTCGCACCCCTTCTGGATCGTCACCAGGGCGGTGGGCCCGTGGGCAGGCCCTGACTCTCCCTGCTCCGAGGCCTGCAAGAAGCGGTAGTTCTCCACCTCGGCGAAGCCCACCTGCACCGTACGCTGCCCTTCCCGGGCGTGCTCCACCAACTCGGGCAGGGTCGCGATATGGTCCGGGCTCATAACCAGGTCCAGGTCCGGAGCGCGGTCCAGCAGCCGCTGCCCCTCCTGCTGCGCCACGCAGCCGGTGACGCCGAGCACCATGTCAGGGCGCTGGTCCTTGAGGCGCGCGAACCGACCGATGGCCGACAGGACCTTGACCCTGGACTTCTCCCGCACGGTGCAGGTGTTGATCAGGATCAGATCCGCGTCCTCGGGCTCGTCGGTCACGGCGTACCCAACCGCGCTCAGCACCTCCTGCATGCGCTGGCTGTCGTGGACGTTCATCTGGCATCCGAACGTGCGGATGAAAACGCGTTTGCTGGTCACGGAATCCCTGCCGGTCTCGACGCTCATCACTATGTCACACCTGGGATTCTCCACCAGGTGTACAAATGTAGGTTTTTTGACTTCATTTGAATACCCGGTGACAATCAACGCTCACAGGAGGCCGAGTCACCCGATGAACCTGCCCAACCCGATCAAAGACCGCCGCGGAAGCCTGCGCATGGAGACCATCTTCACCGTGGAGGTGGAGTCCGCGGTGCACGGCTTCACCCAGTGCGTCGCCCGCAACATCTCCCGCGGCGGCATCATGCTCGAGACCCATCGCCTCCTGCCCCTTGGTACCGAGATCGAGATCCACTTCACGCCCCCCGGCGCCCTCGGGGGCATCACCGCCCGCGCCCAGGTGAAGAACCACTACTACCTGCACTTCGCCGAGGAGGGCGCGCGCAAGCGGCTCTACGGCGTGGGCGCGCGGTTCTGCAGCTTCGCCGACGACGGCCTGGAGCGCCTGGAAGGATCCCTCGACCTGATGGTCGAGCCGACGGCCACCGTGCATTGACGGAGACGGTGGCCACCGTCCCCAAAAATTAGACATAATCACCCCCCTCTGATATCGCTGAGGCCATGCGTTGCGTGGTCGTCATGGTGGCCCTCGTCCTGTGCTGGACTGCGCCTGCCTGCTCCGACGATGACGCCGGGACGGACAGCGGCAGCGCCCCTGCCAAGGGCGGCAAGGAGCCGGCCGCCGCGGCCCCCGGCCCAAGGGCCAGCGAGGACCTGCTCACCCCGGCCACCCGGCTCGCTGGCCTGAAGCTCAAGACCATCGAGGCCGCCCTCGGCTCCAGCAAGGTCGAGGAGCGCAAGGCCATGGTGGAGCGGCTGATGCAGGCCGCTCCGGCTGACGCTCCGACCCTGCACAGGTGGCTGCACCGGGAGGTCAAGGTGCCGGTGGCGGACATGAAGAACGTGCTGCGCTCCATCGGCGCTGCGGTCCCCGACGGCAAGGGCCGGTTCACCAAGCCGGCGCGGGTCAAGGACCTGGACTGGCTGGACGCGCTGCTGAGCACCCGGGAGGACGGCCTGAGCGAGGCGCTGCGCCCTGCCCTGCGCGAGTGCCTGCTCACGGTGGCGCTGCTCCGGGCCACGGCCGGCTCCGGCCACCCGGACGCCGCGGTCTCGCTGGTCCGGTTCGGCTACCGCCACAGGGGCGCGTTCCGCGATGAGTGTGGGGCGCGCATCCGCGGCATGGGCCTCGGCGCGGTGCCCGGCCTGGTGCGCGTTCGCAACCTGCGCGACGAGCTGGCCTTCAAGATGAAGCGCTACGCCAGTTACCAGATGGACCGCATGAACTGGACCCGCCCGGGCCGGGTGCTGAAGCTGGCCGGGCCGGAGCTCAAGGCAGAGCTGCTGCACGCCTACGGCGAGGTGCGGGGGACATCCGCGGTGGGCGCGGTGCTGGATCACACCGATCACGCAGTGGAGCAGGTGCGCCGGGCCGCTCGCTGGGCCATGCTGCGCTACGTCAGCGGCCGCCCGCCGCGGGCGCAGAAGCGCAAGCTCAAGCTGGTGGGAGGCCGCAAGACAGAGCGCGCGCGCACGGTCTATTACACCTACCAGCAGCTGGCCACCCACGCCCTGGCCGACCGCCTGGCCCGCGCCCTGGGCCGCCGCACCGAGGACGCCCGGCGCCGGCTGATGGCCGAAAACGAGCCGCGACACCTGGCCGAGCGGCTCTTCGCGGCCCAGGACAAGGCCCTGGACATGGCGCGCGCCCGGGAGCTGAAGGCCGCCCTCGCCCGGGCCAGCGCGGGCAAGCTGCAGCAGGCGCTGGAGACCTTCGATCTGATCCTGGCCGCCGCGCCGTTTCACCCGCGCCGTCACGAGATGGCGCCGTTCTACCACCGGCGGGCGGAGGATCTGCTGGCCACCCGCAAGCCAGAGGCGACCCGGGAGGCCCTCCTGCTGCTGACCAAGGCGATTCACCTCGGGCCGAAGGCCGAGTTCGTCTCGCAGGCCCGCGCGCGCCGGCTGGTGGTGGAGGCGCTGCAAGCCCCGCAGGACAGCGAGGCCCGGCGCACGGCACTGAACCAGGCCCTGGCCATGGCGCCGAACCACCAGCAGGCAGCCCGCGAGCTGGAGCGGGCGCGGGGCCGCCAGCGGTCACGCCTGTTCGTCACCGGGGGCGTCGGCCTGGCCGTTGCCCTGGGCCTCGTGGTGGGGCTGGCCCTGGTGCGCCGGCGCGTGGTTAACTGAGTGCCCATGAGACCGCGCGCCCTGTTCATCACCCTCGAAGGCATCGACGGCGCAGGCACCTCCACCCAGGGGGAGCTGTTGCAGCGGTGGCTCGCAGACGACGGCCAGGGCCAGGGCGCCCACCTGACCTGTGAGCCGTCCGGGCTGCCGGTGGGCAAGCTGATCCGCAAGGCGCTGCGGCGGGAGCTGGGCGGCCCGGTGGACTCGGCCGTGGTGGCGCTGCTGTTCGCCGCCGACCGGGTGGACCACCTGCGGCGGGAGATCCAGCCCTGCCTGGCCAGGGGTGAGCACGTGATCAGCGACCGATATGTCTACAGCTCTCTGGCTTACCAGTCGGTGGACCTGGAGGCCGGCTGGGTGGCCGAGGCCAACCGGATGGCGCTGGAGCCCGACCTGACCATCTACCTGCGGGTGGAGCCGGAGGTGGCGCACCAGCGGCGCCAGACCCGCGGTGAGGCCGAGGAGCTTTTCGACGCCGACGAGACCCAGATGAAGGTGGCCGCGACCTACGATCGGCTCTTCGGCCGCACGGAGCAGAGCGGCTCATGGGCGCTGGAACCGGACGGCGTCGGCTGGCGCCTCCACCCTGACCGGCCGGCGCGCGCACACGCCGCGGATCTCGGGCGGGACCCCGCCTGGGCCGTGGTAGACGGCGCCCTCACCGTCGAGGAGATCCACCTACGTCTGCGCGCCCTGGTGGGCGCCCTGCTCCGCCACGCGGCGGGGCGCAAGGAGTGACATGCGACACCTGGCCCTCATCGTCCCCGTGTTCCTGGCCGCGGCCTGCGGCGGCCCGTCAGCTTCCCGCAAGCCGGATCCAGCGCCAGCGGCCGCCGCCGGCGAGCCTGCCCGCGCGCAACCCGCGGACAACAAGCCGACCACGGCAACCCAGCCCGCCGCCCCGGAGGCCACGCCGGAGAACGCCATCACCCGCGCGGTGCTGATGAAGTTCCACAAGCGCGGCCCCCAGCGGTTCATCGCGCGGCTGCGGGTCAAGGCCACTTTCAACCGGGGGCGCTTCTTCGGCTGGCGCATGCTCTCCTACCGCGGCCCGGGCCCCATCAAGCCGGGGGACGTGATCATCGACGTCAACGGCATGCCCATCGAGCGCCCGGATCAGTTCATGAAGGTCTGGGAGAAGCTCCCCACCATCAAGGAGCTGACGGTGAAGTTGCTGCGCGACGGCAAGCCGAACACCCTGCGCTACCCGGTTGTGGACTAGAGCGGTCCGAGGCAGTAGTTTATGGAGTCCACAGGCACCATGGAGGAAGAGACAGCATGATCCCTTACGAGGAGCTTTGCGCCGCGCTGGATCGGTTCAACGGCGTGCAGGCCAACCAGGCCGAGATGGATCGCCTGGAGGCCATTGAGGAAGATTCCCCCGTGGAGCAGGCCGCAGAGCAGGCCGCCGCGGTGGAGAGCTACGACGAGCAGCTCGCCTACGAGGCGGAGCCCATCGAGGAGATCGGGTCGGCGGAGATCCAGAGCGCAGATGAGTTGGTGGTCTCATCAGCGGGAGAGGACGAGGCCGCCGCCGCCGGCGAGCTGGGCACCCACGATGAGAACCAGGGCACCCCCCTGCCCCCCGTTGACGAGCAAGCCGTGGTGGTGGAGCCCGTGGTGCAGTACGGCGAAGGACGCCATGACGCCACCGACGAGGTGAGCCTCGACGAGGTGGAGGTCGTGAGCACCACCGAAGAGGACCCGAACAACTAGAGCGTCGAACGGTTTGCAAACCTACTGCAGACGCCTATTTCGGTAAGCGGTCCAGGAGCCCCCCTTCATGAAGCTCGATGTGATCGCCGCGGCGCCCTCGCTGCGCGAGGTGGAGCAGGCGCACGCGGGCGCCCCCTCGCCCGAGGTGCCGGGCGCGGTGTTCCTGGCCCGGGACGAGGACGACATGCGCCGCCTCTGCGGCGGGTTCTTGCCCTGCGGCGCCTGCGGCCCGTGCAGGTCCACCCTGCACCTGGCCTGCGCGGCGCCGGTTCGGCCCGGCAGCGCCGGCGAGCCTGGCGGGTGCGCTGGCCAGCTGGAGCTGGCGGGAGAACACCTGGCCCCCGCGCTGGACATGGAGGAGGCAGAGGACCACGCCGGCGCCCTGGCCCTCGTGGCTGCGGCAGGCCCGGTGTACCAGGCCGCCGTGCTCGCCGGCGCGATCCCGGGCGACATGGTGCTGCTGCCCGCTCCCCTGGCGCAGGACTCGCTGGTCATGGCCTTGCTCCAGGGCATGGGCCTGCGGCCTGCGCCGCTGGAGCGCCCCGGCGAGCTCCCGGGTGACTTGCCCTCACCGCGGCTCCACCTGCTGGACCTCTGCCCCACCGAGCGCTCCATGGATGCCTGGCTCCCCCTCGCGCCGCAGCTCTCCTCGGCCTCGCTGGTATCCCCCACGCTCCCGACGCTGCGCCCCGAGCTGACCGCGCTGTTGGCGGGTCAGGCCACCCCCCGATGGGTGCGCGATCTGCACCCCCACCTGGTGCTCGACCTGGTGGCCCTGGCCCGACGGCTCGACCTGGACGGGCGCCTGGATCTGGTCTCTCCGCAGGCGCTCCCCGCGGCCATGTCGGCGCTGGATCCCGCGGGCCAGGAGCCCTGGCCCGTGGCCCTGCTCCGCTGAGCAGAATCCACCACAGTCAGCGCTGGACAGGAGTGGGCGGCGTAAGCATAATGCGCCCCGTGGAATTCGCGCCCTTCACCGACAAGGACTTCGACGCCTACTTGCCTAAAAAGTGGGAGAGCAACCTGTTCAACCTCGAGCGGCTGCAGGTCAAACAGAACCTGCTCGAACTGGGACGGCTGCTCAGCCCCGGCATGCGCGCCGCGGACGGCTCACCGCTGGAGTGTGAGGTGAGCGTCGAGCACCCGGCGCTGTGGAACAACCGGCGGGTGGTGAACCAGCGGCTCTTCTTCTCACGCAACAAGGAGGCGCGCCGGGAGCTGGAGGGGATCATCAGCAGCCATCGCACCATGGCCGCGCTCATCGAGGATCCCTCGCCCCTGCGGAACCATATCTTCCTGTCGGTGATGATCGACCACGAGGGCCTCGAGCTGGGGCTGAAGCTGCACACCGACGCCTCGGTGGACAGGGAGAACCTGCAGCGCAAGTGCCAGGAGTTCTTCGAGCGCGAGAAGCTCCTCGGCCTGATCAACGCGCTGCCCGCTGACTACGTCCTCGCCCTTGGGGACGAGGATGGACTCACCCCCGGGGAGGTGACCGAGCAAGACCTGGAAGACCGGGTCGGCCGCCTCACCGACGCGGGCTCCTGGCTCTCCATCATCCGCCGCCTGGGCCGCGAGGACCCGCTCGTGGAAGATGAGGGTGTGGTCGAGCTGTGCCGGGAAGCCCTGGAGCTGCTGCTGCCCCTGATGCACTTCGCCGCCTGGAGCCGGGACAACGACAGCGTCTCCATGAAGGAGACCCTCAAGGAGCAGGAGGTCCAGCGCAAGTCCAAGGGCCTCCAGCCGAGAGACCGAGTCCGCGTGGTCCAGGGCATGTTCGCCGGCAAGCACGGCACCGTCGAGGCAGTGGACGACAGGGGGCAACTCAAGGTTCGCCTCGGGAACATGGCCGTCCAGCTCGACTCCGAAGACGTCGTCAAGGCGTAGCGAACGAACCTCGCAGGGGATCTCCCCTGAAGCCTGCGGTCTGGAGTTTGGAGTCTGGAGCCAGGCGAGCGAAGCTCGCCAGCCATCTCCCCTGAAGTCTGAAGCCTGAAGCCTGAAGCCTGAAGCCTGAAGCCAGGCGAGCGAAGCTCGCCTTACAGCACGGCTACCAGGATCCCCACTATGGCCGCGATGGCCACGCCGACGCCGATCCAGATCAGGTACTTGCGCCCCGGGTTCATCTCGTCGAGGAACTCGGTCTCGTCCATCTGCTCGCCCGGGACCTCGCCCGAGGGGAGCTGTACAGCCTTCATCTGCTGGGTCTTGCCGGTGCGCAGGGAGAGGTGGTGCGAGCCTTCCGCGCCGATGCTGCCGTCGTCCTTGTACTTCTCGGTCAGCTCCTCGGGGGTCTCCTCGCCGGCCACGGCCGCTGGCTTCTTCTCCTCCTCCTCCTTCTTCTCGCCCTCCTTCTTCTCCTCCTCGCTGCCCTCGGCGAGCTCCGACTCCTCTTCGCCCTTGACGAACCACATGGTCTCGCGGAAGCCCTTGCGCTTGGGCACCACCGGAGCGTTCAGGTCGACCTTCGGCTTCTCCTTGCGCTCGGAGGGCTCGGGCTTCTTGAGCGTGGTCTCCGACTGGAGCTCGCCCCGGGCCGCGCCGTCGTCGCCGGCGTCATCCTCGGGCGTCTCCTTGTCCAGCATGGCAGCCACAGCCGAGCTGGCTGCCGCGGGCTCCGGCTCCGTTGCCGGCGGCTCGGGCTCGGGCTCCGCTGCGGGCGGCTCGGGCTCCGGCTCGCTGGCCCCGGCGGGCTCGGGCTCCGGCTCGGGCGCGGGCGGCTCGGGCTCGCTGGCCGCTGCCTCGGCCTCGGCGGCCTCCTTCTCCTTCTCCAGCAGCGCGGCCACCGCCTCGGGCGGATCCGGCTCGGGCACCGTGTCTGACATGGGCGGCGCCGCGGGCTCGGGCTCCGGCTCGGGTTCGGGTTCCACCACCGGCTCGGGCTCGCTGGCCTGCACGGGCTCCGCCGGGGGCTGCACGGGCGGCATGTCCATGATGGTCCGGGCGGTGGGGTCAACCCCGTCATCCGCCGGGACGTCCTCGGGGATCTCCCGGATGGTGTCCGCCACCGGCTGGGCCGAGATCTCTCCGCCCTCTGCTTGCTCGAACCGCACGGTGAGGGTGTCCTGACCGCTGATGGTCTCGTCGCCCGGCTTGATCCCCTCCACCTCGCGCAGGAACTGGCGCAGGGTGAGGTGGCGGCGGCTGGAGCTCTTGGCCAGCGCCTTGAGGATGAGCGCCTCGGCCTTGTTGGACAGGTCCAGATCAGGCCGCCGGCTCTTGGGCGACTTGGGCGGCTCCTTCTGGTGCTTGGTCAGCAGCGACTCGGTGTCGGGCGCGTAGAACGGCGCCTCGCCGGTGAGCACGTAGAACATCAGCGCGCCGAGGCTGTAGATGTTCGAGCGCTGATCCACCGGGCGGCCCTGGGCCTGCTCGGGGCTGACGTACTCGGGCGTGCCGAAGACCTTCGGCTTGATGCTCGGGGCCACGCCGAAGCCGCGCATCTTGACCGTGCCGTCCCGGTCCACCACCACGTTGTGCGGGCCGATGTCACGGTGGATGACGCCGATTTTCTGCGCCTCGGCCAGGCCGCTGCCGATGCTCTTGATCAGGTACTGCGCGTCGCCGATCTCCATGGGGCCGCCGGTGGCCACGAGCACGTCCAGTGGCGTGACCCTGGTGGGCTCCATCACCACGTAGAGCTGGCCGGCGTCGGTCTTGCCGTAGTCCACCACCTTGACGATGTTCGGGCAGTCGACCTTGACCAGCTGGTGCAGCTCGCGGCGAGCCCGCTCCATGTCCAGGGGCGAGGGGAAGACGTTGTCGTTGACCAGCAGCAGGGCCACCGGCTCACCGTCCGCGTCGGAGGTGGCCTGGAAGATCCGCCCCACGGGCAGCTCCTCCATCACGCCGCCGAGCTGGTACTTCCCCGCGATGACCTCGGGGCCACTTGCGCCCACGGGGATCGTCTCGCTCATGTCGTCCGCGGACATGGACCCCACAGGGATGGTGGCGTCCAGGTCACCCACCTCTCGAGCGGCAGGCTCGGGCTCTGGCTCTGGCTCGGGCTCGGGCTCGGGCTCTGGCTCGGGCGCTGGCTCGGGCTCAGGGGCCGCAGCCTCTGGCTCCTCGGGCACGGGGGCGAGCTCGCCCTGCGCTCCCACCATCTTCTCCGCGTCCACCTGATACCCGTAGACCGTCTTGGCAGCTTCCGGCTCGGGGGCCAGCTCCTGCTTCGCACCGCAAAACCCACAGAACAACGCGTCGTCGGGGTTATCGTTGTTGCACTTGGGGCAAGTTGACATCGTCAGCTCCGACCGGCGGTTTGACAGTTGTTGATAGAAATCCGGAGCGCATCTGCCCGTTTTGCCAAGGCAGATCGCGACCTAACTACCGGATATCCATTGCGACCAAGCCTAACGCCCGTTGCCGGGGAAATCAAGGCGAAGGGTGCGAGATTCTTGGAAAGGTCCATTGTTGACACCAGGCTGCGCATGGGCTATACGCTCTGCTCGTTTCAGGAGAGAAATCATGGCCTCGAATACCAGGATCACCGCCGCAAAACGTCGCGCCAAGCTGAAGAAGGCCGGCCGCAAGCGCAAGAACGCGCTGAGCAAGAAGTCCACCCTGACCGAGAAGGAACTGTTCGAGGGGATCCCCGAGCCGAAATAGCGCCTCCCCCCTCGAGCCCCTGTACCACCTCAGGGCTCAGACCCGCTCCACAGAGTAGACCCCCTTGATTCGCTGCAACGCCTTGGTCACCCGCTTCAGGTCGTCCAGGTTGTAGACGCTGAAGTGGAAGGTGTTGACCGCCCTCGCATCGTCGGTCGCCTTGCACTCGGCGCTGGAGATGTTCACGCCGAGATCCGAGAAGGCCGTGCTCATCTTGGCCAGCAGCCCCGGACGATCGGTGGTGTGGACCTTGAGCGCGACCGGGTGCTCCACCTTGGTGCGCTCGTCCCAGCTCACCTCGATGCGGCGGGCGGGATCCAGATCCAGCGCGCGCGCGCACTCTGACTTGTGAATCGTCACCCCCCTGCCCCGGGTGATGAACCCCATGATCCGGTCACCCGGCACCGGGCCGCAGCACTGGGCAATGCGCACCACCAGGTTGTCCACGTCCTGCACCAGGATGCCCGAGGTCGGCTTGGGCCTCACCCGCTGAAACACCTCGGCGATGCGCTCGCGCGCGGGCTTCTTCTTCGGCTCCTCCTCCTCCTCCCTGGGCAGCACCGCGTCCACGACCTGCTTGGCGGTGACGCGCCCGAAGCCGACCTGCATGTACAGCTCCTCTTCGGTGCCGAGGCGCATGGCGTGCACGCCCTTCTTAAGCTCCCCCGCTTTCTGCAGCTTGGCCAGGGAGCGCCCGCGCTTGCGGAACGCCTTCTCCAGCAAGTCGCGCCCCATCTCACGGCCCTTCTCCCGCTGCTCCTTGCGGATGTGGTGCCTGATCTTTGAGCGCGCCCGGGCCGAGACCACGAACTTGAGCCAGTCCTTGTTGGGACGCTGGTTCGGGTTGGTGATGATCTCCACCCTGTCGCCGTTGCGCAGCTTGTAGCGCAGCGGGACGATGAGGCCGTTGACCCGCGCCCCGGCGCAGTGGTGGCCCACCTCGGTGTGGATCGAGTAGGCGAAGTCCACCGGGGTGGCCCCGCGCGGGTAGGCCCGCACCTCGCCCTGGGGCGTGAACACGTAGACCTCGTCGCTGAACAGGTCGATCTTCACCGCGTTGATGAACTCGGTGGGGTCGGTGAGGTCCTGCTGGAACTCCACCAGCTGTCGCAGCCAGCCGAACTTCTTCTTGTCCTCCACCGACAGCTCGCCTCTGCCCTCCTTGTAGACCCAGTGGGCGGCGATGCCCTCCTCGGCGATGCGGTGCATCTCCTCGGTGCGGATCTGCACCTCCATGCGCTCGCCGTCCGGCCCCACCACCGAGGTGTGCAGGGACTGGTAGCGGTTCGGCTTCGGCATGGCGATGTAGTCCTTGAACCGCCCGGGGATCGGGACGAACTGTTCGTGGACCACGCCCAGGGCCGCGTAGCAGTCCTGGATCGAGCCGGTGATGATGCGGAACGCCACGATGTCGTGGATCTGGTCCAGGTCGCGGCCGCGCCTCATCTTGGAGTGGATGCCCCACAGGTTCTTTGAGCGGCCGGCCACGGTGCAGCGCACGCCGCGCTTGGCCATGGTCTTGCGCAGGATCCCCTCCACCTTGCGGGTGTACCGCCGGCGCTCGCGATCATGGGAGGCGAGGTCGCTGGCCAGCTTCTCGTGCTCCTCGGGCAGCATGTAGCGGAAGGAGAGATCCTCCAGCTCGGCGCGGATCCAGTAGATGCCCAGCCGGTTGGCCAGCGGGGCGTAGATCTCCATGGTCTCCTGGGCGATGCCCTCCTGGCGGTCCGGGGGCATGGCGTCGAGGGTGCGCATGTTGTCCATGCGATCGGCCAGCTTGATCAGGATCACCCGGATGTCCCGGGCCATGGCCACCAGCATCTTGCGGAAGCTCTCGGCCTGGCGGTCTTCGCGGCTCTTCCAGCGCAGCTTGCCCAGCTTGGTCACGCCGTCCACCAGGAACGCGACCTCCTGGTCGAACTTGCCGGACAGATCCTCCAGGGTGGAGGGCGTGTCCTCCACGCAGTCGTGCAGCAGCCCGGCGCAGATGCTCGGGACGTCCAGCTTCAGCTCCGCGATGAGGTGCGCCACGCGCAGCGGGTGGATCACGTAGGGCTCGCCGGAGCGCCGCTTCTGCCCCTTGTGGGCCCGGTCGGCGTACTCCCACGCCTTGCGCACCAGGTCCGCGTCACCGTCCGGGTTGTACTCCGTCACCAACCTCAGGACGTTCTCGATGTCTGCCGTTGCCCTCAGCAAGGGCTTCTACCTCACTCGGTCCAATGCGACCGCGCCTTCACCCGCAAAGTCTATGAGCGTAATTCTCACCGGGCAACATCTCAGGCACCAGCGAGCAGGCGCGCGACGACGTGGGCCTGCCGCGCGCGGGTCTGGTGGGCCGCCCGGTACACCGCGCGCAGGTCGTCGTAAGCCCGGTCCAGGTCGTCGTTGACCACCATGAAATCGAACGGATCGCTGCTGCGCACCTCCTCCCGCGCCACGCTCAGCCGACGCTGGATCACTGCCTCTGCGTCGGTGCCGCGGTCGCTGAGGCGCCGGGCGAGCTCCTGCATGCTCGGGGGCAGGATGAACACCGAGACCATGTCCTCCGGGTAGTGCCGGCGCAGCTGCGCGGCCCCCTGCACGTCCACGTCCATCAGCAGATCCTGATCCGCCTCCAGCGCCTGGTCCACGGCGGCGATGGTGGTGCCGTAGCGGTTGCCGTGCACCTGGGCCCACTCCGCGAACTCTCCCCGGGCCAGGCGGCTGCTGAACACCTCGTCGCTGACGAAGTGGTAGTGCACCCCGTCCTGCTCCTCGCCCCGCGGGGCGCGCGTGGTGACTGACACCGAATAGCTGAGGCGGGAGAACTCGTCCCGCAGGCGGTCGCACAGGGTGGTCTTGCCGCTCCCCGATGGCGCGGAGACCACCAGCATCAACCCGCGGCGGGTGGGCTTGGTCTGCTTCATTCGTCCGGGGTTCCGGCGCTTATTCGACATTTTGAATCAGCTCCCTGACCTTCTCCAGGGTCGACTTGGCGTCCACCACCAGGTGAGAGACCTCCGGGTCCTGGGTCTTGGACCCGGTGGTGTTGAACTCACGCAGCAGCTCCTGCTGCATGAACTCCAGCTTGCGCCCGAGGGGGCCCTCGGTGCCGCTGGACAGCAGCCCTTCGAGCTGCTTGAAGTGGCTCTCCAGCCGGTCCATCTCCTCGGTGACGTCGGCGCGATCGGCCAGCAGCGCCACCTCCTGGGCCAGGCGCACCGGGTCAACGGCCACGCCGCCGTCATCGCCGGTGAGCCGGGCGAGGCGCCGCTCCATCCGCTCGCGCAGGCGATCCGGCTGCCCCGCCGCGTGGCGCCCGATGTCCACCGCCAGCTGCCGCAGCCGGGCCAGGTGCCCCTGCAGCGCCCCGCGGTGCGACTCGCCCTCTTTCGCCCGCATGCGCGACAGCTCGTCCAGCGCCGCGTCAACCCCCGGGCGCACCGCCTCCCAGGCCACCTCGGCAGAGATGGCCCCGGCGACGGGCGCGGACGCGGCCACAACCAGATCGCCTCTGCTGGGCAGCAGCTGCAGGGCGCTCGCTCGATCCACGCCGAGCTCCTGGGCCAGCTCCTCGGCGAGCTGCCCCAGGCGCCGGGCCAGGGGTTTGTTCAGCCGCAGCTCATCGATGCCGCCGCTGCCGCGCTGCTCGGCCACCACCAGGTCCACGCGCCCGCGCGCCAGGCGCGCCCGCACCCGCGCCTGGATCAGCGCCTCCAGCTCGGCGTCGAACCAGGGCATGCGAACCCGGATATCCAGGAAGCGGTGGTTCAGGCTGCGCAGCTCGACGGACATGGGCTGCTTGGCCAGGTTGAAGGTGCCCTTGCCGAAGCCGGTCATGGAGTTCATCGGGTGCTCCTCCTCGTCATGCGGCCATGCGCCGCGCCGCCAGGTACCGCCTCCGCAGCGCGTCCAGGTAAGCGCGCAGCTGCTGGTCGGCGTAGTCGGGGTAAGTCCAGGGGAGCGGCCGGTAGCCGTCCCCGTCGCGGATCAGGGTCAGCTCGCCGTGGATCCCGTCGCCCAGGTAGATCCGGTGCGGCGAGGCCTTGGTGGACGCCAGCACCAGCTGGCCCGCGGTGAGCACGCCGGGGTCGATGTTCACCGGGCGCGGATCCCCTGCCCGCCCGAGGGAGACCTCCAGCCCGCAGCAGGCGCGCTTGATGCCCACCAGCCGCGACGGATCCTCGAGCAACGCGTCGGCAGCCACCATCCGCCGCACCGGCGCGTCGCCCAGCTCATGGCCGTAGTAGTCGGTCCAGCGAAACGGCATGAGCGGGCTCACATGGCCCAGCCGCCCCACCTGGCGAGACAGGGCGTCGGCGGCCGCGTTGACCAGGGCGGCGGTGCGGCCCAGGACGCTCGCCACCAGCAGCGCAGGTTCGGGTGTGGAGATGGCGCCCACGGTACTGCAGCGCTCCGGCCCAGGGCCTCAGCCCTGGTGCTCCTGGTACCAGGCCACGGTGCGGCGCAGCCCCTCTTGAAAGAACACCTCCGGCTGGTAATCCAGGATCTCCCGGGCCAGGGTGATGTCCGCCAGGGAGTGCTTCACGTCCCCGGGGCGGCTCGGGTCGAAGGTCGGCTCCACGTGCTTGCCGAAGATCCCGGCCAGCATCTCCAGCACCTGCAGCAGGTCCACGCGCTCGCCGCAGGCGACGTTGAAGACCTTTCCTGGCGCGTCCGGGGCGGTGCACGCCTTGAGGTTGGCCTGCACCACGTTGTCGATGTAGCAGAAGTCCCGCGACTGCAGGCCATCGCCGTGCACCGTGGGCGACTCGTCCCGGATGTAGGAGGTGATGAACTTCGGGATCACCGCCGCGTACTGGGACTTCGGGTCCTGCCTGGCGCCAAAAACATTAAAATAACGCAGGCCGACATACTCCAGCCCGTAGGTGGCGTAGAAGGCGCAGCCGTACATCTCGCCCGCCGCCTTGGACACCGCGTAAGGCGAGCGCGGCGAGCGCACCATGGTCTCCACCTTGGGCAGCGTCGGGGTGTCGCCGTAGGCCGACGAGGAGCAGGCCTGCACCACCCGCTTGACCCCGGCGTCCCGGGCCGCCACCAGCACCTGCAGCGTGCCGTGGGTGTTGTTCAGATCGCTGGTGATCGGGTCCTTGACCGAGCGGGGCACCGACGGCAGGGCCGCCTGATGCAGCACATAGTCCACGCCGGCGCACGCCTCGGCCATGGCCTCCGGATCGGTGATGTCGGCCTCGAAGAAGGTGATCTCGTCCATCACCGGGGCCAGGTTCTCCAGCTTGCCGGTGGAGAGGTTGTCGATGACCTTGACCGCGTGCCCCATGGCGTGGAGGTTGCGGGCCAGGTGGTGTCCAATGAAGCCGGCGCCGCCGGTGATCAGGTAGGTCTCTGGCATGGGCGCATCATACCCTAGGGCGAGACCGACTCAATTGAAACTCACAGCCGGTGTGCCAAGATGTCGGGGATGTCATCCCGGGCACACAACGAGGGCCCCGATCCTCGCCGCGCGATGGGGCGGCTGCGGCTGGCCCTGGGGCTGGTGACCCTGGCCCTGGCGGCCTCGGTGGCCTTGCACATGGTGCGCCTGGGCGAGGACGCGGAGCCGGCCGCGGCGGCGGCAGCGCAGCCTCCGGCGCCGGCTGCAGGGGACGCGGCCAGGCCGCCCCACCGGCCGCCGCCGAAGCCCGCGGCGAAGCCGGCCTTCGTGGACCTGCCCAAACGGGTGCAGGCCCTGACCCGCGCGGACCCGGCCCGGACCGACTACGGCGAGCACTACTACAAGTCGCCCGCGGCCACGGTGCACATGCATGTCATTGGGCACCTGCAGAGCTGCCCGCTGCACATCCACCGGCGCTCCCACGAGACCACCATCGTGGTCACCGGGCGCCCCGAGGTGACCCAGGTGCAGGGTGTGCGCGGCGCCGGCAGCCGCCAGCAGCAGGCGCGGAGCCCCGGCATGTTGATCAGCTCACCGCCCTACTGCGGCCACCGGTGGAAGAACCCGGACCGAGCCATGCAGGCGAACCTGGTGTTCACCGCGCCGCCCTTTGACGGCAACATGTTCCTGGACGAGGACGATCCGCGGCTGGCCCGCGCCGGCGCCCCCTTTGTGCTCGACCCCGACCAGGCGCTGCAGGAGCTGGCCGCGGCCGGCACGAAGCGCGAGCTGAAGCAGCTGCCCATCATGGGCGGCAAGATGTGGCTGCTCACCTTCACCGGCGAGGCCGCAGCCCCGGCCAGCCCTGGGCCCACCGTGGCCTACGTGGCCCGCGGCGCCGGCACCCTGCTGGTGAACGGCGAGCACCGCTTCGGCCCCCGCGGCCTGACCACCGTACCCCCGAACACCGAGATCAAGGCCCGCGCCGACGCCGGCAAGCCAGTGGCCATGTTCCTGTTTCGGCCGGAGGGCTGAACCCGGATCCGGGTGCGCCCCACCCAACGGAACGCCCAATTGTGCAATCTGGCATTTCGGCGTCCTGGCATTCTGGCATTCTGGCATTCGCGCCCGCAGGCCGCGCCTTACTCGCCGAAAACGATGGCCTCATACACCTGAAAGCTCGCCCCGTCTCTCCATCCATCCGGACCGAGGCCCGCTTTTTGCGATAAATGCGACAGGGTCTCGTCCCGGTCCCAGCCCTGCTCCGGGGCCACCTGGGGCAGGTAGGTGGCGCTGCGCCCGCCCTTCTGCAGGATGACGCCGTGGCGGCCCACCTCGAACTCCGCGGCGTTGTTGATACGCCGGGGCGGGGTGAGCACCGAGACCTCGACGGAGATATGTCCCAGCTCCGCCTCGCTCACCTTGCTCGGAAACCGCGGGTCCTCCAGCGCGGCGCTGGCCGCCCGCTGGGCCACCGTGAGCGCCACGCCGGTGCGCGGCTGGATGGTGCCGATGCACCCCCGCAGCCCGTGGCCCTTGCCCACGCACACCGCCCCACGGCCGAGCTTGCACTTGAGGGTGACGAAGGCTCCCGCCTTGCGGCGCAGGGAGTCGTCGAGGTAGAGCGCGTCCAGCGGCCCGGTGTCCAGCGCGCCCTTCTTCACCGACGCGGTGAGGGTATCCCGCGCCAGCTTGAGCAGCACCGCCTTCTCCTTATCAGTCAGTGGGAACGGCGCCCCTGCGCCCGGGCGCGCCGCCGGTGGCTTCGAGGCCACCGCGCCCGCAGGCCAGCGACCGGTGTAGGCCACGGAGATGTAGGTCACCGTGTTGCGCCAGTCCCCGGACACATCCCCCGAGGTGTAGCGGCTGAGCACGCCGCTCCCCACGTCCTTCATCCCGGCCAGCAGCTCCAGCAGCACGGCCACCGGCTGCAGCCCGCAGATGGTGCTGCCGCTCTCGCGGGCATGTTTCAGCAAGCCCGCGCGATCACGGGCCAGCATGCGCTGCACCGACACATCGTCCACGCTGGCCAGCCGCTGCTGGACCGTACCCTCACCCGGCGCCACCTCGTAGGAGTAGTTCGGCCCGCGGTGGGTGAAGTCGCTGGAGGCCACCACCACCGTGTGCTCGTCGAGGATCTCCCTCAGGGCGTCGGCCAGCTTCTTGTGGTCGCCCTGCTCCAGGCGCCCCAGCAGCAGCGGCACCAGGGTGAAGCCGTCCGGCAGCGCCCGCTGCAGCAGGGGGAGCTGCATCTCCAGCGAGTGCTCCTGCCGGTGAGCCTCGGGCACCGCGCCCACCAGGTCGAGCCTGCGCAGCCGCTCCACGGCCACGGCGTCCAGCGGGATGAGCCCCAGGGGGGTCTCGTAGTGGCTGACCTGGGCGATGGAGGCGCCCTTGAGCGGCACCCGGTGGGACACGGCCAGCACCACCACGCGCCGGATCTTGCGCCCCTTGAGCAGGCGGAAGCCGGCCGCCGCGCCCTTGCCCGAGTAGCTGTAGCCCGCGTGGGGAGAGACCAGGGCGACCACCTCGCCGGCGGGCGCGTCCCCTTTTGGACCGGGCGGCGCGGAGGCGAACAGCTCATCGAGGTAGGGGCCGAGCTTGGCCGGGTCGTCGTAGTACCAGGAGCCGGCCACCGCTGCCTTGCGCACAGCCCCCGGCGACGGCGGGCTGGCCTTCTTCCGGGGGAACTCCCGCACCTCCGGCTCCGGCGCGGCCACGGCGGGCGGCGCCTGCTTGCGGTCGAGGCAGCTGGAGCAGCCCGCCAGGGTCACTCCGGGCAGCGCTGCCCAAACCAGCAGCAGCCGGATCAAGGGGGAGACTCCGGCGTGGCCAGAGAGCTGACCAGCAGCCCTCCCGTCGCCAGACTCGCTCTTGAAATCACTGACTTTGTTGCTCGTCAGTTGCTTGCCTCCAGCAAGCGCCCTCCTCGCGCCTTGCCAGTGATTCCAGCACCTTCGCCTGGCTCGGTCCGGACTATTGATCAGCTCTCTAGTGGGCGAAGGTGACATAGAGCACGCCGCTGAGGAAGTGGTCCTGGGAATCCTCCGCCTTGCGCGCGCCGATCTGGTCGTAGCTGACATTGTAGTAGTTGTAGATCGCCTCGAAGTGCCAGCCGATCTTCCAGGCGAGGGGGCCGCGGAAGCCCGCGCGCGCCTGCATCGCGTAGCCGGATCCATCGCCGTAGCCGTGCAGGATGCCGAGCTGCTCCGGGCTCAGCACCGAGCGCGACGGGGTCGGCTCGGTGAGCTCGCCCCAGCTCAGCACCGGCAAATAGTCGAAGCCGATGAACATCTTCGCCTTCATCACCGGGATGTCCAGGCCGAGGCCCACTACCAGGCTCAGGGCGGTGAGGTCCGGCACCGGCGAGGCGCTCAGGTCGTCACTGTCGTTGAACAGGAACTGTTGGTGGTGCAGGCCGAAGCGCACCAGGATGGTGGGCACCCGCTCGGCGCGCACCGGCTGAAAGCGGAAGCGGATGAAGTCGGCGGCGATGACCTGGTGGGTGATGGAGGTCGCCTCCACCTCTTCGGTGGCCTTGTCGGTCTTCCAGGACAGGCCGAAGGAGCGGGCGAAGCGCAGCCCCATGCCGAAGTTGGAGAGCCACCCCTTGGTGATGAACGCCGCCGGGTAGACCTCGAAGCCGAGCCCGAGGCCCGCCACCGGCGTGGAGTTCATGGGCTCGCCGTCCACGGCCCTCCCCTTGTCACCCACGTTCACCTCGAAGCGCCGCATGAACAGCGCCGAGGCGCCCACCATCACCCGCACGCCGTGACAGTCGCCGATGGGGCAGCGGGGCTTGGCCTGGGCCTTGGCCTTGCGCTTGGCCTCCTCCACCTTGCGCTTCTCGGCCTCGCGGCGGCGCTCGGCGGCCAGGGGATCCTCGGCGTCGCTCATCCAGGAGGCGGTCTCCTTGCTGGCCACGGTCTTGTCAGGCTCCGGCTCCTCCCAGCCCACCAGCACGTGCAGCATCATGGCGAACCGGCGCACGTCGTCGCTGGCGTCGCGGAACATGGCCAGCTTGATCGCCTCGAGGGACCGCTTGGACCCCTCGCGGGCCAGCCCCGAGAGGGCCGCCATGCGCACGTGGGCGTCGGGATCGCACAGGGCGGAGCGGGCCATGTGGGGCACGGTCTTGCGCACCGGCCGCAGGGCCACGGCCATGGCGGCCTCGATGCGGAACTCCGCCAGCTTGTCGTTCAGCCGCTTCACCTCGTCGGCCAGGACCAGGGACTTGACCTTCAGGAAGTGCGCGCAGGCCCGGCGCACCCGGGGATCGCTGTCTGAGCTGGCGCTGTTGCGCACCGCCGCCGTGGCGCGGGGCGTGCCGAGCAGGGTCAGGGACCAGGCCGCGGCCAGGCGCACCGAGGCCACCCGGTCGTTTCGCAGCAGCTCCTCCAGCCTCGGGATGGCCGTGTCCGCGCCGCTGAGCCCCAGCGCCACGGCGGCGTCCGCGCGCCAGGCAGGCAGGCGCGAGCCGGTCTTCTTGATCACCTTCATGTAGCTCATGTGGAACACGCGCCAGGCGGCCAGCCGCTTGTGCTCGTCCATGAAGGCCTTGGCCGTGCGCATGACGTTATTGTCCAGATCCACGGTGGCGCCCTTGATGGTGGCGCGCGCGGACGCGTCGGGGAAGGTGCGCAGCCCCTGCAGCGCGAACAGGCGCACCCGGGAGTCCGCGTCGCCGGCCGCGTTGATGAGCGGCTTGAGGGCCTCCTTGTAACCCGCCATGGCCAGGGAGGTGACCGCGGCCAGGCGCTTGTTCTGATCCGGGTCGGTGAGCCGATCCAGCAGGCCCGGGACCTCCGCCTTGAGGGACGCCAGGGCCGCGCGCACCTTGACCTTCAGGCCATCCTCGGGCTCCAGCACCGCGGCCAGACGCAGGGCGCTGATCACCACCTGGTCATGCCACGACCGGCCCATCTCGGCCGCGGCGAGCTCGCGAATGTCCAGCTCCGGATCCCTCAGCAGGGAGCAAGATATGTACGGCGCGGCCTGCCAGTTGCGGTGGCGCGCCAGCTCGCGGACCGCGTCCAGGCGGTCGCCGAGGACCGGCGAATCCAGCGACCTCGCCAGCTCCGGAACCGCCTTGAGCGGGGCCGCCGCCGGGGTCGCTGCCCCCGGCTCCTCCGGCGCCTCCATGGCCGTCGCCTTGCCGATGGCGCTGTCCAGCCTGGGCGCCATGCGCTTCATCTGGGCCTCGGTGAGCCCGCCCCGGCGGATGATGACCGCCGCCTTGCCCAGCCGCTTGCCGTTCGCGCCGTTGTACACGTCCACGGTGAACCGGCGGCGCCAGGGCACCCCCCGGGTGGATCCGCAGACCACGGCCTCGGCCTTGAGCGCCGCGCCTAGGGCCGCCACCGCGTCCGCCTTGCAGTTGGCGTTCAGGCCCACCTCGTCAGCCTTCTTGTCCACGTCGCTGGGCAGCAGCACCGTGTGCCGGTCGCTCAGGTCGGTCATGACCGCGCCGCGCAGGACGGCGGCGTCTGCCCCCTTGAATTTGACCACGGCCACGCGCCGCTGGGCCTTGCCCTGCGCCTGGACCACCGGGGCCGACAGCAATAGGGTGGCGAGGGTAATGGTGGTGGCTGCAGAGCGAAGCATCATCGCGCGTCTCATCCGGGCAGAGGGAGTAATGTGTCAAATAGCTTGGCCCATACCCTGTGGTCATCTCAAGGGATTTCATCAGCGGCGCCCACACATTCCCTCACCGTCGCTCCCCGTCCCCCATTAAAAAATGTCAAGTGGAGGGGTCTGACCCCCCTACTTGACATTTTCATTGCCATCTACCGGTGGGGCAAGCGGCGTGGCATGATATCGCCATGCTAACGGACATGATCCGGTCAGTGGCCCTGGAGCCGCGGGTGGTTGAGGCCCTGGACGCCATCCCGGTGGAGACCAATCCCCTGGGCTATGATCCCTGGGGCCTGAGCGTGGAGCACAGCAAGCTGTACTACTCGCTGGCCTACAACATCTATCGCTACTTTCGGCCAAGGGTGTACGGCATCGAGGCGCTGCCCGAGGGGCGCGTGCTGGTGGTGGCCAACCACTCGGGACAGCTCCCCTTCGACGGGCTGGTGCTGCAGGTGGCCTGCCTGCTGGAGGCCTCGCCGCCGCGCCTGCTGCGCCCCATGGCCGAGCGCTGGTTCCCCACGCTCCCCTTCGTGAGCAAGGCGTTCTATCGCTCCGGGGTGGTGCTGGGGGATCCGATCAACTGCCGCAACCTGCTGGAGGCGGACAACGGGATCATGGTGTTCCCCGAAGGCGCGCGCGGCAGCGGCAAGACCTGGGACCACCGCTACCAGCTGGTGCCCTTCGGCCGCGGGTTCATGCGCCTGGCGTTGCAGACAGGGGCGCCCATCATGCCGGTGGCCGTGGTCGGCGCCGAGGAGTCGATCATCAGCCTCGCGGATCTCAAGCCGCTGGCCCGGGCCATGGGGATGCCCTACTTCCCCTTGCCGGCCCTGCTGCCGCTGCTGGGGCCTGCGGCCTTCCTGCCGCTGCCGACCCAGTTCCACCTGCACTTCGGCGAGCCCATGCGATTCGAGGGCCCGTTCGACGACGAGGACGAGGTGATCGACCGCAAAGTGGACCAGGTGATGGCGACGGTCCAGGCCCTGATCGACCAGGGCCTGGCGAGCCGGGAGTCGGTGTTCTGACATGGCAAAGACGACCACGCTGATCACGGGAATCACGGGCGGGCTCTCCCGCCTGGTGGGCCAGGAGCTCGCGGACCAGGGGCACGAGATCGTCGGGGTGGACTACCGCCCCGTCCCGGACTGGCTGCCCTACCCCGCCACCCTGTACCAGGCCAACTACAACAAGACCCTCATCGAGGACATCTTCCGCCGCCACCGGCCGGATCTGGTGCTGCACCTGGGGCGGGTGGGCAACCTGAAGCTGCAGACCGGAAAGCGGTTCGACCTGAACGTCGTGGGCAGCTCCAAGGTGATGGCCCTGAGCCGCAAGTACGAGGCCAAGCGCCTGGTGGTGCTCTCCACCTTCCACATCTACGGCGCGCACCCGCACAATCACATCCCGATCTTCGAGGACGAACCCCTGCGCGCCGGGACCGGCTTCCCACAGCTGGGCGACGCGATCCAGCTGGACAGCCAGGCGGTGATGTGGATCTGGCGCCACCCCGAGGTGCAGACGGTGGTTTTGCGGCCGTGCAACGTCGTGGGGCCGGGCATCAGCAACGCCATGAGCCGGTTCCTGCGCCAGGACGTGAAGCCGGCCATGATGGGGTTCGATCCGATGGTGCAGTTCATCCACCAGGATGATCTCGTGGCCGCGATCCTCGCCGTGGCTGGATCCGGGCCAGCGGGGGTGTACAACGTGGCGGGCAAGCACACGGTGCCGTGGTGGGAGGCGCTGCAGATGAGCGGGGGCACCGTGGTGCCGGTCCCGTCCGGCTTCGCCACCATGGCGCTCAAGGTGCTGCGCACCTTCTCCACCGCGCTGCCCCCCTACATGGTCAACTTCACCAAGTACCCATGCATCATCTCGGACGAGGCGCTGCGCCAGGACTACGGCTGGGCGCCGCAGGTGGAGCTCACCGAGACCATCATGTCCACTGTGGCGGTGCGCCGGCGGGAGCAGGGAGCATAAACTTGCGCAATCAGCGCCCCTGACGCACCATCGCCATATGCGCTACTTCTGTGCCCTATCCCTGCTCATACTGGCGGGGGGTTGCGCCGGCTCCCGCGTCAAGGCCGTAACCGGCCCCACGGGCAACCCCTCTTACTCCATCACCTGCCACCAGGATCGTGGTCTCTGCTACCGCACCGCCTATGACACGTGCAAAGGCGGCTACTACATCCTGGACGCCGCCTCGGTCACCCGCGGCGGAACCGGCCGTCATACGCCGACCAACCAGGATCGCCCCGGCAGCGCCAGCCAGGAGCACACCCTGCTTGTTCAGTGTACCGGCTCCGGTCCGGCCCCCGATCCGATGCTGGCCACCTACGGCGGGCCGTCTGGCGTGGTGAGCGATCAGGTGCTGTTGGCCGACCCGGCCAACCCCGGCACGCCCGGGGTCACGGTGCTGCCGCCAGCCAGGAAGCAGGTGCGCCAAAGACGCCAGCATCAGCGGGATCCCTACCTGAGCCCGTACGACGATCCCACCCGTCGCCGGCCGAGCGGCTACTACGGCCGACAGGGCGCCAGGCACGCGGATCCCTACCGCCGGTACCCCGACGCCACCACCATCGCGCCGTACAGCGAGTACGCCGTGCCGCCCTACCCGGGCCGCGGCCGCTACTACCGCAAGTACCGCCGGCGCCGCAAGCCGCGCCGCAAGAAGAAGGCCGCCAGCACCGCGGCCCCGCAGAAGAAGGCCGCCCCGGCCACCCAGAACCAGGCCGACTGCGACTGCCCCTGAAGCAGCGGCTCGGCGTGACCGCCCCGCGAGTCTCCCCCCCCCTCCCCTCGCTCAGTCCTTGACCTTCGGGTTGGTGCCGTTGAGCCACTCCTCGAGGTTTGTGTAGCCGTCGCCGTCCGGATCGGCGTTGCGGTCCGCGGCCTGCTTGGGGTTGAGCCCTGCATTGGTCTCCCAGGCGTCGGGCATGCCGTCGGCGTCGGCGTCGGCCGGGGGCGCCGCGGACTTGAGCAGCGGCCAGCCGCCCACGTCCGCCTGTGAGTCGATGATCTTGCCCTTCTGGGCCTTGGTCGCGGCTGCCACCCGGCTGTCCACTGCGTCCCGCTTGGGCAGGCTGGCGCCGGCGGTGCCGAGCACGGCGGCGTAGGCGTTCTGCGGCGTGTCCGCCTTGAGGGGCGCCACCGCGAACGGCTTGGTCGCCTTGTTGAACGAGCCGGTGAACATGCTCCAGCCGGTGTTCTTTCCGTTGTGCCAGTTGTGGCCCTTGTAGATGCTGACCCCTGGCGTGGCGGCGAACACCGCGCTCTTGGTGATGGTGTTGCCGAAGTAGTTCATCCGGATCTTGTCGTAGCCGCTGGCGGAGTAGCCCTTGCCGCCCATGTGGACCACGTTGTAGCGGAAGTCGTACAGCAGGCCCGGGCCCTTGCAGTTGAGGGTGGAGCCGGGGCGCGGGCAGCGGCTGATGTGGAACGCCCACAGGTTGTGGTGCTGGCTCACCTCGCCGTCCTCCATGTAAGCCACCAGCCCACCGTAGCCATGCTTGCCCTTGGGGTGGGTCGAGTCGTTCAGGCTCTCGGTGATGAAGGACCACTGCACCGTGACGCGGGTGCCGTGGGTCACCGAGAGCACCTCGTCGTTGGCCCAGCTGGCCGAGACATGATCGATGATCACGTCCTTGGAGTCGTAGACCGACAGGGCGTCGGTCTCCCACTTCTTGCCCTGCTTGGCCAGGGCCTTGCCCACCAGGTCGCCGGGGCGGAAGCGCAGGTGGCGGATGATCACGTCGTGGGTCTTCTTGACCATGGCGCCGTACCCTCCGAGGCAGACGCCGTCGCCGGGGGCGCTCTGGCCAGCCAGGGTGATGTACGGCTCGGTGATGTCGAGGCGCGCCTTGAGGGTGATGGTGCCCGAGACGCGGAAGATCACCGTACGCGGGCCCTTGCCCATGATGGCGCCGCGCAGAGAGCCGGGGATCAGCGGCTCCTTGCCCGGGATGAAGTCCTTGAGGTTGGTGACGAACAGGACCTTGCCGCCGCGACCGCCGGGGGTCCAGGCGCCGAAGCCCTCGGCCCCGGGGAAGGCCGGCGCCTTGACGGGTGGTCCCTGGTCCTTGGGCGGGGCCTGGTCCTTGGCTGGCGTCTGATCCTTGGATGAGACCTTATCCAGGGCTGGCGCCTGGTCCTTTGAAGAGGCCTGATCCATGGCTGGCGCCTGGTCCCCGGGGGGAAGGGTCTGGTCCCCTGGCGGGGCCTGGTCGGCGGAGGCGGCCAGGTCCACGGGCCCGTCGGCCCGGGTCTGGTCAAGTCCGAGGAGGTCGGGAGTCGCGGCGCTGCTGTCTGCGGGAGAAGGGTTGTCGACGGTGCATGCTGCGAGGGAGAGGGAGAGGGCCAGGGCCAGGGGTATGGTCAGGGCCAGGGGTGAGGGGCGTCTCATGCATCCAATCTATCACCCGTTGTCCGGCGCCTCAGGACCTGCTATTCCACCCTCTGTCATGTCTCGCCGCTCCATGCTCCCGCGCAAACCGACCGGGCCTCAAAAATCAGCGACGGGCAGCTCCGTCCGCTTCATTACCCGGCGGGGCTGGGAGATGCTCCTGCAGGAGAAGGATCACCTGTGGCGAGTGGAGCGCCCGGAGATCACCCAGCGGGTGACCGAGGCAGCGGCCCAGGGCGACCGCTCGGAGAACGCCGATTACCAGTACAACAAGCGGCGGCTGTACCAGATCGACAAGCGGCTGCGGTTCCTGAGCAAGCGCATGGACGAGCTGGAGGTGGTCACCCCTGCACCGGAGCAGGAGGGGAAGGTCTTCTTCGGCGCCCACGTCACCGTCGAGGACGAACAGGGCGAGGAGGCGACCTACCAGATCGTGGGCCCCGACGAGTACGACACCAAGCTCGGCCGCATCAGCGTGGACTCTCCCATGGCCCGGGCCCTGCTGGGCAAGCAGGAGGGCGACGAGGTGAAGGTGCAGCGGCCCAAGAAGGCGCCGGCCACGGTGGCGGTGGTGGAGATCTGGTACGAGGCGGAGTAGCGCGCCCTGCGCGCCCTGCGGGCGCGAATGCCAGAATGCCAGGATGCCAGAACGGATTGCCCTGGCTTGCCGCCTGTCGTCACCCGATCCGCTTGCGGAACCTCACTGATGCCAGGCCCAGGATGCCCACGCCGAAGCCGGCCAGGGCGGCGAACTGGAAGCCGAGGTCTGCGAAGCCGGCGCCCTTGAGCAGGCAGGCGCGCAGGATCTCCACGTAGTAACGCACCGGGTTGAGCAGGGTGATGGGCTGAACCCAGGGCGGCATGCTCTCGATGGGGTTCATGAAGCCGGACAGCAGGATGGCCGGCAGCAGGAAGAAGAAGCTGCCCAGGATCGCCTGCTGCTGGTTGGCCGCCATGGTGCTGATGAATACGCCGGTGCCGAGGGTGCTCATCAGGTAGAGCACCGTCCCCGCGAACACCACGGTGAGCGGCCCGCGCACCGGGACGCCGAACAGGTTGGTCCCCACCGAGAGCACCAGCCCGGCCACCACCAGCCCGATGAGGGCGAAGGGCAGGATCTTGCCCAGCATCAGGGCCAGGGGCCTGATGGGTGTCACCATCAGCTGCTCGATGGTGCCCACCTCCTTCTCCCGGGCGATGCCCATGGCGGTGACCACCGTGGTGATCACCAGCAGCACCAGCGCCGCCACCCCGGGGATCATGTAGATTGGGCTCTCCATGCGCGGGTTGTAGAGGATGCGCGGCTCCACCTCCAGCGACGGGATGGCCAGGGGCGCACCCCTGAGCGCGGCCGCGTCCTGCAAGCGCGCCGCTGCCAGTTCCAGGCCGCGCTGCAGCAGGTATGACATGGCCGCGTCCACCGCCACCTGAGCTCGCACCGAGTCAGTGCCGTCCACCAGGATCTGCACCCGGGCGGAGCGGCCGGCCTGCATGTCCCGGCCGAGGCCCCGGGGCAGCACGATCGCCGCGTGCACCAGGCCGTCGGCCAGCGCCCGGTCAGGGTCGAGGGTCTCGAGCTCGAACCGCAGCGTGCCGTCGGCCAGCAGCCCCTGCACCAGGGCCCGGCTCCGGGGGGTGCGATCCAGGTCGCACACCGCGGTGGGGATCCGGTCCACGTCCAGATCTACGGCGTAGCCCAGCAAGGTCAGCTGCAGCACCGGCGCCAGCACCAGCATGGCCGCCATGCGCCGGTCGCGGAAGGTCTGGCGCAGCTCCTTGCGCATCACCGCCAGCAGCGCGGCGCCCATCATGGCTCCCCTGGCCATCAGTCGAGGCTCCGCCTGAACTTGGCCGTGCAGATGCCGATCACCGCCACCCCGAGCACGGCCAGGCCCAACAGGTCGGGCCACAGCTGGGCCGCGCCCCTGCCCTGCAGCATGATGCCGCGCAGGCAGCTGATGAAGTAGCGCGCCGGCACGACGGCGCTGACCCATTGCAGGAAGGTGGGCATGTTCTCCACCGGAAACAGGAACCCGGACAGCAGCAGGCTCGGCAGCATGGAGCTGATGGCGCCGGCCTGGGTCGCCACCTGCTGACTGCGGGTGATGGTGCTGATGAGCAGCCCCTGGCCCAGCACGCACACCAGGAACAGCACGGTGGCGCCCATGAGCAGCCAGAAGCTGCCCTCCAGCGGGACGTCAAACAGCCAGGCGCCGGCGGTGAGCACCAGCAGGGTCTGCACCAGCCCGAGCCCCACATAGGGCAGCAGCTTCCCCAGCACCACCGAGCTGCGGCCCACCGGCGTGGTGAACAGCTGCTCCATGGAGCCGCGCTCCCACTCCCGCGCCACGGTGAGGGCCGACAGCAGCACCGAGAGCATGGCCAGGATGAGGGCCACCAGGCCGGGCACCACGAACAGCGCCGAGCGCATGCGCGGGTTGAACCAGGTCCGCACCCGGGGCTCCAGCGGCAAGGCCACGGACGCGCCGCCCCCCTGCTGCCGGATCAGCTCGATGAGCTGTTGCTGGCTCACGCCGCGGGCGTAGCCCAGGGCGATGCGCGTGGTGGTCCCGTCGGCGCCGTCCATCAGCAGCTGGATGCGCGCGCGCCCGCCGCGGGCCAGCTGCCGCTCGAAGCCGGGCGGGATGATCAGCGCGCCCTTGATCTCGCCCCGGCGGAACAGCTGCTCGGCCTCGGCCGCGCTGTCCAGGCGGCGGCGGATGGTGAATGTGTCCGAGGCCGCCATGGCCGCCAGGAAGCGGCGCGAGGCGGGGGAGCTGTCGTGGTCCACCACGCCGAGGTTCACGTCCTGGACGTCGAAGGTGACGGCGAAGCCGAACAGCAGCACCATGGTCAGGGGCATGCCGAGGGCCAGGTAGACCACCTGCCGGTCCCGGATGACATGGATCACCTCCTTGTGGGACAGGGCGATGAGCCGGGTGAGGAAGGGCGGCATCAGGCGGACGCCTGGCGGCTCTCGGCCTCCACCACGGCCAGGAACACGTCCTCCAGGGTGGGCTGGATCGGCGTGACCTGAAGCGCTGGCAGGCCCGCGCGGACCAGGGCCGCGGACAGCGCCTCGGCAGAGACCACGGCCGGGTCCAGGCGGACATGCGCGGCCGCGCCGAAGGGCTGGGCGTCCAGCACGCCGGGCAGCGCGCGGCACCGCTCGAGCGCCCGCGCCATGTCAGGCCCGCGCAGCTTGACCAGCGCCCCGGGCACGTGGGCCCGCTTCAGCCCGGCGGGGGTGTCCAGGGCGGTGAGGCGGCCGTCCACCATCAGGCCCACCCGGTGGCAGTACTCGGCCTCGTCCATGTAGTGGGTGGTGACGAAGACGGTGATGCCCGCGCCCGACAGCTCCCGGATCAGCTGCCAGAACGAGCGCCGCGCCGCCGGGTCCACGCCGGCGGTGGGCTCGTCCAGGAACAGGATGGAGGGGCGGTGCAGCAGGGCGGAGGCCAGGGCCAGGCGCTGGCGCAGGCCCCCGGGCAGATCGCCGGTGACCGCGCGGCGGTGCGCGCCCATGCCCACCCGCTCCAGCACGGCGTCCACTCGCCGTCGCAGCGGGCGGCCCATCATGCCGTATGCGCCGCCGAAGAACTCCAGGTTCTCCTCGGCCAGCAGGTCGAGGTAGAGCGAGAATTTCTGCGACATGTAGCCGAGGGAGCGCTTGACCCCCTCCGGGTCCGCGGCCACGTCGAGCCCCGACACCGTGGCGCTGCCCGAGGTGGGCTGCAGCAGGCCGCACAGCATGCGGATGGTGGTGGACTTGCCCGCGCCGTTGGCGCCGAGGTAGCCGAAGATCTCGCCCCGCTCCACGTGGAAGCTCACCTGGCGCACCGCGGTGAAGTCGCCGAAGCGGCGGGTCAGCTGCCGGGCGATGATGGCCGCCGCCGGGGCGCTCACGCCGCCTCCCCGGCCGTGGCTGCCAAAAAGAGATCCTCGAAGTCGGCCCCCGGCCCTGCCCCGGCTGCGGCGAAGTCGTCCATCAACGCCGACGGCTCGCCCTGCAGCAACACGCGGCCCCGGTGCAGGAGGGCCACCCGGTGGCAGCGGGCGGCCTCGTCCATGTAGGCCGTGGAGACCAGCACGGCCATCCCCTCGGCGCACAGCTCGAACAGCAGCGCCCACAGCTCGCGCCGGCTCACCGGGTCGACCCCGTTGGTGGGCTCGTCCAGCAGCAGCACCCGCGGCCGCGGCAGCAGGGCGCAGGCCAGGGCCAACTTCTTGTACATGCCGCCAGACAGCGCGTCGGCGCAGCGCCCGGTGAACGGCGCCAGCCGGGTGATGTGCAGCAGCCGCTGCCGGCGCTGCTCGAACTCGGCCCGCGGCAGGCAGAACATGCGGGAGAAGAAGCGCAGGTTCTCGTCCACCGAGAGGTCGCCGTAGAGGCTGTACTGCTGGGGCATGTACCCCACGGCGGTGCGCAGCTCGGGGCGGGTGCTGCGCGGGTCCATGCCGAGCAGCCGGGCCTCCCCACCGTCGGGAGACATCATGCCGGCCAGGATGCGCATGGCCGTGGTCTTGCCCGCGCCGTCCGGGCCCACCAGGCCGAGCATCTCCCCCGGGTACAGCTCCAGGCTCAGGCCGGCCAGGGCCTGAACCCCGTCGAAGGAGCGGGTCAGATCGGCCGCGCGCAGCGCCGGCTCGGTGCCCGGGGCCATGTCAGGCGCCCTCGCCCGCCGGGGGGATGGTGACCTCCACCGGCATGCCCGGGCGCAGCTCGCCGCCCGGGTTCGGGATGGCCACCTTCACCTGGTAGACCAGCCGGTCGCGGTCCTCGCGCACCTGGACGTTGCGCGGCGTGAACTCCGCCTCGGCGGCCACGGTGAGGATCTTGCCGCTGAAGCTGCGCCCGGGGTACGCGTCGGCCACCACGGTCACGGCACGGCCCGGCGCCGCCGCGGCCAGGTCGCGGTTCGGCAGATAGAAGGTGGTCTCCACCGTGCGCAGCTGCACCAGGGTCAGCACCCGCCCGCCCGGCAGCACCACCTCCCCCGGCTCATGGGAGCGCAGCAGCACCACGCCCGAGATGGGCGCCTCCACGCGACACTCGCCCACGGCCAGCAGCGCCCGCTCCACGCCGGCGTTGGCGGCCTTGATCAGGGCCAGGGCGCCCCTGGCCTGCTCGGCCGCCGCCCGGGCCTGGGCCCGCGCCGCCGCCGCCTTGCCCCGGGCCGCGCCGGCCTGGGCCCGCAGCGCCTTGATGCGCTGGTCCAGGTCCTGCACCGTGGCGCTGATCCGGTCCAGCTGCGCCTCGGTGGCGCCGCCCTCGCCCTTGAGCTGCTTGATGCGCTGCTCCTGGCGCGCCGCCGCGTGGTGGTTGGCTGCCACGGAGCGCTCCTGAGCGCCGGCGGCCGCCACCGCCGCCTTGCTCGCCCTGGCCGCGCCCAGTGCGGCGTCCGCCTGGGCGCTGGCCGCGGCGGCGTGCTGCCGGGCCTGCTCCAACTTGGCCTGCGCGCCGCCCAGGGCCGCCCGGGGCTCGCGGCAATCCAGCTCCAGCACCACCTGGCCTGCCTTGACCCGCTGTCCCTCCTCCGCCCCCACCGCCGTGATGCGGCCCGGCATGCGGGCCGCCACGTCCCCCTGCTTGCCCGCGATGACGCCGGTGCCCCCAGGGGGCCCCTGGCGCGCCGCCTTGAGCTCCCGCACCTTGAACCAGAACCCGACGCTCAGCCCGGCCACCAGCACCACGAAGATCAGCATGATTCGTTTCATCAGTTGCCTCCCATGCCACGCCCCTGGTCGAGGCCGAGCGCGCGCATGGCCTCCGCGTTGATCAGGCACAGCTCCATCAGCGCCCTGGACACGCCCACCCGCGCGCCGTCCATGGACACCTCGGCGGCGCGGCGGTCGAGGTGGGTGGCGGCGCCGGCGCTCGCCGACGAGCGCGCGATGCGTAGCTGCAGCTCGCTCTGGCGCAGCACCTCCCGCGCCGAGGCGAGCCTGGAGCGGGCGGTGGCGCGCCGCGCCTCCAGGTCCCGCAGGCGCCGGTCCCTCGACTCGGCTGCTGCCCGCTCCTGGTGGCGCAGCCCGCGCACCTCGGCGGCCTGCCGGTCCACCTCGCCGCTGCGCGAGAAGCCGTCGAAGAGGCGCCACTCCAGGGCCGCCCCGGCGGTGAGCAGCGGCCCCCACTCCAGCCTCATGGCGTGTGGGTACTCCACCTCCGCCTTGCCCATCAAGCTGAGGGTGGGCCAGAAGCCGCGGGACGCGCTGGTCTGCAGGGACCGCGCGGCGGCCCGGGCGCGGCGAAGTCGGCGCACCGTGGGGCCCGCGTCGTCGGCGCGCGGGGCGGATCGGCGGGCCAGGCGCTCCAGGTCCCCCTCGAGCTGCAACGGACCCTCGAGCTTCAGCAGGGCCGCGAGGTTGCCCAGGTGACGCCGACGCTCGCCCCGGGCGTGGGCCTGGCTCGCCTCCAGCTCGGCCACGCGCACCCGGGCCTGGGCCAGGGCCAGCTCCGAGCCCGTGCCCACGCGGGTGGCCGAGGATTGACGGGCCAGGTGGGCCCTGGCCAGGACAAGCGAGTCGGCGGCGATGCGCGCCAGGTCCCGGGCCAGCAGGGCAGCGAGGAAGGTGGCCCGGGCGCGGAAGGCCACCGCCGCGGCCACCTCCCTGGCGCCCTCGGCTGCAGCCCCCCGGGCATGCTCGGCCGCGTCCACGCGCGGCCCGCGTGACAGGTCCAGAGCGCGGAACCCCAGCTGGAGCCCGGCGCGGAAGTGATGAACATCATCGATCTCGGCGATCTCGAGCTCGGCGCCGGGCATCACCGCGGACAGACCGCTCAGGTCGATGGGCAGCTCGTTTTTGGGCCAGCGCGCGATGTAGCTCGCCTGGAGCCCTGCGTGTGGCCAGTACGCGGCGCGAGCCTGCTTTTTCCGGGCCCTGGCCGCGGCGATGCGCTGCCGGGCAGCGCCCAGCTCCGGGGCGCGCCGCAGCGCAAGGCGCACGGCGCCGTCCATGGTGAGGGGCTCGCCAGCGTCGGAGGACCTCGAAGGTGTCAGGACCAGCAGGGCGACGATGAAGGATGCGGATAGTTGGTTTCGACGATGGCTCACGAACCAGGTTAAAAGCAACCTCGGTGCCACTCCCGAAATTACAGCGCTTTTTCAAAATGGGCCCTCGATCTGCAAAGAAATCCGACACCCGGGTTGCGCCCTGCATGTCGGATTTCCTACACTGATATAAGGCAGCCCTCAACGATTTCGCAGCCCTGCCCTCTGGCACCTTTCTGGCAAGGAAGCCCTCCCATGCTCGAAACCCCTCGCGTCCCCTCCCCCGAAACCATCCGGCAGCAGGAGATGGCCAGGTTCGTGTTCAAGGCCATGCGCATCCGCGCCATCTTCGTGCCCATCATCACCCTGCTGGCCCTGGCGCTGGTGCTCATCGAGCCCTCCCGGTTCAAGGTCATCGTGCTGGTGGTGGCCGCCAGCGTCTGGAGCACCATCGTGGTGCTCGACCTGGTGCGGGTGCGCCGGAACCAGCCCTACCCCGTCCGCCTCTATCCCCTGGAGCTGATCATCGCGGCCCTGATGCAGTCCGGCTTCATCGTCATCACCGGCGCCATGGAGAGCCCGCTGCTGGTGATCTGGATCCCGCTGGCCATGCTCACCGGCGTGGGCCTCGGCCCTCGGGGCGGGCGCTGGCTGGTCATCTTCACCATCCTGGCGTTGCTCTGGGGCATGTGCCTGGCCGGGCTCTACGGCCTCATCCCGCGCACCCTGCCCGGCTTCCTCCGGCTTGACCCCGGCTTCCAGGGCAACGCCGCCTACGTCATCACCAAGGCGTGCATCTTCTCCGGGGTCATCGTGGCCGCCTCTCAGGTGGGCGCCGCCTGGTTCGGCCTGATCGAGCGCATGCTGGAGCACGCCACCACGGCGCGCCAGCACGCCCTGGAGGTGCTGGCCGACCGAAACCGCGAGCTGGTGCTGCTCTCGTCCACCATCGCCCACGAGCTGAAAAACCCCCTCGCCTCGGTGGCGGGGCTGGTGCAGCTGTTGGCCCTGTCGCGGGGCAAGGCCGACCGCCAGGAGGAGCGGTTCCAGATGCTGGGCAAGGAGGTGGAGCGCATGCGCCACCGGCTCGACGAGCTGCTCAACTTCTCGCGCCCCATGGGGGAGCTGGACCCGACCAACGTGGACCCGGCCCAGCTGATGGCCCAGGTCGGCGCCCTGCACGAGGGCATGGCCCGGGCCAGGGGGCTGGAGGTGGCCGCGCCTGACGGTCCGCCGGTGAAGCTCGCCTGTGACCGGCGCAAAGTGAAGCAGGCCCTGGTGAACCTGCTGCAAAACGCCCTGGAGGCCGCCGCCCCGGGGGGCACGGTGCGATGGGTGATCCGGCCCGAGGGAGAGGATCTGCTGCTCGGGGTCCAGGACAGCGGCCCTGGCCTGGATGACGAGATCCTGGCGCGGGCGCACCGCGCCGGCTTCACCACCAAGGACGGCGGCAGCGGGGTGGGCCTCACCGTCGCCCGGGGCATCGCCCAGCAGCATGGCGGCGACCTCGTCTTGCAGAACCTGCCCGAGGGTGGCGCGCTGGCCGCCCTGCGACTCCCGCCGACCCCGGGGCAGCCACCCGAGCAGGAGGAGGTGACCCCATGACCGGCCCCGGACAGTCCCGCCCCACCGTGCTGCTGGTGGACGACGACGAGGGCGTGCGCTTCACCCTGGGGGAGGTGCTGGCCGAGGCCGAGGCCAACGTCATCGAGGCCGGCGACGGCGTCGCGGCCCTGGAGGTGCTGCGCGGGGGCGCCGCGGTGGATCTGGTGATCACGGACCTGCGCATGCCCAACATGGACGGCATGACCCTGCTGCGGCAGGTCACCGACCTGCGCCCGGGGCTGAAGGTGGTGATGATCACCGCCCACGGCTCCGAGGCCCAGGCGGTGGAGGCGATGAAGAACGGCGCGTATGACTACTTCTCCAAGCCGTTCGACGTGGGGGCGGTGATGGCGGTGGTGCGCCGGGCCACCGAGCTGGTGCGGCTGGGGCAGGAGAACCGGCGCCTGCGCGCCGAGCTGAGCCTGGCCCGGCACATGGTGTTCCGCTCCGACGCCATGTCCAGGGTGGCCCGCACCGTGGATCGCATCGCGGGGCTCGGGGTCAACGTGCTCATCGTCGGGGAGAGCGGCACGGGCAAGGAGCTGGTGGCCAACGCCATCGTGGAGGCCTCCCCGCTGCGGCAGGGTCCGTTCGTCAAGTTCAACTGCGCCGCCCTGCCCCGCGACCTGGCCGAGGCGGAGCTGTTCGGGCACCGCAAGGGCGCGTTCACCGGGGCCACCCGGGATCGACAGGGGCTGTTTCGCCAGGCCGACGGCGGCACGCTGTTCCTCGACGAGGTGGGCGAGCTCGACCCGGCGATCCAGGGCAAGCTGCTGCGGGTGATCCAGGAGGGCGAGGTCAAGCCGGTGGGGGCGGACCGGCCGGGCAAGGTGGACGTGCGGCTGCTCTGCGCGACCCATCGCGACCTGCAAGCGGAGGTGGCCGCCGGGCGGTTCAGGGAGGACCTGTTCTTCCGGCTGCACGTGGTGGTGATCCGCATGCCGCCGCTGGGCGAACGGCCCGAGGATCTGGACCCGCTGATCCACCACTTCTTGACCAAGTACGCCCAGCGCTTCAACAGGCCGCCCTGCCACCTGACCCCGGGAGCCATGGCGGCGCTGCACAGCCGGGATTACCGCGGCAACGTGCGGGAGCTGGAGAACATCATCGAGCGGGCGGTGGCCCTGAGCGACGGGGGCGCCATCGACGACGTGGAGGACCCCCTCGGCCCAGCCCCTGTCGCTGGCGCCGCGGAGCGCCGGGCGGACGCGCCGCTAAAGGAGCAGGTGGAGGCGTTCGAGCGGGCGCTCATCCGTGAAGCCCTGGAGCGCACGGACGGCAACCGCTCCGCCGCCGCGCGGGACCTGAAAGTCAGCCGGGTGACGCTGCTGGACAAGATCAAGAAGTACGCGCTTTAGCTTGCCCTTCGGGCGCGAATGCCAGAATGCCAAAATGCCAAAATGCCAAAATGGTAGGCAAAACTAGCGAGCCATATAAAATGTCATATCTGGGGGTCAGACCCCTCCACTTGACATTTTATTGTCAACCCTCGATCAGTACGGAATCCCCAGCTTGTTCATGATGCCCTGGGCGAAGCCGAGGTCGGCGAACTTGGCCAGGCCCCAGAGGATGCCCAGGGCGATGGCCGCGTAGATGGCCAGGGTCGTGAGCCGCGAGAAGATGCTCGGGCCGGCCTCCGGGATGCGCCGATCCTTGAACTGCCCGTACTGGTGATGGCACGCGTCGCTGCAGAAATGCCCGTCGGGCTGCTGAATGATGCAGGCGGAGCACAGCGGCTTGTGGCACTGCTTGCAAGCAGTGGCGGCCTGGGTATCCGGGTGATTGAGGCAGAGGCGCTTGGACATATCCATCTGTACTTTATAGCTCGTCCGGACCGAACGCCGCCACCCGGCGGATGTCCTGCTCGCCGGTGAGCAACATCACCAGGCGGTCCACCCCCAGCGCGATGCCAGCGGCCTCGGGCATGCCCTGCTCCAGGGCGGCCAGGAACCGCTCGTCCAGCGCGTAAGCTTCAAGCCCGACGGCGCGCCGATCCGCCAGGTCCTGCTCAAGCCGCCGGCGCTGCTCCGTCGCGTCGGTCAGCTCCCAGAAGGCGTTGGCCAGCTCCAGCCCCGCCGCGTAGAGCTCGAAGCGGCGGGCCACGGTGGAATCGTCCGGGTGAAGCCGGGACAGGGCGGCCAGGGGCGCGGGGTAGTCGTACAGCAGCACCGGCCGCCGCAGCGTGGCCAGGGCGGGCTCCACCCGCTCCACCAGCAGCCGGGAGAACAGCGCGTCGAAGGCGGTCTCCTCCGGGGTGAGGTCCAGCCCCGCGGCCAGCAGGCGGCGCCGCAGCTCCGGGGCCTCGACCACTCCGGCCAGGTCCACCCCGCCGTGCTGCCGGCAGGCGTCGGCCACGGTCAACCGCTCGAAGGGAGGCGTCAGATCCAGGGGGCCGGCGCCAGCCCGGTGCACCGCCGTGTCCCCGCCCACCTCCAGGGCCGCCCGGGCCACCAGCGCCTCGGTCTCGTCCATCAGCTCCTCGAGGGTGGCGCCCACGCGGTACCACTCGAGCATGGTGAACTCGCGCAGGTGATGGCTGCCCCACTCCTCGTCGCGCCAGCAGGGGCCCATGGAGTAGATCTTCTCCAAGCCGCCCGCCAGCAGGCGCTTCATCTGATACTCCGGGGACGTGATCAGGTAGCCGTCCGCGGCGGGCAGCGGCCGCAGGTGCGGCTCGAGCCCCGGGTTCCGCACCAGGCGCGGGGTCTCGACCTCGATGTAGCCTTGTTCGTGGAAGAAGGCGCGCAGGGCGCCGAGGCAGCGAGAGCGGAGCGCCAGGAGCTCCGCGCGGGTGGGTGCGCCGCTCTGGAGCCGCTCCCGCTCTCCTTTCACTCGCTAGCGCTTGACCCGCTCGATGTAGGCGCGGGTGCGGGTGTCGATCTTGAGGATCTCCCCCTCCTCGACGAACAGGGGCACCTGGATGGTGGCGCCCGACGAGAGGGTGGCCGGCTTGGTGGCGCCGCTGGCGGTGTCGCCCTTCATGCCCGGCTCGGTGTGGGTCACCTCCGCCTCGATGAAGTTGGGCAGGGTCACGCCGATGGGCTTGTCGTCGAAGAACAGGATCGTGACGTTGATGTTGTCCGGCATGAACAGCGCGCTGTCACCGATGTCGTCCTTGGAGATGAACACCTGATCGTACGTGCTGGTGTCCATGAAGCAGTAGTTTTCCCCGTCGAGGTACAGGTACTGCATCTCCTTCTCTTCCACGAAGGCGGGCTCAAGCTTCTCGCCCGAGCGGTAGGTGCGATCGATGACCGCGCCGGTGATCATGTTCTTGATCTTGGTGCGGGTGAATGCGGTGCCCTTGCCCGGCTTGACGAACTGGAACTCCACGACGATGAAGGGGACGCCGTCCATCTGGATCTTCAAGCCCTTGCGGATATCGGAGGTCTCGTACATTGGCTTTGCTCACCTGTCGGCTGGAATGACAGCGGTCAATGTAGTGGGCCGCTGGCCCGCCGTCAACGGGCATGGGGTTCGTTGACGCCCCTGACCATCGGGTGCTACATCAATCGTTCATACAGCCGGGAGGTCGGCATGGCTCACTACTGTTTCAAGTGCCTCAACGAGGTGGAGTTTATCGTCAACGTGGGGTTCAAGGTCGGACGCTTGGACACCTGCGTCCATTGCGGCGCGTACCTGCATGTTTGCAAGAACTGCCGCTACTTCGATGAAGGCCGGCATAACGACTGCGAGATCCCCGAGGCAGACTTCATCCGCGACCGGGAAGAGGCGAACTTCTGCAACTTCTTCCAGATCAAGGACTGGCCGGAGGGCACCTCCCCCGAGCGGGACGACTCGGTGGACCAGGCCAAGGCCAAGCTGGAAAATATGTTCAAGAACCTCAAGTGACCGGGGGAGACATGGGCGAGAATCCGCGCAAGGACGAGGAGCTCGAGGAGGAGGAAGGCCTCGAGGAGGAGCAGGAGGAGCTCGAGGAGGAGGAAGACCTCGAGGACGAGCAGGAGGAGCTCGAGGCGGAGGGAGCTCCCGACGACGAGCCGGAAGACCTCGACGACGAGCCGGAAGACCTCGACGACGAGCCGGAAGACGACGGGGAGCCGCCCGATCTGGAGCACCGAATCCTCTGCTCCGACGGCGCCTGCATCGGCATCATCGGCAACGACGGCAAGTGCAAGGAGTGCGGCAAGGAGATGGACGCCGAGGACGCTCCCATGCTCGAGGCCGCCAACGAGGCTGCCGCGGAGGCCGGCGAGGAGGAGGAAGAGGACGGGGACGACCGGGAAGACGAGCCGGATGAAGACGACGACGAGCCGCCCGGCATGGACGACCGCGAGCTCTGCCCCGACGGCGCCTGCATCGGAATCATCGGCCCCGACGGCAAGTGCAAGGAATGCGGCCGGGACAAGGACGACATCCCCGAAGACTAGCCCGAAACTTACCTCCAGAGAGCAAGTAGACGCGGCATCTTGCCGCGTTCCATGGCGGCCCTCCTGCAAATGAAAGCGGCGAGACGCCGCTTCTACCGCCCGTTTCGGGTCTGATAGATCCGCTCCTCGGGCGGGGGCCGAACTAACCTGGATATTGCGCCCCGGGCCCGGCGCTACTTGCGCGACTTCCCCTTGAAGAACTGGATCGCCGCCATGAACTGCTGGGTCGAGCCGTGCTGCCCGGCGCCAGGGCCGCTGTAAGGCGCCTGGGCCGGCAGCCGGTACCCCGCGGCCTTCATGCCGGAGACGATGGCGCTGGCCAGGGCGACCTTGCCCCCCGGCCCGGCGTTCCCCCAGGGCTTGAACCCGAGCTGCGCCGCGGTCTTGGTCGGCTTGTCCGAGGTGGTGACGTCGTTGGCCCAGTAGGCGGCGAAGTAGGACTGGCGCAGCTTCAGGCCGAGCTGCAAGCCGGCCGTGGTGCCCGCGGACTCTGACAGCAGATAGGTCCGGTCGTTGTCCACGTTGTACTGCGCGCGCACCTGGTCCAACACCTTGGCCCCCGCCTGCCCGTCGCCGTAGGTCGCCTTGCCGTCGAGCACCGCGAAGATGAACCCGCTCACGCCCAGGTACCCGCCCACGCTCTTGAGGTTCTGGGCCATCATCTGGTAGCCCTCGGTGCCGGAGAAGACGATCATCAGCGGGTTCGGCGTGGAGGCGCTGTAGCTCGACGGCACGATGAGGATGTAGCTCACCCCGCTCGCGCTCTTTTTGACCCCCGAGGGCGCCGCGCTGCCGCCCTTGCCGCCCGATGATCCGCCCAGGGGCGGGTGCACCTTGCCGGGGGGCGAGCCCTTGTCCGCCTTGGGCTTCGTTCCGTGGTCCTGCTTGGGCTTCACGCCCCCGTCCTGCTTGGGCTTCGCGCCCCGGTCCAGCTTCCCTCCGCTCCCGGCCTCGAGGCCTGCCCCTGCCCCGTCGGGATCCGGCCACACCGTGGGCCCCTCCCCCGGGCATCCCACCAGGAACGCCGCGGCGGCGAAGAAGACGATTCGTGCTCGCATGGTCCTGATCATATCACCGGCACTCGATCTTCGAATCTCCGCTGGCGTGGCACTTGAGGCATACCCGCCGGTTTCGCGCCGACAGGGCCTCGCACTTCTTCGACCCCCGGAAGCCTGGCGCGTGGGGCGAAAACCCGCCCTTGCCCCGGCCCGTGGTGCCGTGACACCGCACGCAGGTGCTCTCCCGATGGCAGCTGGAGCAGGCGCGGATATTCCGCCGGGCGCTGTGGGCATGGTGCCCTGGCCCTCGCTGGTAGCCGACGAACCCGGGGGGGTGGAACGCCTGGGAGGTATGTGGCGCGAACCCGCTCGCGTCGGTCTCCTTGCCAACCCCCAGCCGCTGGTGGCAGCTGAGGCAGAAACTCTGGGACCGGTGGCATGAACTGCAGCGCGGGGAGCCCCGCCGGGCGTCAACGCCGTGGCGACGCACGTAGTCGCCCTGGTGGATGCTCATGGGCCGCATCGACCCGGCGTGACACTTGAGGCAACGCTCGGGCCGGTGGCAGCTGTCACAGAGGCGCTTTTTCTGCCGCGCCACCGCGGCGTGCTCACGGCTGAAGGTCGGACCGTGGGCCACGCCAGCCTCGGGGCCGGTGGGCCGCAGCAGGGCCGCGCCCTGGCCGAACCGCGTGCGTAGGCGGCCGTCCTTGCCGGTCAGGTGACACACCGCGCAGCGGTCAGAGACTTCCTTGCGCCGGTGGCAGCCGCGGCAGCGGTCCATGGTGGGCAGGGCCACCTCGCCCTTGTCGGCGGCGCGGTGGCAATCGGCGCACCTGGTTCCGCGCTCCAGGTGGAGTCGGTGGCCGAAGCGGATGTTGGCAGGCGGGATGACGGCGCGCTCGGGGCTGCCCTTGCCCGAAAACCCGCGGTGGCAGGTGCGGCAGCCCGCCAGGGCCTTGCCTGCGATGGCCTCGCCAGCGCCCGGCGCGGCGCCAGGTGCGCGGGTCTGGTCGGCGTGGCAGGACCGGCAAACAGCCTCCGCCGGGAGGTTTCGATCGCGCGTGGAGACGCTGGTCTTGACCGAGGCGTGGCAGCGCAGGCAGGGGACCTTGCCATGTTTCGGGTGGCTGAAGCGCAGGGCGCTGGTGGCGGGCGGGTAGATCACCGGGGAGACGCCGGGGCGGGCCGGGGCGGCGTTGGCGGCCCATGGCAGAGCCAGGGCAAGGGCGAGGGCCGGGGCCAGGGGGCGACACCTCATGGCGAGACCTCCAGGGTCAGCACCCCGAGCAGTCGCAGGGCGCTGCTGTACTGGCGGCTGATGTTGTCCTCGAACAGCAGGTGCCCGGTGACCCCCTCGAAGAAGGTGACCAGCGCCCCGAGCTGGGCGCCGAAGTTCAGGCCGCTGGCCGCGGCGAGGCTCCCGCCGCTGCCCTCGTGCTGGATCAGCGAGAGCCGCCCCTGCAACGTGAGCCAGCGCAGCAGGACCCACCGCCCGTCCAGGTCTCCGCCGTAGGTCTGCCCCGCGTGGCCGTCCAGGTAATACAGGTCCAGGCCAGCGCCGAGCCGGGCGTCCCGCCAGCGCGCCCCCATGGCTGCCGAGTACCCGTCAGGCCGCGCCCGGGCCTCGGTCTCATCGCTCCAGTAGCGCCGGTAGCCGAGCCGCAGGTAAGCGGACAGGGGCTGCATGATGCGCAGGGCGTAGCGCAGCGACGCCTCGTGGTACGGCTCGGTGTCGAAGATGTTGAAGATCGAGTCGCCGTCGAAGTGTGGGATGGTGCGCAGGTACCCGGCCGACAGATCATGGCGCCCCGCGATGCGCTGGCGCAGGCCCACCGACAGGTCGTCCACCTGCGCCGTGAGCAGGTTGTAGCGCACCCCCAACGACGGCATGATGCCGATCACCGGGACCTGCCAGCCGGCGCCGACGTAGACCAGCTCCTGATCAACGCCCCAGATGCTGTCGGCCCCCGCCGCCGCGCCGGGCTGGGGCGCGCGCGAGACCGTGCCCCGGTAAGCCACCTTCAGGTCGAGATCCCAGAGCCCGTCCATGCCCGCCACCGCCGAAAAGGTGGGGCTCCACGCCTCGGCGGCCGCATCGCAGCACGGCCCGTCGGTCTCGAACACGGCCCGCGCCAGGGGGTGGGCCCGGGCCACCTGCACCCCAAACGAGGCGCCGGCGTACAGGGTGTATGGCAGGTTTACCCGCACGCGCAGCCCGTCGTAGGCGAAGATGTCCAGCAGCTCCATGTCGTACAGCCGCCCGAGGCTGAAGTCGATCCGCCCCAGCAGGTTCCGGCCCTCGAGCCCCCCGGCCACCAGATCGAAGATGTTGTTCTTCAGCTCCGGGATGCTCTGCCCGGGCGCCATGTAGCCGGCGAAGTCGGCGTCGAACCGCATCAGCAGGTGAAAGCTGAGCAGCCGCGGCGGGCGCTTGCTGCTCGACGGGCTGAAGGCGTCCTGCCCCGGGTCGATCAGGTTGTAGATCCGCAGCCCCAGGTACTGAGTGAGCCGCCGCCGGTTGACGAAGACCACCCCGTTGCGCTCGTAGCGGCGCAGCTGGTAGCCCTGCCCCTCGGTGCGCGCCGTCACGGTGAAGTCGTACGCGCGGGCCTCGGCGGCGAGCAGGGAAGCGGCCGCCGCGAGAGCCGGTATGATGACGAGGCGGGTACGGTTCACGACGGGTCGATGGTAGGCCGCGGCCGTCGCCGCGCGCAACGTCCAACTTGCCACGCCGCCGCGGCCCGAGACGGGGGGTGGTTCGACTCGAGGTGTGCTAAATATGTGGCCATGCGACCCCTGCTCCTGACCCTGCCCCTGCTCCTGCTGACCGCCTGCCCGCGCCCGACCCCCACCAGCGAGACGCCAGCCGACGCTGTGGATCCGGCCCTGAAGGCCCACCTCACCCTGCCCCCCGGCACCGGCGCCGGCCCTGCCCTGAAGCGGCTGGCCGCCGACGCACGAGCGGGCAAGTGCGCTGCCGCCTGGACCCGGGCGCGCTACCTGCTCGACATGTACGACGCCGCGAGGGTGCAGCCGGCCCTCACCGCCGAAGACCGGGGGCGGTTCGCCGCCACTCACCTGCTGCTCTGGAGCGCCCTCGAGCTGCCCGGGGGCGCCGGCAGGGGGCGGCTGGCCACCCTGCAGGTGCAGACCCGGCTGGAAGCTCAGTTCAAGGGGATCCCGGCGCGCTGCCAGGAGGCCGCGCTGGCTCGCCTCGCCCTGGAGCTGCTGGCGGCGGATCGCGCGCCGCGCGCCGACGTCCCGGCCGCCCTGGCCGTGGTCACCCGCTACAAGCGCATCGCCAGGGGAAAATCGGACCTGAGCCCCAACGCCCGGCTCCGCTTGGCCCACTGGTGCGACGCAGCCATCCGCATGGCGGCCGGGGGCGAACCTGCCCTTCAGCACCTGCGCCTCAACCAGTGCTTGTTGCCGCTGTTGGACGCCAACCCGGCGCCTTATTTCGAGCAGGATCCTGCCCTGCGCCCGCCGGATCCTCCCTGGACCGTGCTCGCCGAGCAGATGACCCTGATGATCAAGTCCCTCAGCCCTGGGCGCCTGAGCAGCCTCGGCGCGGCCATGGAGCGCGCGGCAGCCCGGCTGGCGCAGGACGCGCGCCCTGCCCTGCCGCTGCCGCTGTCCCTCAGGGCCACCCCCGCCCCAGCAAGCGAGGCGGGCAAGCCGTGGGACCGCACCCCGATGATCCTGGCCTCCCCCAAGGGGTACCTGGTGGGCGGCCGGGCCGTGCTCGGTGACTCGGCCGACCTGGAGCAGGAGCTGCAGGCGGCCATCGCCCTGCGGCTGAAGGAGGACCGCCGCGGGGTCGTCACGCTGCTGGCGTCCGGATCGACGCCGGCCCAGGTGGCGCTGACCGCTGGTCGCGCCGCGCGGCTGGCCGGCGCGCGGGTGCTCAACATCGGCGTGAGCCGGCAAGTGGCCCCGGCCACGGTCGAGGGCGACGTGCAAGCGCTGGTGTTCGGCCGCGGCCCCGTGCTGCGCCTACACGGTATCCCCCTGTCGCTGCTGCCGCTTGCCGCCAAGCGCGCGCCGGCTCCATCGCGGGATCGCCCGCACGGCCTCGAGTACGATCCGCGCGGGGCCCCGAGCCAGCTGGCGATCTCAATCACCCGCGGGCGGGTGGCCATCTTCAGCAAGGATGGCCTGCTGCAGCCGGAGCCCTTCGAGCAGCTGCGGGACCGCCTCGCCGAGCTGCGGCGCGCCTACCCCGAGGACACCGCGCTGCTCCTGGTGCCCCGCCCGGACGCCACCATCGCGGAGCTGATCCTGGCCGCGGTGACCTCTGGCAGGACCGCCAGCGGCTCGCCCCTGTACACCGGGCTGGCCCTGGGCCCCGGGGGCATGGCGCCACCCACCGACGCGGATCTCGCCCCCCGCCTGCAGCTGCTGGCCCCCGCCACGGTGTCCACCACGCCGGCGGTCCAGGCCCCGGTGGCAGCGCGCCTGCTGGCCTGCTACCACGCGGCCCTGGCCGCCACCCTGGGCGTTGAGGGGGCCGCGCCGCCCGAGGGCGAGCTGCTGGTCACCCCCCGCGGAAAACGCCGCAGGGTCACCGGCGCGCTCAAGGACAAGGACCTGATCTCGTGCGTGAAAGAGGCGCTCCCGGCGGAGCTGACGCGGGTCAAGATCAGCTTCAGCCGCGGGGGCAGCAGGTAGCTTGTTATCTGCGAGCGCGGAGTGCTACATTACGACACCTCCAACTGCCATACTCCACAAGCTTCAGAGGAGCACAGGACATGCCATTCTCGTGGTACGACCCGGAGATACCCGAAGAGTACGCCAACGCCGGCCAGAAGGCCGAGCGCATGTACATCCTTGAGCTCGGGGAGCGCGCCGCGCTGCTCCGGCGGCTCGGATACACCAAAAAAGAAGTGACCGCCCGGCTGCGGGCAAACCTGAAATGGGACTTCGAGATGAACGCATCGCCTGCTGCCCTGCTCAAGCAGATCAAGAAGGTGGTGGACGGCGTCTTCGCCCGCAGAGGCCTCGCCGGAGGCGGCCCCCCGTCGCTCTAGGCGGCCGCGCAGGGGCTCCAAAAGAGATACCTGTATCACCGACCGGTCCTGATGGGTCGGAGGAGAGTTAAAGGAGAAGGTTCATGCTGGTACGCAGAGTCACGATGGTCTTTTGCTCCCTCGCCGCGGCGCTCCTGGTGGTCGCGTGTGGCATCCCCGAGGAGCAGCACCAGGCCACCCTTGAGCAGCTGAAGAAGATCAAGGCGGAGATGAAGGCGAAAGAGGCCGCCTGCAAGAAGGACAAGGAGAAGCTCACCGGGCAGCTCACAGAGTGCGCCGAGGAGAACTCCGTGATGAAGACCAAGCTCCAGTCCCTGGGGCAGGACCTGAGCAAGCTCAAGACCCAGGCCGGCGCCTACATCAAGGATCTGGGCAAGAAGGACAAGCAGATCGCCGACCTGCTCAAGGCCCAGGAGGCTGCGCGCAAGCGGGCCCAGATGTTCAAGGACCTGGTGGCCAAGTTCCAGAAAATGATCGACTCCGGCAAGCTGAAGGTGGAGATGCGCAAGGGCCGGATGATCGTCAAGCTGCGGGACAACATCCTGTTCGACCCGGGCAAGGACAAGCTCAAGGAGGAGGGTGAGATGGCCATCCAGGAGGTGGCGCAGATCCTCTCCGGCTTCAAGGACCGCGTTTTCCAGGTGGCCGGCCACACGGACAACGTCCCGATCCGGAGCCGCCGCTTCAAGTCCAACTGGGAGCTGTCGGCCTCCCGCGCAGTCAACGTGGTCAAGTTCATGGTGGAGAGCGGCATGGACCCGAAGCGCGTCTCGGCCGCGGGCTACTCCGAGTACGACCCGGTCGGGAACAACTCCACGGATGAGGGCAAGGCCTCCAACCGCCGCATCGAGATCACCCTGATGCCGAACCTATCGGAGCTGCCCGGATTCTCCCAGATGTAGCCCACATCGGGGGTTAGTCCTTTTCTGGCCACCCCCGGCGAGGCTGGGGCATAATATGCACCGCGCTCATGGCTGATAACTCGATCCCTCCCCAGGAGCAGCACGTCAAGCTGCCCGGCACCCGCCGCATCGGCCGTTATTCCCTGGTGCGCCGCCTGGCGCTGGGCGGCATGGGCGAGATCTTCCTGACCAACTTCAAGGACGCCAAGGGCGTGGATCATGTCGCGGCGGTCAAGCGGATCCTGCCCAACCTGAGCCGCAACCAGGAGTTCGTCGATTACTTCCTGCACGAGGGTCGTGTCGCGTCCCTGCTCAACCACCCAAACGTGGTGCAGACTCTCGAGCTCGGGCGCACGCCAGAGGGGCACTACTTCATCGCCATGGAGTACGTCACCGGCACCACGCTGGTGCGCTACCTGGCCACGGCGCTGGGGGTCAAGCGGTACCTCTCCATCGAGCTGGTGACCTGGCTGATGCTGCAGCTCGCCCGGGCCCTGGACCATATCCACACCCGGCGGACCCGCGACGGCCAGGACCTGAACATCATCCACATGGACCTGGCGCCCCACAACATGCTCGTCACTTTGGAAGGGCAGCTCAAGGTGATGGACTTCGGGATCGCCCGGTCCACCGGCCTTGGCAACCTGCCCCGGCGCCGGGACTTCCGGGGGAGGACCTCGTACCTGGCGCCCGAACAGCTCCAGGGGCTGCCGCTGGACCAGCGCCTCGACCTGTTCGCAGGCGGGGTCATCATGCACGAGGTGCTGCTCGGCCGGCCGCTGTTCCGCTCCGCCGACGACGAGCAGACCGTCAGCCGCATCCTGATGGCCGAGGTTCCCCGCCCCACGACCGTGCGCAGCGACTGCCCGCAGTCGCTGGAGGACATCGTGCTCAAGACCCTGGAGCGAGACCGCGAGGCGCGCTACCAGACCGCCGCCGAGATGGTGGAGGAACTTGAGAATTGCATCAGGGCGGAGCGCATGGAGCTGTCGCCGGAGCGCTTCCGCGCGGAGCTCATGCCGCTGTGGGAGTCCATCTCCGAGGACGAAAAGAAGCGCCTGGCGGAGCTTCAACACACCCCGCTTTAACCTGAGGCTTCGTCCGCCCTTAATGGTGCTAGACTTACCGCGATCCGAGATGGATGGAGGTCACCGTGGAGAAAGCTATGGAGAAGGCTGAATTTGAGAAGCGGTTCCTGAACCTGGTCTACCAGACCGATGTCCAGATCACCGCGCCCAACATCGCCTACCACCTTGGCATCGGCATCGAGGAGGCCCAGGAGCACCTGCTCTCCCTGGAGCTCAACAGCGTGATCCAGCAGGAGACAGATGACGACGGCACCACGACTTACGTGCTGCCCAACAGGCCCGATCCGGGCTCAATGCCGATCCCGAACCAGCTGCCCGCCGCCGGGAGCACCGACGGCGCGCCGCCCCAGAGCGTGGGCGGCTACAACCCGGCGGACGCGCCGCCGGCGCCGGTCTACGCCAAGTCAGGGGCCAAGGGAAAGAACATCAACGGGCTGGTGCTCAACTGCGTCATCCCGGGGCTCGGCTCGCTGATCTGTGGCAACAAGATCGGCGGCGCCATGCTCGGCCTGTTCATCCTCGGCATCGTGATGGTCATCTCATTCGGGCTCTCTTTCTCTTCATTGCTGGGCCTGATCCCGATCTTCGCCGCCTACCTGTGGTCCATCATGGCGGGGGTCGGGCTGCTGTCCCAAAAATAGACCTGTAAGGGCGGCCGGGCGTTTCCGTTAAGGTAGAACATGACGGAAACCCACAAGGAGCCGCCCATGACCCGCACCCTCAAGTTCGCCCTGGTCCTCGTTTTGAGTGTGGCCGTGCCCCTGGCCTGCGCCTCTGACATGGAGGCGCCGATGAGTCGGTCCGCCAAGGTGTCCGTGGCCAAACCACAGGCGGCAGGCGCGGCCTCCCTGGAGGCGGAGAAGGCCGACAGCGACGGCAGGGGCGGCGAGGCGGCCGCGGCAGGCAAGAAGGCGGCGTTCACGCGCAAGGTGATCCGGAACGGCGAAATCTACCTGGTGGTCAAGTCGTACAAGCCGGCGCGGGAAGCCATCGAGGGGATGGTCAAGAAGTCAGGCGGCTACATCGCCAACTCGTCGGTGGAGCACAGCCTGAACCGGGTCTCCTCGGCCACCCTCACGGTGCGGGTGCCGTCCGGCCACTTCCAGCCAGTGATGGCCGCCCTGGCGCGCCTCGGCGTGGTGCAGAGCGAGTCCACCAACAGCAAGGACATCACCGAGCAGTACTACGACATCAAGGCGCGCCTGGCCACGGCGCAGAAGCTGGAGGCGCGGCTGCTCGAGCTGCTGCAGACGCGCACCAACAAGGTGGCGGATCTGCTGCAGGTGGAGCGAGAGCTGGCCAGGGTGCGTGAGAAGGTCGAGAGCTTCCAGGGCAAGCTGCGGCTGTTCGACAACCTGGTGGATCTGAGCACGCTGACCATCCACCTGAGCATCCAGCAGAAGTACACCCCGCCCAAGCCGCCCACCCTGATCAGCGAGATCACCGATGTGCTG
>CAZEFW010000013.1:0-85386 GCA_964511535.1 uncultured Myxococcales bacterium | reverse complement strand
CTAAGATCTGCCGTCGAGATTCAGCCAGAGGATGTGCAATGAAGAGACGGACTCCCATCGCATCGGCTGCCGCCCTGATCCTGGCGGCTGCCCTGTTGACCGCCCCCTCCCCTGCCGCGGCCGGCCCCATCTCGCCCGAGGGGCTCAAGGACGCCTACGACGACATCAACGGCGTCATCGAGGACACCAACGGCATGCTGGAGAACGCCAGGGCGTGTGAGGCGCGCGGCGTGGACAAGAACACCTGCGCCGCCATCGCCATCTGGTGCTACCTGCAGGACAAGGCCATCGGCAAGCTCTACCCCGGGTTCGTCAGCAAGCTGAAGATCTTCGACGCGTTCAAGATCGACTGCGGCAAGGGGGAGTGCTACCAGTGCTGCAAGCCGCCCAACGGTGGGTGCCACACGTCGTTCATCGGCTTCCCGGTGATCAACTGCAACGAGCTGTACGGCAAGGGCACCCGCCCGGCGGGGATCACCCTCATCGTGGATCCCAACGCCAAGCCCGGGGCGTCCTGTCTGTTCACGCCCCAGACCTGCGACCACATCCCCGCGTGCCACTACGGCACAAAGACCAACATCCCGAACCTGATCACTCTGCTCAACTCGGGCAAGCCCCACGCGCTGAACTGGAAGCACAGCAAGAGCTGGAAGCTGCGCACCCTGGCCAAGAACATCCACCTGCAGACCTCCGCCTACATCAACGGCTACTCCAGCCAGAAGGGCTCGCTCACCGGCCTGGCCGGCGCCGTGACCGGCCGCGGGTGCAAGAGCTGGCACTCCAACGTGCACAAGACCTGGCCCATGGACTGGAAGGTCAAGGAGTTCGAGGTCAAGGACAAGAAGACGGGCAAGGTCTCGGAGTCGGCGTCCAAGGTCAACTGGCTGGTGCAGCTGCTCACCCTGCGCACCCTGGCAGCCCTGCCCAACCTCGAGGCGCGCATGAACGTGGTGGAGGCCATGGTCTACACCGCGGCCACCAAGAAGGTGTACATGGGCACGGTGACCGACCCGGACGCCGAGCTCCTCAAGCACGCCTCGCCCCACGCCCTGGCCATCCTCAAGAGGATCTACCAGATCCAGGATTACAAGATGCTCGCCGTGCCCGTGAAGGGCGAGCCGTCGCTGGCCGGCACCTTCAACGGCTGCAGCCTGGGCCAGCCGCCGCAGGTGAAGCTGAGCTATGTCAAGGACGGCAACCTGTCGGTGAAGGTCACGGTCAGCGTGGCGGACCCGGAGTACCCCACCACCAAGCTGGCCAACCCGCTCATCATGATCTGGGGCGACGGCACCATCACCCGGGATAGCGTGCCCGCCGGTCAGAGCAAGACCATCAGCCACACCTACGCCCTGGGCGGCAAGTACGCGGTATACGGCATCGCGGCCAACGACTCGGGGCTGCGCGGCATCACCGCCCTGGCCCTGGAGACCAAGCAGGCGTCCGGCGTGAAGGCGGCGCCGGCGGACATCCCGGCCATTGGTCGCGTGGTGCTGGAGAAGTTCGCGGTGACGGAGAAGTCGCTGTCGGGCAACGACTTCTACAACCACTTCGAGCTGTGGATGGTGGACGGAAAGGGCAAGGAGCGGCGCATCGGCATCACCGCGCCGGGCAAGTCGAAGCTCAACGCCACCACCGCGTACGGGGACCTGACCGGCCACAACAACTCGGGCCTCGACATCAAGAAGCTCGTGCTGCGCCCTTACTTCTCCGGCGGCTTCGCCATCGGCCTGAGCCAGATGTACGTCACCACCGACAAGCTGCGGTTCGATGTCTTCAACACCGAGGACGGCAAGTGGATCTCGTCGGCGGTGTACCTCAAGGCGTCGGACGTGAAGGTCTACCTCAAGGGGGCGACCTCGCCGGTGTCGGCCAGCACCCTCGGCACCGACAGCAAGGGCCGGCTCAAGCTCCCGCTGTTCGCCAAGAAGAGCGGCCAGTGGACGCGGGTCACGCGCATCGACATCGACCTGACCAAGGCCATGTTCTCGGCGCTCAAGGTGGGGCCCACCACCAACACCAAGCTGCCCGTGGACAAGCACTGGATCTGGGTCGAGCCGATCCCCGGCAAGCTGAAGGTGATCCCGGTGTGCGGCAACACCACCGTGGAGGCGCCCGAGGCGTGCGACGACGGCAACCTGGTCTCCGGCGACGGCTGCTCGGCCACCTGCACCGTCGAGAGCACGCCGGCCGGCGTCACCAGCTTCACAGCCAAGCGGGCCGCTGGCGCGGGCGCCATCGTGGAGTGGACCACCACCGGGCTGGCGAACTGCAAGGAGTTCACCCTGCTGCGCTGCCAGGGCAGGAACTGCACAACCAAGACGGGCCACGCGGCCCTCTCCTCGTTCAAGGCGGTCCCATGCCAGTACGGCGCCGGGGCCAAGAGCTACAGCTACCTCGAGCCCACGGCCTCGCAGTACCTGATGGTGAGCTACTACCTGCGCCAGCACGGGGCCAAGAGCGGCGCCTACACCGATCATGGGCCCGCGGTGCTGCCGCCGCCCCAGCCGGACATGGGCCCGCCCGACATGAGCCCGCCGGACCAGGGCGTGCCCGACCTGCCCCCGCCGGACCTGGCGGTTGCTGACCAGGCGGTACCGGACCAGACAGCGTCGGATCAGGCGGCCGCGCCCGACAAGGCGACCACGCCCGACAAGGCGCCCACGCCGGACACCCGCGGGCCTGACGCCCTCGCCTCCCACGACCAGTTCACCCCTGACAGGCCCCCCTCGGCGGGGGAGGCAATGATGATCGAGCAGGGTGTGACGCCTCCGGCCACCGCCGATGGCGGCTGCGAGGTGGGCGGCCGCTCGCCATCGGGCGGCGCGGCATGGCTCCTGCTGGGCCTGCTCGGCTTACTGGGGCTTCGGCGCCGGGGCTGACATCGGCCGCCGCCACACCATCACGGCGTTGAGGGTCAGGCTCAGGTTGGCCACGCACATCAGGTAGAAGCGCGCGTCTGGCAGCCAGAGCACCAGCAGCAAGCACGCCAGGTACGCACCGGCGGCCGGCAGCAGCCGCCACTCCACCGTGATGGAGACCAGCGCCGCCACCGCGAACCAGAAAAAGAAGTGCAGCTTCACCCCCTGGATCGCCGTGAGGCCCAGGTGCATCACCACCAGCGAGAGGATCGCTTCACCGGCCAGCAGGAAGACCACGGCCCCGGCGATGCGCCGGTTGAGGGTCGTGGCCAGCAGCGGCCTGCGCGCCCAGATGAACATCGGCAGCATGAGCAGCGCCAGCACTCCGGTGCCCTGCAGGTAGTGCATCACCGTGTCCTCGGCGGTGTCCTGGTAGAAGAAGGCGTTGATCAGCGGGGAGAAGGACCAGACGAAGCCGAGCAGCGCGGCCAGCACCAGGCGCTTGCGCCGGCCCACGTTGGGATCCATCTGGCGCCCCACGCGGGCATGGGCCTCCATCTCCTGCTGCTCCGACGCCTGCTCCTGCTGCAGGTCCTGCAGCTCCTGCACCAGGTCGGGCGGCGGGTTGTCCATCTCCGCCATGATGGCGGCGGCGGCCCGCGGCTCCTTCTGGCCCAGCTCGTAGCGCACGATGACGCCGGCCCCGCGGTACAGGTTCTTGCGCGCCACCTCGTTGTCGGGCCACTGCTTGAGCGCCTCGCGGAAGCCGAAGCGGCTCTCGGAGAAGAGCCGGTACAGGCGGATGCGGCGGGCCTCCTCGTCGGGCCCCGGCTCGCAGGCGGCGACCCTGATGAGCTCCTCGAGGCGCTGCTCCGCCTCCTCGGCCAGCAGCACCGAGCCGCGATGCTCCAGGTACCGCTCCACGGCGGACTTCAGCGTGTCGGCGCTCTCATACCGCTCCGCCGGGTCCGGCGCCATGGCTCGCCGGCAGACATCGGCCAGCTCTCCCGGCGCATCGTCGGGCAGGTCGGGCGTGGAGCGCAGGATGCTCTCGATCACCTCCCGAACGTCCCGCGCGTCGGAGTGGTGCGGCGCTCTGCCCACCAGCAGGTGGTACAGGGTGCCGCCCAGCAGGTAGACGTCGGTGGCGCGGGAGAGCTTCGGCGGCAGGTCCAGCATCTCGGGCGCCATGTAGCTCGGCGTGCCCGCCAGCCCGGTGGCGTCGCTGGCCAGGGGCAGGCGCCCGGAGCCGTCATCCTCCAGGCTCACCGCGATGCCCCAGTCCATCAGGTAGACCTCGCCGAACTCGCCGATCATCACATTGGACGGCTTGATGTCCCGGTGCAGGACGCCGCGACTGTGGGCGTAGCTCACGGCGTTGCACACCTGCAGGAAGGTGCGCAGGTTCCGCTCCAGCGGGTCACCGTCGCCGTCCTCGTCGTCGCCCAGGAGCGAGAGCCAGTCCTGGCCCTCGATGCGCTTGAGCACGATGAGGGGGTAGCCGTCAGAGTCGAGGCCGATGTCGTGCACGGGCACCACGTTGGGGTGCTCCATGGCCCCGGTGATCCAGCCCTCCCGCAGCAGCTTGATCGCCTCGGGGCCGGTCTGGTGCGAGGCGCGCAGGGACTTGACCGCCACCGGCCGCTCCAGGGTGAGCTGACGGGCCAGGTGGACCACGCCCATGCCGCCCTTGCCCAGGGTGCCCTGGATCATCAGCTTGCCCTTTATCCCGCTCTCCTCCCACTCGCCCAGCCGACCGAGCAGCTCGTCCGCCACGCGATCCACGCTCTGTCCCTGCTGCCAGTTCGGCTTGATGGTGGACAGCGGGTTCTGCTGGAGGGTGTGGGCGTCCTCGTCCAGGGTGGACCAGATGCGGTCCACGGTGACATGGATGTCTTCGCTGTCGTCGCTCATTGTCCGGTCTTCCAAGTATCCGGGGCCGAGTCCGCGCCGGTCAATGGTGTATCCTGGGCCCCTGGAGGTGCAATAGATGCGAATCACCATGGTTGCAGCCCTCGCTTGCTGGCTCCTGGCCGCCTGCGCCGAGCCGTTCGACGACACGCCCACCGACGACGCGGGGGTCAAGTGGGACAGCACCAGCCAGTGCACTGCGGGACAGACGCGCTGCGTGGGGCAGAACTACCAGCAGTGTGTCGGCGGGACCTTCATGCACAAGTGGCTGTGCCCGGCCGGCAAGGAGTGCGTGGTGGGCAAGGGGTGCATGAACTGTGACCCGAAGCGGGGCACCGTGTGCGTGGGCAACGACGTCTACACCTGCGTGGGGACCGGCCAGACTGGCACGCTGAAGCAGAAGTGCCTCGGGCTGAGCTGCGTCATGGGCAAGTGCACCGCGCCCAAGTGCGACCCCGGCGCGCGGCTGGTCTACGTGGTGGACTCCACCTACCGGCTGCTCTCTTTCGACCCGTCCAAGGAGAAGAACCACTTCACCTTGATCAAGAAGCTTACCTGCCCTGCGGGCAAGCCGTGGCCCATCCGCCCCGCGCCGGCCACGCCGTTCTCCATGTCGGTGGACCGCTCGGCGCGAGCCTGGGTGCTGTACACCAGCGGCGAGATCTTCTGGGTCAGCACCAAGGACGGCTCCTGCAAGGCGAGCCCCTTTACCAGGGGGCAGTCGGGGTTCCAGCTGTTCGGCATGGGGTTCGTCTCGGACAAGGCGGGCAGCGACAGCGAGAAGATGTACATCACCAAGGCGCGGCTCAACGGCTCCGAACCCCAGCACCTGGGGTACATCGACCCGGCGACCCTGAAGGTGAGCCAGGTGGGCACCATGCCCTCATCGGAGCAGTCTGCTGAGCTGTCAGGCACCAGCAAGGCGGAGCTGTACGCCTACCACCCGGGCAAGGCCAAGAGCTTCGTCAACCTGATCAACAAGACCTCGGCGAGCGCCAGCAAGACCTGGAACATCCCGCCGCCCGCGGGCAGCGTCACCGCCTGGGCGTTCGCCCACTGGGGCGGCAAGTTCTACATCTTCATCACCACCCAGACCGGCCTGTCGGACAAGTCCCAGGTGCTGCGTCTCGACCCGAAGAACGGCCAGGTCACCACCTTCCTGCCCTCCATCCCCTACCGCATCGTCGGAGCAGGCGTCTCCACCTGCGCCCCGGTCATCGGCTGAGCGCGCACAGCCTCTTCCCCACTGTCAGACAATCACATTCTGGCATTCTGGCATTCTGGCATTCTGGCATTCTGGCATTCGGCGGCGGCACGCCGCGGCCGCTACTTGCCCATCTTGGAGATCGCTTTCACCAGATGATTGAACGAGCAGTCCCTGGCCCCCACCAGCGTGGCGGGGCTCAGGTTGTCGTACCCCCACTCCACCGGCTCGCCGCGGCTCACCGCGAAGGTGCCCTGAGCCACGCGGCCCACCACCGCGCAGCCGCACTGGAGCGGCTTGACCGCCTGCTCGGTCACCTCTCCCGCCTCCTCCACCTTCACCTCCACCAGCCCGTCCTGGCAGTTGAGCAGCAGGCTGCTGTCCACGATGCGCCGCTCCAACAGCAGCAGGTTGCCCAGGGGTGATGTGTAGACCTTGCGCCACCGGTCCAGCCGCCCGGCCACGGCGTCCTCCATGTCCAGCAGGTAGAGGTGGGGCTCGAAGCTGCGCCGGGCCAGCAGCCCGGTTCCCTCGGCCACCACGATGTCCACGTAGCCGCTGGTATGCAGCGGCTCCACCCGCTCGGTGGGCCGGTGGATCCACCAGCTGCCCGGCATGTGCGGCGCGCAGCCGAAGAACACGCTGCGGGTGCCCGACTTCTCCACGAACCAGGACATCCAGACGCTCACGTCCACCAGGCTCGGCAGCTTGCCCAGCCGGCGGTCGCCGTTGACCACCACCACCTTGCGGTTGAGCGGGTGGGCGGCGTCGAGGTAGAGCATCCCCGCCTCGAACGGGATCTTGAGCGCCAGCTTGTGACCGGGGCGCAGCTTCACCGCGTGGTCCGGGAAGCGCGAGACCTGCAGCTTCACGTCTCCCTTGCGGTCGAAGGCGAGGAACAGCATCTCCTCGGGGCAGAGCCCCTGGCGCAGGAGCTTCTTCATGCCGCCTGTGAACGCAAGGCCGCTGGTGAAGTACAGCGTCCGGGTCGGGATCATTGGCACTACTATAACCCGCCTCCGCCAAACCATGATATGGCAGATAGACATGAGATCCCCTGCCACTGCCCTTGCCCTGGCCGTTGCCCTGGCCCTCCCTTGCCCCGCTGCCCTCGCCGAGCCTCAACAGGACCCCAAACCCGAGCTTCAGATCCACGGCCTGAGCCGGTCCGGCAAGACCGCCCTGTTTCGTCGGGGCGAAAACCTGGTCCTGCTGGGTAACGACAGCAAGCAGCGCAGCCTCCCCGCGGACACCCGCAAGCTGCAGCGGCGTCACCGGTACGGCGCCTCCATGGAGGGCAAGGATGATACGAGGCTCCGGGTACGTGGCCGCTCCATCTCCGTGGCCAGGGATGGCGCCGGGTTGACGGCTGGCCGCGGGGGCAAGGCCGCGCCGGCGCCGTTGGTGCTGCCGGAGGGATGCAAGATCGCGTCCCTGCACCAGGGCATGCTCGCCAGGAGCCGGCGGGCCGCAGCGGCGGTCCTGGCGCTGGCATGTGAGGAGGCGCCCACCGTTCGAGAGCACCCCGTGGTGGTCTGGTACCCCTCGGTGGCCCGCAGGCAGATGGCCCGGGTGAGCGCCCTGACCCGGGCCGGCAAGCTCAAACGCGCTGCCAAGGCCCTGGACATCGCCGCCGCCCTGGGCGCCAGCGCCAACCTCGTGACCTACACCCGCGCCCGCCTCGCCGCCCTTGGGGCGGATCAGGCCGGCTGCCTGCGCTGGCTCAAGAAGCTCCGGGCCCGGGGCACCGCCGCCGCACGTCGGCTGCTGGTCAAGGCGCGCTGGGACGACGGCTTCAGGCTGGTGAAGGACTCGGCCGCCTTCAAGTCGGTGACTGACCTGCGCTAGGACGTCCTCAGGCCGTCATTCAGACCGTCATTCAGACCGTCATTCAGACCGTCATTCAGATCGTCATTCAGATCGTCATTCAGATCGTCATTTAGGGAGCGCGCCGCCACCCCTTGCCGAGCAGCGCCTCCAGGCGCATGACCTCATCGGCCATCACCGAGCTGGTGGCCGCCAAGTCCCTGAGCGGGACCACCTTCTCGCCCTTGGTGGCCTTGAGCGTCTGGCTGTAGGCGCCAGCCCAGCCCAGGCCCAGCACGCCGTCCCGGCCGAGCTCCACCGTGGCCACGACGCCGCTCTTGGTCGGGATGGTGGGCAGGGGAGTGCCGAAGTCGCCGAGGCTGTAGAGCACCGCCGCGGTGCGCGCGCGCCCGTCAGCCGTGCGCACCGAGCAGGTGCCCACACCCGGGACATGCTCGGGACGGTTGACATGGCACAGCTCGGCGGGCTGGGCCACGTGGGGGCCGTGCCCCACCACCAGATCGGCGCCGGCCTCGATCATGCGCCGCGCCAGCACCATGAAGTGTGGATCCGGGTAGTGCTCGTATTCGTAGCCCCAGTGCAGCATCACCACCACCGCCGCCGCGCCGTCGCTCCGCGCCTTTGCCACCTGCCGGTCCAGCAACGACAGGTCGATGGCGTGGTCCAGGTGGCCGAACGGGATGATGTGCAGCTCGTGCCCCTTTTTGGAGCGCTTCTTGTCGTTCATGCCCCAGGTGTAGCCGAGCAGCGCCACCTTCAACCCGCCCACGGTCACGCTGATCTGCCGGTCCACGCCGGTGTGCTTCAGGCCCCGCTTCTCCACCGCGGCCACGGTGTTCTCCAGGCCCAGGTCCCCGGCGTCGAGGCTGTGGTTGTTGTTCAGCTGCAGCAGATCCAGCGGCAGCCCGTCCAGCATGGTCACCGGGGCGTTGAAGCTGTAGGTCCCGAGCTCCCGTTCGCCTGTGGGATGATCCTTGCTGGTGGGCGTCTCCAGGTTGCCCACCCGCAGCGCGCCGTCCAGCAGCGCCGCGGCGGGCTTGGCGAAGGATCCCCAGTTGCCGCCGATCCACATCACGTCGCCCACGAAGCTGAGACGTACCCCGCTCCCGGCGCCGAGGGCGGGGATCCGCGGGCGCATGGCCGTGAAATGATCCAGGGCCTCACGCGGCGCGCTCTGCCGCCCGAGCAGCATCTTCTTCATGTACATGCCGGCCTTGGTCAGGTCGTCCTGGCTCCAGGTCTCGGTCTCCCAGCGAATCTTCTCGTACGGCTCCAGGTCAGCCTGCGGCGTGTAGATATGCGGGAACGCGGTGCCATGCTCGGGCCAGTGCCCGTACTCGTCGCATGCGGTGCATAAAACCGACAGGATCAGCGTCGAGATCAGAGTGCGTGAGAGCATGGGGAAGGATCATTCTACACGGAACGGGGCAGGAACAAAGGATCCACGGTTAGATCTCGCCCCTTGATCAGATGCATATGATGTGCCATTAAACAGAGTCTTTGGCCCCTGTTGGGGCGGATCTTGGGCAGGGGGATCTAACCTGAGCCGAGAAAAAGAGCCATGACAACCGCGATTTTGCTTGCATTACTGCTGTCCCACCCAAATACACAGTGCACCAAGGCCCAGGCCCGGGTTGTGGTCAAGGCCGCAAAGAAGGCCGGGCAGCGATACGACGTGCCCGCTTCACTGCTGCTCTCTGTGGTCATCGCCGAGACCGGCTGCAGCAACGTCGTGGCCACAGGCCGCGGCAAGGGGCGCCTCGGGTGCGACGTGGGGTACGGCCAGATCCACATCCCGCGCTGCGAACAACGCCAGGTGGTGTCCATGCTGGATCCGTACAAGAACCTGCTGGCCGCGGCCAAGATCCTCGACTTCAGCCGCTCCCACTGCTCCAGGGTCAAGCCCGCGCCCCACCGCGCCTGCCGCCGATCCCAGTGGGCCATGTACAACCCCGGATCCTCCCACTGGTCGAAGCGCGTATTGAAGATCTGGAAGCGGTTCAGGTCAGGAGAGAAAGCGCCAGGATCCATCTGAGACCCGGGCGGCGGCCTCGCCGCCCCCAGCGCCACGACGCCGGGACCCCGGCACGCCGGAATGCCAGATCAGGAAGACAATGGTTGCTGCTGCGGAGAGCTCGCTCCGCAGCGCGCCCAGGTTCGTGCTGCTACAATTTCAGTGAGCGCTGGAGCGTGGAACATAACCACCAAGGCTGATGTCCAATGAGCATGCCGCCATCAAACTCAAATACGAAATCGCCCATACTTCGCCGGATTCTCGTATTCGCCGTCCTGGTCGCCCTGGCGGGCATCTTCTACCTCCGGGCCCTGGGCTGGTACCAGTACCTGGACGCAAACGAGGCCTGGCAGCTGCTCATGATGGACCCGATCTATCTGCTGTTCCTGGTCATCTCCCTGGTCGGCGTGGCCGGGCGGTTCTTCTGGGGGCGGCTGCTGGTGGTCTGCTTCTCCGCCAACATGCTGGCGCTCTACGGGCTGCGATTTCTCGACGGACACGGGCACCATCTGCTGGACTTTGCAACGGCGCTGCTCCACATGGCCGCGCTGGCACTGCTCACGGGGCAGAGGGCGGCCGCATACTTCGAAGGCACCCGGCGCAGCCGGTTCAACCGCTGGGCCGCGGCGGCGCCGGAGGTGACCCGCCTGCGCTGGATCGCCCTGGCCATGTCCGTCCTGCTGACCATCCTGTTCTGTGGCCCGGTCACCTTCGGCCTGAGCTTCACCGCCCGCCTCGTCCTCACCGGGACCCTGGCCCTCGGGCTGCTCGGGTTCGTCTTCCAGAAAACCTGGTCCCTCTTTCTGCTGCTCGGCACCTGCCTGCTGATCTTGCCCTGGCTGGCGTTGTACGGCGCTGGCCTGGCGGTGGGTTCATGCTGGGCGATGAGCGGAGGCGTCGGCTGGGTCGCGCTGGCGCTGGCTTTGCTGCTTACGGGCGGGACGCTGGCTTTGGGTCTGCCGGTGGCCCGGAGAATTTGGCTGCGCTTGCGGGGCTGAGGGTCCGGGCGGTCGGGAGCGGGGTCGGGGTCGGGGTCGGGGTCGGGGTCGGGAAAAGGAGCGGGGCTTGTGTCCTTCGGATCCTCGCGGGGTTGGGTTCGGGGCTCGTGTCCTTCGGTCCCTCGCGGGGTTGGGTTCGGGGCTCGTGTCCTTCGGTCCCTCGCGGGGGCGGGTTCGGGGCTTGTGTCCTTTGGACCCTTGCGGGGGCGGGTTCGGGGCTTGTGTCCTTCGGTCCCTCGCCTCCTGTTTGTTTGTCGGCTTCGCCGCCGCCCCTGGCGGGGCGAGGGCGGCGGCTTCGCTCGACAGACAAACAGGAGGCTCGGATGACGAAGAAGAACAAGAACACCCTTCCCTTCTCCCACCACAAGCTCGAGGTGTATGGCCTGGCGCTGGAGGTGGCCCGGCTTGCCCGGCCGATTGCGGACGCCGTGCCGCGGGGATATCGCACGTATGCGGATCACCTGCTGCGGTCTTCGGGTAACACGGTGCTGCTCATCGGCGAGGGGGCCAACCGGTATTCGGCTGGCAACAAGCGCCAGCGCTACGAGGAGGCGCTCGGGGAAGCAGGCGAGGTGGCCGTGGCGGCCGAGGTGCTCGACACCCTGGGGCTGTCCGATCCGGCGGAGGTGGAGCGGCTGCTCGGTCTGTCCGGCCGGGTGTGCGCCATGCTCACGCGGCTGGTTCAGCGGTTCAGGTGAGAAGGAGCTGGCGCCCCGGGCCGCTCGTTTGGGCGGTCCGGGGTATTTGTCGGGAACGGGGTCGGGGTCGGGGTCGGGGTCGGAGGCTGAGGCTGAGGCTGATGCTGACGCTGAGGCTGATGCTGAAGCTGAAGCTGAAGCTGAAGCTGAGGCTCAACCTGCGCCTTACGCATACCCCTACAGTTCGCCGAAGTACTCCTCCGGCTTCTCCAGAGAGTTGCGCACCCAGCGGATGCCGTCGAAGGACGTGAGGCCGTCGTCGATGCGCTCGTCGTAGGTCCAGTGCACCGGCAGCACCTTTCGCACCTTCACCTCGCCGTTCTCCACCATGGCGCGCTCCTCCACCTTTCCCACCATCATGAACAGCGGGCAGGTGCCCCACTCGTACAGGTGGTGGAACCCGGCGTTCATGCCGAGGCTGCCCAGGTTGGCGATGACCATGCTGGTGTAGAACGCGTCGTTCTTGATGAAGCTGTAGGGCAGCAGGTTGTAGTAGTCGGCCAGGCGCACCGCGCTCACCGCGCCGCTGAGCAGCGGGCGGGGCAGGATGGTGAGCAGGTCGAGCTCCTTGTCGGTGTAGGTGCGCTTGTCCGTGCGCTCGACGTTGATCTGCCCGTTGATGCGGTTGACGATGCCGGTGAAGGTCTCTCCCGGCTCGAAGAACATCTTCACCGCCGAGACCTTGGCCTTCTTGTTCATGCGCTTGCGCTTCATGGTGAAGGTCACCGCCACCTCGTTGCGCTGGTACAGGCGCTTGCCCACCACGAAGCGGTTCATCTCCTTGCAGGCATACATGCCCTGCCCCACAGCAGCCACCAGGCAGTGGGTCAGCCCCACCTGCTGGTCCAGGGCCTGCTCGGCCCGCTGGATGTAGTCCAGGATCGGCTCGGCGCGGATCAGGTCCTCGTAGTACACCACCGACTCGTTGCGCCCCGGCATCAGGAACGAGAGCATCTTGCGGTACGGGTGCACGTTGGCCATGAAGTCGCCGTCCGGCCGCCTGGCGACGAACTTCTCGAGGCCGAACATCGCCTCGCGCAGTCTGGTCAACTTCATCTGCGCCCTCCCCTGCTTACTGGCGGATGTTCCAGATGCGCGACAGCCAGCGCAGCACCGACTCCTCCATGGCGTCCTCCTCGTCCACCACGGCCATCTCCTTGACCAGCGCGTAGATCAGCTCGCGGGCCTCGGGGCGATCCAGCCCCTCCTCGACGTACGAGCGCACGTCGTTGAGGTCGTTGAACTCCTCCATGGCCTTGGCCTTGGCGGCCGCCCACGCCTCGGGCCCCATGGCCTCGGCCACCCGGTTGAGCTCCTCCAGCTCCTCGGTGCTCACCTTCTTGTCCGCCTGGATCACCATCTTGAGCAGCCCGATCAGCGCCACCCTCTCTTTGTCGTTGAGCGCGGAAATATCCATGATCTCCTCCTGATTTCAGCGAGCGGAAATGTACAACGACACGACGACGAATGACAGACCGTCTACCCAACACAAAGGTAAACGTGGACGTGGACATCCACGCAACCCGTCCTCCAGGGAGGACAGACCGCTGACGCGCCAGTTGCCACCACGCCCTGCGGCCTTCCCCTGCCCCCACCCCTGTTCTATCCTTTCAGCATGGCCCCCTCTCCCCCAGACGACGGCTGGCTCTCCGAGGTCGCCCGGGTGGCCGGCGGCATCCGGCGGCGGGTGCTGGCCCATGTGCTGGACCAGGGAGGCGGCTACATGAGCCAGGCCTGCTCCTCGGCCGAGACCCTGGCCACTCTGTACACCCGGGTGCTGCGCCTCGGCCCGGCCGACGCGCCGCCGGTGCCGCCGCCCTTCTCCGGCGTGCCGTCGGCCGATAACCCCGACCCCTGGCGCGGCGGGCGGTACAACGGCCCGCTGGCGCCGGACCTGGACCGGTTCTACTTCTCGCCGGTGCACTACTCGCTCTGCCTGTACGCCGCCCTCATCGAGGTGGGGCGCCTGGGGGCCGACGCCCTGGGACGGTTCAACCAGGACGGCTCCACGGTGGAGATGATCGGCGCCGAGCACTCCCCCGGCATCGAGTGCACCGCCGGCTCGCTGGCCCAGGCCCTGAGCGTGGCCGCCGGGGCCGCCCTGGGCCGGCGGCTCAAAGGCGAACCGGGGCGCGTGTGGGTCTACATGTCCGACGGCGAGTTTCAGGAGGGGCAGACCTGGGAGGCCCTGGCCGCCGCGTCGTTTCACCGCCTCGGCAACCTCGGCGCCTACGTTGACTGCAACGCCCAGCAGTGCGACGGCGCCATGTCCACCGTGATGTCCGTGGAGCCCCTGGCCGAGAAGGTCGCCGCATTCGGCGCGTGGGTGGCAGAGGTGGACGGCCATGACCCGGCCGCCCTGGCCGCGGCAGCCGACGATCCCCCCGGCGACGCCCCCCTGGTGATCCTGGCCCGCACCGACCCCTGCCGCGGCGTGGACCTGCTGCGGCCCCGGGCGCCGAAGCTGCACTACCTGCGCTTCGCCGACGACGCCGAGCGCGCCGCCTATCAGGCCCTGCTCGACCGGTGGGAGGCGTGACCGTGGACACCGTCTCCCGCCCCCACCGTGACGCCCTGATCCAGTTCGCCGGGGCCCACCCCGAGGTGCTGGTGCTCTCCGCCGACCTCTCCTCCTCATGCGAGGCGGACGGCTTCCGCGACCGGCACCCCGAGCGCTTCTTCTCCATGGGCATGGCGGAGCAGAACATGATGAGCTTCGCCGCGGGGCTGGCGCGCGAGGGGTACCTGCCCCACGTGCACACCTTCTCGGTGTTCGTCACCCGGCGGCCCTTCGACCAGGTGGCCATGTCCATCGCCTACCCGAACCTGCCGGTGCGGCTGCTCGGCTTCGTGCCCGGCGTCACCACCCCCGGCGGCGTGACCCACCAGGCCATCGACGACCTGGCCCTCACCCGGGCCATGCCGAACATGACGGTGCTGGAGTGCGGGGACGCCACCGACGTGGAGTCCCTGCTGCCCGCTGCCCACGCGGTGCCGGGGCCGGTCTACGCCCGGGTGCTGCGCGGCGCGGTGCCCCGGCTGTTCTCGGCGGACCAGCCCCTCGAGGTGGGCCAGCCGCGGGAGCTGCTGGGCGGAGACGAGGTGCTGGTGCTGAGCAGCGGGGTGTGCACCGAGCAGGCCATGCGCGCCACCCCGGCGCTGCGGGCCCGGGGCATCGGCGTGGGCCACCTGCACATCTCCACCATCAAGCCTCTGGGGGGCGAGGTGCTGTGCCAGGCCCTGGCGCGGGCGCGGCGCGGGGTGGTGGTGGTGGAGAACCACGGCGTGGTGGGCGGCCTCGGCGCGGCGGTGGCCGAGCTGATGGCCGGCGACGGCCTCGGCGTGCCCCTGGTGCGCCTCGGCCTGCAGGACACCTACGCCCACGGCGCGAGCAAGGCGTACCTGATGCGAGAGTACGGCCTGGACGCCCTCGCCGTGGCGCGCGCGGTGCAGACCCTGTGCGGCGATGAGCCGCCCCTGGCCGAGGGAGACCTGACCAGCGCCAGGTCCGCGCCCGACGACGCCCACAGACACCAGGCGGAGGACCTATGATCACCGGAGGCGACCACCTGGCCCTGAGCGGGCGCCGGTTCGGCGTGACCTACACCATCGCTGCCACCGACGCACGGGAGGCCGAGGCCCGGGCCCGCGGCATCTGCGTGGAGCAGACCGTGGAGTTCCCCGAGGACCTGCTGCCGGACGGGCCGATCCGCGACCAGGTGGTGGGTCAGATCGAGGCCCTCGACCCGCAGCCCGGCGGCGCGTACAGGGCGCACATCTCCTACGCAGTCGAGACCGTGGGGGCCGATCTGCCCCAGCTGCTCAACGTGCTGTTCGGCAACACCAGCCTCAAGGCGGGGGTGCGGGTGGAGGCGCTGCACCTGCTCGGGGGCGAGTTCAGCCTGCCCGGGCCCCGGTTCGGGCTGGACGGGCTGCGCCAGCTGACCGCTGCGCACCGGCGGCCGCTGCTCTGCACGGCGCTCAAGCCCATGGGCCTGTCGCCGGACGAGCTGGCCAGCATGGCCCGGGCCTACACCCTGGGCGGCGTGGACATGATCAAGGATGACCACGGCCTGGCGGACCAGCCGTTTTGCCCCTTTGACGAGCGCGTGGCCCGCTGCGCCGAGGCCGTGGCGCAGGCCAACCGCGAGACCGGCGGCCACACCCTGTACATCCCCAACCTCTCCGGCCCCGCCGACACCTTGATGGCCCGGGCGGAGCTGGCGCGCGCTGCCGGCGCGGGCGGCGTCATGCTGGCCCCCGGCCTGGTGGGCTGGGACGCGCTGCGGGTGATCGCCTCGGACGCCGGCCCGGATCTGCCGGTGCTGGCCCACCCGGCGCTGCTGGGCAGCCACGTGATCTCCGCCGGCCAGGGCATCGCGCCGAGGGTCCTGTTCGGCCAACTCATGCGCCTGTGCGGCGCGGACGCCGTGATCTTCCCCCACCACGGCGGGCGCTTCCCGGTGACCGAGGCTGACTGCCGCGCCCTGGTGCGAGGGGCCACCGACCCCATGGGCAACCTCCGCCCCGTGGCCCCGGTGCCCGCCGGCGGCATCCACCTGGACCGCCTGCCCGATCTGCGCCGGTTCTATGGCGACGACGTGGTCTTCCTCATCGGCGGCGACCTGCACCGGGGCGACGACCTGGTGGCGAGCTGCAAGCGGTTCAGGGACCTGCTGTCGTAGCCATCACCAGGTCCGGCAGTCTCGCGCGGCTCTCGCGATCTCGGTCACCTCGCCCCGGTCGAGCCAGATGTAGCCGCACGCCCCGCAGGTGTCGATGACCACCGCGCCAGGGCCATAGTACGGGTGTGTGTCCATGAGCTGGCCGCAGCGAGGACACCCCACCTGCCGCGCCTGATCCTGCTGCGTCAGCGGCCGCCGCTCCGTGCCGGCGGTGACCTTCGCCCGGCGGGCGCTGATCAGGCGCTGCATCTCTCGCTGCCGCACCAGCACGCCGTGGCAGTCGGTGCAGTGCAGCACGCTCACCTCGTCGATGGCCGCGCCGTGCAGCGCCTCGCCGCACGCCGGGCAGCCGAGGTTGGTCTCCTCCCCCAGCATGCGCACGCCGTCCTCGTTCTGATCCGGGAAGTGAAACGCGGAGCAGTAGTCGCAGACGAAGTAGTCCCGATCCCTCACCAGGCGCATGGCCCCGCCGCAGTTTTCGCAGATCATGTAACCTATGGTGCCCCCGGGAGGAGCCGATGAAAAGAACCACTGTCGCAGCCCTGCTCACCGTCGCCGCCACGCTGGCGGCCTCCAGCCCCGCCGCTGCCCAGCGCAAGGCCACCGCCGAGGACGGCGAGCAGGTGCTGCTCTACGACGACGGCACCTGGCGCAGCGCCGAGCAGCTGTCGCTCGAGAAGGTCAAGGTGACCGTGCTGAAGCGGCCGCCCTTCGCGGCCCGGCCTGCCCGGGGCAGCGCCCAGGCCCGGCTCACCCGGGTGCGGCTGAAGCAGACCTCGGCGAAGCGCAACCAGATCACCGACGACGCCGCGTGGTTCAGCCGCCACGACCTGGCCCTGCCGGTGTTCGAGGTGCCCAACAGCTTCAGGCAGCGCAAGGGGACCTGCCCGGGCCGCACGCCCACTGCCTACCGCGGCAACAAGCTGGTGGCCGCCATCCGCGGTGCGGGCCAGCTGTACCTGGTCTACGGGCGGGACTTCTCCAGCGGCCGCTACCTGGTGATCACCGACGAGGCGCTCAAACAGGTACGCCACGTGATCGACTTCGCCGCCTACACCGGCGGCGGCAAGGACAAGCCCGCAGATCGCTCCTTCGTCTTCCAGCAGATCACCTGGGTCGCCGAGCGGGACGGCGTGCTCTACATCGCCACCGGCCACAACACCTACGCCAGCAGCTCGGGGGGACGCAACGCCTACATCACCGCCCTGAACGCCGACACCCTGGACCTGATCTGGCGCAGCCGCCCGCTGGTGTGCAACGCCCGCAACTTCGAGATCGTGGGCGACGCGGTCATCTGCGGCTACGGCTTCACCGCCGAGCCGGACTACATGTACGTGCTCGACCGCGCCACCGGCAAGGTGGCCCAGCGCCTGAAGCTCAAGACCGGCCCGTCGTTCATCCTGCGCCGGGGCAGCGCGCTGTTCGTGCGGACCTACAACATGGACTACAAGTTCCGCATCACCGGCGCGCCGTCCGCCCCCATCAGGAAGCGAGCAAAGCCTCGTACTCGCTGACCACCTGCTGAAGCTCCTGCTCCAGGGAGAACTCCGCCGCCATCTTCTTGCGCCCGCGGCGCCCCATGGAGGCGGCCACTGTGGGGTTCGCCAGCAGCAGCGTCATGCCGTCCGCCAGCCGGTCCGGGCTGCCCACCGGAACCAGGAAGCCGTTTCGGCCGTCCTCCACCATCTCGGGCAGACCGCCGGTGCGGCTGGCCACCACCGGCGTGCCCACGGCCAGCGCCTCGGCTGCCACGCGCCCCAGCCCCTCGCTGCGGGAGGGTACCGCCACCAGGTCCGCGGCCGCCATCAGCCGCTGAACATCATCCCTGAAGCCAGTCCAGGTGATGCGCTGCGCGATGCCCAGGGGGGCGGCCATCGCCCGCAGCTCCCCGGCGTAGGCCGAGTCATCCCGCCCCACCATGACCAGCTGGATGCAGGGGAAGATCCGCTGCAGCCTGCCCAGGGCCTGCATCAGGGTGTCCACCCCCTTGCGGTGGATCAGCTGCCCCGCGTAGCACACCACCGGGGCCTCGCTCGCCAGCCCGAGCTCCGCGCGCACCCCGGCTCGCTGCTGCCTGGTGAGCATCCGCGGCAGCTCGACGCCGCTGTGGATCACCGTGGCACGCTCGCGCACGGCAGGCTCCAGCATGGTCCGGATGAACCGGCTCAGCGCGATGATCCGGTCCGCCCGGTGCACCTGCAGCAGGCTGATCTCGTCTGCCTCGTAAGGCGCTTGCAGGTGGCAAACCAGCGGCACTCCGAGCTGACTGCAGGCGGGCCAGGCGTACTGAACTGGCGAGGCGCTGCTGGTGTGCACCAGATCGGGCGCCTCCTGCTGCAGGAGCCGGGCGAACCGCGGCAGGCTTGACACCAGCGGCCGCGGATCCAGGCTCTCGGTGGCCTCCAGCCCGGCGCTCACCACGCGCACCCCCTCGTCGCCGAGCATGCTGAAGAAGCGGCCCTCGCCGGGGAGCGCCACCGCACACTCCACCGCTCCGGACAGGCCCCGCAGCAGCTTGAGCAGCACCAGCTCGCTGCCCGCGATGTTGTCCCCGGAGGAGTGCAGGAACAGGACCTTCACCGGCCGTCGCTCCCCTGCGCGGCGGCGACCCCGTACAGCAGGTCGTACTCCGAGGCGGCCCGGTCCCAGTCGTGGCGTCTGCGCGCCTGCTCGAGGTTGGCCAGCATGGCGCCGTACCGCCGGGGCTGCCTGGCGTGGACCTGCTCTGCGCGGGTCAGCGCCGCGGCCAGTCCACCCACCAGGTGCCAGTACAGCGGCACCTGCTGCCGCTCATCCGGCGTCCGGAGCTCCTGGATCCGGCGCCAGCTCCGGGCCAGGTAGGCGTCGCGCCCCTCGCCGGCGGGCGGGCTCGGGTCCTCGGCGAACAGGAAGCCGGTCCCCGAGGCCGGATCGGCGTCGGCGTCCACCACCTGCTGGACCAGGCCCCCGGTGGCCCGCGCCACGATGGGCGTGCCGGCCAGGTAGGATTCGCTGGCTCCGCCGAAGGGCTCATACAGGGACGGCCACACCGTGAAGGTCGCCCCTGACACCAGGTCCGAGTGCAGCCCGCCGAGGATGAAGGGGTAGATGACCACCTCGCCCTTTCGGTTCTCTGCCAGGCGCGCCAGATCGTCCAGGAAAGGATCCCCGGCCGAGGCCTGGCTCGGCGCGAGCACCAGCCGGGCCCGCCCCCTGGGCAGCAGCTCCATTGCCCGGGCCAGCAGGTCGAACCCCTTCTGCCCCGGATCCAGCCGCCCATACATCATGAACACCGGGACATCGTCGGCCAGGGTCGTCGCCGGGCAGTCAGGCTCGCCCTCCAGCTGGCCGATGACCCCGTCCGGCCGATGGTCGTCCAGCAGCCGGAGCATGGCGAAGCGCGCCGCCTGTTTCTGCTCCAGGATCTCTCCGGGATCCCCGGCCCTGGCCGAGCTCACTGCCTTGGCGCTGAAGGGCGGATCCCCTGTGCGGAACGGGCCGTTGTCCACGCCCACCACGCCCTGGCCGCGCAGGGCTCCGCGCATGTGCTCGGCGTAGACCCCGGCCAGCAGCGGATCCCGGGTCAGCTCCCGGGCGAAGGTGCGGCTGACTGTGGAGACCGGCGCGTCGGTCAGCGGGATCATGCGCTGGTATACCGTCTCGCCCGGGAGCGGCCTGGCCGAGATGAGCCGCAGCAGCTCCCGGGGCAGGTGGCGGTCGTACGGGTTGTGGCTGGTGAGCACCACCGCGGCGGAGTGCAGCAGGGGCACCCGGCCGTCGGGCGGCGCCAGCAGCGCCTCTTTTACGGTCAGCGCGACGCTCGCCAGCTCCCAGTCCTGGGCGTGGACCATGACGTCGCGGGTGAGCCCGAGGGCGGCCAGGGCCCGGGGGATCGCCGCGCACAGCAGCAGGCTGTCCCGCAGCAGGGACGCCTCTTCGTCCTCGCCGCCGGCGTACGGGCTGGTCCCGCCGTCGCCGCCGCTGGCCTCGAAGAACCCAGGCGCGTCGAGCAGAACCCAGCGCGCCTCCGTGTGCGGCGGGGCGTCGCTATCGGGGACGCCCCGGGCGGCGAGGATCTCCGGCCAGTTCGGCTCCAGCAGCGCCACCGGCACCAGACCATCGCCGAAGGGGACCTCCACCTGCCCGGTGCGATTCAGATGCCGGGGGTCCGGCGCAGTGGCGAGGCGCCCGTGGTGCGGGCTGAGCAGCACGACCTGGCGTCCGCGCTGTCGCTGGGCGCGCGCCAGGTTCCACGCCACCTGGTACACCCCACCCCCCACCGCGAACGGGTTCTCGTACACGCAGTACGCCACCGGACAGGGCTCGGCGTCCGGGGCCGGGCGTGCGGCCAGAATCTGAGCGAGTTCATCGGGCGCGAAGACGCGGTTGAGGCAAGCGCGAAGCGGGCGCCAGCCCTCCAGACGACGCCAGTACTGGTCAATCGTGCTCATGATTCTCCTGTTGGGAACGACTGCTCAACTTAGCACGCGAGGTGGCCACGGTCAGGCAGCGCGACCATGAAAATGGTCTGGGAATTCGAGGGAGTGCCGGTGTACATTGATCGTCACCCTATTCAGCAGGAGCCTCCTTGTCACAGGACCTTCGAACCCTCGAGCGCGCCTTCGCCAGGGACCCCTCCGATCAGGAGGCGTTCGCGGCGCTGAGTGACGCGTACCGGGCCGAGGGGCGCCTGGCCGAGCTGGCCAGGACGCAGGAGACCCGGGCGGCCCACCTGGACCCCACCACCGGCGCGGTGGATCTGCTGTGGGAGGCGGCGCGTATCCACGAGGAGGCGGGCGACGGCGACGCCGAGGTGCGGGTGCTGTCCCGGGCCCTGGCCCAGGACAACCGCGACCCGCGGGTGCTCGAGCGCCTGGACCAGCTGTTCACAGACCGGGAGCAGTGGGCCGACCTGGCCGGGCTGTTGGCGGTACAGGTCGAGCTGCTGGCGGCCCGGACCGACGCGGGCGCCGCTCCGCTGCTGGCGGACCTGGAGTACCGGTCGGGTCAGCTGTGGGAGCAGCGCCTGAGCCGGGCTGACGAGGCCCTGGCCTGCTACCAGCGCGCCTTCGAGGCGGATCGCAGCCACGCCGAGGCGCTGGCGGCCGGGCGGCGAATCTACGCCTCCCTCGGGCTGTGGGACGGCGCCGCCTCGCTGCTCGGCCTGGAGGTGTCCATTACAGAGGACCCGGCGGCCCGGGCAGGCCTGCTGCGAGAGCTGGGCGAGATCCAGTGGCGCCGCCAGGGGGCCCTGCTCGACGCGGCGCGGACGCTCGCCGACGCCCGCGCCCTGCTGCCCGAGGACGAGGAGCTGCAGCTGGCCCTTGGAGAGCTGTACTCCTCGCCCGACTACCCCGGGGAGGACGGCCTGACCCGGGCCGCGGCCGAGTTCCTGCACATCGCCCGGGCCCGCGAGGCGGCGGAGAACCACGAGGGCGCCGTGGAGCTGCTGCGCCGGGCGCTGGGGGCGAACCCCTCGGACGATGAAGCGTTCAGGGCGCTCGAGGCGGCCTACCAGCAAAGGGAGGCCTGGGACGAGCTGGAGCGCCTGTACAGCCAGCGCATCGCCGCGAGCAGCGAGCAGGATGCCGCCACCCTGCAGATGTATCGGGCTGACCTTCTGCTGCGACACCTGGGCCGCACGGACGACGCTCGCCGCTGCTACGAGGCCGCCCTGCCCTACCAGGGGCCGGTGGGCGAGGCAGCGGCCCAGCTGCTGGACATCTACCGGGAGGGGCGCCACTGGGCGAAGGCGGTCCAGGTGCTCGAGGCGCAGCTGGACGCGTGCACCACCCTCGACTCCAGGGTGGCGCTGATGCTCGAGATCAGCGCCACCCTGCGAGACCGCCTGGACGACCCCGAGGCGTCAGGCCACCTGATCCACGAGGTGATGCAGCTGCAGCCCGATAACGTCGAGGCCCAGCAGGCGTACCAGAGCTATTTCCGGAGCAAGGGCGACTACCGCAACCTGGTCAACCTCCAGCGGTTCCTGGCTGACCAGCAGCGCCAGGCCGGGATGCCGGCCCTGGAGGTGTGCGTCCTGCTGGAGGAGGTGGCGGACATATCCGAGCGCCGCCTCGGGGACCTGGAGGGCGCGGTGGAGGCGTGGCAGCAGATCGCCGAGCTCCACCCGGACACCCAGAAGTCGCAAGAGGCGCTGGAGCGCCTGGGCGTCCGTATGCAGAGCTGGCAGCAGAAGATCCAGGCCCTGGAGCGGGAGGCCGCCGAGGCGGTGAGCCAGACCCAGCGGGTCCAGGCGCTGCGGCGCATGGCCAAGGTCTACTTCGAGTGGCAGGTGGACCCCGAGCGAACCATGGCGATCCTGCAGGAGATCCTCGAGCTGTCGCCCCAGGACGAGCACGCCATGCGCATGCGGGTGGACATCTGCGAGCGGGAGGCCGACTTCGCGGGGCTCGCCGAGGCGCTCACCGCCCAGCTCGACGGCATGATGACCAAGGCCGAGCGCATCTCCATCCTGCGGCGCGTCGGCGGCCTGCACGGCACCAAGCTGGGCAACCCCGGCCGGGCGCTGTCCGCCTACCAGGCCCTGCTGGAGCTGAACCCGTCAGACTACCGGGTGCAGGAGCGGGTGCTGCGCCTGCTGGAGGAGACCGAGGACCTCGAGGGCCTGCTCCGGTTCCTGGAGCAGCGCGCCCAGACCTCTCGCAGCATGGCCCGCCGGGTGGAGTCGCTGGAGCGGGTGGCCGCCATCGCCGGCGGAGAGCTCGACGACCACAGCCGGGCCACCCAGGCCTACGAGCAGATCCTGACCCTCGACCCGGACAACGCCGACGCCATGGAGGCGCTGAGCGGCCTGTACCGCGACGCGGGCCGCATGCACGACCTGCTCGCCCTGCTCAAGCGGCGGCAGGCGGCGCTGCCGGAGCAGCCGGTGGGCCCCCTGGTCATGCTGCTGTCCGAGATCGCCCTGCTCGCCGAGGAGCAGCTCGACCTGCCAGGCGACGCGGTGGAGGCCTACCGGCGCCGGGCCGAGCTGCTGCCCGCGGACAGGGCCACCCGGGACGCGCTGGTGCGGCTGCTGGGCCAGCTGGGGCGCTTCAGCGAGGCGGCAGAGATGCTGACCGAGCAGCTGGAGCTGGCGGAGGACCCCGAGGACAGGGTGGCCATCGCGTTCCGCCTGGCGGACCTGTACGAGGAGCGGCTGGACGACCCCGGGGCGGCGCTGGAGCTGCTGGAGCGGGTGCTGCGAAAGGACGTCCCCGGCGACCTCGATCTGCACCATCGCCTGCGCGCGCTGCACCAGGCCCGGGGCGACGAGGCGAGGGTGTGCGAGCTGGCCGAGCGCGAGCTCTCCCTGCTCACCGGCGACCCGCGAGAGCGCACGGCGCTGGCCCTGGAGGTGGCGCGCATGTGGGCCGCCGCGGAGGGGGCGAGCTCCCGGGCGGTGCTGGCCTATGAGCGGGTCCTCGGGCTCGACCCGGAGCACCTCGACGCGCTGCAGGAGCTGTACGAACTGGTGCGGGGGAGCGAGGCCCATCAGCGCACCGCGCGGGTGGGTCAGGCCCTGCTCGGGGCCCTGGCCGATCCAGGCCAGCAGCTGGATCTGCTGGTGGAGATGGCCCGCCTTTACGAGGAGGACCTGCACGACAGCGCGGCCGCCTTCGGCTGGCTGCGTCGAGCCCACGAGCTTTCTGGCGGCCGGGAGGAGATCACCGCGGAGTTGGAGCGGCTCACCCGGGAGCACGGGCTGTGGGACGATCTGTCGGTGCTGCTGCTGGAGCAGCGGCAGCGAGAGGGGCGCCCGGAGCGGTTCCTGCAGCTCACCTTCCGCGTGGCCGAGATCTGCCAGGAGGAGCTGGAGGACCCGGCCTCGGCCTTCGAGGAGCTGGTGCAGGGGCTTTCTGTGGACCCGGCGGGCCTGGAGGTGCTGCCCCGGCTCGAGGCGCTGGCCACGGCGCCGGAGGAGCAGCGCAAGCTGCTGGGTGTCTACCGCAAGGTGGCCACCAGCGAGCAGGATGCCGAGCGGCGCCGGGAGCTGCTGCAGCGGGAGGCCTCCCTGGCGGAGCAGGCGCTGGAGGACCCCGGCCACGCGCTCAAGGCGCTGGCCGCCCTGGGCGGGTTCGAGCCCGATCTGGCCTGGCTGCCCGAAGAGGCCGAGCGCCTCGCCGAGAGGGCGAACCGCTGGGGCGAGGTGCTGGAGATTCACCTGCGCCGGGTGGACCTGGTGGACTCCGCGCAGGAGCGGCTCAGCCTGCTGTGGCACATGGCCTCGCTCCAGGAGGAGAAGGCGGGCCTGAAGGTGCCCGCCTTCCGCACCTACCTGCAGGCGCTGACCCTCGCTCCGGAGGAGGAGATCTCCGAGGAGCACCTGTGGCGGCTGGCCACGGAGCTGTGCGGCAAGTCATCGCCCCCGCCGGTGGTCACCGAGACCGGCGAGTCCATCGAGATAGACCTCGGCTCCGATGTCAGCGCCGAGTCCATCGAGATCGACGTCGAGGCGGAGGGCGAAGGTCGGGGCGACGCGACCCAGGAGGTGGACCTGGAGACCATGGGCCTCGAGGAGGTGGACGAGGAGGGGTCGGAGGGCATGGCGCTGACAGACGAGGACGGCGCGCTCCACGAGGTGATGACCGATGACATGGAGGCCATGGGGGTCGAGGACCTGACCCCCGGCCCGGGAGAGGGGCTGGACGAGCCCACGCTGCCCGACGGCGCCCTGCCCGGCGCGGACGACGACGAGGAGGGCGCCACCCTGGAGCTGGGGGATGCCGACGTGCTCTCGGCCGAGCTCCGGCCGGGGCCGCCGCGGCCGCCGGAGCCGACCATCGACGCCTGGGCCGAGCTGGCCGAGACCTACCGGGACCTGCCGGCCTCCTCCCCCGCCGTGCGCGTGGGCTGGCTGCTGCGGCAGGCGCGGGTCTGGCAGGAGGGCGCCGGCGATGTGGAGCGCGCCCTCGGCGTGCTGGCCGAGGCCGCGGCCCTGGACCCGGAGCATGAGGAGGTCTCGGAGGCGCTGGAGTCGCTGTGCCGAGCGCACGGGCGGGTGGATGATCTGATCCGCATCCTGGCCGACTCCGTGGAGCGCGCCACCGACGCCGGGCAGCTGCTTCGGCTGGAGCTGCGCGTGGCCGATCTGCTGCTGGAGCGTGGGCGCGAGGCCGAGGCCGAGAAGCACCTGCGGGAGGCGCTGGAGCTGGATCCGGGCTGCGCCGCCGCGGAGCAGACCCTGGCCGACCTGCTGGAGCGGCTGCAGCGGCTGCCCGACCTCGCCGAGCTGAAGGCCCGCCAGCTGCGGTCGCTGGAGCGCGGGCTCGAACCGGAGGCGCTGGCGGATCGCCTGCGCCAGCTGGCCGACCTGCACCAGGAGCGGCTGCGGCAGCCCGAGGAGGCCACCCGGTTCCTCGGACGCCTGGTCCAGCTCCCCGGGTGCGGGCGGGACCTGCTGCTGCGGCTGGCGAACCTGTACCAGGAGCTCGGCGAGTGGGCGGACCTCGTGGCGACCCTGGAGCAGATCAGCGAGCGCAGCCTGGAGGAGGACGACCGGCCCGCGGCGCTGGCCGCGCTTCACCGGCTGGCGGGGGTCCAGCAGGACGAGCTCGAGCTGCCGGATCGCGCCATGGAGGTCTACAAGCAGCTGCTGGAGCTGGACCCGGGTGACCGGGCGGCCCTGCGCGCCCTGGCGGAGCTGTACGAGCAGCACGAGCGAAGGGACGACCTGCTGTCGCTGATCCAGCAGTGGGTCGAGCTGGCCGGCGACGACCCCGCCGAGGCGCGGCCCCTGCTGGTTCGGCTGGCCCGCCTGGTGGGCGAGGACGACATGGACGCCGCCGTTGCCCACCTGCAGCGAGCCCGGGCCATGGGTGAAGCGGATCCCGCGCTGGACGAGGAGCTCACCGGGCTGCTGCTGCGAGGCGACCGCGCCGAGGAGGCCGCCGGCCTGCTGCAGGATCGGCTGGCCGCCGCGCGAGACAGCGGCGCCCCGGCGGTGGCGCAGGCGGAGCTCCTGGTGCAGCTGGCCGAGGTGCTCGACGCCGGGCTGGAGCGCGCGGAAGACGCGTGGGGCGCGCTGGAGCAGGCCAGTGAGCTGGCCCCGGAGCATGTGGCCGTGCTGCAGGCCATCTCCAGTTACCACTGGCGGCATGAATCATGGGCGCAGTACGCCGACGCGCTGGAGCGGATTATCGACCTGGCGCCCGGCGAGGTGGACGTGGACGACTCGCTCATGGTCACCGGCCATGTGCTGGAGAACAACGCCGGCGATCCGGACCGGGCCAGGCAGCTCTACGAGCGCGTGCTGCAGCGCAGCCCGGACCACCTGCCCGCCATGGACGCGGTGATCCGGCTCAGCGGGCGCAGCGGGGCCGAGCGCGCCGAGCAGCTCCTGCGGCGCAAGTCAGAGCTTGTCCAGGATCCGCGGGGGCAGGCCGCCACTCTGGCCGAGCTGGCCGACCTGCGGCTGTCACGCGGGGCCTCCGCCTCGGAGGCCGAGGAGCTGTTCCAGCGCGCCCTGGAGCTGTGCGATGACCTCCCCGAAGCCGTGGACGGCCTCTCGAGGCTGCTGGTGGAGCAGGACCGCCTGGACGCGGCCCGGCTGCTGCTGGAGGACGCGCTGACCCGGCTGAGCGGGGGCACGGCGTCCGGGCTGCTCGGCATGCGCCTCGGGGAGGTGTACCAGCGGCTCGGCCAGCACGCAGAGGCGTTCACCTTCCTGCTCGACGCCCACCGAAAGGATCCGGAGGACCCGATGCTGCGCCTGGCGGTGGGGCTCAACCGGTTCCAGCTGGAGCGCTGGCGCGAGGCGCTGGATTATTTGGAGCCGCTGCTGCGCGTGGAGCGCGAGGGGATCCCGCGGGCGGACCTGGCCGAGGCACTGTACGCCGGCGGCCGCAGCGCCGCGGCCCTGGATCGCGCGGAGCAGGCGGTGGAGCTGCTGCAAGGGGCGCTGTCGGTGGACCCGGAGCATGACCACGCCCTGACGGAGCTGGCGTTCATCTCCATGGACAACGAGCAGTGGAGCCGCGCCGCGGGCGCCCTGGACCGGCTGCTCGGCATCACCGACGATCCCGCTCGCCGCCTCGACCTGCTGCGGCTGCAGGGGGACCTGCGCCGGGATCACCTGAACGATCTGCCCGGCGCGGCCGGCTGCTACGAGGAGCTGCACAGCCTGCTGGGGGATGACGACGCCACCAAGCTGGAGGTGCTGCCCGGGATGCTCTCGGTGCTCCGGTCGGCTGGCCGCCACGCCGCCGGCGCGGCGGTGGCCGAGGACCTGGCCGCGCTGCTGGACGAGCCGCGCCAGAGCAGCGAGCTGCTGCTCACGGCGGCCGGGGCGCGCATGGCCGCCGGCCAGGCCGAGCAAGCGGCCAGCCGCTGGCGCGAGGTGCTGGCCCTCGACCCGTCGAGCGGCAAGGCGGTGGAGGGGCTCACCGCCTACCTGGTCGAGCAGGAGTCCTACGAGGAGGCGGCGCAGCTGGCGGGCGAATATGTCACCGGTCGCCCGCCGCCCCCCACGGAGGCAGGGAAGTCCCGTCGGGGCCGCCTGCTCCGGCTGATGGCCCGGGCCTTCAGGGCGCAGGGCAAGATCCAGGGAGCCGTCGCCGCGCTGGAAGAGGCCCTGGACATGCTGGGCGACGATCTGGAGCTGCTCGAGGAGTTGGGCGCCATGTACGGGCTGCTGCCCGAGGTGGACCCCGGCGTGGCCCTGGGGCACCACCGCCGGATCCTCGCCCTGGACGGCTGCCGGGTGGAGTCCCTGCGCGCACTGGCCGCCGCCGCGCTGCGCACCGAGCCGGAGCAGGCGCGCGCCCTGTACCAGGCGCTGAGGTTGTTGGGCGGGCTGGACGGCGCGGGCGAGGCGTACCTGGCCGGCTACTGTCCGGCCGAGCTGGACGCCGAGCGCCCCTACGCCGGCCAGCTCATCGAGGAGGATCGGGAGGCGCTTTCCCCGCTGCCAATGTCGCCGGCCCTGGAGGAGATGTTCCAGCTGCTGTGGGCCCAGGCCAAGACCCTGTTCCCCCTGGAGCCGGAGGAGGTCGGGCTGGACCCCGCCGACAAGGTCCCGCCCATGGACCCCTCGGCACCGGCGCTGGCGTTCAACGCCGCGGCAAGGGCGCTGGGGCGGTCCGGCGCCCAGCTGTTCCTCGTCGATGAAGACCACCCGCTGCGCGCCCCCACCCCGAGGGTGGTGGCCATGGCCATGCCCGCCGTGGTGGCCAGCCCGGGGGACCTCGAGGGGCGCGGCACCGCGGAGCTGCTGTTCCTGCTGGGCAGAGCCCTGGAGGCGACCGGCCCGACCGGCGTGCTGGCCGCGGGCCAGGAGCAGGACGCCTTTGCCGCCCTGATGCTCAAGGTGCTGCGGGCGTTCCACCCCCGCCACATGCGGGGCCGCAAGGACCTGGACAAGGCGGCGCTGGAGCAGGTGAGCCTGTTCCGCCGCGCCCTGCCGTTCAAGGTCGCGCGGCGGCTGGGCGAGCTGTTCCGCGAGCTCGGCAGCTGGCCCTTCGACAGCGCGCGATGGCGGCAAGCCTCCTGGCACGGCGCCAACCGCGCGGGCCTGCTGCTGTGCGGAGACTTCGAGCTGGCCGCCCGCATCATCGCCCGGGAAGAGGGCCTCGGCGACCCGGGGGATCCCGGCGCCATGGAGGGGTCGGCGGCGCTGCGAGACCTCGTGACCTTCGCCGCCAGCGAGGCCTACCCGCGCTTCCGCAGGCGCCTGACCGGGTGAGCCATGGGGCGCTGGACGGGCAAGCTGCTGGGCGGCAAGTATCGGGTGGGCGCGCTGGTGGGCGCCGGGGGCGTGGGAGCGGTCTACGCCGGCGTCCAGGAGGATCTGGGGCGGCAGGTGGCGATCAAGATCTTGCGGCCCCGGGTGGAGGAGGAGGAGGTCCAGGTGCTGGCCCGGCTGGAGCGGGAGGCGCGGGCGGCCGGCATGCTCGCGCACCCGAACATCATCCAGATCACCGACTTCCAGAATGACCCGGGCGAGCCCGCGTTCCTGGTCATGGACCTGCTGCAGGGCTGGTCCCTGGAGACCATGCTGGAGGCCAAGGGGCCGCTGGCGCCGGGGCGCGCCGCCTTCATCGCCAGCCAGGTGCTCGACGGGCTCGCCGCGGCCCACGGCGCGGGCATCCTGCACCGCGACTTGAAGCCGGACAACATCTTCCTTACCTCCGTGGCCGGCATCCCGGACATCGTGAAGATCCTCGACTTCGGCATCGCCAAGCTGCTGCACCCGGAGGGGCCGCAGGATCGCATCACCCGCACCGGCGATGCGCCGGGGACCCCGGCCTACATGTCCCCGGAGCAGCTCTATTGCGAGCCGGTGGATCAGCGCACCGACCTCTACTCCCTCGGCGTCGTTCTCTACCGCATGCTGTGCGGCGCCCTGCCCTTCGACGCGCCGGGCTACAGCGCGCTGGTGCTCAAGATCGTGGACCATGAGTTCCGCCCGGTGGACGAGCTGCGGCAGGGGCTGGACCCCGCCCTGGCGGAGCTGGTGAGCCGGTCCATCGCCAAGGACGCCGCCGATCGGTTCCCCGACGCCCTGACCATGAAGCAGGCCCTCGGCCCCTGGCTGCCCGCGGTGCCCGTCACCGCGGTGACCGGGCCCCCGTCCGCCATGCCGCCCATGCCCGGCGGGCTGGAGTCAGTGGACACCGTGGAGATGGCCGACCCGCAGCCCACGGTCACCGCCGTGGGCGCCGCTGCCGTCGAGGACCCGGCGCCGCCCCGGGGCACCACCCTGAGCCTGAGCGCCGGGCAGAGCGCGGTGCGGGAGCCGGGGGTCAAGCGGCGCGGGCGTCCGCTGGTGCTGCTCGCAGTCGTGGGTCTGGCGCTGACCCTGGGCGGCGTCCTGTTCATGCTCGGCACGAGGCGACCCGGCGCGCCGCCCCCCGAGGTGGTGGCCGGCGCTGGCGGCGTGGCTGCTCCGGATACGGCTTCGCCGGTGGCGCCCCCCGACGCTGGCCCGCCCGCGGACACCGCGCCCGTGGCAGCAGCGGCCGCTGACGCGGCGCCCAGGGTGGACCGTCCGCCTGTTCGCGCGAGGGCGCGCAAGCCGCCGCCGCGCAAGCTGAGCCCCGGCGCGCTCAGGGTTGGGCTGATCTCCGCCACAGGGCGGCCCATCGTCACGCCGGTGCTGGTGGACGGCGCGGCCCGAGGCCACACCCCGCTGCTGCTGGAGGGGCTGAAGCCGGGGCGCCACCGCGTGGAGCTGCGCCCGCCGGGCCAGAGCCCCATCAAGCGCACCGTGCGCATCCGCTCCGGCAAAACCACCGTGCTGCCCGTGAAGATGGGCGCTGCAGGAGAGTGACCATGCGCCCCACCCCCCTGGCCCTGGCCCTCGTCCTGGCTCTGGCCCACCCTCTCCCCTTCCCCGTTCCCGTGGCCCACGCCGACGACGGCCAGAGCGCCCTGAACAAGGGGATCGAGCGCTACGGCCTGGCCGACTTCAAGGGCTCCATCCGGGCCCTGGAGAAGGCCGCCGCCACCACCACCGACCCGGCCGCCCTCTCCCGGGTTCACTTCTACATCGGCTGCAACCAGGTGGAGCTCAAGCGCCCGGAGGAGGCCAACGCCGCGTTCAGCCGCGCGGTGAAGCTCGCGCCGGCCATGGACCCGGAGCCGGGCGCCCACAAGCCGGCCGTGATCCAGACCTTCAGGCTGGCGCGCGCCGCCATGGTGGGCCTGCTGCGACTGCGGCTCGGCCCGGGCGAGCACCAGGTGTTGGTGGACGGCGAGACCGTGAAGCGCAGCCTCGATTCACCGTTGCCTCTGCTGGCAGGAGAGCACCGCGTGGAGGTGCGCACCACCGGCTACCGGCCGCGCACGCGCGAGGTGATGGTGCCGGCCTGGCCCCGACCCGACGCGGGCCAGCGGAAGATGATCCTCGAGGGGCAGCTGAACCACTTCACGCTGCTGCCGGGGCGTGCCCGTCCCGCGGCGGCGCCGCGCCCTGCCCCCGGCGTCGCAGCGCCCGCCGGCGTCGCAGACGATGCGGGGAGCTCCCGCCGCACCCGCGCCATCATCGGCTACACCACCCTCAGCCTGGCCGCCCTGGCCGCTGCCGGCGCCGGGGCGCTGTATGGCCTCGGGATGGAACAGGGCAACGAAGCTCACGAGAAGTACAAGGCCACCACCGACCCGGTCGAGGCTGCCCTGCACCGGCAGGACGTTGAGGCTGCCCAGAAACTCGTAATCGGCGGGCATGTAGCCGCGGGAGTGGCCGCCGCTGCGCTGGGCGTGGCCGTCTACCTGTTCGTAACCCGACCTCCCGCTGGCGAGGGCCGAAAGACCGCCGCGGCCCGGGCAACTGGCGCCGTGGGTGTCCGCCCCGCTGGCGTCGGGATCCGGGGGTGGTTCTGATGACGACCCCACGCCGCGCCGCCCTGCTCGCATGCCTGGCCCTGGCAGCCCTCGCCTGCCAGGGGTGCTGGTCTCTGGACAACCCCATCGATCCGGCCCTGTGCGGCGACGACAGCTGCGCCATCGCCGGGCAGTGCTACCCGCGCGGCGGCACCCTCGCAGGGGACACTTGCAGGGCCTGCGACCCGGTGTTCAGCCGCTTCACCTGGGCGCCGGCGCCCGGCTGCATGATCACCCTGGCGGGCACCCGGGAGAAGGGGATCAAGAACGGCCCGGCCGCCACGGCGCGGTTCCACTACGCGGTGGATCTGGCCGTGGCGAGCCCCGGCGAGGTGTATGTGGTGGAGGGGGAGAAGCATGTGATCCGCAAGATCATGGACGGCGAGGTGACCACCTGGGCGGGGTCGGGCAAGAAGGGCAGCGACGACGGGCCGCTGCTGGAGGCGCGGTTCGACTACCCCTCCGGGCTGGCCTTCGGCCCCAAGGGAGACCTCTTCGTGGGCGACCCCGGCAACGGCGGCGTGCGCCGCATCAGCGGCGGCAAGGTCACGCTGCTCGCCGGCGGGTCCTGGGGGGACAGGGACGGCGTCGCCTCCACGGCCAGCTTCCGCAACCCCACCGGCGTGGCCGTGGACAGCGGCGGAGGCGTGTTCGTCTCGGACTCCGAGAGCCATGTCATCCGCCGCATCAAGGCCGGCAAGGTCTACACCGTGGCCGGGCAGAACCCCAACGGCGGCAAGCCGCAGTCCGGCTACGCCGACGGCAAGGGCACCGTCGCCCGGTTCAACATGCCCATCGGCATCGACACCGACCCCTCGGGCAACCTGTTCATCGGCGACATCGGCAACTGCGCTGTGCGCATGCTACGCGCCGACCGGACGGTGCTGACCATCGCAGGACAAAAGACCGGCTGCCTGCCGTCGTCCCAACAGACCTGCGCCGACGGCGGCGCCCTGTCCAAGGCCTCCCTGGCCTACCCCATCGACGTGGCCATGGCGAGGGAGGGCCGGGTGCTGGTGGCCGACGAGAACTGCAACCGGATCCGCCAGATCCACAACGGCGTCGTGACCACCCTCGCCGGCGGGGACGACTGGAACGACAAGGACGGCCCCATCGGCAAGGCCCGCCTCTACGGGCCCACCGGCGTGGACGTGGACAGCGCCGGCTACATCTACGTCCTCGACGGCGGGAACCTGAAGATCAAGGTGTTCAAGCTGAAGTAGCGCCCCGCTTCATCGCGGAGCCTCCGAAGGAGGCGAGCACGGGGCGCTCCGCCGGAGGCGCGTTGCCAGGGCGCGACGGTGCCGCGGTAGCGCCTCGCCGCAGGGGAAAGCCCCCACATCGTGCGATGAACTCGCGTGGGGGAGGGACTCACCCCCCTCCCCCCTCTCCTACCCCAGGTCCCCGCTCAGCACCACGTGGTTGCCCTGCTGCTTCAGCTTGCCGTTCTTCAGCTTGAGCATGGTGCCCTTGGGGATGCCGTAGCTGCCGCCGAGGGAGGACAGGTCGATGGCCGGGATCGGGAAGCTCTGGATGATGTTCGGTCCGAGCTGCGGCAGGACCACCTTGACCAGCTCCTTGATCAGCAGCCCGAAGGCGCCGCCGAGCCCGGTGCTCTGGCCCAGGATTACCAGGTTATCCACCTGGATCTCCATCGGGTTGATCTGGGTGGAGAGGGTGACGGTGAGGGTGTTGTTGCTGCCCAGCTTCATGGTGCCGCCGGTCACCGTGCTGACATAGACATCCGCCGAGACCTTGCTCGGCGCGCCGGAGCCCGTGGTCAGGTCTGCAGAGACCTTCATCTTCAGATCGCCCACCCCGATCTTGAAGTCGTTGGTGGAGCTGCCGGGCATCAGGATCGGCGGCAGCAGCGCGTCCACGGTGAGCTTCAGGTTGCTCACCGTAAAGGGCAGCCCGCTGCCGGAGCCGATGGCGCCCTTGACCAGGCTGGTCAGGTCCCGCTTGAGCGCCCCGGTGTACCACGCCGCGGCGAGCACCTGGTTCAGGGTGTCGTGGCGCAGCCCCACCAGCATGGCGTCGGAGCTGCTGGCAGGCGGCTTGTACGTGCCGGCGATGCTGATGCTGCCCAGCTTGCCGCTCGGGATCGCCTTGGACGCGTACACCGACGGGTTCATGCCGATGTTGCCCCCGTAAGAGTCGAACTTGATGGTGTCGAGGTTGGTCTTGATCTTGAGCGTCTTGCTGCCGAGCACCGCGGGCAGCTTGAACGACTGGGCGAAGGTGAAGCCGCTGACGAAGCTCTTGACCGGGCCGGGGATCGCCTTCTTCACCTCGGCCTCCATCTTGGCGATGATGCTGTTCTTGAACAGCGACACGATGCCGTTGGTGATGGCGGACATGATGGTGCCGATGATGCCGCCGCCGATCTCCACCTTGAGGCTGGAGTAGCTCATCTTCAGGTACGGCACGCTCACCGACACCGCCCCGCCGCTCTTCTTCGAGATGTTGACGTCCCCCACCATGCTCAGGTTGTAGATCTTCACCTTGCCCGAGACGGTCAGGCCAGCCTTGGCCCGCACCGGCAGCTCCAGGTAGCTGGTCTTTCCGGTGACCCGCACGCCCCCGCTGCGCGCCTTGAGCGCGATGCTGAACGGGTTGACCTTGAACTTGCCGTTCTTGGTCACCGAGTAGGAGATCGTGGGCCCCCAGGGCGGGATCTTGTACTTGCCGCTCACCAGGGTCGACGGCACCAGCTTGTCGAAGTTGAGCGAGTTGATCACCTTTTGCAGGATCGACGCCATGTCGTTGAGGCTGGGGCGGTGTCCGTCGTCGATGGCTTTCTGATACAGCCGCGCCAGGGCGCCCGCGGACACGGACGCGCCGGAGGAGGTCAGGGGCCAGTACTTGGTGGAATAGTGGAAAGCCTGGACGCTGGCGTCGACGTTCTTGGCCTTGTCCACGCACACCAGGGTGATGATGTTCAGCCCCCACTTGGCGGTCATCGGCACGAAGAACTCGCCGTTGGGCCACGGGGCGACGTTCTTGCCGTTGACCTGCACATAGTCGAGGCTCGACAGCGGCCCGGTCACCTTGCCCTTGAGGGTGATGGCGGGCGAGCCGGTGAGCATGGCGGCCCTGGAGGGCGAGGTGAACTTGCACGCCACCGGCGGCAAGTATGTGTCGTGGGGCATGGTGTCCGGCAGCATCTGATCGGGCGGCATCATGTCCGGCTGGGCCATGTCCGGCTGTTGCATGTCTGGCAGCATCTGATCGGGCAGCAGCTGATCCGGCTGGAGCATGTCGGGCGGCGTCAGGTCGGGCTGGGTCTGGTCGGGCGGGGTCAAGTCGGGCTGGGTCTGGTCGGGCGCCCCGGCGTCGGCCGCGGGGGCGTCAACGGGCGCGGCATCGCCCGGCCCCAGATCGGGATCATGGATATACGCGTCGAAGGCGGTGCTGCCGCCCTCCCCGGCCGAGAGGTCCGCCGCGATGGCGGCGTCTCCGCCCAGATCTCGCCCCGGGATCGGCGTCGTGTTGTGGCAGGCCGCGAGGCCCGAGATCAGGCAAAACAAGAGGGGGACAGCGAGGCGGGAGCATCTCATGTAGAGGATCTTCCTACTCCGCGACGGGATCCGTCAATCCTCCGTGCTCTTGCGCACCGCGGCCACCAGCTCCTGGAAGCGTGGTCGGGCGTTCCTGCGGAGCCTGCGGCTGGCGTTCAGAGAGAAGAGCGAAACCGCCGCCGGTGCGGCGGCGCCTGCCAGCACATACTGCACCGGAGCCACGCCGCTCACCAGCGCCACTGCCGCCGCGGCGACACACGCCGCCAGGGCGATCCCGCTGAGCAGCGGGCCGTTGTGGTCCAGCTTCATGGCCGCCGGCTCGGCCTCGGCGAAGGCTCGCTCCATGGCCGCCGCCCGCCGCAGGCCGTCCGTCTCCTGGTCCATGGCGGCCTGGATCGCGGGGGTGACCATGCGGGCGTAGATCGCGTTGGGCGCCACCCGGCACAGCTTCAGCGCGCGCTCCATGTTGCCGGCGCGGGCCAGCTTGATCAGCGCGGCGTTGAAGGCGGGGATGTTGATCTGCCAGCGGAACACCTGCACCGTCCGGACGATGGCGAGCCCCACCCCGACGCCCCCGAGCATGTAGACGATGACCATGGAGAGGGGGTTCATGGTGATGCCCTCCGCTTCTTGCCGGCCCTGGACTTGAGCCGCGCCGCCCGTCGCTCCGCTCGCAGCCGCTCCCGGCGCTGCGCGAGGGTCTCGTTGATCTCGTAGTACAGCACCCCGGGCTTGAGCACGCTGTACGGGATCAGCTGCTTGATGCTCTTGACCGACCGGTGTCGAAGCCAGCCGCGGAAGTTCTCGTACGCCTGGACTACGTACAGGTAGTGCAGCGGCTTCTTGCCCTCGCGGACCCACTGGCGCCAGGCGCGGGTGCGCAGCAGCACCGAGCGCTCGTCCACCGGCATGCGGCGGATGTTCTTGCGGTACGGCTTGCTGTACTTGAAGTACATCTCGCAGTTGGAGATGTAGAGCACCCGGGTCACCAGGCCCGCGCCGCGCAGGGCGCCTGCCAGGTCTCGCATGGTCACGTCGGCGGTCAAGTCGCCGCGCACCATGAATACCCTGCCCGTCGCGAACATGGCCTTGAGGTAGTCGAACTGCGCCTGGTGGGTCAAAAAGTGGGGCACCTTGAGCCAGCTGTAGACCTTCTTCAGCTTGAGCAGCCGCCGGTGCACCCGCTTCTGTCCCATGCGGTAGGCGGCGGACACGCGGCGCCGCATGCGCGGGTCCGCGTAGGACTCCTTGATCAGCTCCAGGATCCCGGGGCGCTTCTCCGGCGACCAGAAGTCGATGAAGCAGGGGGTGTCCGCGCAGCGCGCGAAGGCGAGGCCGTACACCCTGTGCAGGTCCACCACGATCTGATCGAAGTCGAGCAGGATCATGACCTCCGGCCGCGCCCACGCGGCCATGGTGTAGTTCTGATCCGTGCCGACCCCCACGTAGGCGCCGCCCAGCCCGGTGACGGCCTCGCGGAACTGGTCGTGGCGCAGCTCGTCGGAGACCACGAAGTGGGTCTCCTGGGTCAGCTTCTCGGGGGGCTTGTCCGGGCGGATCCGGGCCAGCAGCGCGGCGGTGGCTGGCGGGAGCGGCTCGAGGGCGTTGACCCCGGCCGGAGCCAACGAGGCGCCTACCAGCGCCAGGGCGGCCACGAGGAGCGGGGCCGTGCTGGCCTTCTTCTGGGCGGGATCCTGTCTCACCGCTTCTTCTCCTTGGTGCCCTTCGAGCTAACCGTCTTTGCCCGGGAGGATCCAGCTTTCTTTGCCCGTCGGCGCCGCTTGCGGCGCTTGCGCTGACGCTTCCGACGGCAGCCGACCCGGCCGCTGGACAGCCCGAGGATGGGCGACGGATCCACCCGGCGGCGGTCCCCCGGCGTCCAGATGTCGAAGTGCAGGTGCGGCAGGTCGTTGAGGATGGCGGTGCAGCCCATCAGCCCGATCTCCTGCCCGGCGTCCACCACGGATCCCACCCGCAGCCCGGGGTGCACCGCGCCGAGGTGCATGTAGCGCGCCTTGTATCCCTTGTAGCGCCCCTCGAGGATCCGCGTGCTGATCACCACGCCGGAGCGCCAGCGGCCGTAGTCGTGGGTGAAGAACCGCACCCGCCCGTATCCCGGCACCAGCATGGAGCGCGGCAGGGCCCGGCCCCGGCGGTAGGCGTAGCCCGAGTCCAGGTCCGGCTGGCCGAACTCGCCCTCGTCCCGTCTGGGCAGGCCGATGCGGATCACTTTGGCCCGGGCAAGAGACCGGATCGGCGTGCCGAGGCCATGGTTGGGGCCGATGCCGCCCAGGTCGATGGCGATGTGGCCGCGCTTGCCGCGGCGGCACTTGCCGAGCTTCTTGATCACGAAGGTCAGCGGGTACGGCAGGGCCAGGCCCTTGCCGCGGCCTCTCTTGATGAAGCGGGTCTCGTAAGGGGACTGGCCGGTGTACTTCCAGTCCCGCGGGTCCGGCTGGGCGCCTGTCTCGCCATCGCCGGGGATGGAGCCCTTGCCGGGGCGGCCCCAGCGGTTGGCGCGGTTGATGTTCCTCGCCGGGACCGGGGGCGTGTAGCCGGTGCTGTGCTCACCGTGTACCCGCAGCTCCTCGGGGGACGCCTCGCCAGTGCTGATGACGATGGAGGGGCGATCGCTCAGCTGGATCGGCGGCGCCGGCGGCGCCAGGTCCGGTGCGTCCAGGTCTGGCGGCGGAAGATCCGGGGCGGCCACGACCCCGGCGTCCGGCTCGGGCGGGCGCGGAGGCAGAGCAGCCCGCCGCGCGGGCGCCGGCCCCGAACAGGCAGCCACCCATGCCACCAAGACCACCGCTGCCCTTACCCGATACATTCTTTGTTTTTTTGTTCCTTGTTTTTTGTTTTTTGTTTCAGGACCCTTTGACGATGAAATCACCCATGGATGTCGTCAACAAAACCATGAGACGCGCAATCCTACCACTCGCTTCACTGCTTTTTGCCCTCCCCTCCCTCCCGGCTCACGCCGACGCGCCAGCCACTCCTCCCGCGGCGCTGCCCTGCGCGCCGGGTCCCATGGACATGGGCTGCGTACCGGGCGGCTGGTTCCTCCGCGGCGCGGATGACGGGCCCAAACACGCACGCCCCCGGGAGAAGGTCTGGGTTCAGACTTTCTACATGGACAGATACGAGGTGACGGTTGAGCGATACGTCGCCTGCGTCAAGGCGGGCAAGTGCAAGCGGGCGAAGACCGCCTACAACGACTACAGCCGGCCGCGCCAGCCCAAGGTCGGGGTGAGCTGGTACCACGCGAAGACCTACTGTGAGGTCATGGGCAAGACCCTGCCCACCGAGGCCCAGTGGGAGAAGGCGGCCCGGGGCGTGGACGGACGCAAGTTCCCCTGGGGCGACGAGCCGGCCACCTGCAAGCGGGCCATCATCATGGACCGCCGGGGGCGGCGCTCGTGCGGTGTGAAGAAGAAGGGGCGCAAGCCGGAGAAGGGGCGCACCTGGGAGGTGGGCCAGCGCGCGCCGACTCAGTTCGGGCTGTACGACATGGCGGGCAACTCCTGGGAGTGGGTGCTCGACTGGTACACCTCGAGCTACAAGCGGTGCGGCGCGGCGTGCCAGGGCATCGAGCCGAAGGGGCCCTGCGGCGGGGCGGAGCCGTGCAAGCGGCTCCGGCGTCGGGTGGTTCGCGGCGGGTCCTGGTACTGGCCGGCTTCCTACGCCACCACCTACTACCGGCGTTCCCATGTGCCGGGCAACAAGCCGTACCATCACTTCGGCTTCCGCTGCGCGGCCACCGTGGCGCAGGCAAAGGCCCTGGCCCGGGAAGGCGCCGCGGAGTAGATGCAGCGGGCGGCGGCCATAGCCCTGCTGGCTGCCAGCCTCGCAGCCCTGGCCCCCGCGGCAGCGTCGGCCGGCGGCGGCAAGGTCACCGTGCGCCAGGACGAGACCCTGGGACATATCGCGCTGCGCACCGGCTGCTCCGTGGACCAGCTGATGGCGGCCAACCGGGGAGTGCTCAAGGCGCCGGACAAGATCTGGCCCGGGCAGGAGCTGCAGGTGCCGCGGTGTCAGGGGCGCAAGGGGGGCAAGGGGCGCGAGGGACGCGGCGCCGCCGGGCGCTTCGTGCGCGGCCAGTGCGACTGGAGCGCCGACGACTTCGCCGAGGGCGCCCTGCGGAATAAGATGCGCAAGCGAGGCTTCTCCCCGCCGAAGAAGTTCCGCGCCATGGTGGCGGAGATCCGCCTCAGCCGCGGGGGGACGCGGGTGCAGAGCCACCGCCTGCTCTCATACGGCAAGCTGGCGTCGGAGCCGTACGGCTGGAACCCGGCCTCCACGGTGAAGCTCTTCTCCGCCATCGGCGCGCTGGAGCTGCTGCGGCGGCACCGCTTCGGCGTCAAGACCCAGGTGACCTTTCATTACAGGAAGGGCGACCGCACCTTCGGAATCCAGGACCTGTTCGAGGAGGCGGTGCATCTGAGCAAGAACATCCCCCACAACCGGCTGGTGCAGCTGGCCGGCTATGACGCGCTCAACGGCAAGGGCGGCACCCTGCGGCGGGCCGGCCTGGAGCACACCTACATCATACGGGCCTACGCTGCCCAGCAGTGGGCCAGCCAGGGGCACGGCAAGCGGCTCAAAAAGTCCCCGGCCATCACCCTGCGCGAGGGCAAGCGCCGCAAGAAGCTCCCGGCGCGCGTGGGCAAGGGACGCTACCCGTGCCAGGGCGCGGCCTGCACAACCCTGAGCGACCTGGCCAAGACCATGTGCCGCATGATGCTGCACGAACAGCTGCCCCGGCGGCGGCGCCTGCGCTTGGGCGACGACGGCCAGAGCCAGCACCTGAAGCTGCTGCGCCGGGCCATGAACCGCAAGCGCAAGGGCCGCAGCGACCGGGTGTGGGACGCCTTCGCCCGGGCTTTCCCCGAGAAGGAAGGCTACGCCCTGTTCCGCAAGGCCGGCTTCTCCCGCGACTGGCTGAGCGAGAACATCTACATCTACAACCCGAAGCACCGCAGCCGCTGGATCGTGGCCCTGGCCGGCTACCCGGGACGAGGCAGCCTGACGGGCGCGGCGAAGATCATCGCGGCGTTGATCAAGGGTGGTGATCTGTAGGTGCCTCGGGCCGTTCAACCGTCAACTGTTGGCAGTTGACGGTTGACAGTCAAGGCGGCTCCTGGACGGCGGCTATACTGGGAGCATGAACACACGAATCCTGCTCTCCTTCGCCCTGCTGGCGGCCTGCGGCGGCGGTAAATCTTCGGTGGGCGATGGCGGGGCCGCTGACGGCGGCGTCACCCCCGGCGTGGACTCGTCCTTTGCGGGCATCAAGACCGGCTCCAGCACGGTGGTGCCCATGGGCAAGCCCGCGTCCGGGGCGTTCTCCCTGGCCTGGTGGAGCACCATCGGCTCCGACTCCGGGCACAAGGCGGTGCCGCAGATCGGGTACTTCAACGGCGACGGCGTGGCCGACCTGAGCCTCAACCCGCGGCTCAAGGCGTTCTACGTCTACATGGGCCAAGGCAAGGGCAAGTTCGCGACGCCCACCAAGCTCAACAGCGGCGGGTTCGCCGGCGGCTGGGGCGGCGATGTGGGGGACCTGGACGGCGACGGGGACATGGACGTCGCCTTCGGGGACCATGTCGCTGGCGTGAAGGTGTACCTGAACGACGGCGCGGGCTCGTTCAAGGAGAGCTCGCCGTCGGGGCTCAAGGGCACATACAGCGGCGCCGGGCTGGGGGAGGTCAACGGCGACCGCAAGCTCGATCTGGTGCTGGGCGCGGACCAGTTCGCCGCTGGCGTGCGCCTGCTGCTGGGCGACGGCAAGGGGGGCTTCACCGAGGCCACCGCCAGCGGCTTGCCCAGCTTCGGCAAGGGCGGCACCTTCTCCAACGTGGGCCACTTCGCCATGGTGGACATGGACGCGGACGGGGATCAGGACCTGTTCGCCTTCGGCCAGGCCCACAAGAGCGGCGGGGGCGTGATCTGTAAGGTCTACGCCAACGGCGGGGACGGCAGCAGCTGGACCGAGGTGGCCAGCCTGCAGGGCGGCTCCTACCCCGGCGTGGGCACGCCGGTGCAGGGCTCGGTGGGGGATGTCAACGGCGACACCTTCCCCGATGTGTCCGCGGGCGGGACCATCTACCTGAGCGACAAGGGCACGTCGTTCAAGCAGGCAGCGCAGGTGGACAGCGCGCACATCTCGCACCTGGGCGACATGGACGGCGACGGCAACCCCGACCTGGTGACCCACGAGGCGAGCCAGGGGCTGCGCCTCTACCTGGGCGACGGCACGGGCAAGACCTGGACCGAGGACAGCGCGGCCAGGCTGCCCGACGCCAAGACCTTCCCGCCCGGCGCCCCGGTGGAGTCCGCGTCCAGCGTCAACGCCTATGGCATCGACCTGGGTGACCTGGACGGCAACGGCAAGCTCGACATCGTGCGCGTGGTGGTGGCCAAGAAGAACCAGGGCTTCATCATCAAGGCCGGCGCTTACCTGGAGGTGTGGGTGCGCTGAGCCGGCCAGCAGAGGGGTGACCAATGATCCGGACCGAGTCAGGCGAAGCAACTGGAATCACTGGCGAGGCGCGAGGAGGGAGCTTGCTGGTGGCAAGTGACCGACGAGCAACAAAGCCAGTGGTTTCAGGAGCAAGCCTGGCGACGGGAGGATTGTTGGTCAGCCCTCAGGGCATGCACGGGTACTGCAGGCTGGTGGGCGGGTTGGGCAGCTTTGCGCAGGTCATGTTGTTGGGGCATGGCCACTTCTGCATGTTGTATGCGCAGATGAACGCGCACCAGAGCTGGCCGCCGCTATCCTTGAGCACGCACTTGGCGTGGGTGTTGCCCGGGGTGCCGCTGCAGGTCTGGCCGATGCTGGGGCATTTTACGGTGCAGAACGACGGCGTGTGGCCCGGGATCGCCATACAGGTGAAGCCGGGCTTGCACCCGGGGTAGATGCCGCCGCAGGTGGCGCCGTACCCACCCGCGGTGGGCGGCAGATCAGGCTTCGGCTGCGGCATGTCCGGCGGCGGGGGTGGCATGTCCGGCGGCGGGGGCGGCATGTCCGGCGGCGGGGGCGGCATGTCCTGCGGCCAGGTCTTCTGGTCCGGGGGCCACGGCTTGCTGTCGGGCGGCCAGGCCACGCTGTCCGGGGGCCACGCCTTGCTGTCGGGCGGGGGCGGCTTGCCAGCCTCCGGCGGACCGGCGTCCACCAGGGGGCCGCCGGCCTCGGTGCGGCCGCACAGCGGACTCGCGGAGGGGCAGACCCCCTTTTTGACGCAGCGGCCTTGCCGGCACTCGTAACCCGGCGGGCACAGGGGGCTCCCGCCGCTGTTGCACAGGAAGGGGCTGTCGCCCAGGCGCATCTCGCACCCTCCCATGGGGCAGACCAGCAGCGATGCGACGAGACCGTACCGCGCGCAGCTTGCTGCCACCCTTCCGACCACGGGCTCCTCCTGTCGACGTCGAGTTGAAGGAGTCAGCTTAACATGCTCAGCGCGCCGGAATGCTGGCCAGGGTGACCGCCGGCTTGCCGTCGGTATGCTTGGCCAGCACGCGGCCCGTGGGATCGAAGATGCCGCCGCCGCGCCCTGCCCCGCCGGTGGTGTTGGAGCCAACCACGTACACGCCCCAGTTGCGGGCGAAGTTCTGCTGCCAGCGCCAGCCGCCGTCCGCGGTCCAGAGGGAGGAGACGGCCACCACGCGCGCCCCGAGGGGACCCGTCAGCTGACGATGCTTGCGCAGGTCTCCGTACAGGTCCGCGCAGATGAGCAGGCCCACCTTGCCCACCGGGCTGGAGAAGACGTTCAGCTCCTTGCCCGGCGTGAGGCTCTTGCGCTCGCTGGCGAAGAGTTCGAACTTGTGGTGAATCGCGGCAACGGCGCCGGAGGGACTGAAGGCCACCTGGGAGTTGTACCGCGCGCCGCCCCCGCCGTTGGTCTGCAGGTTGACCACCAGGTGGATCTTCAGCAGCGCCGCGCGCTGGCTGAAGCTCTTGATCAGCGAGCCACCGGACCAGCTGGCGTCGGTGCCGGGGTTCTTGCCCACCACCGGCACCGGCTCCAGGTACTTCTGGCCCAGGCCGTACTCCGGGGTCACCACCAGCTTCGCGCCCGCCTTGGCGGCCTGCTCCACCAGCTTCGCCACGGCGCAGGCGTCGGGCAGGACGGCGCTGGCGCAGTCGGTGTCCACCAGCCCGTGGCTGCCCGTGCCGTACTGCACCGCGGCGACCTTCACGTCGGTGGCCAGAGGGCGGCCCACTGCGGGGGCCGGAAGCGCTGCCCCGGGGTCGGCGCAGGCGCAGGCCAGCAGGGCCAGCGCGGGGACATGCCACATGACCCGCTGGTTCATGACGCACCTCCGGGGCTGAGGCTGCGCACGCAGCGGAACCCGACGAAGGTCAGCCGCTTGTCGGGCGCGAACCGCTCCCGGTTAGCCGACCGGGCGTGCTCGGCGTTGAAGTAGTACGCGCCGCCGCGGAACACCCGCTCGGTGCCGGTGGAGGGCCCCGCCGGATCTGTCGCCGCGCCGGCGGGGTATGGGCCGTACCAGTCGCCGGTCCACTCGTAGACGTTGCCGCTCATGTCGTACAGGCCCAGGGCGTTGGCCTTCAGCCCCTTGACCTTGCGGGTCAGACCGGAGGCGTTGACCTTGTACCAGGCGATGGCGCCGGCGCCCGCGTCGGTGGTCATGCATGACGAGATGCCGCCGCTGTAAAAGGCCGTGGCGGTGCCGGCCCTGGCCACGAACTCCCACTCCGCCTCGGTGGGCAGGCGGAACCCGCGGCAGGCTGCGGGCTGCCCTGATCCGAAGAGGGCGCAGCGCGTCTTGTCGGCGGCGCCGCTGCAGCTGTAGCAGGCGGAGAGGCCCTTGAGCGCCGACAGGGCGTTGCAGTAGGCCGCGGCCTCGTGCCACGTGACCCACTCCACCGGGCAAGCATCACCGCACGCGCCGTGAAAGGCCGGGCTCTTGCCCATCAGCGCCCGGTACTGGCCCTGGGTCGTCTCCGTGGCGGAGACCAGCAAGTCCCGGGTGAGGGTGACCTGGTGCGCGGCCTCGTCGGCGTCGCGGCAGGGTTCGGCGGCGGGCGACCCCATGGAGAAGGCGCCGGCCTTGACCGTGACCCATGTCCCGGGGACCGCGGCGTCGGTCTCCACCATGGCGTCTGCCGCGGCGGCGCCGTCCGTGACCATTACCCCGTCATCGGCGCATCCGGCCCCTGCCGCGCACAGAAACAGAATTAGCAGCGCTCTGTTCATGGGTGCATCCTCCCCACACCGTGAGGCTCTTACGGCGAGCCTGGCAGTTGAACCTGCACCTCTACCACTCCACCCTTGCGCGCGTCCACTGTCACCAGCCGCCGGCCCCCGTCCGCGGCCTTGACCTCCAGGTGGTAGGTGTCCTTGCCCGGCAGGAAGCGGAAGAACCGGCCGTCCCGGGGGCGAGTGGTCCAGCGCTCACCCTCCTGCGGAGGGGCCTGCTTGAGGATCACCTCGGCAGCGGCGGGCTTGCCGTCGGCGGAGAGCACGGTGCCGGCCACGGCCGGGCCGTCGAGGAAGCGGTCGAGCATGCGGGTCCAGAGCGGGCGGATCGCCTTGATCAGCCGCTGCCGGTTGTGCGCCTTGCGCGGCGACCAGCGCGCCCCCTCCACCAGCAGCGCCACCGATCCGTGGGCGTTGCGATGCCAGTCCTGGTCCGTGCCGTCCACGCTGTACAGATTGCGCCGCACCAGCCAGGGTTTGCCCTGGGGGTGCTTGGGCAGATCCTTGATGAGCTGCTCCGCCACCATCCATGCCTCGTTGGGGTCCGGGTTCTTGACGTCGTCGATGGTGTAGGGCGCCAGCAGGGCCACGGTCCCGGTGTGGATGGTGATCACGCCGGCGAAGCGCTCCCGGTCGGCCAGGCCCATGATGGCCCGGGTCTCCGGCTCTGAGCCCGCCGACGGCCCGCGATAATAGCGAGAGGCGGCGTCGCCGCTGGACGCGCGCCGGGTGCCGGTGTTCCAGCGGAAGGGGTAGTTGCGGTTCAGGTCCACGCCGAGCTCCATGTTCGCTTCCTTGAGCGGCGCCCTGCCCTGGCCGTTCTTTCGCCCCATGAAGCGGTCATGCTCCAGGTAAGTCTCCAGCCCGTCGGGGTTGGCCAGGGGCACGCACCAGATGTTGGCCCGCGACAGCCAGCGCCGTACCTTCGCGCTCTGCGCGCCGCGGTCGAGCAGCTGGCTGATGGCGTCCAGCACGAACAGCACGCTCATGGGCTCGTTGCCATGGTGCGCGCCCACGATGAGGAAGGTCGGGCGGCCCGGGTTCTCGCGGATCTTCTCGCCCACGCCCAGGGCGTAGATCGGGCGGCCCTGGTGCGACTTTCCCAGCACCTTGAGCAGCGAGTCCTTCGGGTGCCGCTGGCGCACGGCCTTGAGGAAGCGCGCCACCTGGTCCGGCCCGAGGTAGCTCTGGTGCACCGGGTAGTCCTTCTGCTCCACCTTGGGCTTCGCCTTGCGCCAGCCGAGGTAGTCGAGGTCGAAGTACTTCCACGGAACGCGGATCGACAGGCTCAGGATGCCTCGCCGGTCGCAGAACAGCCGCTCCACGCCGGCGGGCGAGGCCCGCAGCACCGTGCGCGGTGGCGAGCCGGGCAGCGCCTCGAGCACCAGCCCTGCCGCGCCGGCCCCGGCGGCCTTCTCCGTGGGGATGCTGGCGATGATATGGGGCCGCCAGCCCACCTTCGCTTCGGGGAGCTTGCGGCAGGCCGGTCGGGTGGCCACCAGGGTGATCCTGGAGCGCCTGTCGTGGCGTTTGCCCAGGACCAGCCCGACCTTGCCGGCCCGCGGCTCCAGGCCCCCCGCGGTCAGGGCCATCACCGCCTTGCCCTTTGGCGCCTGGTACAGCGCGGCCACCAGGTGCGGCCCCAGGGCGTGCACCACCACCTCCAGCTGCTTCTTGCTGCTGACCCAGCCCAGCTTGCGCGGCCGGGTCAGTGCCGTCGGCTTGCCGTCGGTCAGCCGCACCAGCGAAACCCAGCCCCGGTTGAGCCGGATCCCCACGCCGCTGCTCACCTTGCCCCCCGCCGCTGCCCGCACCAGCAATGTCACATCCAGGCGCCGGTGCTTGCGGAAACGCACCCGCAGCTGGCCGTTTTTGAAGCCGCTGCCAGCGCCCCCGAACAGCCAGTGCCCCCGCGCCTTGATGGCCGCCTTGCCAGGATGCAGCGTGGCGCCCGGGTTCTTCCACTCTCCCGCTGACGACGACGCCCCGGCAGGCTGCCCCCTGCCCGCCCCCACCAGCACCGTCTCGCTGTCCGGGGCAAACTCGGGAACCGCCGCCTTCGCTGGTGCGGCGAAGAGCAGCGCGGACGCGACGAGCAGTATGTGGGCACGAGCCATCATAGAAGCTTACGGGCAACGCTTTCGTAGCATTCAACTGTCAACCATCGATACCCAACTGTCGACTGTCGACTGACGACTGTCGACTCACTTTTCTGTGACATACTTCGTGCTTCCGAACCGCAAGGAGAGAACAAACATGCTCCCGATCCGCAAGATCGTCCTTTACAAGCACGGCGTGGGCTACTTCGAGCGCCAGGGCAAGGTGACCGGCGACGCCACCATCAGCCTGCAGTTCAAGACTGGCGAGATGAATGACGTGCTCAAGTCGCTCACGGTGCTCGACCTGCAGCAGGGCGTCATCTCGAGCATCTCGTACGAGTCCACCAAGCCGGTGGAGAAGCAGCTTGAGGACATCGCCATCCGCCTGCCCGACGAAAACTCGCTGACGGGGTTGCTTGACCAGATCAAGGGCGCCCGGGTGGAGGTGGAGATCGGGCAGGTCACCGTCGAGGGCCTGGTCACCGGCACCGAGAGCGTGACCCAGAAGCAGGGCGACACCACCACCTGGAGCCACCTGCTCAACCTGCTGGTGGGCGGCAAGACCCTGCGCTCCTTCGACCTGTCCGAGGTGAAGTGGATCACCTTCAAGGATCCGGGGCTGCAGAAGGACCTGGGACACCTGCTGGACATCCTGATCGGGGCCAAGAAGAAGGACCTCAAGCGGCTGACCATCTTCGCCAACGGCTCCGGTGAGCGTGAGGTGATGGCGTCGTACATCGTCGAGACGCCGGTGTGGAAGACCTCCTACCGGGTGCTGCTGGACGAGCCGGGCAAGGACGCGCTGATCCAGGGCTGGGCCCTGGTGGACAACACCCAGGACGAGGACTGGGAAGATGTGGCGCTCACGCTGGTCTCGGGGCTGCCCATCTCCTTCGTGCACGACCTGTATTCGCCGCGCTACAAGCGCCGGCCCGTGGTGGAGGTTCGCGAGGAGGAGGCGTACGCGCCGCCGGAGCTGGAGGAGAGCATCGAGGACCTGATGTGCGCGGAGGAGGCGCCCATGAGCATGCCCGCCGCCATGGCGCCGCCACCGGCGCCGGCGCCGTCGGGCGGCATGATGAGGGCCAAGGCCAAGCGGGCCTTGCGCAAGAGCGAGCGCGCGGAGGTGCTGTCCGAGGCCCGCCGCAGCTCCACCCAGGTCAAGACCCGCACCTCCGAGGTGGGCGACCTGTTCCAGTACGAGATCGACAACGCCGTGACGGTGAAGCGCAACCAGTCGGCCCTGGTGCCGATCCTGCAGCGGCCGTTTTCGGGCAAGCGCGTGGCCGTCTACAACCAGGAGATCCGCGACAAGAACCCCATGAGCGCGGTGCTGTTCAACAACAGCACCGGCGTGACCCTGGAAGGCGGCCCCGTCACCGTGCTGGAGCAGGAGACCTACGTGGGCGAGGCCATGCTCGACACCATGAAGCCGGGCGAGGAGCGGCTGGTGCCGTTTTCGGTGGAGCTGGGCGTGCTGATCCAGGTGGAGCAGGACAGCAAGCTGCGCGACGTGCACCTGGCCCGCATCGTCAACGGCTCGCTGTACCTCAACCGCTATCGTGTGCGCGAGACCACCTACGCCATCAAGAGCAAGCTCAAGCGGCCGCTGGACATGTACCTGGAGCACCGGTTCATCCATGACTGGGAGCTGGTGGACAGCGCCGACCCGGTGGAGAAGACCGAGAACTTCTACCGGTTCAAGCTGGAGGCGCCTGCGGGCAAGACCACCAAGTTCACGGTGTACGAGAAGGGCGAGGAGGTGCAGCACTGGTCCATCAGCAACGTGGACCGCGACCAGGTTGGAGTGTGGCTCAAGAACAGGTTCATCGACGACGCCACCCGCGCGGTGCTGGACAACATGGTGGACCTGAACACGAAGTCCGCCCGCCTGGAGACGCATATCGACGAGCTGGAGGAGGAGATCGAGCAGATCTTCGAGAACCAGGAGCGGCTGCGGGAGAACCTGGGCGCCCTGGGCAGCGGGCAGGACGAGCGCCGGCTGAGAGAGCGCTACGTCACCGCCCTGGACAAGGAAGAGGACCGGCTCAAGGAGATCCGCGACCAGATCAAGCTCTGGAAGAAGGACAAGGAGGAGCTCGAGGCGCAGCTCGAGGCGCTGATCAAAGATCTCGAGTTTTCCAGCCGGCCACAGCAGCTTCCACCCCCCATCCCGTAACCCCCCGTAATCCTTTGACGCGCTGCGTCGCTGGCTAGCCGGCTGGCTGGCTACTGTTGTAGCCGGTCAGTGGGGGATCCGCCCCCCAGAGGGATAAGTGCGCGAAAACACTTGACGACAATAGTGGCTCGTGGTTTGCAGACGCCCCCTGTGTGGTTTTCTGCCCCCGAAAATCGGAGGGCTTCAAAGGAGGAACCGCAGATGCTGAAGCAAAACGCAGGTCGTTCCATTCTTTTCGGTACCGCTGCCCTGATGATCCTGGGCTGCAGCCCCATGGAGCCAGTCGCCGAGCCGGACGACTTCGTCATCGCCCCTCCCGGCAAGGAAGATAACTTCTTCTCCAACACGGCGCAGGAGTACGAGGTCACTGCCGAGGTGCCCATCATCCTGGCCGACAGCTACAAGACCAAGAGCGAGAGCGAGCGCACCGCCCGGGCGCGCAAGATCATGGAGGGCCGCACCGAGCAGATCGGCTGGTTCCTGCATGTCTACCTGGTGGACAAGTCGTCCTCGGACGGCGAGCCGGCCAAGTACGGCGGCCTGCGCGCCATGGTGCTCGACGGCGACTACCAGAGCGACGGCCTCAAGGCGGACCAGGACAACACCCTGAAGTTCGTCTACACCTTCAAGGTCCAGATCGGCGGCACCAAGGAGCTGCTGCGCAAGCTGCGCAAGGACCAGGGGCTGTCGTCTTCGGCCGACACCTTCAAGCTGAAGCTGGCCAAGGTGGCCAACAGCAAGCTGGTGGGCGGCTTCTCCCACTCCGGCTACAGCCCGGGCAAGTGGTCCCCGGACACCTGCAAGTGCGAGCTTGAGACCATCGACGTCAAGGTGGCGCCCATCGACGCCTCCTACGATGCGTACCTGGACCACGGCAAGTTCATCGAGGACAAGGTGCTCGACATCAGCGTGCACTTCGGCTGGGACTACCACGCCCGCTACGACATCACCCACAGCCGCCAGCTCTACGAGTGGCTCACCGACACCATGGGCTTCACCTCCCCCGCCGCTGCCTACAAGGAGTACAACCGCCTGAGCGGGCCGCTGACCAAGGAGGTCACCATCAACGAGAAGGCCGTCACCATGAAGGTCACCATCTTTCGCCCTGACCCGTGCGAGGCGTGGGACGAGGACGGCAGCTACGGCTCGTGGGCCAAGGCCGTGGACAAGGACGAGAAGAACAAGAAGCGCGCCTGCGACGACTGGAAGTGGAGCGACAGCAGGGCCAACGCCAACGCCACCACCAACACCGGCGCCGGCAACCTGATGGCCGACCTCAAGGCGAGCATGAAGAAGCGCGACGTCATCATCTTCTCCGGCCACAGCGGCTACACCTACGGCTACGCCCTGGCGTCCTGGTACAAGACCAGCAAGGGCGACCTCGACCCGCCCGAGATCAAGAAGATGGACCTGCCCAAGGACAAGAGCCAGCTGTTCGTCATGAGCGGGTGCGACACCTACCACGTGGCCCAGGCGTTCAAGCAGAACCCGAACAAGCTGGGGCTGAACAACGCCGACGTCATCACCACCACCTCGTTCTCCGACGCCAGCAGCGTGGACGAGACCAAGGACATCATCCGGGCGCTGGTGGGCGACAGCGACGGCAAGGTCAAGGGCGCGTCCTACGGCAAGCTGCTCAAGGACCTCAACCCGAGCAGCTACGACTACAGCTGGCACTTCGCCATGTACGGCGTGCACGGCATCGACGACAACCCCCTGGCCAACCCCCTGGGCGACGCCACCAAGTCGTGCGACACCTGCACCGCCAGCTCCGAGTGCGGCGCGGCGGGCAACGTGTGCGTGTCCCTCAACACCACCGAGAAGGTGTGCGCCCAGGAGTGCCTGCACGACAAGGGGTGCGGCCCCAACATGGTGTGCCGCCAGTTCGGTTCGTCATCGTCGGGTTACCTCAGGGGCATGGCGTGCGTGCCCAAGAGCCTGAGCTGCAACGTCAGCCTGCCCCCCGACCCCAAGACCAACGAGTGGAAGAAGTCCGGCGAGGTCAAGCGCTACGAGATGACCCAGTTCTCCGTGGACGTGGGCAGCTCGGCGCGCAACATCGTGGTGCAGATGACCGGCACCAACGACGCCGACCTGTACACCCGCTTCGAGGCCGCCCCCGAGAAGAAGAAGTACGACTGCCGCCCGTACAAGTACGGCTCCAAGGAGACCTGCAAGTACGACAAGGCCAAGGGCATCACCCTGTACATCGCGGTGCGCGGCTACAGCTCCAAGACCAGCAAGTACGACCTGAAGGTGACCTGGGATTGAGTGACGCCGTGGCGTGAGGCGTAGACGCGGCGTCCCGCCGCGTGTGCACAGGGGGACTGGCTTCAGGGGCTCTGATTACCTGATCTTCACCGGGCCGCTGTTCCTCTTGTAGACATCCTGGCCCATGCCGCAGCGCTCCATCTTTCCTTCGCAGATGGCGGTCTGACCCACGAGCTTGAGGGGACGCTTGGGGTCCTTTTTGTCGATGCTCGCCTGGGCGATGACGCTCACCTGCTTGCCGAACAGCGGCTTCCATACGCGCTCGAAGGTGGTCTTGTAGGCCGAGGCCCACAGCTCCGTGCCGTCGGGCAAAGTCAGGAGGGTGTCGCACCAGCTGTCGTCCGGGCGCTGGCTGCCGGTCTTGAGGGTGGCGAACAGCTGGACCCAGCGGCGGTCGCGAGCCTCGAATTCGGCGCGGGTGGCCACGGTGGGCGGCGTGGGCAGGCCGGTGGGCCTGGTCTCGTACGGCTGCTCGCCCGGGGCGAGCTTCACCGAGGTGATGGCGAAGTGGTCCGCCATCACCTGCTGCACATGGGGCGGGTTTTCGTAGTGGTACCCCTGCACCACCACGCGCCTGTCCACGAACTCCAGATACTCCTTCATCGGCCTGTACGAGGCTATGAGCTGCCGCCCGCTGTCCAGGGTGATGGTGGTGGCCTGCAGCCGCTTGCCGCCCGAGAGGCGGTCCATGTCCAGGTGGGCGGTGTAGGTGACGATCTCGTGCTGCTCGCCCTCGCTAACCTTTTTGTCGGCTGATTCTTCGGGAGGGGGCGCCAGCGTCCTGGGCGCCGGTTTCGGTTTCTTGGCCATGGGCTCCGCTCCCTTCTGTTTGGATTGCGGGCAGCCGGCGAGGGCGACGATGGCCGCCGCGCACAGGATGCTGGTTGCTCTGTAATGCATGCTCACTTGCCCTTGTGCAGGATCGTGCCTTTTTCGCCGACGATGAAGATGTTCTTTGGACCTGTGCCATGAATGTCAGCAAGGCGATGGCCAGTGCCAGATGACGGGAAAGTCCAACTCGAACCGTCATGATGAACGATGAGACCCGCTGTGCCCACGAAGAACAGGTTTGAGCTGCCAGTGCCCCAGATGCCATACATGTAATCGCCTGTGGGATAGTGCTTCTTGACCTGCACCTGACCCACCCATTGTTTGCCGTTCCAGCGGTAGATGCCCCCACCCTTGCCTGCCACGAATGCATCCTTGGCGTGGGCTGACCACACAGAGTAGGTCCCATACTTGACCGGATCGTGCCCGACCCAGGCGCTGCCGTCGAAGTGGTAGTCACCATTGACCACCGCACTATCTGAACCCCCCACCACCCAGATGTTGCTCGCGCTGGTGCCTTGAATTTCCCGAAACGAGTCCCCTGAAATGGGCGCCTTGGCGAGGAAGCTCCACCCCTTGCCAGTATTGTGCAGGATCCGCGTGGTGAAATTCGACCGGCCGCCCACGGCGTAGATGTTGGTGGTCGAGCTGCCCCAGACATCGTTCAGAACATATGTCCCCGCGGGGACCGCGTTGGTGGCCCACTGGTTTCCGTTGAAATACAGGGCAACCGGGTCTAGCGGGGCCTTCCACCCCACGGCATGGGCCACGGTACCGCTTGCGGCCCAGACACCGGTCAGGTTGGCAGTACTGGGCGAGGTCATCTTTGCCCACCCCACGCCGTCGAACCGCAAGATGGTGCCCTTGTCGCCCACGGTGAAAATATCCGTGGCTGACAGCCCCCAGACACTGTTGAGGTTGTTGCGGGTCACCGACGACGAAATTGCCGACCACTTGCCTGTCGCGTACGCCGCCATGGCCCCACCCTTGCCCACGGCGTGCAGCTTGGTGCCGGATCCGGTGAGCGCCAGCAGGTCGCCCGTGATGGGCGAGTTCTGCTTGGTCCAGCCGCTGCCGGTGTCCCGGTACAGCTCGCCCTTGGCGCCGGCGGTCCAGATGTCCTTGGGGCCGGTGCCCCACACGGCGTTGAGGTGGGTGGTGGTGAAGGACTTGACCGCGGTCCACTTGCCGCTGGTGTTGCTCACCACCACGCCGCCCTTGCCAACGGCGTGGACGGCCGAGGCCGAGGCGCCCCACACGGCGTACAGGTCCGCCGTGGTGGGCTTGGGCGTCACCGCGGTCCAGGTGCCGGTCTTGCTGCGATGCAGGATGACCCCGCCGTCGCCCACGGCCCACACGTCGGTGGCCGAGCTGCCCCAGATGCCGTTGAGCCAGGTGGTGACGCCGGACTGCTCCGCGCCGAAGCCGCCGCCGGTGTTGTGCAGGATGACGCCGCCCATGCCCACGGCGTACATATCGCTGGATCCGGAGCCCCAGATGGCGTGCAGGTCGGTCTTGACCCCGGAGCTGTAGCTCTTCCAGTTGGCGCCATCGAAACAGACCAGCGTGCCCGCCTCGCCCACCGCGCACACATCCTTGGGCCCGGCGCCCCACACGCCGTACAGGATCTTGATGGTGGGCGTATCCGCCAGGGACCAGCCAGAGCCATCATGCCGCAGCACTGTGCCGCCCTCCCCCACCGCGAACACCTCGCCCCCGCCGGACCACGCCCCGTGCAACGTGTGCCCCTGGGGCAGCGGGTTCATCCAGCACCAGTTGTCCTTGGAGCACACGCCGACCTTCGGTTGGAGGGGGCCAGCCGCGTCATGTCCACCCGCGTCATATAGGGCCGCATCGGGCGAATCCTGGTCCGCGACCGCCATGTCGGGGGCGCCCTGGTCCGGCACTGATTGGTCCGGCACTGCCTGGTCGGGCACCGCCCGATCAGGCGCCCCCGCCTCGCGCATCACCGCGTCTGGCGCACCTGCCTCACTACGTGGACCATCCGCAACCGCCCGGTCCACCGCCCCGTCCGCAACCGCCCGGTCCGCCGCCGCCGCCGCGTCCCCGGGTCGCTTGATGGCGCCGGTGTCGTGGCAGGCGGCTGCCAGCAGAGTGATGCTCAGGAGAGCTGCGATCTTGCCCATCACGATTTACTTCCCCTTGTGCAAGATGGTGCCCTTGTCGCCAACGACGAAGATGTCGGTGGGGCCGGTGCCGTGGATTCCGAGCAAGAGATGAGAGGTTCCTGACGCCTGCTGCTTCCAGTACTTGCCGTCGTGGCGAAGTAGCGACCCGACGACGCCCACGGCGTAGACGTTCGTCGAGCTGCTTCCCCAGAGATCCCGGAGGGGAGAGTCGCCGCCTGTGCCAACCTTGTGCTGGAACTGCTGGGTCCACTTCTTGCCGTCGAAATGATGCACGAGGCCAAACTGGGCAGCGACGAATGCGTCCTTGCCATGGCTGCTCCAGACGGCCCGGCCGTTTCCTGTTCCCTGGGTATGTCCGGTCCAGGAGGCGCCATCGTAATGCTGCGTTGCTTTCCCACCTTCGGCGCCAACTATCCAGACATCGCTGGAACTGGAGCACCACACCTCAGTGTAGGCGCCAAGCGACTTGTAGGAGTTTGAATGAATGGCCCATCCCTTGCCCTGGTTGTGGAGGATGAGCGAGCCTTTCGAAGCGTACTGGCCGCCGACCGCGTAAACATCACCCGGGCCGCTGCCCCAGACGCTGCTGAGGGTGTAGAAACCAGCGGGCAGCCCTGATTTACTCCAGGCAGATCCATTGTAGTAAATCGCCGCTGGCTTGGAGGGATGTTCACTGCCCACCGCATATACATGACTGGTGGAACTGCCCCACACGCCAGCCAAAGTGGCCTTGGTGTTCGAGGTCATCTTGGTCCAGGAAATGCCGTCAAAGTGGAGGACCGTCCCTTCATTGCCCACCGCGAATGTTTCCTTTGATGACTTGCTCCATACGGCACGAAGCAGCTTTTCGCTCACCGACGAGGAAATTGCCGTCCACTTGCCTGCTGTGTACCCGGCCATGGCACCGCCCTTTCCCACGGCTTGCAGCTTGGCGCCGGCGCCGGTCAGCGCCAGCAGGTCCGAGGTCATGGGCGAGGTCTGCTTGGTCCAGCCGCTACCGGTATCCCGGTACAGCTCGCCCTTGGCGCCTGCGGCCCAGATGTCCTTGGGGCCGGTGCCCCATATGGCGTTGAGGTTGGTGGTGGTGAAGGACTTGGCCGCGGCCCACTTGCCGCTGGCGTTGCTCACCACGACCCCGCCCTTGCCCACGGCGTAGACGGCCGATGGACCCGAACCCCATACAGCGTACAGGTCCGCCGTCGTCGGCTTGGGGGTCACCGCCGTCCAGGTGCCGGTCTTGCCGCGATGCAGGATGACCCCGCCGTCGCCCACGGCCCACACGTCGGTGGCCGAGCTACCCCACACGCCATTGAGCCATGTGGTGATCCCGGAGGTCTCCGGTCCGAAGCCGCCGCCGCTGTTGTGCAGGATGACGCCTCCCATGCCCACGGCGTACACATCGCCGGCCGCGCTGCCCCAGATGGCGTGCAGGTCCGTTTTGACCCCGGTGCCGTAGCTCTTCCAGCCCTTGGCATCCCCGCAGACCAGCGTGCCCGCCTCGCCCACGGCGCAGACATCCTTGGGCCCCGAGCCCCACACCCCGTACAGGGTCTTGATGGTGGGCGTGTCCGCCAGGGACCACGCCTTGCCGTCATGGCGCAGCACCGTGCCGCCCTCCCCCACCGCGAACACCTCGCCACCGCCGGCCCACGCCCCGTGCAGGGTATGACCCTGGGGCAGCGGATTCATCCAGCACCAGTTGTCCTTGGAGCACACGCCGATCTTCGGCTTGGGCGGCGCCCCCGCGTCATTGGCGGCCTGGTCCACTGTGGCCAGGTCGGGCGTGGCCAGGTCCGGCACCGCTGCCTCGGGCGCAGCAGCATCAGGAGTGCTGGCCTCCGGCCGCGGCGCGTCGACCAACGCGCTGTCCACCGCCGGCGCATCAGACCCACGATCCGCCACGGCCAGATCCACCCCCTGACCGTCAATCGCCGCCAGGTCCCCGGCCGCGTCCGGCACTGCCGAATCCGCAACAGCCGAATCCCCCGGCCGATTGATGGCGCTGGTGTCGTGGCAGGCGGCTGTGAAGGCCAGACAGGCCCAGAGCACCGGGTGCAGCTTCACGACCAAGCTCGTCCTCCCTCAGTGGCTGCGGCTTCACGGAACAGGTTCCTGGGAAAAATATCACAAAAACCCGGGTGGAATCGGCGTCACTGCCGCCCTCTGGACTGCGTGCTAAACTGCGCGCATGACTAGAATTGCTCTGATCCTGCTCGCCTGCGCCACGCTGGCCCTCGCTTCCTGCGCCAGCTCCACGCCGGTGTTCATCGAAAACTGCGACCCCAACACAACCACCTGCAACTGCGATGGAGACCACCCCTGCCCCGTGGGGTGGAACTGCATCGGGGGGGTGTGCACGGGGTACGCCGAGGCGGGGGGGCCAGACAAGGGGCCCGCGGTGGACCTGGGGCCAGGCAACGACGGCTCCCAGGGCGATCTGGTCATGGAGGGCGGCGCGCCGGACCAGCTGTTCAAGCCGGACATGGCCAAGCTGCCCTTCGGCTCCAAGTGCACCGACAAGAAGCAGTGCCAGTCCAACATCTGCCTGTTCGCCGGCACCGGCGGAATCTGCTCCAAGCTGTGCAAGGGCACCGTTTGTCCCAAGGGTTACAACTGCTTCGGCGTGCTCGGCTCGGTCGAGACCGGCAAGGTGACCGAGGTGTGCGTGCCGGAGAACAACATCATGTGCACCCCGTGCAAGACCGACAAGGAGTGCTCCATCAGCCTGGCGGACAAGTGCATCCCCTACCCGGACGGCAGCGCCTACTGCGGACGGGACTGCAGCACGGTCAAGGGGTGCCCCACCGGTTACAGCTGCACCTCGGTGACCATCGGCGGCTCCAGCCACAACCAGTGCGTGCCCGACAGCGGCGCCTGCGACTGCGACAAGACCAAGATCGGCAAGACCAAGGCGTGCAGCATCAAGACGGCGCTGGGCACCACCTGCGCCGGCGCTTACAAGTGCGAGGCCAAGGGGTGGAGCGGAGGCAAGAGCCTGGGCTGGAGCGCGTGCGAGGCGCCGTCCAAGACCGACGAGCCGGACGGCAAGTTCGAGGACAAGAACTGCGACGGCATCGACGGCGAGCTCAAGAGCGGCGTCTTCGTGGCGCCGTCGGGCCTGGACAATTCCAACTGCGGCACCCACAAGATCCCGTGCAAGACCATCGGGTACGCGTTCATCGCGGCTGCCAACCAGGGCAAGAAGCATATCTACCTGCAGGCGGGCACCTACAGCGAGGTGGTGACGCTCAAGGATGGCGCCAGCGTGGTGGGCGGGTTCGACAGCAGCTGGAAGCGGGACGTGCGCTCCAAGTCGGCGCACATGGTCACCATCAAGGGCAGCCTGCACAGCAGCACCGGGCAGTACCTCACGGTGCTGGCTCACAGCATCAGCAAGGGCGCGGCCATGATGGATCTGATGCTGGTCGGGGCAGACGCCTCGGGTGAGACCACGGCGGGCACCCGAAGCTCTTACGTGGTGCACGCGGACACCTCGTTCAACCTGAAGTTCGACCGGGTCACCCTCCAGGCGGGCAGAGGGGCGGCGGGCAAGGCGGGCGGCAAGGGGCTGCCGGCGCCTCAGGTGTACGCCACGTCGGTGATGAACGGCGCCAAGGGGGGTGACGGCAAGCAGCTGTACAGCACCTGCGACAGCGGCGTGCATGGCTACGGCGGCAAGGGCGGCTTCAACAGCTGCATCGGCTCTCCCGCTCCGGCCGGGGGCGGCGGCGGCAACGGGGGCAAGGCCGACACCAAATGCAAGACCTACTTCGGGGTCAAACAGTGCCTCATCGGCGGGGACTGCACTGCCAGCAACGGCTCGTCAGGCAGCAACGCCTCCTACTATGTCTACAACAGCTACGGTTACAGAGGCGGCGGCGGATACGGCGCCTCGACCTGCGGCAAGGGCAGCGGTGGCAAGGCGGGGCGAGTGCAAAACGGGGCGCCCGGCGCGGCAGGCTCCGGCGGCGCGCTGGTCAGCGGCTTCTGGTATGGCGGCGCTGGCGGCCAGGGCGGCGCGGGCAAGAACGGCGGCGGCGGCGGCGGCGGTGGCGGGGGCGGCGGGTGTGACAAGGACTTCGACTTTGCAGGGGCCGGCGGCGGCGGCGGTGGCGCGGGTGGCTGCGCCGCGCTCACGGGCGGCGGCGGCGGCAAGGCCGGGGGCGGCAGCTTCGGGCTGGTGGCCATCGCGTCGGGGATCACCTTCGGCGGGGACTGCGCGATCAAGCTCGGCGACGGCGGCACCGGCGGCAGCGGCGGTGAGGGCGGCCAGGGCCAGAGCGGCGGCAGCGGGGGGAGCGGCGGATCGGGCAAGAGCGGGCGTTCCGGCGGTGGCGCGGGCGCCAAGGGCGGCCACGGTGGTCACGGCGGCGGGGGCGGCGGCGGAAGCGGCGGCGCAAGCTACGGGATCCTGAGCTACAAGAGCAACATCACCCAGAGCTGCACCTTCGACAAGGCCAGCGCCACGGCGGGCAATGGCGGCAGCGGCGGCGCCTCGGCCACCGGCGCCCCAACTGCCGAGCGAGACGGCAAGAAGGGCCTCACCGGCTCCAGCGCACCGACTCCCGCAGACACCAAGGCCTGCTCCAGCACCTCGAATTGCTACTAGTGGGGTGTCTCCTAGATTCGACCCACATATCGCTTGCCCTCGAGACCCCTGGCTACGTTGCTCATCGGTTGCGTACTTCCAGTACGCGCCCTCTTCGCGCCTTGCCAGGAATTACGATTGCGGCGCGAGCATGTAGCTCGAACTTCGGTTCCACCCCACTAGAGCACCGAACAGGTTAACTCCCGTCGCCAGGCGCAGCTCCTGAAACCACAGGCTTTGTCGCTCGTCGGTCACTTGCCTCCAGCAAGCTCCCTCCTCCCTCCGTGCCTGTGATTCCAGTTGCTTCGCCTGGCTCGGTCCCTTTTCCTGATCGGTGCTCTAACTCCCCCTCCCCCATGCTGCACCGCAAAACGAGGACGCTTTTTAAAAGCGTCCTCGATTTTGGGCGGATGTTGGGTGGGATTTGTGCGGCGCTAGTAGGCGACTTCCTTCCAGACTTCGACGTAGGGTTTGATGCCTGAAAGGACGCCGGTGGAGAGGTTCTGGAGCACGGTAAAGGCGGTCGCCTTCTTGCCCTTGACGCCGATCTGGGTGATGGCGATGTCAACGCCGCCGCCCACCGGGGTGACGCCCGTGGCCCGGATCCCCTGGTACTTCGTGGCGCTGACGAGCTGCTGGCTCGAGCCGTCGGTGGCGATGCGTACCAGCCAGGAGCTCCCCTCGGCGCAAGCCGTGGCGGCCTCCTCGTACAGCAGGTAGAACACCTCGTACTTGAAGTTGTTGGCGGTGACCTCGTTCTGGATGATCAGCGGCCGCGTCACCGGCTTGGCCGTGGCGCCCGGCGCGACGCAGCCCGAAGGGATGGTCACCGGGCAGCCAGGCTTCTGCGAGCAGATGTCGGTGATGTCACAGGTCACGTTGTCATTGAACAGGTCCACCTGGCCGTCCTTCTCGCTGCGGATGATCAGCGCGGTGCGCGCGCTCGACGGAGGCGACGCCTCGTCCTGCGCCTGGGAGGCCGCGGCGAGCAGCACGTTGCCGTTGCCCATGTGGAACGTGGCCGGGCTGTAGTAGATCGGGTGCGTGGCGCCGGCGTCAATCAGCACAGAGCCCGCCTGGTTGTCCCCCTTTGTGTAGCGCGCGATGCGGCCGTGCAGGTCCGCCTGGTAGGTGGCCATGACCTGCCGCCGGTCCTCCAGGTTGATGGCGGCCGTCGTGTCGGCCAGCACCGCGAAGTCCACCTGCGCCCCGGTGGAGCTGTGCTCGGTGGATCCAGGCGCCGCATACAGCGAGTCGAAGTGGTTGTAGAAGTTCCCTTCCGAGCCCGAGCCATAGCCGCTGCCCATGGACATCTTCGCGTCCGGCGCGTTGGATCCACCGACGTAGTCGTAATACAGCGCCGGCACGGACCAGGTCTCGCCCAGCACCGACGCCGTCTGCAGCTCGCGGGAGTGCGCCGCCACCGTGAAGGGGGCGGGGTTGAGCGTGCAAGAGGTGGCGTGGCACTCCGACGGGTCGGTGATGTCCAGCGCCACGAACTGCTCTCCCGCCGCGCCCATGGTGAGCACAAGGTGGGTAGACCACCCGAAGGCCGCGCTTGACGGGACATCCTCCACGCGCGGCGAGCTCGCCAGCACCCAGCGGAAGCCGGAGGGATCCGCGTCTTGCCCGCCGCGGCGCCACAGGTCGTACAACATGGGCAGCGCGTCGGGCACCAGGTAAGCGAACGCCTCGCTGCCGTCCTTGTTGCGGAAGGCATGCAGCAGCCCCTCATTGGAGGCGACATAGATCAGCCGCTCGCGGCTGGCGTAGGCCCCGCGGAAGTCGCCGTGGCTCTTGAGGTCGTACTTGGGCGGCATGCCCACCACGGCAGGCGTGGAGTGCATCAGGGGCGGCAGCTTCCATGTCCGCCCCTTGCCGGCCAGCCACTCCACCATGCGGCGGATCTCGTTGTTTGTGGGCGGCGTGCCGACCTTCTTCCAGATCTGCCGCAGGCCCACGCCTCCGCAGCCGGAGCAGCCGCCGTTGATGTTCACGGTCCCGTCCGGGGCCATGATCTTGACCGGCAAGCCGTTGTTCAGGGTGGGGTAACCGGAGAAGAGGATCCGCTCCTTGTAGGAGACGTTCTGCAGCATGTCCCCGGCGTTCCAAAGCTCTGTCGGCGGGGTGGTGGTCAGGTCGAGCGCGCGGACCTGGCCGCGCCATCCCGGGTACTCGGTGGAGGGGATGACCGCCACCTCCTGGGTGGCGAGGCTGGCCTGCTGGGTGGTGACAGCGGGCTCGGTGGTGGTGTAATCGCCCTGGACGATCTCGAACAGCACCTGCTTGAGCACCTTGGCCAGGGCCGCCTCGTCGCTGGCGACATACGCGCTCTGGCTGTTGTTGGAGATGCCGTCATCGCCAAGGTCGGCCACCCGGTCCAGCTCGGAGACCGCCGAAGACGGGAGCCCCGGGAGGCCCACCACCAGGGTGCGGATCGGGTTGCCCGAGAAGGTGGAGCTGAGTCGCAGGTTCTGGGCGGCGACCCACGGCTTCACCCCCTGGTTCGACTGGCCATCGGTGAGCAGCAGGACGAAACGCGGCCGGCAGGAAGCCTGCGGATCCGCTCCGGCAGCGGCATAAATGCCGGTGCCTTGCTGCCTGGCCCGGAAGAGCGACTCTGCTGTCTGGATGGCCGGCCCGGCCGGGGTACCGCCGTAGGACCAGATGCCGCCGTTACGAGCGGTGTTCAGCTTGCTCATGATGCTGAAGAGCCGGTTGTCGATGACAGCCTGGTCCTCGCTTGCGGCCATGGGCACCGAAACCATCCCGGAAGACCCTGCCGAGATGCCCTGAGAGCTGTAGTTGTGGTCGTAGCGGTGGTGGACCCAGGCGTTGCCGGATGCGTCCACGAACTGCGGCCCCCTGTAGGTCGGAGAGCTGAACCAGACGTTGGCCTGAATGGGGCGCTGGTCGAAGGTGTAGTAGGTGCCGCGGTAGCTCCAGTTCAGCGACCCGGTGGTATGGAGCAGCTTTGCTTTGTTGAACTTGAACCGGTTTTCGATACCCGTGTTGTCCACGCGGGCGTACAGGCTGTCGCGCTTGACGCTGAGGCCGGACTTGTTCAGGCGGCTGTACTGCGTGCCGTTCCAGTTGAAGTAGTTGCGGGGCCGCTCCTTGTTCTTGTTCCAGGCGCCCAGCGCCTCCAGCTCCATCCGGCTGAAGAACACCGACACCTGCTTGGTCGTGCCCGTATCTGCCAGGTAGTACCGGTGATAGCCGGTCTGGTAGAAGGTGACCATGCCGAAGGACACGGACCTGCGCAGGTCAGGGAGCAGATTTCGCAGCACCCGCTTGATCATGAACATGCGGGAATTCTTGACGTTGTTTGGATTGCACTGCTTCGGCGATCCGGCCGGGCCGGACGTGGCGCTGGAGAGGTTGCAGTCCTGGGCGCACAGGTTTCCGCTGCTGCCCTCGGACCCGCTGCACATGCCATCGCCGCACAGGTCCACGGTGCCCTTGCGGTTCCCGCCGCAGTCCGAGCCGACTCTGGTGGCCGGGTTTGGATACCAGGCCATGGAGCCCGACGTGTCCAGCACGATGGAGACCTCGGCCCGCTGCAGGCGCTCGGTGATGACCCCCATGGGATCCACCTCGGCTCGCGATGTGACGGGCAGAAGAGTGAGGATTGCTGCCGAAGCCAGGATGGCCAAGAGCTTTGTTGAGGAGAACCTGCTTGATGTGCGCATCATCTAACTCACGTAGTCATGACTAACTCATTGAATGTGACGGGCCGATTGAAAAAAGCCAGACCTGATTTGAGTAATGTGCGCTACAAAACAGGCTCTAAATGTAGTTGGGATTACAGAAAAGGATCTAGCGTTTGAGTCGGCGCTCCAACTCCTGCCGCGACAGGCGCACCATGACAGGGCGTCCGTGCGGACACGCAGTGGCAAAGTCCACCCTGTCCAGGGCCCGCAGCAGGGCTGACATCTCCTGCTCAGACAGCGACCTGCCCTGCCTCACCGACCCGTGGCACGCCATGCGGGCCAGCGTGGCGTCCCCGGACTCCTGCACCACGTCACTGCCCTCCGACTCCCCCGTCAGGCTCTCCAGCAGGTCACGCAGCAGCTCCACCGGGTTCGCCCCTGCCAGCGCCGCTGGCACGGCCCGGACCGCCCACGCCTCACCGCCGAAGTGCTCGGCCTCCAGCCCCAGCTCCTCGAGCGCCCCGGCGTGCGCCTCCGCCGTGGCCGCCAGCCGTGGATCCAGCTCCACCGGTTCGGGCACCAGCAGCCGCTGGGTCGGGACCGACCCGGCGTCCGCTGCCGCGCGCAGCCGCTCGAACGTGACCCGCTCGTGTGCGGCGTGCTGGTCGATGAGCACCACCTCGTCCTGGCCCTCGCACACCACGAACAGTCCCATGGCCTGGCCCACCACGGTGAGGCTGCTGAAGTATCCCCCTGGCTCAGCTCCGACACTCGCGGCGTACCCCCGCGCCGCCTCGCCATCCGCGGGATACGGCGCCTCCGACTGCTCCCTGGCTGCCCCGCCCCTCTCCGATGGCCGCCTGGACCAGAACCGCCGCGTGGCCTCCATCAGGCGCTGCTTGTGCTCGTCATAGCCGGCGTCGCTGCTCCTGTTCAGGCTGTAGCGCCGGGCGGGAGCGTGGGAGCGCCCTTGCCCGGCGGCCCGGCCCGCACCCTGCTCCAGCCAGCGTGAAGAGGCGAGCAGCTCCTCCACGCACCCCTTGACCAGCGAAAAGATCCGCCGCGGTTCCGCGAACCGGACCTCGGTCTTCTGGGGGTGGACGTTGACGTCGAGGCAATCCGGCGGCAGATCCAGGTACACCACGGCCACGGGGAAGCGGCCCCGATCCATCATCGGCCCGAACCCGGCCAGGACGGCCTGAAGCAGGGCCCGATCCCGCACGTGGCGGCCGTTGACGGCGAGCACCAGCTGGCGCGAAGTGCGCAGGCTCTCCGACGGGGGCGCCAGGATCGCCTCGGCCCGAAGCGGCCCGACCTGACGCTCCCCTGCGACCAGGCTGTCTGCCCAGCGCGCCAGCACCGCCCGGCAGCGCTCGAGCCTGTCCTGACATGGCGGAAGATCCACCGGCTTGCGCCCGCCCGTGACCAGGGAGAAGTGGACCCGCGGCGCACACAGCGCTGCGCGGTTGACCATGTCGGTGATGTGCGCGGCCTCGGTGGCGGTGCTCTTGAGGAACTTGAGCCGCGCCGGGGTGTTGAAGAACAGATCCGCCGCCTCGACGGTGGTGCCCGGCGCGGCGCCGGCCGGCTCCACCTCGCCCACCTTGCCTCCCTCAACCCGCAGGGCGGCGGCCTGTCCGGCCGATCCGGCCCGCGATGTGATGCTGAACCGCGACACTGACGCGATGGTGGGCAGCGCCTCGCCCCGGAAGCCCATGGTGGCCAGCGAGCTCAGGTCATCCACCGCCCGCAGCTTGCTGGTGGCGTGGCGCTGGATGGCCAGCCGCAGCTCGTCCGGGGTCATGCCGCGGCCGTCATCCACCACGCGGATCAGCTGCTTGCCCCCCTCGCGCACCTCGACATGGATGCGCTGCGCGCCAGCGTCCAGCGCGTTCTCCACCAGCTCCTTGACCACGGATGCGGGGCGCTCCACCACCTCGCCGGCGGCGATCTGATCGATCACGGCGTCAGGCAGCACCTGGATGGCGGGGATATGCGCAGGCTTTGTGGGCTCCAAGCTCTCGACTCTCGACTTTCTCGGCAGTATCTCCTAGATTTCTTCCACCATGAACAGCACAAAAGCAAGGGACGGGGCGTCCGATTCGGCGATGAAGGGACGCCACCTCGCCATTCGGTCGTCCCTCGACCCGGACGCACGGGTCGTCGCGGTCACCGGCGCGCACAGCTTCCTCGGGCAGGAGGTGATCCGAAAGCTGGAGCAGGACCGACGCTACCGCAAGATCCTGGCCATCGACATCCGCAAGCCGGACATCCCGGTGACCAAGACACGCTTCTTCAAGGTGGATCTGACCCTGCCCAACGCCGACGGTGAGCTCGCCCACATCTTCTCCAAGGAGAAGGTGGACACCCTGGTGCACCTGGCGTTCCTCTCCAAGCCCTCGCACAACACCGCCTATGCCCACGAGCTCGAGGCCATCGGCACCATGCACCTGCTCAACGCCTGCGCCGCGAGCAAGATCCACAAGGTGGTGCACTGGAGCTTGACGGCCCTGTACGGCGCGATGCCGCGCAATCCAAACTTCCTCAAGGAAGACGCAAAGCTGAACGGCGTCCCCGGGAGCCGGTTCTTCGCAGACAAGATCGAGGCCGAGCGCCTGGCGCGCCGGCACCGCAACGAAAACCGCGCCTCTGTGGTCACGGTGCTCCGGACCGCGTCCATCCTCGGTCACCGGGTGAGCAACTATGTCAGCCGCCTGCTCGCAAAGCCCATCGTCCCGGTGATGATGGGCTACGACCCGCTGATCCAGGTGCTCCACGAGGAGGACGCGCTTGACGTGTTCAAGCTGGTCATCGACCTCGACTTCAACGGCACGTACAACGTGGCGAGCGAAGGCGTGCTGCCCCTGTCCACGGCCCTGGCCATGGCCGGCCGCGTGGGCGTCCCCCTGCCGCACCCGCTGGCCTATCCCCTGGCGAAGGTGCTCTGGATGACGCAGGTATTCGACGCGCCGCCCATGTACTTCGACTTCATGCGGTACCTCTGCGTGGCGGACACCTCGCGGGCTGCCAACGAGATGGGCTACTCGCCCCGCCACAACATCGGCCAGGTGATCAGAGAGTTCGCGCAGGCCGAGGGGGAGGCATAGATGGCGCAGAAGAAGGCCAGGACCTCCACGAAGAAGAAGGCGCCCGCCAGGAAGAAAGCTGCGGCCAAGAAAAAGGCACCCGCGAAGAAGAAAGCCGCGGCCAAGAAAAAGGCACCCGCGAAGAAGAAAGCCGCGGCCAAGAAAAAGGCACCCGCCAGGAAGAAAGCCGCGCCGAAGAAGAAGGCGCCCGCCAGGAAGAAAGCAGCGGCGAAGAAGAAGGCGCCCGTCACCAGCGAGCGCCCGCCGGCGCCGCCGCCTCCCGCGGAAGATTCAGTGAGCCGGGAGGAGATCCAGGCCGAGCCCCGCAGGGATGTCTTCCGCAGCGGCGCCCCGCTGGACGGCGCCTCCGCTCGTCGCGCCAGCCAGGTCGTCGCCGAGGAGATGGAGCCGGGGATCCATGTCACGGCGTCGTCCTACCAGGGCCCCGGCCTCGATGGCGAGGCCGCCGCAGAGGGCCGCGGCAGGTTGTTCGAGGGCATCGGCCCGGAGAGCGCCCGCGCCGGCGCGAGGGGCGCCTCGGCGCGCGACCTGAGCCTGCTGGACCGCGTGGGCGAGCTGCTGCAGCCGGGCAGCTACCGACGGATGATCTCCGAATTCAGGATGCGCGACCGGTCCGAGGTGGTTGATGACTTCGGCCTGGACCCGCTCTTCGCGGACAAGTGGCGACCCCTGTTCGAGCTGCTCTATCGACACTGGTTCCGCGTGGAGACTGTGGGCATGGAGAACGTCCCGGACCAGGGCGGCGCCCTCATCGTCTCCAACCACTCCGGCACGCTGCCCTACGACGGCGCCATGATCATGTACGCCGTTCGTTACGACCACCCGGCCCACCGCGACGTCCGCCCGCTGGTGGAGGACTTCATCTTCCACTTCCCCTTCCTCGGTGTGTTCCTCAACCGCGTGGGGTGCGTGCGCGCCTGCCAGGACAACGCCGAGCGGCTCCTGCGGCAGGGGCAAGTCACTGCCGTATTCCCCGAGGGAATCCAGGGCATCGGTAAGCTGTACCGCCACCGCTATCAGCTGCAACGCTTCGGCCGTGGCGGCTTCATCCGGCTCGCGTTCAAGACCGGCACCCCGATCATCCCGGCTGCCGTGGTGGGCGCGGAGGAGATCCACCCGATGCTTACCAAGGTCACCTGGCTGGCCAAATATCTCGGCATCCCGTACATCCCGGTGACGCCGACCTTCCCGTGGCTCGGTCCCGCGGGCGCGCTCCCCCTGCCGACCAAGTGGTACATCCGCTTCGGCGAGCCCCTCGACCTCGTCGGGCAGTATGGCCCCAACGGCGGAGACGACCGCTTGCTGGTTGGGCGGCTCACCGAGCGAGTGCGGTCGTCGATCCAGGCCATGGTGGACGAGCGCCTCTCCCGGCGTGATTCGGTGGTGTTCGGCTAATGTCAGTACTCGACCTGTCATTCGAGGAGCTGATGGAGATGGCCAGCGGCCTGCTGGCCAATCCGGACTCCATGGGCGCAATCCACGAGGCCAACGACTACGTTAACCACGCGCTCTATCTGAGGCCGCTGGAGGGCTCGGCGTGGCTGCTCAAGAGCCAGGTGATGTCCAGCCTGGAGGACGACCCGTCAGCGCTTGCGGCGGCGGAGATGGCGCTGCGCCGCCTGCCGCGCGCCGCCGAGGCGCACTACACGAGGGCCGCGGTGTTGGCCGACCTCGAGCGCTTTCCCGAGTCCCTGCGCGCTGTGGGGCGCTCGTTCAAGTGCCTCTCGGAGGAGGAAGGCTGGCTCGAAGAGGACCTCTACTTCCTCAAGGGAGCGTTGCTGGACGTCATGGGCCGTGAGGAGGACGCGGTGTCCACCTTCGAGAAGGGGCTGGAGCGACACCCCGGCTCGGAGATCCTGCGAGGCGGCCTGGAGCCCATCCGACGCGAGCGCATGCGCCGCCACCTGAGAGTCATCGACGGCGGCAAACGCGGCACACCCCTGATGTAGCAATCTCCCGGACACAATAAAGCCTCCGCAACAAACCCAACGTGGACGTGGACGCGTCCGATTTCCTCCGCATACCTCCGACGACCCCCAGTTAACCCTCGACAACCCCCCGATAAACCCGGGGAACCCCCACCCTATCCTTATAAGCAGGGCATTTTTTTGACACAGATCCCCACATCACCTACAATGTAGGTCTTCATTCAGGAGCTTGAAATGTTTGGCTTTTTTGCTAAAAGGCCTGGGGCCTGTGCGCTTGCGATCCTGTCCATCTTCGCCACCGGAGCCGTTGTGGCCCACCAGGACGGCCCGGACCAGCCCAAACAGCCCTCCCTGTCTGTCGAACGAGCCCGCAAGCCCGCGCCCCCTCCTGCCAAGGTCTCCTGGAAAGACCAGCTCGATCTCGACGCGCTCAAAGCAGAAGGCCGCCGCATGGTCCAGGTGATGCCCGACGGCACCCGCGTGGAGACGACCCTGGACGCCGACCTGCAGGCCCACGCTCGCAAGCTGATGGCGCGCTACGAGCTGCCTTACGGCGCCATGGTGATGTCCCGGGTGTCCAGCGGCCATGTCCTGGCCCTGGCCGGGCACTCCTCCCGGGACCGCAAGGTGGACACCGAGGCGCTCACCCTCACCCCCTGGGCTCCGGCGGCCTCGGTGTTCAAGGTCGTCACCGCTGCAGCGCTGCTGGCGCGCGGCGTGCCCGCCGACACCACCGTCTGCTACCACGGCGGCCTGCGAGGCCTTCGCATGAGCAACATCGTCGACAACCCTCGCCTCGACACGGCGTGCCGCTCCCTCTCTTACGCGGTGGCCAAGTCGGTCAACCCGGTGATGGCCAAGCTGACCCTCAAGTACCTCAGCAGCAGCAAGCTCAAGCGCTGGGCCGAGCGCTTCGGCTTCAACAAGCCGATCCCCTTCAGCCTCCCCGTCAAGCCGAGCAAGGCGTCCATCCCGTCGGACAAGCTGGAGCTCGCCCGGGTGTCCGCGGGCTTCTGGCACACCGAGATCAGCGCCATGCACGGCGCGGTCATCGCCGGGGTCGCCGCCAACGGCGGCGTGCTCAGGTGGCCGCGCCTGGTCTCACGCGTGGTCCAGCCCGACGGCGCCGTGGAGAACGGCGAGGGCCTCAAGGGTCGGCGCGTCCTGAGCCACCAGGCGGCGCGCAAGCTGCGCCAGATGATGGTCCGCACCACCACCATGGGCACCGCCCGCAAGGCGTTCAAGCCCCGCCGCGGCTCTGCTTACCTGGGCGACATCAAGGTCGGCGGCAAGACCGGCTCCCTGTCGCGCAAGGACCCCTTCCTGCACTACAGCTGGTTCGTGGGCTTCGCCCCGGCGAAAAAACCGGAGATCGCCTTCGCCGTCCTGCTGGGCAACCCTGCCAAGTGGCGCATCAAGGCCCACACCGCCGCGCGCATGCTGCTGCAGAAGTACTTCGAGCTGAAGAAGGAGCGCGCCAAGAAGCAGGAGAAGCTGGCCCTGCGCTAGGGCCCAGCACCCCCGGGTCCTCCCCCGCTAAAATGTCAAGTGGTGGGGTCTGACCCCCTACCTTGACACTTTCATTCTGGCAATCGGCGGCTGCAGGCCGCCGTTCAGTCCAGCTGCCGTAGCCGCCGCTTGGCCGACCGCGCCTGGCTGGTATTGGGGAACCGCCGCATGTACGCCTCGTACGCCGCGCGCGCCTTCTTGAACTGCCCCATGGTCTCGTAGATCGAGCCGAGGTAGTAGCGCACCTCCTGGTTGACGCTCTTCTCGGCCCCCACCTCGATGGCCCGCTCCAGCTCCGCGGCCGCCTCGGGGTAGCTGCCGAGCCGGTTGAGCGCGATGCCGTAGTAGTAGCGCAGGGACGCCTCGTGGTTCGGCCGCGGGACGAAGGTGACCGAGCGCTGAAACTTGATCACCGCCTCCTTCCACTGCCGGCGGTCGATGGCCTTCATGGCGTCGGTGTAGGCGGCGTGGGACAGCCGGGATCGGGTCTGGGTCGCCCACCCCTGGAACAGCGCTGACTCCACCGCCGACAGCGGCATCTGCGCGATCTCGGGGTACTGTTTCAAGGCGGCCATCACCTTGCCCGACTGGCTCAGCCGGTAGAACGCCAGCGCCCGCAGCTCGGTCTCCCGACGCTTCTCAACCTGCTTGAGCACCGTCTCCAGCTTGCTGCGCGCCGCCGCGCGCTCCCGGGCCAGCACCCCCTTCTCGAAGTCCACCCGCTCGATGCGGCTGGTGTACATCAGGTACGCCGCCCCGGCCACGAGCACCACGAAGATGATGTAGGCCACCATGGAGTTGAAGTGCACGCCGCGCCGCTGCGCCTGCAGCTGTCGGCTGATCTCGTGCACCTCCGAGGTCAGGTTGGCGAAGCTGTTGGCGGTCTTGATCATCTGGTTGCGAGTCTCGGTGACCTGCCGCTTCAGCTCGCCGACCTCCCGGCTCAGCTCCGGTTCGCTCCTGCCGATGCTCGTGCTCATGGGGCTCCAGTTTACAGACAACGGTCGACAGCCGACAGTCGACAGTCAACAGTGGACGGCAACGCTGGTAGGGTTAGTCGAATCTCATGCGCCCCGTCAACCGCATCCTGTTGCTGCTCCTGTGCTGTGGCCCGGTCCTGGCCGGCTGCAAGCGCGCGACCCGGCCGAGCGCTGCCCCGCCTCCTTCGGTGGTGCTCAACCTTTGGCACACCTTCAACCCCGACGAGACCGCCACCCTGAACCGGCTGCTGGCGAGGATCCGCTCACAGCGCCCGGAGCTGGCTGTCCACGCCACCGTGATCCCCTTCGCCCGCGCCCAGAACGAGCTGCGTCGGGCGGCCACGCGCTGCGGGGACAGCGCCCCCGACCTGTTCCGGGCCGAGCTGCCCTGGGTGGCGGAGCTGGCCAGCCGGGGCCTGGTGCACCCGGTCCCGGACGGGCTGATCCGCGAGGCGAGCTACCTGCCCCGGGCGGCCAGGGCGGCCCGCTACCAGGGCAAGCGATGGATGCTGCCGGCCAGCCTCGACTGCCTGGCCCTGCTCTACAACACCGACCTCGTGCCCTCCCCGCCGCGCACCCTTGGCCGCCTGGTGGCCCGGGCCAGAGAGCTGACCGGCGCCGCCCCGGCAGGCGACACCGCTGGCCAGCCCGGCGGCGGTCGCCGGTGGGGCTTCTTCGTGCGAGGGGAGGCGTACTGGTTCCTCCCCTTCCTCTGGGCCGAAGGCGGCGCGCTGCTGGACCCAACCACGCGGCAGATCTTCATCAACCGCCCGCCGGCGGTGCGTGCCCTGGCGCGCTACGGCGGTCTGATCCGGGCAGAGGGCGCCGGCCCACCCAACAGCAAGCCGTCGGATGATTACGGCGAGATGACCCGCCTGTTCGGCCGGGGGGACGTGGCCATGATCGCCAACGGCCCGTGGGCCATCGCCTCGCTGCTGGAGCAGCCCGCCTTCCGCGACATGCAGAAGCTCGGCATCGCGCCCTTCCCGCTCGGCCCCTCGGGCAAGCCCATCGCGCCCTTCTCCGGCCACGGGTACATGGTGAGCAAGTGCGCCCGCAAGCCGGCCGAGGCGTGGAAGCTCGCCGCCGCCCTGGCCGGGATGGAGGCGCAGGTGCAGTTCGCCGGCGAGAGCCACCTGCTGCCCGCTCTGCGCGCTGCGTACCACCAGACCGCGGTGCGATCCAATCGCCTGGTGGGTGACTTCGCGGCGGCGCTCAAGCAGACACGGGGCCGGCCACGGCACCCTGCCATGGCGCGCATCTTCGACGACTTCACGCCGGCGGTGCAGGCCGTGCTCCGCGGGGACGCGACCCCCGCCGAGGCCCTCGACGGCGTGGCCCGCGCCTGGCGCCGGCTGCTCGGCCCCCCGCTGCAGACCCCTGACGCCGGAGGGGACCGGTGACCGACACCCCGCCTGCCCGGCCCGTGCGCGGCGGGCTCACGATCCGCCTGATGGGGGCCTTCGCGTTGCTCGCGGTGACCCCGACTCTGCTGCTCGGGGGGCTGGCCATCAGCCGCGCGCGCAGCGACGTGCAGGTGGAGGTCGTGCGAGGCAACCTGGCGCTGATCCGCGCCGTGGGCCAGCAGCTCAACGCCACGTTGCAGGATACGCGCCGCGCCCTGGAGGTGACCGCCGCCTTCCTGGCCCAGGACCCGGACGGCGGCCGCGCCGCCCATAGCCGCACCGCCCGCACCCTGCGCGCCCTGGGAGGCGAGTTCCCTATCTTGCGACAGGTCACTTACCTCGACCGGCAGGGCAAGCGCATCGAGGGGGACACCCTCGATCCGGAGGTGCGCTTCTCGCTCGACCTGGCCAACACCTTCGGCGGCTACGTCAGCGAGGTGCTGCACGGCGGCGGCCGCCGCCAGGTGCTGGTGGTGGTCCAGGCGCGGGACCGCAAGGGCGAGCTCCAGGGGTTCGTGGCCGGGGTCGTGGACCTGAGCTTCGTGCAGTCGCGGCTGTCCGAGGCGCGGCTCGGCAAGGGCGCGGCGCTGCTGGTGGTCGACGGCAACGCGCGCGTGGTCGCCCACAGCGGGCAGCTCCCGCCGGCGCCGGCGGGCCAGTCGCTGCGCCGCTCCAACGCGGCGGTGGACCGCATGCTGGCCAGCCACCGCGAGGGGCACCTGGTGGTGAGCGATGCGCGCGGCGAGCGCTGGGTCGCGGTCTACCGCAACATCGCCGGCATGAGCGAGTTCCGCGGGGTGCGCTGGGGCGTCCTGTTGATGCAGCCCACCGTGGAGGCCTTCGCTCTGGCGCGCATGGCCACCCGGGATACGGTGCTGGTGGCGGCGGCCGTGCTGTTGCTCGCCCTGGCCGTGGGCGCCTACCTGGCCCGGCGCATCACCCGGCCCCTGGCCCGGCTGGTGCGCCAGACGGAGCTGGTGGCCGACGAGAACTTCGACGAGGCGGCCTTCGACCCGCCGCGGCGCACCGACGAGATCGGCGTGCTGGCCGAGAGCTTCGCCCGGATGGTGCAGCGCCTGGCCCGCAGCCGGGAGGACCTGTACGCGCTGACCGAGTTCCGGGAGAACCTGGTGCGCTCCATCCCGGTGGGCGTGATCTCGGTGGACCGCGAGGGCGTCATCTGGAGCGTCAACCCGGCCCAGGAGCAGCTGAGCGATGTGACCGCTGCCGAGGCCGCCCGACGCCCTGTGGCGGAGGTGTTCCCCGAGCGCTCTGGCGACGAGCCGGTGCTCGGCGCGCTGGCCGAGGTGCTCTCCGGCGGCGGGGCCACCGACCTGACCTTGAACAACGCGCGCACCCCCTTCACCGCCGAGCCGCGCCTGCGCTACCGCGTGCGGCTGGCCCCCCTGCGCGACCGCCGGGGCCAGGTCAACGGGGCCGTGATCCTCCAGGAGGACCTGAGCGACACCGCGCGGCTGGAGGCGCAGCTGCTGCGGAGCGAGAAGCTCTCCAGCGTCGGCGTGCTGGCCGCCGGCGTGGCCCACGAGATCAACAACCCGCTCACCACGGTGCTCGGCTACGCCAAGCTGCTGCTGGAGGGGCGCCCGGAGGATGATCCCGACCGCGCCGCCCTGGAGCTGGTGGCGGACGAGGCGCGGCGGGTGCAGGAGATCGTCCGAAACCTGCTCGACTTCTCCCGGCAGGAGCCAGGCCAGGTAGGCCCCATCGTGCTGGGCGAGTTGATGGAGCGCACCCTGAGCCTGGTGGCGCCCGATCTGCGCAAGCGCCAGGTGGAGGTGGAGCGCGCCCTGTCCCCGGAGCTCCCGGCCGCGCTGGCCGACGCGCGGCGCATGGAGCAGGTGCTGGTCAACCTGATCACCAACGCGGCCCACGCCATGGCGGGCGGCGGCACCCTCACCGTCGCCACCGGCCGCGACCGGGCGCGCCCGGACGAGGTGTACCTGGAGGTGCGGGATACGGGCCGGGGCATCGCCCCCGAGGATCAGCCGCGGGTCTTCGATCCGTTCTTCACAACCAAGGAGCCGGGCGAGGGCACCGGCCTGGGCCTGGCCGTGAGCCACGGCATCATCGAGGAGCTGGGCGGCGAGATCCTGCTGGAGAGTGAACCGGGCGAGGGGAGCGTGTTCAGGGTATGGCTGCCAGCCGCGGCGGGAGAGGAGGAGTAGATGGACGCGACCACGCCGTACCGTCGCCTCGTGGCAGGGTTCATGGCCGCCCTGCAGAGCCCCGACGCGGACAACGAGGCGCTGCGGGACGCGGCGTCGGTGCTGCTGGAGCAGAGCGCCGGCGCCCCGGATCTCTACCTCTCGCTGCTCTGTCGGAGCATCACGCCCCTGCAGGATCATGGGCGCGCCGCTTTCGGCGCCCTGGTGGCTGGCGCGCTGGTGGAGTCCGGCGCCGACCCGCGGCCCGCGTTCCTGCCGCTGGCGGCCATCCTGGCCCGGGCCCTGGGCCCCATGGACCGCTTCCTGGAGCGCCTGGAGGCGCAGCGCACCGACGAGGAGCATGACCCGGTGAGCGACCCCGAGGCGCGGGCTCGCGCCGCCGCCGAAGAGCCCGAGGGGGACGCGGCCTGGACCGCCCTGCACACGCTCTACCTGCCCACGGTGGCCGTGTTCAGCCCGTCCGCCGAGGGCCGGGAGCTGGTCCGCGCGCAGCTGGCAGGCGCCGCCGACGTGTTGCGCCGCCACGACGGGGGCGGCGCCTTCGTCTGGACCCTGCTGCAGGTGCTGGACGATGAGCCGCTGCTGGTGCTGCACCCGCGGCAGGGCCGCGGCGCCCGCCTGCGCATCTCGGGCATCGCCGACAACTTCCAGCTGCACGTGATGCTCATGGACACCCTGCTCGGGGGAGGGATCCTGCCAGGGGATCCGCCGCCGCAGGACTGGGTGGCGGTGGCGCGGGGGGCCGGGCCGCAGGAGCTGCCGGACACCGTGTCCGGCGCCTGGGACCTCTACGCCTGGACGGCCCTGGGGGCGGGCGCCATGGACCAGGGCCCCGCCGGCAGCGACCACTGGGTCTGGAACGAGGGCGTGCCCGCGGACATCCCGGCCCTCGACGGTGAGCGGGTCCTGCTGCTGGGCGATGCGGGCTACCAGCGCAGCTGGGGCAACAGCCGGGTGTTCGAGGCCATGGATGCCGCGGCGACGGCGGAGGGGGTGCTCGACGAGGACGCCGTGCAGGCCGCGCTGCAGCGCATCCGGGAGGCTGGCCCGGGGTGATCTCCACCACTGCCCGTTGACCGTCGGGCCGGTTTGGCTTCAAATGCCTGCATGACCGCTTCAGCTTCGATCCTCGTAGTGGATGACGAGCGCGGCGTCCGCACCCTCAGCGCGGACATCCTGCGTCGCGCTGGCTACCAGGTGGACACCGCAGACTCCGCGCCCGTGGCGCTCGGCATGTTCAACAAGGGCGAGTACGACGTGGTGCTCGCCGACATCAAGATGCCCGCCATGGACGGGATCGAGCTGTGCCGTCGGATGCTGGCCGACCGGCCGGATCAGGTGGTGATCCTGGTCACCGGCTACCCGAGCATCGACACGGCGGTGCGCGGCATGAAGGAGGGCGCCCGGGACTACATCACCAAGCCGTTCACCCCCGACGAGATCCGCCTGGTGGTGGCCCGCGCGCTCAAGGAGCGGCGGCTGGCCGAGGAGAACGAGCGGCTGCGCCGGGACCTGCGCTCCAAGCATGGCCTCGACAGCATCGTGGGCGTCTCGCCTGCCATGCGCAAGCTGTTCGAGACGGCCCGCAAGGTGGCCCGCTCCGACACCACCGTGCTGGTCCAGGGCGAGAGCGGCACCGGCAAGGAGCTGTTCGCCCGGGCGATCCATGTCCACAGCCTGCGCGCGGCGCGCTCCTTCGTCACCGTGAACTGCGGCTCCCTGGTGGGCACCCTGCTGGAGAGCGAGCTGTTCGGCCATGTGCGCGGCGCCTTCACTGGCGCCCACGCCAGCAAGATGGGCCTGGTCTCCACGGCGGACAAGGGGACCCTCTTCCTGGACGAGGTGGGCGAGCTGGCCCTGGACCTGCAGCCCAAGCTGCTGCGCATGCTGCAAGAGGGCGAGGTCAAGCCGGTGGGCGGGCTGGAGACCCGCCGGGTCGACGTGCGGGTGGTGGCCGCCACCAACCGCGAGCTGACCGAGGCGGTGGAAGAGGGGCGCTTCCGTGAGGACCTGTTCTACCGCCTCAACGTGGTCGGGCTGCGGGTGCCGCCGCTGCGGGAGCGGCGCGAGGACATCCCGCTGCTGGTCGACCGGTTCCTGCGGGCCTCGGCCCTCAAGGCGCGCAAGCGCATCGAGGGGATCACCGACGGCGCGCTGGAGCACCTGCGGGCCCAGCCCTGGCCTGGCAACGTGCGGGAGCTGGAGAACGTCATGGAGCGCGCGGTGATCCTGAGCTCGGACCCGGTAATCGACGTGGCCGACGTGGCCGACGGGCCGGTGGACCCTGCCCCTGCCGATGAGGCCCCGCGCCTGGCGCCGCCGCCATATCCCTTCGAGGGCCAGAGCCTGGAGGAGGTGGAGCGACACCACATCGAGCATATGCTGCAGGAGGTGGGGGGCCAGAAGACCCGCGCCGCCGAGGTGCTCGGCATCAACCGCACCACGCTCTGGAAGAAGCTGCGGCAGTACGAGGAGGACGCCTGATGGCCCTTTCCGAAAAAGACCTGCTCGAGGCGCTGAAGGCCGAGGGCGGGGCCCTGGACGACCTGGTGACCCTGGCGGTGGACGCGGTGCTCGACCTGCCGGTGGACCACCTCGTGGAGGTGGAGTGGATCGTCCGGGCCGTGGACGCCGCCCTGAGCGAGGGGGTCACCTCCGAGGTGATCGACCGTTACCTGAAGCCGGCGGCCGCCCGCGAGCGGACCAGGGCCCGCCAGACCGCGGAGCCGGTGTCCGCGGCGGTGCCCGGGGAGATGGTGCCGGAGATGGCCGCGCTGCTGCAGCGGCCGCTGCCCATCAACCCCGAGATCATCCAGGACCTGGTGGATCAGAAAGCCGTGCGCTCCATGCTCGGCGCGGTGGTGCAGGAGGCCCTGCTCGGGTTCCTGCAGCGGAGCAAGCTGCCCGGGCTCTCGGGCGCCGCCGGCCTGGTGGGCGCCTTCGGCAAGCGCGCTGGCAAGGGGCTGCTCGGGGCCGCCGGCAAGGGGCTGGAGAAGGGGATGGAGCAGCGCGTCCGCGAGTTCCTGGACCAGTCCATGGCGCGCCTCACCGGCAAGATCGTCGAGCTCGCCTCCTCCGACGGAGGGCTGAAGCTCCAGGGCGCCATGCGCGCCGACCTGTTCGACAAGGCTCTGCGCAGGGAGGTGAGCTTCTTCTACGAGGAGCTGGCCAAGATGCCCACCGACGAGATCTGGGCCCTGGTGCCGCGGCTCCTGGCGCACAACCTGGCGAGAGAAGAGGTGCGCGAGGCCCTGCGGGGTGAGCTGCGGGCCGGGCTGGAGCGCGAGGCGGGCAAGAGCATGCGGGCCCTGCTGGCGGAGCTCGGCGTGGAGGACGCCGTGCGCGACCTGGCGCTGGAGCGCGCCACCCCTGTGGCCCACGCCGTGGTGCGCACCGAGGCCTTCGGCGCGTGGCTGGAGGCCCTGTTGGAGGGGAGCGGCAGCTAGAAGCACCGAACAGGTTAACTCCCGTCCCCAGACTCGCCCCTGAAACCACAGGCTTTGTCGCTCGTCGGTCGCTTGCCACAAGCAAGCTCCCTCCTCGCTTCGCGCCTGTGATTCCAGTTGCTTCGCCTGGCTCGGTCCCTTTACCTGATCGGTGCCTAGCTGCCGTCGCCGCCCAGGCGCAGCTTCCAGACCATCCAGATCGCCTCGAGGAAGATGTCCCGCGACATCTTCGACTGCCCCACCCTTCGGTCCACGAAGGTGATGGGCACCTCCTGCACCGAGAAGCCGTGGCGCAGGGTCCGGTAGGTCATCTCCACCTGGAACGAGTAGCCCTCGGAGCGGATCGAGTCCAGGTCGATGGCCTCCAGCACCCGTCGCCGGAAGCACTTGAAGCCGCCGGTGAGGTCCTTGACCTTGACCCCCAGGATGGTCCGGGCATAAAGGCTCCCGCCGCGGCTGATGATCTTGCGGCTGACCCCCCAGTTCACGGTGCCGCCCCCCGGTACGTAGCGGGAGCCGAGCACCAGGTCGGCGCCGCCCTGGGCTGCGGCCAGGAACGCGGGCAGGTGGTCGGGGTTGTGCGAGAAGTCGGCGTCCATCTCGAAGATGTACTCGTAGTCCCGGTCAAGGGCGAAGCGGAACCCGTCGATGTAGGCCGTGCCGAGTCCGAGCTTGCCGGCGCGGTGTAGAACCTGGATCCGGTCGTCCGTTTCGGCGAGGGAGTCCGCCAGCACGCCTGTGCCGTCCGGGGAGGCGTCGTCCACGAACAGCAGGTGGGCCTCCGGCAGGCGCTGTTGGATCGCGGCCGTGAGGGGACGGATGTTATCGCACTCGTTGTATGTGGGGATGATGATGAGGATCTTCTCGGTCATGGCGGGCCAGATGATCCATCGGACTGCGTCCGCTATCAAGTACGAAAAAAACCCAAAAGACTGGATGAACTGAAATATTGTCAGTCACATCTAAGGTGATGTATCTTCCAAAAACTACCCATGAAGATACTCAAAGCCAGGTTCAGAAGCGGTCAAGAGTTCATGGAGTCCTTCGCCGACGACGCGGACGCCTCCCAGCTGTTCTGCCCGGTCACCACGCCCCTCAACGAAGGCCAGCGCGTGGTGGTCGAGGTCCACTTTCCCGAGCTGCCAAACAAGATGTTGGTGCGCGGACGCGTGGTCTGGTGGCGGGCGGCCCTGCCCCGCCTGCGGGTCCGGGCTGGCGCCCAGATCAGCTTTGATGAGGCGGATCTGGAGACGCTCCAGTTCATCAAGGGGCTCGCCCAGGGGGAGGCCGCCGACGCGGTGCGTCGACGCCACGCGCGTATCCCGGTCACGGTGGATGTACAGTTCCGCCGCGCCGACTCCTCGGAGCTCCACGAGGCCCAGCTGCACGACATCTCCATCGGCGGCGCCCTGCTCATCACCGAGGAAGAGTTGACCAGCGACGAGGATCTGATCATCGAGCTGGTCACTCCCGGCGGCGCCAGCCCGATGGACATCGCCGCCAAGGTGAGCCACTGCGGCGCCGAGGGAACCGGCGTGCGATTCATCTACCGGGACGGCGGCGGCTCGCAGCGGCTGAAGGAAGTCGTGAGGCGGCTGATCAAAGAAGGGTGACCCGCGCCTTCGGCGCGGGAACAAAAAATAAGGAACTAGAAACTAGAAATGACAAATGAACATGCTCCCGGCGGGGGAGCGTTTCCATTTTTCATTCAGCATTTTTTGTTTCTAGTTTTTTGTTTGTCTGCTAGCTGGAGCTTCCGCCCGGATCCCCAAAATACCCCACCATCTTGTAAGCCAGCAGCGCCGCCGCGAAGTCCGACAGGTGGTCGCCTTCCCTCGGCGCCAGCTCACAGATATCGCACCCCACGACCTTCCGCTTCTCCCCCACCGCCCGCAGCAGCGCCAGCGTCTGGTACCAGCCGAGCCCGCCAGGCACGGGGGTTCCGGTGGCGGGGATGATGGACGGATCCAGGCCGTCCACGTCGAGGGTGACGTAGACGTTCTGTCCCAGCTGGGACAGCACCCGCTCCGCGAGCTCCTGGTCGTCGAGGTCTGCCAGCTCATGGCCCCACACCGGCGCCAGGCCTCGCTCCGACAGCACCCGCATCTCCTCGGGGCACGCCACCCGCGGGCCCACGGCCACCACCCTGCCGCAGTCGAGCATTCGCCGCGCGGTGCATGCGTGGCTGTACCGCGTACCGTCGTAGCTGTCCCTCAGGTCGAGGTGGGCGTCGATCTGCAGGATCGAAAGCTCGCCATGTTCCCGGGCCGCTGCCCGGCAGGCTCCCACTGCGACGCCATGCTCGCCGCCCAGCGTCATCACCAGCTTCCCGGCCGCATGGTGCATCGCGCAGGCCTCCTGGACACGCTGCGCCATCCTGGCCGGATCCGAGTTGCCCGGCTCCACGGGGGCGGCCATGTGGATACCGACCCGCCAGGGTTCGCGGTCCAGCTCCAGGTCGAACAGCTCCACCTGGGAGGAGGCCTCGAGGATGGCGGCGGGGCCCCTGGCTGCTCCAGCACCGTAGCTCACCGTGCCCTCGTAAGGCACGGGCAGCATCACGACCTGGCACCTCTCATACGGGAGCTGTTCTGCTGATGGGTGGTCCAGAAAGTTCATCGGGTCGCGCGGCGCCTCCGACCCGCCGGGGGCTCAGCCCTCCGCCTCGGCGGGAGGCTCGTCCTCGTCTTTTTTCTGTCGGCGGATCTGCGATTCGATGCGGGAGCCGATGTTTTCGGCCTGCTGCCGCAGGTGCTCCAGCTCCTCCACCAGCGGATCCTTGATGCGGCTAACCACGGTCCGCACGCGCTCCTCCACGGTACGCTCGATATCCTCGCTGCTCTGCTGGATCCTTCGGCCCATCTCGGCCAGGGTCTCCTGCACCTCGACCTTGGCCTGGCCGGGATCCACCCGCTCGCGCACCTGGCGGTAGCGTTTCTGAACCTCCCCCTCCATATTCGAGAGGGTGGTCGTGAAGTCAGCCCATCCCTTCTGCAGGGCTTCCTGAATGGAGTCTTGAAACGCCTTCTTCATGGGGACTCTGTGCCTCGGCTCTGGCGGCGCATGTGGCCTTAACGCTTCATGGTTTAAGCGGAAACAGTCTGCCTCCAGGATTTTTAACACGTTGCGTCAAATCCTGTCAACGATCCACTGGACGCAGCGCGTCAAATCCGAAGAAGGCTTATTTGTCGGGGAAGAGGAGCTCCGAGACGCCTGACCCGCAGCTGTCCTGGTAGAAGACGATTCCCACGAGCAGGATCAACATCACCACCGCCGAGATCAGGTAGGGCCAGGTGGGCGGGCGCGGCTTGCGGCGGGTGGCGTGGTAGTAGTCCATGTTGATCGGCCCCTCGGCGTTGGGGTCGAACTCCACGGCCTCCCCGTCCTGCGCGCTCCTGGGGCTGTCCGCGTCGCGGCTCATGAGGCCTCCTGTGCCGGCCGCAGATCCTCGAGCTTGAGCTGGACCCTGGGCTCGCGAAAGGTGTCGATGCCTGCCTTGCACGCCAGGTCGACCCGGGAGGGCAGATCTTCCATGTGGTGGCCCAGGTTGAACCCGATGGCGCGCACGGCGCGGGAGCCATGTCGCACCCGCAGCAGCAGGTGTCCCCGACCCACGACCCGGGCGCTGTCCACCTTCACCCCACGACAGAGGAACGTGGGATCCAGGTTCCCCTCGCCGAACGGCGCCAGCCGCTCGAGCTGGCGGCACAGGTCCATGTCCAGCTGCTGCAGGTCGAGGTCGCCCTCCAGCTCGAGCACCTCTTCGTACTGCTCCAGCAGGGGCGCGGCTGCAGCGCTGAGGCCCTGCCTCAGGGGTTCGATGGCCTCCGGGCGCACAGTGAATCCCGCCGCGGCGGTGTGGCCGCCGTAGCGCACCAGCCTGTCCTCGCAGCCACGCAGGAGCTCCACCAGGTCGATGCCCGGGACCCCGCGCGCGCTGGCCCGTGACTCGTCGCCGTTGATGTTCACCGCGGCGGCGGGGCGGCCGAAGGTCTCCGTCAGGCGGGCGGCCACGATGCCGAGCACCCCCGGGTGCCAGCTGTCGCTGGCCACCAGCACGAAGGCGGTGCCCTCCTCCTCCACCTGCTGGCGTCCCTGCACCAGGGCCTCGTCCATCACCCGCTCCTGGAGCTCCCGCCGCTCGTCATTCAGGCTGTGGCACCGCCCCGCCGCCTCGCACGCCCCTGCGGGATTGTCCTCGTACAGGCAATCCAGCGAGACCCCGGCGTCTCCCAGACGCCCGGGAGCGTTGAGCCTGGGGCTGATGCGCCAGGCCACGTCCTCGCTGGTGAGCTTCTTGCGATCCAGGTCGCACAGCCGCATCAGCTCGCGCAGCCCTGGCCGACGGGTGCGGAACAGGTACTCCAGGCCGGCGGACACGAGCACCCGGTTCACCAGGGTCAGGGGCGCCACGTCAGCGATGGTGCCCAGGGCCACGAGGTCGAGGCCCGCCCGCGGATCTGGCGCCTCCCTGCCCCGCTCCTGGAGCAGCCGCCGCAGCCGCGCCGTGAGGTGGAACGCGAGCCCCACCGTGGTCAGGTCCTTGAAGCTGTAGCCGCAGTCGGGCCGCTGGGGATTGACCAGGGCCATGCCCGGCCACTCACCGCGGGTCACCTGGTGGTGATCCACCGCCAGCACGTCCACGCCCGCCTCGGTGGCCAGGGTCACCGCCTCGTGGTCGCTTGTGCCGCAGTCCAGCAGCAGCAGCACGCCCCGCCCATCGCTCGCCATCTCGCGCGCCTGCACGGCGCCGAAGCCGTAGCCCTCGTCGCGTCGGGCCACGCGCAGCCGGGCCGGCGCGCCGGCGCGACGCAGGTAGTCCCCCACCAGCGCCGTGGAGGAGATGCCGTCCACGTCGTAGTCACCGAAAATGGACACCGGCTCGCCCTCGCAGATGGCGGCGCAGATCCGCTCGGCGGTCTGGTCCAGGCCTGCCATGCTGCCCGGCGGCAGCAGGTGGGACAGCCGAGGCTCCAGGAAGCGCTCCGCCTGCTCTGGCTCCGAGATCCCCCGGCCCACCATGACGCGGGCCACCAGGGGAGGGAGATCGGCCGCCGTGGCCAGGGCTTCGGTCTCCCCCGGGTCAGCGTCTTTGAGTTGCCATCGCGGAGGTCTTCGTCGGGGGGACATGGACTTAAAGCTTTTTCATCTTTTGGGAGGGGTGTCCAGCGCGGAGTGCGTTTCAGCGGCGGCGTACGCCGGCTTGATGGCGGCAGCCGCTAGAAGGTCGGGCCGCCGCCCTGGCGGTCCAGCTCCTTCTTCAGCCGCTCGAGCTCCCCGGTGACCCGCTTCAGCTCCGCCTCGGCCCGCGCCCTGGCCGCGTCCGCCTGGGCCTTGCCCGCCTGGGCGTTGGTCGCCCGCCGAGACTGCTCCGCCGCGCGCGCCTCTGCCTGCTCCAGCTGGACCTCCAGCTGCCGTCGTGCCTGCTCGGGGGAGCCCTCGGTGTCGGCCTGCTCCTCGAACTGGCGCACCAGGCTGGTCAGCTCGTCCAGGCGCCACTGGTCGGCCTGGCGCAGACCCTGGATCTCGGCGATGCGCTGGTGCAGCCTGGCCAGCTCAGTGGCCCCCTGCTCCATCCGGTCCATCAGAGAGTCGCAGCGCCGCTCGGCCGACTCGGCCCGGCGCGCGTTCTGCCGCGCAGAGGACTGGGCCTCGGCCAGGGCGAGATCCGCGCCCCGGTCCCGGTGGTCCTGCGGCGCGGGGGCCAGCAGCCCTGGCGGCTGCTGCAGCAAGCCGCCCCCGCCAGTCGCCGCGCCAGCTTCGCCCCGGGAGGGCACCTGGAGCACGGTGTACGGCTGGGGCGGCAGCGCCTCCGCGCCGCACAGGGCGACATAGTGGGACGGCGACGGGTCATGCTCCACCAGCGAGCAGTCGAGCACCGGCTCGAGGTCGCCGTCGGCGGGCGCAAAGTCAGCGACGGTCTGCCCCAGAAACGAGATCAGCCCCATCATCCGGACGCCGTCGAACCGAGGCGAGAGCATGGCGTCCAGCTCGGCGAAGGCCAGGCCCGCCTCCGGATCATCGTCCCCGTTGGCGCAGGCGAACATGGCGACCCCGCCCGGCGCCAGCACCCGCCGCACCTCCTGGACCAGCGGCGCCCAGTCGGCCCAGGGCCCCAGCTCGGGCACCAGGGCCATGTCCACGGCGCCCCCCTGCACGGGGAACGCGTCGTCCACCTCGCCGAAGGTCAGGATCCCGGACTCGAGGCGCTCGCGGCACCGCTCCAGCCCCTCCGTGTCCCGGTCCAGGCAGACCACCGAGGCCGCCCTGCCGAGCAGAAACGCCGCGCCCTGACCCTCGCCGCAGCCCACCTCCAGGACCCGCTTTCCCGCGAGAAAGTCCTCGAAATACTGATAATAAATCAGGCGCTGATCCCAGGCGTTCGACATGCGTGCTCCGGAGAGCGCGAATTTACACCGCGCTGTCCGCGTTGACCAGCGGCACGTCCAACGCGACCGCGGTGCCCTCCCCCTCCCGGCTGCTGATGTTCAGCTCGCCGCCCACCCTGGCCGCGCGCTCGTGCATGTTGCGCAGCCCGTAGTGCCCGGTCCGCACGGCCTCGGGGTCGAACCCGGTCCCGTCGTCCTTCACCTCCAGCAGGACGCGGTCGGTGCGGAAGTCGAGCCGCACCTGCACCGTGGACGCCGCCGCGTGGCGCGCCACGTTGGTCAGCGCCTCCTGGGCGATACGGAACAACACAAGCTGGCGCTCCGGATCCAGGTCCAGGGGCTCCCTGCCCTCGCAGCTGAGCTCCGCCTCCACATGGTGCCGCTGGCCGAAGGCGGCCACCAGATCACCCACCGCCGGCACCAGGGAGAACTCCTTGCGCATCAGCGAGACCGCGCGCCGCAGCTCCTCCATGCCCTCGCTGGCCGCGTCGCGCAGCTCCTGCATCTCCTGGCGGTCCTCCCCCGGCTCCATGCGAGAGCCCAGGTACTCCGCCTGGAGGATCACCCCGGAGAGCGCCGCGCCCACGCTGTCGTGGATCTCCCGCGCGATGCGCGCCCGCTCCGACTCCAGGGCGGCCTGGCGGCGCTGGCGTTGCAGCCGCATCACCTCGCGGAAGCTCTGCCGCTCCCGACCCTCCAGGTAGACCATCACGTAGACCACCGTCACGTTCAGGGCGCTGTACCAGAGCACCACCAGCAGATCCGCCGGGGCGGTCTGGGTGCCCAGGATCTGGTCCACCTTGGCCATCACCGGCAAAGTCAACAGCGGCGGGATCAGGTAGAGCGGAGACGGGAAGAGCAGCGCGAACAGCATGGTGAACACCAGCTGCGCCGGCATGAGCGGGCTCTTGAGCCCGCCGGTGCCCGCCACCAGGTACAGCAGCACCAGCAGATCCAGGCACAGGGTGACGAACACGACCGCCGTGGCCCCCCGGCGCCCCACCCAGAGGTAGGACCCCACGTGGTAGGCCAGGATGAGCAGGTAGAAGTAGACCCCCGTGGGAAGGGAGATGTTGAGCGCGGTGTGCCAGGCGGGCACCAGCAGCACGCCGAGCCCGATGGCCATGAGCGCCAGCCGGGCGTAGAACAGCGCCCGGGCGCGGGTCTCGAAGCGCTCGCGGTCATGTCCGAGGATGGTCCGGTCAACCATGCGCTCTCCATTACGACAGACCGGGCGCGAAGAGGCAAGGCGGGCGAAAATCCGCTACTCGGTCGGGCGCAAATCCCTTACATTCAGCAGCATGGCAGACAAACAGTTGAAGCTGATCATCACGGGTCGGGTGCAGGGCGTTTGCTTTCGCGATTACACCGTCAAGGAGGCCAGGCGCCTCGGCCTGGGCGGCTGGGTGCGCAACCTGTACGACGGCTCCGTGGAGGCGCTCGCCGAGGGCGAGGAGGCCGTCCTGCGCCAGCTGGAGCTGTGGTGCTGGCAGGGCTCCCCCGCCGCGGATGTCTCCGGCGTGGCTGCCACATGGGGCGAGGCCGAGGGCGGACTTCGTACCTTCAGCAGGCGGCCAAATCGGTGACGTTAATTGCTTGACAGCGCCCCATCCCCATGCAATTTATGCGTTCCCTAGCGTAAGCACCACACCCCACCGGGCGGCGATTGTCGCCGACCACAAGACCCACTCCAGGAGAGAACGAGCTATGAACCTCAACGAGCTCAAGCGGATGAACATCAAAGAGCTGTCCAAGATGGCCCACGACTTCGAGGTCGAGGGCGCTTCGACCATGCGGCGGCAGGAGCTGATCTTCGCGATCCTCCAGGCCCAGGCTGAGAAGAAGGGCGGCATCTACGGCGAGGGCGTGCTGGAGACCCTGCCCGACGGCTTCGGCTTCCTGCGCGCGCCGGACTACAACTACCTGCCCGGCCCGGATGACATCTACGTCTCCCCCTCGCAGATCCGCCGCTTCAACCTGCGCACCGGCGACACGGTGAGCGGCCAGATTCGTCCCCCCAAGGACAGCGAGCGCTACTTCGCGCTGCTCAAGGTCGAGACGATCAACATGGAGGATCCCAAGGTCGCGCGGGAGAAGATCCTGTTCGACAACCTCACGCCGCTCTACCCCGAGGAGAAGCTGGAGCTGGAGTTCGATCAGAAGAACGCCAGCACGCGCATCATCGACCTGCTTGTGCCCATCGGCAAGGGGCAGCGCTGCCTCATCGTCTCCCCGCCCCGCGCCGGCAAGACGGTGCTGCTGCAGAACATGGCCAACGCCATCACCTCCAACCAGCCCGACGTGGTGCTCATCGTGCTGCTCATCGACGAGCGGCCCGAGGAGGTCACCGACATGAAGCGGTCGGTCAACGGCGAGGTGATCAGCTCCACCTTCGACGAGCCCGCCGCTCGCCACGTACAGGTCGCC
>CAZEFW010000012.1:0-92876 GCA_964511535.1 uncultured Myxococcales bacterium | reverse complement strand
GTCTTGCGCCCCAATTCCGCTGCGCGCTCCTTGAGCTTGTCTTTCCAGCTGGCCATTTATTTCCCCTATCAACCCGCTTGTCGAAACTGCTCGTACCGCTCCTCGAGATAGCGCTGCGACGGTTTTTCGACCTGGCGTCGGGGCAGCAGAATGGTCTTGCCCTGGAAGCCTTGGAGCCCGTGGCGGAGCATGGGGCCGTCCTCTTCTTCGAGGATGTCCGGCCGGAGGTCGATCTTGTAGTCGGGCCGGATGCCCAGGACGTGGCGGTCGAAGGCGCGGTGGTGGAGGGTGCACAGGGCGAGCCCGTTGTTCACGGTGGGGCGTCCCCTTGGGTTGCGGTCCGGGATGATGTGGGCGGCCTCTAGCAGCTCGGGATGCTTGAGGCGGCAGATTGCACAGCAGCGGCGATAGGCCAGGATGACCCGCTCTCTGAATGAGCGCTGGTGCATGCGCACCTGTGTGGTCGCAGTGATGTACTGACGGCGCACCTTTTTCATATCGTCGGCTGCACCAGAAAAGCCGTCCGTGTGGATCTGGTGAGCATCGTCCACTGCCACCTGGAAGCTCAAGGTGGCGTCATCGGCCCCCACCACGTAAACGGGCCAGACTGGCATGTATATGCCCTTGACGAGACCATAGAAGTAGATCAACTGCGTCCCGCGGAGCATTGCTTTCTTGAGCCCTTCATTGTCCGGATGTCTGGGGTCCTCGCCGCGGTAGCGGTAGGTGAGGTACCCGTCAGGGCTCATCTCATCCTCGTAGGGGCGATCCTTGCCTGCCACAATGGGGACGGTTGTGATGGACAGCGGCATCTCGGGCAGGATGGCTGGCTTGAAGATGCCCTTGGGGCCCATCAGGCAGATACGCTTGCCCTCGAAATCGAAGCCCCCTCTCAGCACCGTCAGCGGTACTGCTTCGCCGAACTGAGACGCGCAGCGCTCCAGGAACTGGAATGCCGCCATCCTGACCTGGGTGTCGAGGTCATGAGCGTTCAAGGCGGTGGACCCCCATTTGCTGTGAAACTTGAGCTTTCAGGATACCAGACTGATGCCTGGCCGTGCTCCGAATGTCAGGAGCAGACACCCCAGACAGGCGCCGCCCACGTTGGCTCAATCTACGGATTCGTCTGCTGTAAGGAGGGCAGTGCACAGGCTACGGATTCGAGCCAACTGGGTCTGCTTCTCGGTGCGGCGGTTCCTGATCCATTCCTGCCACACGGCGATTTTTTCATCCCTTGCGCTGGCCGGGCGGGGGAGGTCTCTGTTGCCCTTCATGAAGTTGCAGGTCTTGCAAGAGACAGCCATGTTGTCCGGCTCCCACTTGCCATCTTTCGACGCCGGCTCGATATGGTCGTTGTTCCAGTTGTAGAAGTAGTTGTCGACGGAGGCGAGCATGTCGACGCCGCAGTACTCGCACCTGAAACCGGCCCGGATGCCCAGCTCAACCACGCCTCTGTCCCAGCCGTGTTCTTTCACAAGCTGGTTGATGATTTCCTCTCTGGTCATGGTTCCCTCTCGAATGTCGTTGGGTGCCTGATGAACCCACTGCCGCGTGCGGAATATGAACACGCGTGATGTCAGCGCTGCGATTCACCAATGCGCAAGATATTGGACTGAGATCCCAGACTCTCGAAGTTCTCGACCGTTCTTTGGTGGCAGGTCAGGAGCAGGATTTGCGTCTTCTGGCCAAGCGTCTGGATGGCAGTAGCCGCTTGGAGCGCCCTACTATCGTCGAAATTGACCAGGATATCGTCCATCAAGACCGGCGGTGCTTCATTGCTCCCGCTGGAGAAGTCGTCGATCAGGGCCATGCGCAGTGAAAGGTAAAGCGGCTCGACGGTGCCCCGGCTCAGGTGCAGCAGCGGCACCTTGGCGCCGTCCGCGCGTACGGCCCTCATCTCCCTCTCGCCCAGGCGCACCTGGATATCCGTGTACGCACCGCCGGTGAGTTTGGTGAAGTAGGCGGATGCACGCCGCAAGACCTCTGGCTGGCGATCGCGCTCGAACTCCTCGCGAGCAGTCTCCACCAGCCCCAGGGCGATGGTCCAAACCAGCCACTCCTCGGCCGCCTGATCGAGGTCTGCTTGGGCCGCAGCTTCATCCTGCCGGTAGCGGGCAAGCTCCTCACTTTGCTCGTGGCGACTCTGCCGCTCCTCATCTCTACCGATGCTCTCGGTGAGCTCGTTCAGCTCGCCCAGGAGGGCTTCTCGATCTGCCTCCAGCTGCCGCAAGTTGGTGCTCTCATGCGCCCAGTCCACGGCGCTCAGCGCCAGCCGGACGGAGTCCATGTCCTTCTTATCCAGGGCCGCCAGGATCGCCGCGCTCTTCTCCGATATTCGCTGCTGGAGCTCGCGGAGGTGTTCGGCGTCGGCGCACCATTGCCGGTATTCGTCTTCGGAGGTGGCTCCGACGCCGCGGATAAGCTCATCCAGCCTGGTGCCTACAGCCTGCGCCTTTTCGCTGAGCTTCTCGAGCTTCCCCACGGCGACGGACAGCGCCGTCTCCTTTTGGCTCCGGTTCTCCGATTGTTTCTTGGCTCGATCCAGGTGCTCCACCGCGCTGCGGATGCGGCCTATCACCTGTGCATGATCTGAGCCCTGAAGTTCACCTGCCAGGTCGGCGGCCTCCAGCAATGGCAGGTAGCGTTCCAGCATCCGGTCCCATCGCTTGAGCGATTTATTCTCGTTGGTTCGCGCCGCCTGCAGGTCCGCGAGCGCCATTTTGTAGTCGCCGATGGCGTCGATCAATGTGGTCAGGCCGTCCTGGTCGAGCCCAGGGGGCAACTGGCTCCGTTCGATGAACTCGTTCAGTCCAGCCGTTGAGTCCTGGACCGCCAGCGCCGCTCCTTTCACCGCATTGGTATGCTGTTCCAGTCGCCCCTGTATGATCGTCAGGTCCCGCTGCAACCTGGGGATGTTCCGCGAGAGATCAGTCAACTCGGCGAGGTCGTCGCGCGCCGCATTGAAGGCCGTCACAGACTTGAAGCCCCACTCCTGGAGCAGCATGTCTCGGCGACTCGAGTGCTCCACAACTTTGCGTTGTTCTCGCTCGGTTCGTTCTGCGGCCTCCTGAGCATCCTTGAGCCTGTCCTGTCGGTCCCGAGCTGATTTGGCGGCCTGGCTGCAGCTTCGGTGGAGTGCCTCCACCGCTTCTCCCATCGCCGAGGCGGTCAGCTCGGCAGGTGCTTCAAGACCAACGCTCTGCAGAATGCCGGCACAGAACTGGGACCACCTGTCCGTAACCTCCTGCAGCGCATTTTGCGCGCGGTCGCGTTCGCGGAGCAGGTCCGCTGCCTGGTTGATCGTTGCCAGGCGGCGCTGCGCGGCGTCTGGCGTCGAGGTCGCGGGGAGGTCGTTCTGTTCAAGCCAGAGGCCCCAATCCGCCTCCAGCGCTGCTCTACGTTCTCGAAGCCCAAGCAACTTCTTTTCTGCAGACGCCAGCCTCGCGGACGCGGTCTTCAGCGTGAGGAGACGAGCCTGGGTCTGCTCGAGCCGCCTCAGCTTCCTCCGCCATTGTTGCTGCAGGTCATCCATCTTCTGCGCTGTCGCCTCGCCTTGCCAGCCGTACTGATCCAGGATGGCCTGGGCGCGCCTCCCGGTTCCCTCGGCTTTGCGGGCGCAGTCTTGCGCGGTGGATTGAGCTGCGTGGGCCGCCTTCAACGCGAGTTGCGCCTCGCGCAATGCCGAGAGGAATGCCGCGACCTCATCAGGGGCGCTGCCACCCTCAAGGCCCAGCTCCGCGACGAACGCTCGCCACCCAGCCTGCTCTTGCCGAAGCTTTGAATGGGACGCCTCGCGCTCCTTGTTGAGATCAGGACCCAGGCGCCTTTCTTGCTCGAGTTGGCCCATGAGCCCCTCCAGCCGGAGGCGGTGCTGCTGCTGCTCCCGTGCTCGCTCCATGAGCGATTCCGTTCTCTCCAGCTCCTCCTCAATGGCACCGCGCTCTTGGCGGATCCCATGGCTCAGCTCATGACCAAGCGCCTGAAGCTCCTGATGCAACAAGTCGGCCTTTTGTCGCTCTTGATTTATGCGCTGTTCGAGCTGCCCGATCCGCTCGCGCCTCGAGGTCGCTGCCGCCTGCTCCCGCTCGTGGACCCTGGACCGGTGGAGCGCGAGCGCGCCCGCCAGCAGCAGTGCTGTCACGCCAACCAGCGCCCCCCCGAGGAGCTGGCCGAACCCCACCAACGCTCCGGCAATGGCGATGCCGACGGCCGCGACCGCTACCAATACCCAGAGCGGCAGCGCTGATGAGATTACTTCTGCGGCGCTCCGCTGCTCTGCTTCAAGCTGCTGCTCGATGGCGCTCTGGCCATGCCGAGCCAGGCGGTGTGCCTGCTCCTTGTCCAGCCATTTGCGCAGCATGCGCGATGCTTTCAGCGCGTCGGCCGATCTATCCGTGGCTGGACCGGCCGCAGATTCCAGCTTCTTGACGTCGAGCTCCAACTGCGCCGCCCGTTTTTGCGAGCGCGCGAGATCTCGTTCGGTCTGTTCCGCGTCCCGCTCTGCGGTCATCAAGCGAGTAGTCCACGAACGAACGGTGTCAGCGAGGGGTTCTGCGGCCGGCAAGCTCTGGAGCTTATCTTTGTCCAGGCGGCCTGGCAGCTTATCCATGGCCTGGTTGGCTGTCGCCCAGCACTGCCGCGCGGCCCTGTCGGCATCCTCTCGCCGGGTGCTGGCGACGCGAAGGTCCTCAGCGGCCTGTTGGAATTGCCGCAACCCCTTTCTCTGCGTTTCCTGCGCCACTTGCAGGTTCTGTTCGCTCGGTATTTCCCCTTGGGCCCCCTCCTCGAGGCTAAGCAACTGCCGCAGCTCCTCTCTCTCCGCGCTGTGATGCTCTTCGGCGTCTTCAAAGGTCCCCTCAGCGTTGTTGATGTTGGCCCCTATTTCGCTGAAGGAGGCCACCCAAGTTCCCAGGTGGGAGGTCAGGTCCGTCGCCTCCGACAGCCGCAGGATGAGCTCCTCGCTCATCTCCTCACCGAAGCGTTCGACCGCGCCCGCGGCTCTCGTGACCTGCTTGTTGAGCCGGGATCGCCTGCGGTTGATCTCTTCCGGCATGTCCGCGTGTGCCCTCAGCCGCGACCGCGCCTCATCAACGAGCTCTAGCCGATCCACCAGCCGCTGGTCTACCTCCAGCGCCTCTGCCTGCAGCCGCGCGCGGCTTGCTTCCTCGGATTCTGAGAGCTGCCTGGCTTCGGCAGCCTCGATCTCGCCGTTGAGCCGAGAGATCCTCGACGAAGCATCAGGCGGTACAGCCTTCAAGTGCTGGAGCTCTGCCAGGCGTCGATTTGCTTCATCATGCAGGTGGTTGTGTCGATCCAGCTCCTCATCTGCCGACTGCATTTGCCGCTGTTCCAGGGCCAGCGCCCTCTCGGCTCTATCGACCTGTCCGAACAGCTCCCGCACCTTGCTCTGTAGCGCGCGAGGATCCTGAACGGCTTCCGCCCTGTCAGAGGTCCAGTCGGAACCACACGCGAGCCGGCGTTGTTCTGCTCGCGCCTCCGCGTCTTCCACGCTCTTTCTGAGCCGAGCCAAACCCTGGGGGAAGTTCTGTTGTGCCGATCCTTCTTCCAGGAAGCTGTTGAGCTGCGGCAAGAAGCGCTCGAGCGCCGCGGGCACCTCGAGCAGCGAAATCTCTTTTTCGAGCTGCCAGTTCTCGTGCTGCTGTTCGCCCAGCATATCTTCCGCATCGCGCAGCTGATCGAGCGCGGCCTCCAGCTTGGCCAGGGCATCCACGGGCATCCGCGCGGCATGCTCGAGCTGCTGGGCCTCGTGTCCGGCGGCTGTCATGGTTTCCCAGTCGGCGCGGCAATCAAGCAACCGGCTGGCATGAGCAATCTCCGCATCAATCGCGAACTGGTCTCGCCGAATCTTCTCCCTGCGCGCCCTGGCGTGTTCCAGTCGGCGCACGATCTCCTCGTATTCCTGGGGATTTCGGCTGAGGCCCTTGATCTTTGATTGGGCATCCTCCAGGGCCTTGCGAGCGGCGGCGACAGCGTGCTTCTTCCCGCGTGGCTTGAATAGCTTCTCCTGCTTCCCCTGCAGGTCTTTCAGCGCGTTCGATGGTGAGACAGCGCCTGCTCCAAGCGCGACGCCCATCAGGCGATCCAGGACGGCGGAGTTCTCGAGGGACACAAGGTCCGTGAGCTCGTCAAGCGAGAAGGCGAAGACGCTTTCATAAAGACTACGCTCCGCGTGGTGCATGGCGTCTCGAAGGCGCGACTCGGGCACTTCAAGCCCGGATGAGAGGTCCACGATCTTGAGACCGGTCGGACCCTCTGTGCGATGGAGTTGCCACCGGGCTCCGTCGGCCAGGGACACTTCGATGGAGAGCCGGCGCTTCCCGCCATGCGGAGGCTCGTAGCGATTCCTGCTGCTGCGCCGGTCCAGAAAGCCGAAGAAGATCGCGCGAACTGCTTCAATCAGGCTCGTCTTTCCGGCCTCGTTCGCGCCGTAAATGACATTCACGCCCGAGGTGAGCCCCTCGATCCGCTGGCCCGAGCGTCCCCCAAATGAATCGAGCTTCAGGTCCTTGATCCACATGAGCTACTTGCCCCCTCCCTCTGCGAGAGTCCCTACTGCCAGCATGGTGGCGCGCTGAGCCAGCTCCTGGAAGAACTCAGGATCCTCCTTGATGCGGCTCCTCAGCTGGCCGAGCGGGCGCTTGAGCTTGGGGCTCGTCAGCAGGACGGAGAACCGCTCGAGCAGTTCGTCGTCTGGCGCTGTACCCGCCGCGAGCTCCTCTCCACACGCCAGGACCATCGAGATGAAGCCCTTCTGCTGGCGCAGCTCATTCAGATCCAGGGGGGGCTGGGTTGCTCTCTGCAATTTCTCGACCCAGACCATCTGTGGGCCATGCTTGAACCGTTCGCGCAGGGTTTCCAGCAGCTCCTCCAACCGGGTCGCGAGCTGCTTGTGAAGTTCACCTCGACCAACGAGCCGCCAGCGGACAACGAACGCGCTCTTGTCGGGGTGAGCGGTAAGCAGGCGTTCGAAATCGTCGTCGATGCGCTCAACGAGCTCCTCGAGCTCCTCGAGGCCATCGATGGAAGTCTGGCCGCGGAGCCAGATCAACGAGGCGGTGGGGAGGAACTCGATCTCAGGGGCACCTTGATGGGGGATGGTGATCAGCGCCGCGCCGCGCTCTCCAACCTCGCGGATGCTCCTCCCCTGGGTGTTTCCTGGGTAGAGGATCAGAGGATCGGAGGCGGACACCGTCTGTTGTTCATGGACATGCCCGAGCAGCCAGGCTTCAAATGGCGCCCGTCGTAGCTCATCCTCTGTGCAGGGGGCATAGTCCTCGTGTCCGGAGTTGCTCCCCAGGTTGCAGTGGAGCAAGGCCAGGTGGAGCCCTGGACCGGGCTGGTGGGCGGCGACGATCTGCTGAGCGAGGTTCTTGCGTACAGCAGAGGTGGGGAAGCTCACGCCATATACATGAGCCACCACTTCCTCTTCGCGCCTGATCGGGATACAGCCGACCTCGTCGCCAAAGAGGTGGCATCCGGCTGGCATCTTCGCCGCGAGCCGCCAGGAATTCAGAGGATCGTGGTTGCCGGCAACTACGCAGCAGGGGATCCCGGCATCGGCTAGTCGTCGCAGCTCATCCCGGAAGACCACCGCTGTGTAAAGGCCGTGATCGGATGAGTCGTAGACGTCACCTGCCACTGTTACCAGGTCAACATGCCTGGAGATCGCCTCATCGATGACCTGACGAAAGGAGGTGAAGGTGGCGTCTCGTAGCTGGCGGGCCACGTCTTCGTCGAGCTTGCCTATCCCGATGAAGGGGCTGTTCAGGTGCAGGTCCGCACAATGAATTATTCGAAACTCAGCCATCTGCCCTCCAGTTCATCGCGTCGAATTGATGCTGAAGACGAGTAGGTGCCGCAGACGCCTGGCCATGCGAGACCTTCCATCGGTCTGCCACATCGCTCTCCTGTGGGAAGTCCCCGTGTGTCCAAGATACCAGAGAAGCAGTCATCTCGGCCCCTGGTCTTGCCCCTCTGACCAGCGCTCTACAGGTCAGCGCCCCTGCCATGGAGCCTGGTGTGGAGCCTGAGCTGCTGCTGACCTTGCCCCTCGTGGACTCTGGTGAATCTCTGCTTTTGAGGCCGATCGGGGATTTTGGGGTTCCGGGGCGGCTTCAGAAAGTTTGATTTTTTTTCGGGGGGCTTCGGGGGCTGTTCCGGGTGAGCTTGTTTTGGGGGATTTGAGGCCGATCTGTCTGACGTTTGTCTGAGTTTGGGAGGGTGGGCTCTGGGGGCCATTCTGGAAGGCTTGAATTCGCGGTTTTAAGGGCGATCGGTCTGATGCAGCTCTGAGTTTGGGGCTCCTGCCTGGCGCGGCTGACCCGCCTGGTCGGCCGCCTTGACAGGGCATTTCCCGGCGTCACTTTGGGAGGACCCTCCCCGGTCTCCTTGCCTTACAGGAGAGACAGATGAAAAGTGATTCAAAGAAGATGGGCGACCTGTGGTCGGAGCTCGTGGAGCAGGTCGCGGAACGTACGGCGGATCTCGTGGAGGAGCGGCTCGGGCCGGAGCTGGCGGGCGCGGCGCCGGCGGAGGGGGAGGAGGTTCTGTCGGTGCCCGAGGCGGCCGACTTCCTGGATCTCGGCCAGAGCACGGTCTACAAGAAGGCGGCGTCGGGGGAGCTTCCCTCGGTGAAGCTGGGCGGCCGGCGGGTCTTCCTGCGCTCCGACCTCGAGGCGTACATCGAGGCCCACCGGTGGGGCGACGACCTGGTGGTGGAGCTGGCGCGGGACGCGCGGCGGGATGAATAAATCGGCGGCGCCTCCAGTCTCAACGGGATCACCTGAGGCCATCTCAAAAAGTCGGACCGAGCCGGGCGAGTCATCTGGGCGCAGATGGCGAGGCGCGAGGAGGGCGAATACTGGTTGTATTCAACCGACGAGCAACGAAGCCAGCGGCGTCCAGGGGCCGCTCCGGCGACGCGGAGGATTTTTGAGATGGCCTCCTTACAACTGAAGAAGGAGGTAGCCCGCATGGGAAGCGTCTATGACCGGAACCAGAAGAGGCCCGATCTCGGGCCGTGCATCTACATCAAGTACAAGAACCCGGACGGCAGGTGGGTGCCGAAGCGCATCGGGCGGGTCAAGCCGAAGGGGCACACGAAGGCCCAGCTGCGGCGCAAGAAGAAGGAGCTGGAGAAGCTCGGCCGCGACGTGCTCACGCGCATCGAGGCGGACATCCTCGCCGGCCGCCACGAGCTGGAGGACCCGACGCGGCCGCGGCCGGGGCGGCGGCTTTTCGGGGAGGTGGTCGCGGAGTGGGGGGAGGCGCGGCGGGAGGCCAACCGGCGGGATCCCGGCGTGCACCGGTCGTGGAAGGACGACGCGTCGCGTATCCGGTGCCACCTGATCCCGTTTTTTGGCAAGATGCGCGTGGACGCGGTCACCACGGCCGAGGTCGCCGCGTTCATCAGGGCCAAGCGCGGCAAGCTGGCGCGGCAGTCCATCATCAACTGCCTCAACAACATCTCGCGTCTGTACAACGACCTGCGGGAGGCGGGGCAGGAGGTGGTCAACCCGGTGGCGCTGCTGGACCGCGCCACGCGGCGCTCGATTGGCAAGAAGCAGGACCCGCGCGACACGCCCTTTTTGCGCACCAAGGGCGAGATCCGCGCCCTGCACCTGAGCTTCGAGCAGCCGTTCCGTTTGATGTACGACATCGGCGCCTTGGGCGGCCTGCGGCCCGGCGAGATCCGGGCGCTCATCGCGGCGGACATCGAGCTGGACCGCCGGCGCATCAGCGTCAGCCGCTCGGTCAAGGGCCCGGTGAAGAACAACCAGATGCGCCCGGTGCCGATCCTCGACACGCTGCTGCCCGAGCTGCGGGAGTTCATGGCGTCGCACCCTGGCAAGGGCCTGCTCTTTCCGCCCACGTCGGGCCGCGGCAGGTTCATCCGCGAGCACACGCTGCACAACAAGTTCAACGAGGCGCTGGCGGCCTCGGGCCTCCCGCCCGAGCTCACCTGGTACCAGTGCACGCGCCACACGTTCGCGTCGCACTGGGTGATGGACGGCCGCTCCATCGAGAAGCTCAGCGCGGTGCTGGGCCACAGCTCCATCAGCGTCACAGAGCGCTACGCGCACCTGTCGCCGGATCTCTTTACAACCCACGACCTTTCGGCTATTGAAGTGGACCTGCGCGAGCCCCAGGTCATCGAGCTGAAGCGCGCGCGGAGGGGCGGATGACGACTGTTTTTGGTACGTATATGGTACCGATCGCCAAAACGGCCCACGAGGGAGGAGGAAAAGCGCAGTAAAAACAGAATCTTGCCACCCTAGCTCAGTTGGCAGAGCAGCGGTTTCGTAAACCGCAGGTCACCAGTTCAAGTCTGGTGGGTGGCTCCTGGGAGGCCCTGCTCGGTTTCGGGTGGGGCCTTTTGTTTACAGGCTGGTGCCGGGCTTGGCGGGGGGCGGTTCGGCCTCGGCGGGCAGGGCGGGGGGGCTCCAGCCTTGCATGAACTGGGCGGCGAGGTAGCGCCCGTGGACCATGGCCACCAGGGTGCTGTCCACCATCTCCTCGCCGAGGTCGATGACTTTGGCCAGCGCCTTGCGCGTCAGCTTGCCGGCCATCGGGTGCTTCGCCTCGAACGCCTCCAGTTTCTGCTTCAGCTTGCGGATCTCCTGGCGCGCGCCCTGGCGAGTGAGCTTGACGGCCAGGCGCGCCTCACCAAGGTCAACCTCCCACTCTTTTTTGTCCCAGCCCTTGGCCGGCACCCAGCCGTCCTTGTGCCCCTCCGCCAACAGCCGCTTGACTTTGCCCCGCTGCCGCACGGTGACCGTCACCTTGATCTTGCCGCTTTTCTTGCCCGGATCGGGGATGCGCAGGATCAACTCGTGGTCGGCCTTGCCCAGCGCCGAGGCCAGGCCAAAGGCCCGCGGGAAGGTCTTGTGTGTCTTGCCCGGGAAGAACAGCGCGCTGTGCCGGTAGCACAGCTCGTAGCGCACGAACGCCGCCAGCAGCTTGGCCCGCGCGCTCCAGGCCGACTTGACCTGCACGGCGATATTATCGGCGCGCGCCTGCGCCGGCCAGGCCCAGCACAGCGCCATCACCAGCGCCACGCACAGCAGAACTGCCTTTCCCCCGCATCGTCTCATGGCTCTCCTCCTGCTGGTATTACGCCCCGCAAAGGGATTATATGACAGCCCTGTCTGCGCGGGCCCCGCGGCGCCCCTTGCTCTTGTCCAGACCTCTGTCTAAGCTGCGCTACACTTTATCCTTTACCCGGAGGCCCATAACATGGCGATCCCCCTCACTGGAGCCGACCTGACTGTAGAAAAGCTGGTGCGCATCGCGCGCTTCGGGGAGCCGGTGGAGTTGCCTGACGAGGTGGTGGCCCGCATCGTTCGCTGCCGCGAGATGCTGGAACGCAAGATCGAGGCCCACGAGATCATGTACGGCGTCAACACCGGCATCGGCGAGCTGTCCGAGGTGGTGCTCGACGACGACCAGACCGCCGAGTTCCAGAAGTTCCTGATCTACAACCACGCCGCCGGCATCGGCGACCCCGCGCCGGTGGAGTATGTGCGCGCCGCCATGGCCGGCCGCGTCAACGTGCACGCCCACGGCAACTCCGGCTGCCGCAAGGAGATCACGCAGACCCTGGTGGACATGCTCAACAAGGGCGTCACGCCCTATGTCTGCCAGAAGGGCTCCGTCGGCGCCTGCGGTGACCTGGCCCCCATGGCCCAGGTCGCCCTGCTGATGATGGGCGAGGGCCGCGCCTACTTCGAAGGCGAGCTGCTGCCCGGCAGCGAGGCGCTGGAGCGCGCCGGCATCCCGGTGCCCGGCCTCAAGGCCCGCGACGGCCTGGCGGTGATCAACGGCTCAAACCTGCTGACCGCCATGAGCGCCCTCTTCCTGTACGACGCCGAGCGCTGGCTGAAGCAAGCCGAGATCGGCTGCGCCATGTCCCTCGAGGCGCTCATGGCCAACATGCGCCCCTACACGCCCAAGCTGCACGAGGCTCGCGGCTTCTCCGGCGCGGTCCGCTCCGCCGTATCCATCGGCAAGCTGGTGGCCGGCGGCGACTGCGCCGAGGGCCGCATCAAGGTCAAGCTGCAGGACGCTTACTCCATGCGCTCGACGCCCCAGGTCATCGGCGCGGCCCACGACGCGCTGGCATACGCCCGCTCGCAGGTGGAGGTGGAGCTCAACGGCGTGGGCGACAACCCGATCTTCTTCCCGGACGAGGACCTCGCCCTGTCCGGCGCCAACTTCCAGGGCACGCCCGTGGCCCTGCCCATGGAGATGGCCGGCACCGCCATCACCATGGTGAGCGTCATGTCCGAGCGGCGCATGAACCGCCTGAACCACCCCGGCCTGTCGGTGGGCCTGCCGCCGTTTTTGACCAAGGGCGCGGGCATGTTCTCGGGCCTGATGCTGAGCCAGTACACCGCCGACGCCCTCATCGTGGAGCAGAAGATTCTGGCCACGCCGGCGTGCATCCAGTCGATCCCCGCGGCCGGCGACCAGGAGGACTTCGTCTCCATGGGCATGAACACCGCGCTGAAGAACGCCCAGATCCTGGACAACGCCCACGCGGTGCTCGGCATCGAGATGATGGCCGCGGCCCAGGCGCTGGACTTCCGCGACCACCAGCCCGGCGCGGGCGTGCGCAAGGCCCACGAGGTGGTGCGCCGCCACGTGGAGTACCTCGACGAGGACCGCCCCCTCTACCCGGACCACGACGCCATGAAGGCCCTGGTCCAGTCGTGCGAAGTGCTCGACGAGGTGGAGGCCACCGTGGGCAGCCTGGGCTGAGCGGCGCGGCAGCCCGGTTCACGAGCCTGGGGTAAGTCACCATTGCGCATGTGGGATGACGCGACAGAGCGGCTGTTGGATGCCGCGCTGGCAGACGACGCTGCCGAGCGGCGAGCGGCGCTCCGCGCGCGCTACGATGCGCTGCCTGCGCGCAAACGGTTCATCGTCCAGGTGCTGGCGCTGGCGTTCAGGCCGCAGACCCGCAGCTGGATCTCCGAGCTGCTGAGCAGAGGCAACCAGGGGCGGCAGGAACGCCTGCAGGAGTACGCTCCCGCGGCCCTCAAGGAGCCGCTTCGGCAGCTGGAGCGCGAGGGCCTGGTGAGCCAGCCCCGGCGCGAGGGGTACTGGAGCTGCCACCCCCTGCTCATGGAGGTCGCCGCCCGGGAGGCGGCCCGCCAGGGGCCCCTGGCGCCAATTCGAGCGCACTTCGACGAGCAGGGGGCCAACGCCAGCAGCTGGTATCTGTCCGGCGTACGCTCCCACAGGGACGAGATCATGCGGGACCTGCGCCTGGCCGTCCTCGCCGGCGACCTGAAGGCCCTCGACCAGCTGCTGGCCGAGCGGGCCGAGAATCGCAAGCTCCGGGATGTCCCCGTGCTGGGCCTGATGGCGCTCAACGGTTTCGACGGCGACTGGCTGAATGAGCTGCCGCGGACGCTGCAGCTTGCCATGTGCGCCGACGCTGTGTGGTTCGAGGCCTGGGGGCTGGGCACGCAGAGCCCGGTTGCTGGACATCTCGCCGCCCTGGCCCCGCGGCCAGCAGAGGGGTGGACCGGCGAGCCGGGCAAGCCCTCGCCCTGGAGCGCCCTGGCCCTGTGGCGCCTGCTGGCAGGCGAGCTGATCGAGGCCCGCCTGCCCGACGGCGCCGACGCGCTGGCCCGGGTGGATGCGGACGCCCAGGCGGGCATGGCCCGCGCGCTCAGGGGAGAGCGCGATGCGGCCATCGAGACCTTCACCGACGCGCTCGGGCATTATCGCAAGGCCACGCGCAAGCGCAAGCTGGTGCTGCCCGGGCTGCCGGGGATCATCCACCTGCTGGCCCTGCTGGGCCGCGGGCGCTCGGCGGACATGAACCTGGCCGGCCGCATGGCCTCGGACGGCATGGACCTGTGCGCCGGGCATGTGGGCCATGTCTACGATGGCCTGCTGGATCTGCACCTCGACCTCACCTCCGCTGCGGAGGACCTGGCCACGGACCCGGAGCATGGCCGGGGCGCGTCGTGGGAGCCGGAGCTCGACGACGACGGCAGGGAGCCACAGGTGGGGCTGAGGCATGTGCTCCAGACCATGATCCTGTCCTGGTCCAGGATCGATCTCGCCCGCGCGCAGGTCCCCGCTCTGCTGGAGGCCGCGCGCCGGGCCGCCGCCGGAGGCCACCGCTGGGCGGAGGCAGAGGCGCTGGAGCTGCTCGCCCAGCTGGACGCTGCGCCCATGCCAGCGGCGGAGCCGCCTGCGGAGATGCGCCAGGCGCTGGGGCTGGTGACCCTGTGCGACACCGTCAAGCGGTCGGAGCCGTGGGAGCGGACTCTCAAGGGCCTGTTGATGGTGGCCGACGCGGCGAGGGAGCCGCGCGGTGAAGCCGTGGAGCAGCGCCTGGCCTGGTTCCTCGGTATCGCCCCCGGTGGGGACGGCTGCGAGCTGGAGCCGCGGGTTCAGAGGCGCGGAAAGGGGGGCCGCTGGACCAAGGGGAAGCGGCTCTCGTTCAAGCAGCTGAGCGAGGGGCGCGAGGAGCTCGAGTTCCTGCTGGATCAGGACCGCCGGGCCGCGTCATGTATCTCCAACCTCGATCCCCTCGGGTACCGCGGTCGGTACTCCTTCGACGCGCTGGAGGTCATCGTCATCCTGGCCGGCCACCCGCATGTGTTCTGGGCCGACGCCCCGGGCCGGAGGGTGGAGCTGATCAGCGCGGAGCCCGAGCTGCTGGTGGCCAGCGCGGGTGAGGAGCTGCGCCTGTCCATGCTCCCGCCACGAGAGGGCCCCGACCTGGATTCGCAGCTGGGAGCCCTGGAGCGGCGGCTGAGTGAGCACTACGCCGGGGCTGACGGGGCGCTCTCGCCGGCCGAGCTGGACAGGCTGCATGAACAGATCGAGCGGGTGGAGCGGCAGCTGGACCGTCGGGAAGGTGACAGCGGGGAGGTGCTGCTCACGCGTGAGGGCGCGGATCGGGTGAGGATTACGCGCTTCGGCCCGGCGCACCGGCGGGTGGCGCAGCTGCTGGGGCCGGACGGCCTGGTGGTGCCGGCGGCGGGCAAGGAGCGCGTGCTGGAGGCGGTGGCCGCCCTGGCGCCCATGATGCCCGTGCAGTCGGACATCGGCAGCGGCGGAGGCGTCGCCGTGGATGAGGTGGAGGCGGAGAGCAGAACCGTGGCGATCTGCGCGCCGCTGGCGGCGGGGATCATGGTGGAGTTGATGGTCCGCCCCCTCGGCGAGGGCGGCGCCCTGTACCGGCCGGGGCAGGGGGGGGCCACGGTGCTGGCCGAGGTGGACGGCCGGCGGCTGCAGGCCACCCGGGACCTCGAGGATGAGCAGGAGCGAATGGGCAAGGTCCTGTCGGCGTGTCCCGCGCTGGCCCGGGCCGAGCAGCGCGACGGCGCCCACGAGCTGCCCGAGGCCGCCGACGGGCTGCAGGCGCTGCTGGAGCTGGGAGAGCTGGGCGATGAGGTGCAGCTGGTCTGGCCGCGGGGCGAGCCCATCGTGGTGCGCGGCCGCTCCTCCACCGACCAGCTGAGCCTGAGGATCCGCAAGCGCCGGCAGTGGTTCGAGGCTGACGGCGAGCTGCGAGTGGATGATCACCTCGTGCTCGACCTGCGGCGCCTGCTGGAGCTCGCTGGTGAGCATCGAGGCTCCTTCATCCCCCTGGGCAAGGGCCAGTTCCTGGCGCTCACCCGCAAGCTCCGCCGGCGCCTGGACGAGCTGGCGGCGTTCACCACGGCCCGCGCCACGGGGGCGCGCCTCAGCCCGCTCGCCGTGCCCGCCCTCGAGGGGCTGGTGCAGGAGGTCGGCGCGCTGGACGCTGACCGGCACTTCGACGCGCAGCTGCGCAGGATGCGCGATGCCTGGGCGCTGGAGCCGACGCTCCCGTCCACCTTGCGTGGGACCCTGCGCGAGTACCAGCAGCAGGGGTTCCGCTGGCTGGTCCGGCTCGCTGCCTGGGGGGTGGGCGGCTGCCTGGCGGACGACATGGGCCTGGGCAAGACGATCCAGGCGCTGGCGCTGATCCTGGCCCGCGCCGGCGGCGGCCCCTCGCTGGTGGTGGCGCCCACGTCGGTGCGGCTGAACTGGCAGCGGGAGGCCGCGCGGTTCGCGCCCACGCTGCAGGTCAAGGTCTTCGGCCCCGGGGATCGCGGCGCCATGGTGGCTGCTCTCGGCCCGCGCGATGTGCTGCTCTGCTCCTACGGGCTGCTGGTCAGGGAGGCGGAGCTGCTGCAGGGCGTCTCCTGGCACACCGTGGTGCTGGACGAGGCCCAGGCCATCAAGAACCCCTCCACCAAGCGCGCGCAGGCGGTGATGAAGCTGGAGGCGACCATGCGGCTGGCCACCACCGGCACCCCGATGGAGAACCACCTGCTGGAGCTGTGGACCCTGTTCAAGTTCCTCAACCCGGGCCTGCTCGGCAGCAGGCAGGACTTCACCCGTCGCTACGCCCGGCCCATCGAGCGAGAGGGCGACCAGGCGGTGCGCCGCCAGCTCAAGCGGTTGATCAGGCCGTTCATCCTGCGCCGCACCAAGGACCAGGTCCTGGAGGAGCTGCCCGAGCGTACCGAGGTGCTGCGCCACGTGGTGGCCGGAGATGCGGAGGCCGCCCTGTACGAGGCGCTGCGGCGGGACGCGGTGGAGCGGCTGGATCAGCAGGGGGACGCGCCGGCCGGGGAGCGCAATGTGCAGGTGCTCGCCGAGCTCATGCGCCTGCGCCGCGCCTGCTGCAACCCGCGGCTGGTGGCGCCCGAGTGCGGGGTGCTCGGCGCCAAGCTCGAGGCCCTGGACGAGCTGCTGGACGAGCTGTTGCCAGGGGGGCACAAGGCGCTGGTGTTCAGCCAGTTCGTCGGGCACCTGCAGCTGATCCGAGAGCACCTCGAGGCAAGGGGGGTGAAGTACCAGTACCTCGACGGCGCCACCCCGGAGGCCGAGCGGCGCCGGCGGGTGGACGCCTTCCAGCTCGGAGCCGGGGACCTGTTCCTGATCAGCCTCAGGGCGGGCGGGCTCGGGTTGAACCTGACCGCCGCCGATTTCGTGATCCACATGGACCCCTGGTGGAACCCGGCGGTGGAGGATCAGGCCTCGGACCGCGCCCATCGCATCGGCCAGGTCCGCCCCGTGACCATCTACCGGCTCGTCCTGCAGGGCACCATCGAGGACAAGATCGTCGCCCTGCACCGGGAAAAGCGGGGGCTGGTTCGGGACATCCTCGACGGCACCGAGCGCGCCAGCCGCCTGTCTGCCGACCAGCTCGTGGCGCTGCTGCGGTCCAATGAGTGAAGGTAGAGTTGTCCCGGGGAGCTTGGTGTAGAATCAGCGCCCTCAAGCAACGCAGGAGCGGTTACATGCAACGCAAGTACCTCAGCAGCTTCGACGGCACCCGCATCGCCTACGAGGTGGGCGGGCAGGGGGACCGCTGGCTCGTGGTGGCCAACGGCTTCGGCGGCTCGTTCTGGGCCTGGACCGACCTGTTCGCGCACCTGCTGCCGCACTACAGGATCCTGCTCTGGGATTACCGGGGCTACTATGACTCGGACTGGCCCGCGGACCCGGACCGGATCCAGATAGAGGACAACTGCAAGGATCTCGATTGCCTGCTGCAGGCCGAGGGGATCCAGCGCTACGTCATGGCCGGCTGGAGCGTTGGCGTGCAGGTGTCCCTGGAGCAGTACCGCCGCCGCCCGGACGACGTCGAGGCCCTGCTGCTGATCAACGGCGCCCACGGCAAGGTGCTGCACCGCTCCATGGGCGGCAACATGGCCGCGCGGCTGCTGATGCCCGCCCTGATCAAGCAGCTCGCCCTGCTGGCGCCGGTGCTCACCCCGGTGGCCCTGCCGCCGCTGCGGCTGTTCGCGCGCTCCAGGGTGGCGCTGCCCATCATCAGCGGGCTCGGGCTGGTCGCCGGAAAGCCCCCGGCCATCATCACCGCCCTGCAGTCGGTGCTGGAGCTCGACTACCGCAAGTACGCGCGCCTGGTGCTGTCGGCCCACGAGCATGATACCGAGCAGCTGCTGCCCACGGTGGCGGTGCCCACCCTGGTCACCTCGGGCGGCAAGGACACCATCACCCGGCCCGATGTGGGCCGCCACGTGGCCTCCCGGATCCCCGGCGCGGAGTACTTCGAGATCCCGGAGGGCACCCACTACATGGTGATGGAGTTCCCGGACGAAACAGCGGGGCGGATTCTGCGCTTCTTGCAGCAGCACCTGCAGTAGTACCCCCACCCCGGGTGCCACTTGCCTGGTACGCCCGGTGCGGGTATAAGCTGGTGCCCTGCGGCCCGGGTGGCGCGCCCGGGCCATTGTGTTAGGTTTCAGGAACGATGAAGGCTCTCAAGACGCTCGGCGGTGTCCTCAGGAACCGCTATCTCGGGCATTCGGTCCCGGTGGCCATTACCATGGCCCTGACGTACCGCTGTAACCTGCGGTGCCGTTACTGTCAGATCTGGAAGGCCGCCCGGGAGGAGATGACCACCCGCCAGGTCAAGGCCGCCATCGATGAGCTCACCGCCGCCGGCATGTGCCGCCTCGGTTTCACCGGGGGCGAGCCCCTGCTGCGTGAGGACATCGGCGAGCTGGCGCGACACGCCAGGGATCGCGGGCTGTTCACCACGATCTTCACCAACGGCGCGCTGGTGGACGACCACATCGACACCCTGCGCCTGTTCGACACGGTGCTCATGAGCCTGGACGGCCCGGTGGAGTTCCACGACAAGATGCGCGGCAAGGGCGCCCACGCCGGCGCCATGCACGCGCTGGAGATCCTGCACGGCGAGGGGATCAAGGTCTGGACCAACACCGTGGTGACCCGCAACAACATCGGCGCGGTGGACTGGGTGCTCGACCTGGCCCGGCGCTACGGCAACCACGCCGCGTTCCAGCCGATCTTCGAGCACTCCTACTCGGTGGGGGCCGACCGGGTCTCCGACCTGCGCGCCGACCAGGAGCAGTACCTCGCGCTCATCAACCACCTGGCCGAGCTCAAGGCCGCCGGTGAGCCGGTGCTCAACTCCATGGGGTACCTCGAATACGTGCGAAACCCGTCGTGGCGCCAGAACCCGCGCCACTGCCTGGCGGCCCATGTGTACGGGGCGGTCTCGCCCGAGGGGCGGGTCGCCCCTTGCCCGGTGCTGCTGCAGTCCGAGGGATTGCCCAACGGGCTGAACATCGGCTTCGCCGAGGCGTTCCGCAGGACGCACAAGCCGGTGGCGTGCCACGGCTGCTTCTGCATCGCCACGGTGGAGAGCGACCTGCTGTTCGGCCTCGACTCCGGGGCCATCACCAACACCCTCGGGTACCTGGCCGGGGAGAAGCTGCGCGCCATCCAGCGCCAGCTCGGCACCCTCGGGGCTGCCGGCGCCCGGGGCGAGGGGCTGCACGCTGCAGTGCGCTCCTACCCCGAGTGCGAACATGATTCTGACGCGATAGTTAACGATTAAGCTGCGACCAAGGAGATTCACCCAATGCGGATCCAAGTCGTCAACCCCAACCTGACCGGCGACGTCTCGATCCTGGACATAGGCCAGACGTACCTCACCACGTATATCAACGAGCGCTCCGACCACGACGCCGCCACCATGGACTTCACCTTCCACCGCAAGGACTGGAAGCAGTACCTCAAGCGGTGCCTGGATCGGTTCGAGCCGGACATCCTCGGGCTCAGCGCCACCTCGCTGTACATGCGCTACATCGTCGACATCATCGGCGAGGCCAAGAAGCATCGCCCCGACCTGCGCATCGTCATGGGCGGCTGGCACTGCTCCCTGCTGCCGGATGACGCCATCAACCGGCCCTTCGTGGAGGCCATCGTCCTGGGCGACGGCGAGTACACCATCACCGAGTACATGGACGCGTTGCAGGAGGGGCGGCCGCTGGACGAGATCCAGGGCCTGTGGTTCAAGCGCGACGACGAGATCATCAAGAACGAGAAGCGGCGCTTCATCGAGAACGTCGACGTGCTGCCGATCCCGAACTACGACTGCTGGGAAGACATCGAGAAGTACGTCTTCTACAACCAGATGCTCTACTTCATGGGCAACCGGGGCTGCCCGTACAACTGCAGCTACTGCTCCGAGGTGTCGCTGCGTCGGGCGATCCCTGGCAAGGGGATCCGCCGCCGCAACGCCCGCGAGCTGGCCCACGAGATCAAGCACCAGTACGGCAAGTACAAGGACGCGGGCATGCGCATCGCGCACTTCTTCGATCCGGTCTTCTCGTTCAACTACCCCTGGACCGAGGAGTTCTGCGACGAGTACCGCAAGATCGGCATGGCCGACGTGCTGCCGTTCTCCTGCTTCGGCGCGGGGCACAACCTGGACGAGAAGCGCGTGCTCACCCTGGCGTCGGCCAACTGCCGCATCATCCGCATCGGCATCGAGGCAGGCAACGAGCGCATCCGCACCGAGGTGTACCGCAAGAAGGTGACCAACGAGAAGCTGCGGCGGATCATCTCGCTGTGCCACGAAAACGGCATCTCCATCACGGGCTACAACATGGTGGGCGGACCCGGCGAGGACTTCGGCACGCTGATGGACACCTTCAACCTGGTGCGCGAGACGGGGGTAGATCGCCCCATCTTCTTCACCTACCGGCCCCTGCCCGCCACCGACGGCGCCAAGATGGTCAGCGAGCTCGGCGGCACTGTGGACGAGTCGGCGTGGGAAAAGATCGACAGCCTGCACACCAGCGCCAACGTGGACACGGGCAAGCTCAAGCCGTGGCAGATCATGTGGTTCCGCCACTTCTGCGTCATCTGGTTCAACGGCTGGCGCACCTTCAAGCTGATGCGCATGGGCAAGCACAAGTTCTTCGCGGACCTGGCCAAGTATGTCTACCGGGGGCTGAAGGACGGCGTATCGCTGCAGTATTCCTTCGGGTACTTCATGGTATGCGCGGGCAAGAACCTGATAAACTGACGGCCCCTCAGAGCGAGCGTTTAAGCGGAAGCGAACCGATCACCAGATCATCGTGAGACAGGACAGAGAGCTGATGGACAAGCAGAAGATCGTCATCCTCGGCGGCGGCCCGGCGGGCGTCGCGTGCGGCTGGAAGCTGGCAGAGCAGGGTCATGAAGTCATCGTCATCGAGCGGGATGACCAGGTGGGCGGGCAGTCGATCACCGTCAAGCGCGGCGACTGGCGGTTCGACCTGGGCGGCCACCGGTTCTTCACCAAGTACCGGGACGTGGAGCAGGCGGTGGTGGACCTGCTGGGCGACGAGCGCATGGTCACCGACCGCAAGAGCGTCATCCGGCTGAACAACCAGTACATCCAGTACCCGCTGGAGCTGGGCGATCTGCTGTCGCGCATGAACCCGCTGGTGACGGCGCGGGCCGGCATCGACTACCTGACGGCGGCGGCCAAGACGCGCATCTTCGGCTTCAACGACGCGTCGTTCGAGGACTGGATCGTCAACCGGTTCGGCCGGACCCTGTACCAGATCTACTTCGGCATGTACACGGAGAAGCTCTGGGGCATCCCCGGCACCAGCATCTCCGCGGACTGGGCGGCCCAGCGCATCTCGCTGATCAACCTGTGGGACGTGTTCGTGCGCCTGCTCGGCAAGAACCAGGAGAAGGAGACGCCGCGCACCTACCTGTCGGAGTTCATCTATCCGAAGTACGGCATCGGCACCATCCCGGATCGCATGGCCGAGAAGATCACCGCCGCCGGTGGCAAGATCATCCTCAACGCGCCGGTGACCAGCCTGGACGTGGACAAGAACAACCGCATCACCGAGGTCCACTTCCTGGAGAACGGCGAGCCCCAGAGCATCACCTGCGACCAGGTGATCAACACCATCCCGCTGCCGGAGATGGTGGAGATGATGGGCATGCACAAGACGGCCGAGGACCTGCGCGTGCTGCAGAACATGCGCTTCCGCGCGCTGCGCTTCCTCAACATCACCCTCGACTTCCCGCTGGTGAGCGACAACACCTGGATCTACATCCCGGAGGAGAAGTACGTCTTCATGCGCGTGCAGGAGCCGCGCAACTGGTCGCCGTACAACGCGCCCGAGGGCAAGACCTCGCTGATCCTGGAGCTGGCCTGCAACCGCGGCGACGCCATGTGGCACGAGGACGACGAGGTGCTGTTCCGCCAGTGCGTGCCCCAGCTCATCGAGCTCGGCCTGCTGCGCCCGGATCAGAAGGGCAAGATCCTGGACTACTTCTCCACGGAGATGACCCACGCCTACCCGATCTACGATCTCGACTACCAGCAGAAGATCGACCACGCGGTGCGGCTGTGCGACCAGGTGCCGAACCTGACCACCCTCGGGCGCCAGGGGCTGTTCCGTTACAACAACATGGACCACTCGCTGAAGATGGCGTTCCAGTGCGCCGACTACTGGGGCCAGCCGGCCATGAAGCAGCGCATCCGCTCGGTGGCCACCGAGCAGCAGTACCTCGAGGACGAGGAAGCCGAGCCGGGCGACGACGCCCAGGCCCTGGCCAAGTAGCGACGCGGATGCGTACATGAGAGTTGTCCTCGCCCGCCCGAACCACCACTCCCACCTGATCCAGCCGCCCCTGGCCCTGGGGTACCTCAAGGCCTACCTGGTGCGGGAGGGGCATGACGTCAAGGCTGTGGACGCGCTGAACCTGGGGCTCGACAACGAGCAGCTCGTGCAGCGCTGCGCCGGGGCAGACCTGGTGGGCTTCAGCATCCTGTCGGACTACTACCCCCAGACCGTGGACACCATCCGGCGGCTCAAGGCGCAGGGGGTCAAGGTGGTGGTGGGGGGCCCGCACGTGACGGTGATCCCGTCGGAGACGCTGGAGGAGAGCGGCGCGGACTTCGCCGTGACCAGCGAGGGAGAGCCGTCGCTGGCGGCGCTGGTGGCGGACCTGGAAGCGGGCGGCGACGGCGAGGGCGTGCCCGGGGTGGTCACGCCCGGCAACCCGACGCCGGAGCTGCAGCCGCTGATCAAGGACCTGGGCGACCTGCCGTTCCCGGACTGGGACGACATGGCGCCCGGCACCTATCCGCCCGCGCCTCACGGCGGCGTGGCCAAGAACTACCCCATCGTGCCCATGACCTCCAGCCGGGGGTGCCCGTACAACTGCTCGTTCTGCTCCTCGCCGTTTCAGTGGCGGCGGCGCATCCGCTTCCGTCCGCCCGAGGACGTGGTGGACGAGATCGAGTACATGGTGGCGCGCCACGGGGTGCGCGAGGTGCACTTCGAGGACGACAACCTGACCATGCGCCGGGACCACGCCTGGGCCATCGCCGAGGGGATCCTGCGCAAGGGGATCAAGGTCAGCTGGGCCACCCCCAACGGCATCCGCGCCGACAAGGTGGACAGGCCCCTGCTGGCGCTGATGAAGCGCGCCGGGCTCTACAGCGTGGCCTTCGGCATCGAGTCGGCCGACCCGGAGGTCCTGCGCCAGTGCAACAAGCAGGCGTCAGTGGAGAAGTACACCAGGGCGATCAATATCGCGTCGGACCTGGGAATCCTGACCCAGGGCTTCTTCATCTTCGGGCTGCCGGGCGAGACGGAGCAGAGCATCCAGCGCACCATCGACTTCGCCACCAACAGCCGCCTGGACAAGGCGCAGTTCCTGCTGCTGGACGTGATGCCTGGCACCGAGATCTGGGACCAGATCGAGCCGAAGCCGGACCTGACCAGCTACCAGTCGTACCACGACGTGACCTGGTGCCCTGACGGGGTGAGCCCCAAGGTGCTCAAGGCGGCCCAGGCCCGGGCGTTCCGCACCTTCTTCCTCTCCCGCCCCCGGCGCATCGTCAAGATGCTCAGCCTGATCCGCCCGACCCAGCTGCGGTACGTGCTGCGGCGGTTTTCGGACTTTCGAATCATCCCCTCACGGGATTAAAAGAACGTAGACGTAATCGTAGACGCAAACGTAGACGTGGACGGCCGTCGGCATTTCGTCTACGTCTACGACGACGTCGACGTCCACGTTGATCCATGACCGAGTGGGAGAAATACGCCGCTGCATCCTGGTACCTCGACGAGGGGTTGATCCGTCGCGATCCGCCGCCGGAGGACCAGCAGCGCCCGGCGCGCAAGCGGCGGGAGTGGATGGAGTGGTTCCTGCCCCACCTGGACCAGCCGCAGCGGGCTTACCCTGCGGTGCAGGTGGCCGGGACGTCGGGCAAGGGGTCGGTGGCGGTGATGGTGGCCGAGATCCTGCGGGCGGCGGGGGTCCGCGCCGGGCTGCATGTCACCCCTTATTTGCAGCTCAACACCGAGAAGCTGTGGGTGGACGGGCTGTACGCGTCGGCGCAGCAGTTCCATGATCTGATCGAGTGGATCCGCCCGGCCGCGGAGGCGTGCCGCGGGCCGTTCGTTCCCATGCACGGCCTGGCGTCGGTGGGCATCTGCCTGGAGCACTTCCGGCGCGAGGCGGTGGAGGTGGCGGTGATGGAGACGGGGGTAGGGGGGCGCAACGACATCACCAACGTGATGCAAACCAGGGTGGCGCTCATCAACCATGTGGGCTTCGATCACCTCAAGACCCTGGGCCCCACCCTGGACGACATCGCCTGGCACAAGGCGGGGGTGATCAAGCCGGGCAGCCGGGGGGTGGTGCTGGACGGCACGGCGAAGTTCGCGGCCGCGCGCCAGGCCCGCGACGTGGGGGCGCCGCTGCGTGTGCTCGGGCGAGAGTGCTTCAGCGCGGAGCCGGGCTCAGGCGGCGATGGGCGCGTCCTGTTCTCTTTCCGCGGCCGTCGCCTGCGGCTCGAGCGGGTCCCTCTGCGCATGGTGGGGCGGTTTCAGGCGGACAACGCGGCCCTGGCCGTGGCGTGCGTCGAAGAGCTCGACCCGGCCGGCGAGCGCGTGGACGAGCGCGCGGTGGCGGTGGGGCTGAGCCGGGCCAGGCTACCCGGGCGCATGGAGTGGGTGGAGCCAGGGGGCCATGGCAGCACGCGCTGCCGCGTGCTGATTGACGGCGCGCACAACCCGGACAAGCTGGCGGCCATGCTCCATAGCCTCGAGGGGCTGGGCGAGCGCCGGTTGCACGTGGTGTTCGGCGGCCTGGGGCACCGCCGACCCGACGCGGCGCTGCTGCGGCTGGGGCAGCGGGCGGAGACCCTGGTGCTCACCGAGCCGCAGGTGTACGCCAAGGCGCCCCGGCCCGCGGGCGAGGCGGCGGACGCGGTCCGGGGGCGGGTGCCTGCGCGGGTGGTCGCCGAGCCGGATCCGGAGGCCGCCCTGGACCTCGCGCTCGACGCTGCGGGGCCTGATGACCTGGTGCTCGTGACGGGGTCGCTCTACCTGTGCGGCCAGCTGCGGGCGCGGTTCTATCCGGACGAGCGGGTGCTGGCGGAGCGCAAGAGCTGGTGGTAGACGCGGCAAGATGCCGCGTCTACGGGTCTACGTCGCTGAGTAGACGCGGCGTCTCGCCGCGTTGGGTAGACGCGGCGTCTCGCCGCGTTGCCGCGTCTACGCCGATGCCCAGGTTGCTACGCTGAAGGGGGTTTCTTCGGTTTGCCGCCGCTTCCGGTGAAGAGCTGGAAGTCGTCCATGGAGGCCATGTCGGCGGGGGGGAAGGGGTACTGGCTGAACTCGTCAGCCTCGACCCAGCGGAAGTCCTTGACCTTGAGCGACTCGAGCTGCTCGTCCTCCAGGTGCGCCTCGTACAGCACGAGCTCGACGGTGTAGCCGTCGTAGTCATGCCGGCGGAAGGCCACCGGCTTGCCCACGCACACCTCGGAGCCGAGCCGCTCCTTGAACTCCCGCTGCAGCGCCTCGGCGTCGGTCTCCCCGGGCTCCACGCGCCCACCCGGGAACTCCCACAGCAGAGGCAACGAGGCGTTCTCCCTCCGCTGAGTGATGAGGTATTTGCCGTCTTCCTGAATCACCGCGGCGACGACACGGATAGAGGTTGAGGTCATATTGGGCTCCGTGGTTTCCCGATGTCCGAGAGTTGAGTAGGATAGCTCAGGACAAATCCGGAGTACAGCCATGGCAAGTGAACGCGAGCAGTTCTTCAACCTCGAAAGCTACGCTGTAGTGGGAAACTCCGACAAGGGGGCCTTCCCGAAGCTGACCTTTGGCAACCTGAAGAAATCAGGGAAGAAAGTGTTTGCCGTAGATCTGTCCGGGGCGGAGCAGGTCGAGGGTTGTGAGAACCACGGCGACCTGGATTCCCTGCCGGAATCCGTGCAGGGGGTCATCCTCGAGGTGCCCAAAGAGCAGACCCTGGACCAGGTGCAGCAGGTGGTGAATCTGGGGGTCAAGGACCTCTGGATCCACATGGGCACCGAGACCGACGAGGCGCTGGAGCTGGCCCGACAGAGCGGGCTGAAGGTGCGCCATGGGACCTGCGCGGTGATGTACACCCAGCAGGGGATTTCGTACCACAGCATCCACAAGTGGATCATGCAGCTGACGGGGAAATACTAGCCCCGCGGGAGGATAGTGATGGCCAAGGTACTCGTGCTCGGCGGCTCCGGGGCGGTGGGCAGCGTGGTCGTGCGCGCGCTCGCAGCGCACGCGGCGTTCGACCAGGTGATCATCGGTGATCTGAACCTGGACGGCGCGCGGGAGGTGGCCAGCGGCGCGGCTGGTCCGGTGGAGGTGGTGTCGGTGGACGCCAGCGACGAGGCGGCGGTGCGGGCGGCTGCCCGCGGCTGCGATGTCGTGTGCAACTGCGTGGGGCCGTTCTACAAGACGGTCAAGACGGTGCTGGCGGCGGTCATCGCCGAGGGCATCGACTACGTGGACGTGTGCGACGACGTGGACGTGACCCTCGACCTGCTGCGGGACATGGACGCGCCGGCGAAGGAGGCGGGCATCCGGGCGCTCATCGGCATGGGCAGCTCGCCCGGCGCCACAAACCTGCTGGCCAAGTTCGCCGCAGACACGCTGCTGGACCAGACCGATGCGGTGGACATCTTCCACGCCCACGGCGGGGAGCCGGTGGAGGGGGCGGGGGTCATCGGCCACCGATTCCACTGCATGAGCATCCCGGTGCCCATGTTCCTCGACAGTGAGCTGAAGCATGTGAACTACTTCGAACCCGACGGTGTGGCGCTGCGGCAGACCTTCACCTTCCCGGTGCTCGGCGAGGCGAAGCTCTACCCCTACCCGCACCCGGAGCAGGTGACGTTGCCCGACTACATCGACCTGAAGCAGGTCACCAACAAGGGCACGGTGCTCCCGGCCGAGTACTACGATCTGACGCGGGACATGTGCCAGCTCGGCCTCTCCTCCACCGACCCGGTGCAGGTGGGCGGCGCCGACATGGCGCCCTACGACTTCTCCATCGCCTACATCCTGCGCGAGCGGGAGCGCATCCTGAAGGAGACGGACTTCGGCTCCCAGCGCGGCTGCTGCTCCGTGGTGGTGCGCGGCATGAAGGACGGCAAGCCCGAGGAGTACCGCTTCCACATGGCGTCAGGCAGCCAGGCCCTCGGCGAGGGGACCGGCATCCCGGCGGCGGTGGGCACCATCCTGATGGCGGGGGGCAAGATCGACCTCAAGGGCGTCTACCCGCCCGAGGCGGCGGTGCCCCCGCTGGAGTTCATCGGGCTGATCCCGCAGGTGATGAAGATCGACCGCACCGGCGAGAGCGGCGGCTTCGGGGGTGTGCTGGTGGAGCGAATCGACGCCGAGGGCAAGGTCCACACCTTCAACCTATGAGCGAGGGTCCGCCACGACGCTTCATCCTGGCCTTCGACCACGGCACCTCCGGGGTCAAGACCTCGCTGGTGGACGGCAAGGGGCGCGTGGCGCGCCAGGCGTTCGAGCCCACGCCCATCAGCTATTCGCCGGGCGGCGGCGCCGAGCAGGACCCCGACGACTGGTGGCGCGCCCTGGTCAAGACCGCGCGGGAGGTGCTCCGGGAGCCGGGCGTACAGCTGGCGGCGGTGTGCGTGTCGAGCACCTTCTCCACCACCGTCGCGGTGGACGCCAACGGCCAGCACGTGGCCCCGGCCATGACCTGGATGGACTCCCGCGGGTCGGCGCACATCCAGCGGCAGATGAAGGGGCTGGTCAACATCCAGGGGTACGGCATCTCGCAGCTGCTCAAGTGGGTGCCGCGCACGGCCGGCGGGCCCACCCTGTCGGGCAAGGACGACGTGGCCCACGCGCTGTTCTGGAAGTACGACCAGCCGGAGGTGTACGCCCGGGCGCACAAGCTGCTGCCGAGCAAGGACTACCTGAACCTGCGCCTGTGCGGCCGGGCCGCTGCGACCTTCGACTCGATCCAGCTGTTCTGGGTCACCGATACGCGGGACATCAACGACGTGCGTTACGACCCGCGGCTGATCAAGGCCCTGGGGCTGGAGCGGGGCAAGCTGCCGGAGCTGGTGGCCTCCACCGAGGTGCTCGGCGCGCTGCTGCCCGAGGTGGCCCAGGAGCTCGGGCTGGATCCCGCTGACGCGGCCGACATCAAGGTGGTGGCCGGCTCGCCGGACCACCAGTGCGCTGGCGTGGGCGCGGGGGCGGTGCAGGACTTCGAGGCGCACCTGTACATCGGCACCTCGTCGTGGGTGCAGTGCGTGGTGCCGTTCAAGAAGACCGACGTGCTGCACTCCATCGCCTCGCTGCCCACCTCGCTGCCCGGCCGCTACTACACCGCCAACGAGCAGGACATGGCCGGCGGCTGCCTGGCCTGGGCCGCGGAGCAGCTGCTGGGCCAACCCCCCGGGGACGAGGACTACGCCGCGCTGCTGGAGCTCGCCGCCGGAGCCGAGCCGGGCAGCGCCGGGTTGATCTTCATGCCCTGGCTCAACGGGGAGCGCACGCCCGTGGACGACCACCACCTGCGTGGCGGCTGGATCAACCTGAGCAAGACGCACACCCGCGCCGACCTGGTGCGCTCGGTGCTCGAGGGCGTGGCGCTCAACACGCGCTGGAGCCTCAAGTACGTGGAGAAGTTCGCCGGGCGACGGCTCGACCCGATCCGCATGGTGGGCGGCGGGGCGCGCTCGGCGCTGTGGTGCCAGATCTTCGCTGATGCGCTGGGCCGGGAGATCCTGCAGCTGCAGGACCCGGTGTGCGCCAACGCCCGGGGCGCGGCGTTCATCGCCTGGGTCGGCCTGGGGGAGCTGCGCTTCGACGAGCTGGCCGACCTGGTGCCCGTGGCCGCGCGCTTTTCGCCCGACCCGCAGCGGCGGAGCGTATACGACGAGCGGTACGATACGCTGCTGGAGCTGCACCGGCGTAACGCGCCGCTGTTTCGGAAGCTGAACGGACCGGTGAAATCATGACCGCATACCGAGACGAACTGGAAGCCGCCAACAGCCGGGCCGATGCGCTGGAGAACGAGCTGCGCGAGGCCCGCGAGGAGGTGGCGCAGCTCAAATCCACGGCGCTAGTGCCGTACCGACAGGGGCAGACCGCTCTGGCCCAGATCGAGGCGGACGGGGCCAAGAAGAGCTGGCTCGGCGCGCCCACCCAGCTGAACCTGGTGCGCGAGGTGGCGGGCGAGCTGCCAGAGGAGGTGTACGCCGAGGTTGTGGAGCTGATCCGCGACATGCTCGGGGTGATGGGCAGCACCAGCACCCTGCCGGGATCTTTCACCTGGACCTCCACCAACCCGCAAAACCCCAGCGCTCGCCACCTGACCATCTCGGTGACCTCTCGCCGGGGCATGACCAAGATCCGCGCCCACGAGGGGTTGCAGCAGCTGGCCGGCGGCGTCTGGGGCGGCATCGGCGGCGGCGTGGGCGGCGGCCTGGGCTGGCTGCCCATCATGGGCGCCGCCTTCATCTCGCCCTGGCTGGCCGTGGCCGCGGGGGCGGTGGTGGTGGGCGGGTTGTTCGGCGCGTGCAGGGCGATCTATCGCCGCTCGTCGGCCAAGCGCGCCCACAGCCTGCAGGAGACCTTCGAGAAGGTGGTGGAGTTCGTGTCGTCCCGGTGCGTCACGCCCGAGGGCTGAGCGTCAAAAAGGGTACGGATAGACGCAGACCTTGCCCTCCACTGTGCTGCCCCCGGACAGGGAGACCTTGCCGCCCGCCACCAGCTGGCCCTGGAGCTGCGCCTTGGTGCCCAGCGCGATGTCCCCCTTGGGCGCGAACACAAGGCCGGCCCACACCGCGCCGCCGCTCAGGCTGAACTTGCCATGGACCTCGGTCATGACCCTGGACGGTGCGCCGCCGTTGAGCACCACTCGCGCCTTGGTGCCGAGCGCCAGGTTGCCGCTGACGAACAGCCGCAGCCGTCCGCCCGACAGGTCCACGATGACCTTGCTGCCGCCGCTCACGGCCAGGCTGTCCAGGTAGTAGTCCCCTGCGCTCAGGTGCAGCGTGCTCTTGGTGCCCACGCTCACCGCGCCGTAGCTACCCGGGGCGAGGGTCGCCACCGATCCGCCTGCCCTGGCCACCTTCGCCCCGCCCGTGGTGAAGGTGGTGGCCGGGGGCAGCTTGGCAGGCGAGTAAGCCTTCGGCTTGCCCTGGGCCGTCACCGTGCCGCCCACAGACGCCCCGCCGGTCATGTGCACGCTCCCCGCGGCGGTGAGGTCGCCCTTGACCTGGGCCTTGGTGCCCATTGCCGCGTTGCCGCCGCAATCGAGGTCCGCTCCAACGCTGGCCCCGCCGGCCATGTTGCACGCGCCGTTGGCTGTTGCGCTGGCTCCCACCTGCGCCTTGGTCCCGGCGCTGTACTTTCCGCCGCTGCCCACGGCCTGCTCCACGTAGGCGCCGCCGGACAGGTTTACGCTGGTGTTGCTGGCGAGAGGACCTCCCAGCACCCGGGCCTTGGTGCCCAGGGCCACCGCGCCCGCGCCGAACACGGCGTACCCGGGGCAGAGGTGCTTGCGCGGCGGGTACGGCTTGAGCTTCAGGTGAGACTGCAGCCCCACGCGCACGAGCCCCTTGGCCCACAGCGCGCCCACCACCTTGACCTTGTTATAAGCCTTGATGTCGCCGAACGGCGCGAACACGGTGCCGCGCCAGGTGGTGTGGCTGCCGAGCCGGACGTTGCCGTGCACCTCTGCGTAGACTCGCCGGGCGCCGCCGCCCTTGAGCGTGGCCACGGTCCATGCGCCGATGCGCATGTTCTTGGCCACGAAGATCCGCACCACGCCGCCCTTGACGTCGAGCTTGAGCTTGCACTTCGGGCCGACGCGGAAGCGGGTGAAGAAGTAGTCGCCTGCCGACAAGTTCAGGGTGCAGCCGGCGCCGAGCATCAGGTAGCGGTAGCTGCCTGGCTTGAGCGTCACCGTCGCCAGAGCGCCGCCCGCCACGTCCTGTCCTCCCGAGGAAAAGGGCGTGACCTTGGGCAGCGTCACCTTCTTGTACTTGGCCGGCTTGCCGTACTTGACCACCTTGCCCCCCACCTTGGCGGTGAAGTGCACGAATACGGTCCCGGCCGCCTTGACGTTCTTGCCAACGTTGCTCCTGTACCGCAGGAACGCGTTGCCGCCCGAGTGCACGCTCTTTTTCACCGCCGCCCGCTGGCCCACCCAGACGTCCCCCGAGAACACCAGAGACCGCACCTTTACGCCCTTTCCGCCGCTGAAGAACTTGCCGCCGCCGGTGACCCCGCCGCTGACCTTCGTGCCGTCACCCAGGCGCACGTTGCCGTCCGATCCCACCTTGCCCTTGACCACGCGAGCCCCGGGCGCCACGCGAACGCGCCCCTGACCGAACATCATGAACCGCTGGATCGGGTCCGAGGCGTCTGGCGCCGCGCCAGCCTGAGTGGGCAGCAGCAACGCCAGGGAGCCGGCGAGGAGGAGGTGGGCGAGATATCGCCCGGGACAGAATAGAGACATGCGCTGCTCCCCGGCAAAGAGGCCAGAAATCCAAGGACTCCTGATGGTACCAGGCTGGTCCGGGGAGCGAAGTAAGAGGGGTTACGGCATTTTCTAGCGTGCCCTGCGCTTCTTGCGCTTGCCCCGGCGCCGCTCACGCTTGCCGCGCCGCTTGCGCCGCTTGCCCTTCTCTTCGAGGCGCTCGTTGCCGGTGGCCTTGCCGATCCGCTCCATGCGGTGGCCCTGGCGCACCATGCGGTTGCCGTGGCGCCGCTGCCGCTCGCCCCGCTTCCACACCCGGCGCTCGGCCTTGCGGTGGTGCACCATGTGGCGCACGGTGCGCACCCGGTGGCGCCGCTCGGCCCGCCGTACTTTGCCCCTGACCCACGCGCCCACGACCCAGCCGCGCGGTCCCCAGTGTCCGCCCCGCCAGTGGTGGCCCACCCTGACCTTCACGCGCCAGCGACCACGGACCCACTTGCCGTTCGGCCCGCGGTGACCACGCACCCAGACCTTGCCGGCCGCCACGCGGGTGGGTCGCCAGTGGCCTGGCGCCCAGCGACCGTAGCGCCAGCGACCGTGCACCCAGGCATGCCCGGCGCGCGCGCGCACTCGCCAGTGGCCCGGCACCCAGTGGCCGTGATGGTTGTGATGCCCACGGACCCACACATGGCCCGCGCGCACCTTCGCCGGGCGCCAGTGACCGTGGACCCAGGCGCCGCTGACCATTGCCGCGGCCACCCACACGTGACCCGGCCGCCTGACCACCCGCCAGTGCCCCGGAACCCAGTAGCCGTCATGGCCGCGATGCCCGCGGACCCACACATGGTCCGCGCGGCGGCCGTCCGGCTCCCAGTGGCCGCGAACCCAGCGCCCCTCATCGTTGTGGTGGCCGCGGACCCAGCGCATGCCAGGGCGAGCGCGCACGCGGTAAAACCCCTCGCCGCGATCACCCTCGGCCTCGTAGCCGTCCTCCCAGACGTAATCTTCGTCTGGCGCCTCCGCGTCGTACTCCTGCTCTGCCCAGGCCGACGTGGCGGGGAACGCCACGAGCGCCAGGACGAGCCACAAGGGGGTGAGCTTGCGCATCGCTATCTCTCCTTTGCCGTTGTCATCTGCGTCGTTGAGGTCATAAACGGTAGCCCAAAGGCAGGTCCCACGAAATGAGTTTCATCACAGGTGTAAGGGACGCGCGCGGGGGGCGTTTATTCTCCGTCAACAGACGGGAGGTTTGCCTGCCATGCGTATCTTCACTTATTTGTTAACTTTTTCATTATCTCTGGCCGTCCTGGTCGCCGGGTGCGCCGGGCCCTCACGCGCGGTGACCACGCTGAAAGTGGCCGAGTTCAGCAGCGCAATGGGCCAGCCCGAGCGGTTGACCGAGTCGGTGTTCAAAAAGCCCAAGGATCGCGACAATCTGGACGAATCGGCGATCCAGCGGGTGCTCGACGCGCCCGTGGAGGTGGAGTTTCCGGCCCGGGCCGGCGTGGTTGTGCTCAACGCTCCGTTCAGCCGCGCGGCTTACGCCACGCTGGAGCCGGGCGACCGGGCGCCCCAGCAGCTCTCCCGCGCCATCGAGCGCAGCAAGCACTTCCAGCTGGTGAGCGACATCTCACCGCACCTGGCCCAGGGCCAGAGCGTCGAGGGGTTGCGCGAGCTGGCCACGCGCTACCGGCTCAAGTACCTGGTGGTGCTCAACCGCCGGTTCGCTGACCGGTCCCATGTCAACGGCTTCGGCTGGGCCTGGATCTCGCTGGTGGGGATCCCCTTCGCCCCGGCGTACACCCTGAAGACCCAGGGGCTGTTCGAGGCGACCCTGATGGACGTACGCACCGGCACGTTCCTGTTCACCACCCAGGTGCATGTGCAGGCATGGAAGCGGGACACGCCCTTCGGCGCCGAGGACAAGCTGGCCGAGCTCCAGCGCACGGCCTCGATGGACGCAGTGCGCCTGCTGGCGAAGCGGTTCCTGGCCCGCTGCGACCGGGTGGAAAAGCAGAAAGGGGGAGAGGCTGCTGGTGGGGAGGCGGTGGCGGCGCGTTAGCGCCCCCTGTCCTCTATTGCTCCTGGCGCGCCTTGCGGGCGGCCTCGGCCCTGCGCTTGTCCCGCGCCTTCTTCTTCTTCTGTGCGATGCGGCGGCGCATCTTCATCGACCTGCGATTGTCATCCCTGCCCATTTGGGTCTCCCTTCAAGAAAAAATCAGGATCAACTCCCTATCGTGAGAACGCAGGGAGGTCAAGCCCAACCAGTGTAGACGTGGACGTTTACGACCCTACACGCACCCCCGCGCTGCCATCAGGAACTCCCCTGGCGCCTCGTCCACCATGGCGCCGTGGCTCATGATGACCCGCCTCAGGTTCGGCGTGGCCGCCAGGCGCTCGAGGTGAGCGCCGAAGGCCTGCCGGTCCTTGACCGCCAGCATCTTGAACAGCCGGCTGACGCGCGGGCCCCCGGTGGACCCGAAGGCCTTGAAGATGAGCCCCATGAACCCGGGCTGGTGCGGCAAGTTGAACACGGCGTCGTTGAGCACCAGGGTCACGCCGTCGGGCGATGTCACCCGCATCAGGCCCTCGCTCTGCTTGACACCGTCCAGGTGCTCCAGCGCCGCGGTTTCCCCCCAGCCTTCGCCCAGCTCGTCCAGGGTTCCGTCCACGGCCACGACCTGCTCAACCTTGTCCCGGGCCCCCGCCGGGCAGAGCACTCGCACGTCGGGGTAGCGCTGCTTGAATATGCCCGCGTCCAGGCGGTGCATGCCGTTGGGCACCACCATCACCGCCGGCTTCCCCCACGCCTCCAGCGCCGCCATCTGCTCGTCCTCCATGGCGATGGCGTTGTGGATCAGCAGGGCGCCGTCGTCCCGGCGGACCACGGTCATCACCCGCCGCAGGCCCTGGTGGGGCAGGTTCCCCTCCACGCGCCACAAGTTTTCGGCCACCGTCGACGGCGGATCGTTGCCCAGCACGGTCCAGGTATCATGCGCCTTGGCCATCTCGTCCCTCCATTGTTGAGGCAGTATCACACAATTGCGCCTTGACAAGGCAAGGGGCCGAAGGGGAAACAGGACCAGCGCTGGAGTGAGCCGAGCAGGCGGCTGCCGACAACCGCCGCGCGGTCCACGGGCGTCGTGCTATCCTCGCCCTCGCTTCAAACGCGGTGGAGGCTCTGATGAGCAAGCGTATCCTGGTCAGCGGCGGAGCTGGATTCCTCGGTTCCCATTTGTGCGAGCGTCTGCTCGTCGAGGGGAACGAGGTCATCAGCCTCGACAACTACTACACCGGGACCCCTGATAACTTGAAGCACCTGCAAGACGACCCCCGCCTGACCATGGTGGAGGGGGACGTCAACGACCCGCGGGATCTGGGCGCCCTGGATCAGATCTTCCACATGGCCTGTCCCGCCTCGCCGGTGCACTACCAGCGCGATCCGGTGATGACCATCAAGACCTGCGTGTTCGGCACCTACAACATGCTGGAGATGGCCGCCAGGGCCGGCGCGCGGCTGCTTATCGCCTCCACCTCCGAGGTGTACGGCGATCCCGAGCAGCACCCGCAGCCCGAGGCGTACTGGGGCAACGTCAACCCCATCGGGCCCAGGGCCTGCTACGACGAGGGCAAGCGCTGCGGCGAGGCCCTGGCCGTGAGCCACGCCGGCCACCTGGGCACGGAGGTGCGGCTGGCCCGCATCTTCAACACCTACGGCCCGCGCATGGACGTGGACGACGGCCGGGTGGTGTCCAACTTCGTGGTGCAGGCCCTGCGCGGCGAGGACTTGACCATCTACGGCAACGGCCAGCAGACCCGCTCGTTCTGCTATGTCACCGACCTGGTGGAAGGCTTCTTGCTGCTGATGGCGTCCGACCTGCAGGCGCGCCCGGTGAACCTGGGCAACCCGGGGGAGTTCACCATCCTGAAGCTGGCCAACCTGGTCAAGGAGATGACCGGCTCGTCGTCGAAGATCAGCTGGATGCCCAAGCCCGAGGACGACCCGACCCTGCGCCGTCCCGACATCTCCCTGGCCCGCTCAGCGCTGGGCTGGGAGCCGAAGATCGCCCTGGCCCACGGGCTGGAGGACACCATCAGCTACTTCCGCACCATGGTGGGGTGAGCCCGAAGCGAGGGGGAGGGATTTTGACCCGGGCCGCCTGGCGTGATGAAATCACTTATAGATAATTACCGCCTCTACCGGCGGACAGGAGGAGAGAATATGACTAGGAAACACCTCTGGCTGTTGCTGGCCGCCACGCTGCCCCTGGGCGCCTGCGGGGACGACCGCATCACGCCGCTCTGGATCCAGAGCTTCGGCGTGGAGAAGACCGAGATCCCGGTGGGGCAGAGCATCAACAAGAACGTGGTCCTGAGCGAGAAGGCCACCGCGCGGACCTACATCGAGATCAAGAACAGCGACTACAAGGACTTCCTCGAGGTGCGCTACGGCACCGCCAAGAACGACAGCATCGTGATCAAGTACGAGCCGGGCCAGGACAGCCACACCATCCAGCTGGTGGGCCTCAAGTCCAGCGCTGGCAAGAAGCTGAAGGTGCGGTTCCAGATCCGCGACTCCAAGAGCGGGTTCCAGGACCTGGAGGTGGTGGTCAAGGACCTGCAGAACGTGGACGCCGGCCCGAGCATCGACTACGGCGCGCTGCCCGACCTCGGCAAGCCCGACTCCGGACCGCCGCCCAACGAAGCCGGCGCCGCTGACAAGGGCGCCGCCGACCAGGGGGCCACCAAGGAGGCTTCCACCCCCGCGGACAAGGGCGCCACCGTGGACAGCGCCGCCACCAAGGGTTGATCTTCCCCCTCCCGATCCCACCGAATAACTCCATTATCTGAACCGGATGCGCTAAACTGCATCCGATGAATTCTTTGGAAGTGAGCTTTGTCGGCCCGGTCCGTCGACCGGGACCCCAACGACAGATGACCGTTGATCCTACGGAGCTCGGCACCGTGAGCGACCTGCTGCGGGAGCTGGGCTACCAAGAGCAAGAGATGGCCGTGCTCGCGGTGGTCTCGGACGGGGAGCGCCTGCACCACGAGGCGTCCCTGGACGGGGTGACCCGGGTGGAGATCCTGGTGGCCATCGGCGGAGGTTGATCATGCCCGAGCTCTCAGCTTTCCTCAGGCCTCGGAGCCTGCAGGAGGCGCTGGACCTGCTCGCCGAGCACGGGGAGCGCGCCAGGCCCCTCGCCGGCGGCACCACCCTCGTTTTCTCCAAGTCCTCGAGGGTAGACACCCTGGTGGACCTGCGCGGCGTTGGACTGGCCGAGGTGGCAGCTGCCGATGGCGGCGGCGTCACCGTGGGGGCCATGACCTCCATGACCGAGCTGGCCCGGTACCTCAGGGCCAACGGCGGCCCGCAGGTCCTGCTGGAGGCGGCGAGCACCGCCGGGACGCAGATCCTGCAGAACCAGATCACCCTGGGCGGCAACTGCGTACAGGTCTACGCCTGGAGCGATCTGCCCGTGGCGCTGCTCTGCCTGGGCGGGGTGTTCACCCTGCAGGGCAAGGACGGCGCGCGGGAGGTGGCGGCGGAGGCGCTGTTCGCCAGGGCGCCGGTGCGCACCCTGCAGCCGGGTGAGCTGCTCACCGGGGTGGCCGTGCCCGCCGAGGGCGAAGGCGCAGGCTCCGCGTACCAGAAGTTCACGCGGACCGACGCGGACCATTCCCTGTGCAGCGTGGCCGCCCGGGTGGCGCTGGACGGCGACGGCAACATCGCCGACGCGGCGGTGGCGGTGGGGGCGGTGCGCGGGTTGCCGCAGCTGTTGGCGCCGGCTGCCGACGCGGTGCGGGGCAAGGCGCCCGGGGCTGCGGTGTTCGACGAGGCCGGGGCCCTGGCGGCCAAGGCGGCCAAGATCACCGCCGACTACCGGGCCACGGCCGGCTACCGCCAGCAGCTGGTGGCCACCATGGTCTCCGACATGCTCGGCGAGGCAGCCCAGCGCGCGGGAGGTGGGTCATGAGCATCACCGTGAAGTGCATCATCGACGGCGCGCCCGCCGCGCTGACCACCACGCCGGGGCAGACCTTGCTCGACGCCCTGCGGGACAACGGCCACCTGGCGGTGAAGCGCGGCTGCGAGCAGGGCACCTGCGGCAGCTGCGTGGTGCTGGTGGACGGCGTGCCGCTGTACGCCTGCTTGCTGTTCGCGGCGGGGATGGAGGGCCGGGATGTGACCACCGGCGCCGCCCTGGACCGGCCGGGCGTCGGCGAAAAGCCCCACCCCATCATCGCCGCCTTCGTGGAGGAGGCGGGCGTGCAGTGCGGATACTGCGTGCCAGGCATGGCCCTGAGCACCCAGGTGCTGCTGGCCGAAAACCCGTCGCCCACCGAGCAGGAGGCGAGGCGCGCCCTGGACGGGCACCTCTGCCGCTGCACTGGCTACGTCAAGCAGATCAAGGCTGTGCTCCGCGCCGCCGAGCTGCTCAAGGAGGGTTGAGCCGATGTCAGAAAAGAAGCCGACCCTGGGCGACACAAAGGTGGTCGCCCACAGCGAGCTGAAGGTGGACGCCGTGGCCCTGGCCACCGGGCGCCCGGTATACACCGACGACATGCAGCTGCCTGGCACGCTCATCGCGCGCGTGCTCTGGAGCCCCCACGCCCACGCGCGCATCAAGCGCATCGACACCAGCAAGGCGCGAGAGCTGCCGGGGGTGGCGTGCGTGGTGACCCACGAGGACGTGCCCCGCGTCATGAAGACCACCGGCGGCCAGGGATACCCCGAGCCGTCGCCCTACGACACGCCGATGCTGGATAACAAGGTGCGCTACGTGGGCGACCGCGTGGCGGCGGTGGCAGCCGAGAGCCTGGAGATCGCGGACCGCGCGCTCGGGCTCATCGAGGTGGAGTACGAGCTGCTGGAGCCGATGTTCGACATCCGCGCCGCCGACGGCGAGGGCGCGCCGGTGATCCACGACGAGCCGGACGCCAAGGCGATCATCCCGGTGCCCTACTTCCCCGAGAAGAACGTGGCCGCCGAGGTGGACATGGCCATCGGGGACGTGGACGCGGCGCTCGCGGACAGCGACCTGGTCATCGAGCACGAGACCGAGACCCAGTACGGCCAGCACTGCCCCATCGAGCCCCACGTCACCCTGTGCTACATCGACGACGACGACCGGCTGGTGATCCGTTCGTCCACGCAGGTGCCGTTTCACGTGCGGCGCATCGTGGCCCAGGCGCTGGAGATCCCGGTGCGCAAGATCCGCGTGATCAAGCCGCGCATCGGCGGCGGCTTCGGGGCCAAGCAGGAGGTGCTCGAGGACCTCGTGGCGCTGCTCTGCCTGCGCACCCGCAAGCCGGTGAAGCATGAGTACACGCGCTCCGAGGAGTTCGTCTCCACGCGCACCCGGCACCCGTCGGTGGTGAGCGTGAAGGCCGGCTTCGCCAAGGACGGCAGCATGAACGCCCTGGCCATGCGCTCCCGGCTCAACACCGGCGCCTACGGCAGCCACGCCCTGACGGTGCTGTGCAACTGCGGCGCCAAGACGCTGCCGCTGTATCACTGCGACAACATCACCTTCGACGGCGACTCGGTGTACACCAACCTGCCAGTGGGCGGGGCGTACCGCGGCTACGGCGGCACGCAGGCGGCGTTCACCCTCGAGGTGGTGATGGACGACGCCGCGCGCCAGCTCGGCATCGACCCGGTGGCGCTGCGCAAGCAGCTGCACATCCAGGAGGGAGAGAGCTCGCCGGTGTTCCGCGCCCTGGGCGAGGGCACCGAGGGGGTGGACCAGAGCATCGGCTCGTGCGGGCTGGACGCCTGCCTGGACCAGGGGGCGGCGGCCATCGGCTGGGCCGAGAAGTATGGCCACGGCGACAAGACCGGCCGCTACCGTCGGGGCATGGGCATGTGCGCGTTGATGCAGGGGTCGTCGATCCCGGAGATCGACATGGCCTCGGCGAGCCTGAAGATGAACGACGACGGCTCGTTCAACCTGCTTGTGGGGGCCACCGACCTGGGCACGGGCTCGGACACGGTGATGGCCCAGATCGCGGCCGAGGCCCTGGGCACCGACCTGGAGCAGATCCTGGTCTTCTCGTCGGACACCGACCTGACGCCCTTCGACGTGGGGGCGTACGCGTCGTCCACCACGTACCTGTCGGGCGAGGCGGTGCGGCGCACGGCGCTCAAGGTGCGCGATCAGATCGCCGGGGTGGCGGCGTCGATGATGGGGGTTCCGGTTGAGGAGGTCACCCTGGGCGAAGCTCGTGCGGTGGGCGGCGGCAAGGAGAAGACCTACGAGGACATCGCCAGGTACGCGCTGTACGTCAAGGATCAGTTCCAGATCGGGTGCATCGACTCGGCCATCAGCCATGTGTCGCCGCCGCCGTTTTCGGCGCACTTCGTCGAGGCGGAGGTGGACACCCGCACCGGCAAGGTGAGCCTGATCAAGTACGTGTCCGCGGTGGACTGCGGCACCGCCATCAACCCGAAGCTGGCAGAGGGCCAGATCGAGGGGGCGGTGGTCAACGGCATCGGCTACGCCATGACCGAGGAGATGGTCTTCTCGAACAAGGGGCGCTGCCTCAACCCGAGCCTGCGCTACTACAAGATCCCGGGGCCCACCGACCTGCCGGAGCTGGTCACCATCCTGGTGCCGACCTACGAGCCGAGCGGGCCGTACGGCGCCAAGAGCGTGAGCGAGATCTGCATCAACGGGCCGCTGCCGGCCATCTCCAACGCCATCTTCGACGCCACCGGCGCGCGGCTGCTGCACAGCCCGTTCACGGCGGAGAAGGTGTGGCGGGCCATTAACAGCTGAGGGGGGCCTGGTCATCGTCAGCCTGAGACCCGAGATCCTGGTCGTGCTGTTCTGCTACGGGGTGGGCCTGGCGGGCACCCTGTGGGGGGAGGCGCGCGGTTCGGCGCGCATCAAGCTGCTGTTCAAGCCGCTGGCGTCGGCGGGGTTCATCATCGCGGCAGTGCTGGCCGGCGCGCTGCGGAGCGACTACGGCGTCATGGTGCTGGCGGGGCTCGCCTTCTCGCTGGTGGGCGACGTGCTGCTCATCTCCCAGGACCTGCGCGCCTTCCGCGGCGGTCTGGTGAGCTTCCTGCTGGGGCATGTGGCCTACGTGGTGGCCTTCGCCGGGCTCGGACCATCGGTGGGCTGGAGCACCGGCGCGGCGGTGCCGCTGGTGGTGGTGGGGGCGGTGGTCATGCGCTGGCTCGGCCCTCACCTCGGGCGGATGTTCATCCCGGTGCTGGCCTACGTGGTTGTGATCACCGTGATGGTGGTGTTGGCCGCGGGGACCCTGGGGCACCCGGGCGGAGAGGTGCGGCTGGCCGGCGCGGTGGCCTTCTTCCTGTCCGATCTGTCGGTGGCCCGGGACCGGTTCGTGGCCAGGGGCTTCATCAACCGCGCCTGGGGCTTGCCCATGTACTACGGCGGGCAGCTGCTGCTGGCGTACTCCTGTTTCTACCTGGCCAGCTGAAAAAAACGGACATCGCGGTGTAAGCGGGCCCTTGCAGGCGCGTTCTCCTGGCATCCAGCGAGGAGAACGACCATGACCCACAGATCCCTGACCCTGGTCCCGGCCCTGGCCCTGACCCTGGCCCTGGCCGCCTGCACCCCCCAGCATCGCCCCGCCCCGGTTGTGGGCTTCAAGTCGAGCAGCCCAGCGGCCAGACGGTCCGTGGCCGAGTCCGCGCCCGCGTCCGCGGCCGAGCCCAACGGCGGCGCCGCGGCTGACATGGAGTCGGCAACCGAGCGGCCCGGGCTCGGCACGGTGTTCGGCGAGTCGCGCCGCTCGTCCGTGAAGGACACCACCTTCGTGCGCGACGGCTCGGACCCGTTCACCCGCATCGCGCTGTTCTACAACAACGCGGCCGGCGTGCGGGCGCAGCTGCGCGGCAACGGCGGGGGTGAGCGGGTGAACCTGGGGCGCATCGCCGGGCCTGGAGGGCTGAAGGTGTCGCTGCTGGATGAGGGCGGCAGCCGGCTGGAGACCCACGCCGGGGCAGGGCGGCTGTACGTGGTGGGCGAGGCGGGGCAGCGCTACGTCATCCATGTGCAGAACCCGACCCGCGAGCGGCTCGAGGTGGTGGCGTCAGTGGACGGGCTGGACGTCATCGACGGCAAGCCGGCCACGCTGACCAAGCGCGGCTACGTGCTCGACCCGGGCGAGGAGATGACCATCGACGGCTTCAGGCTGGACATGAACAGGGTGGCGGCGTTCCGCTTCGGCAAGGTGGCCGACTCCTACGCGGCGCGCACCGCCGGCGACCGCCATGTCGGCGTCATCGGCCTGGCCTTCTTCCACGAGCGCGGCGCCCGCTGGTCCCGGGACGAGCTCCGCCGCAGGGACACCGCCGACCCCTTCCCCGGCCAGCGCGGCTTCGCCCGGCCCCCGTCCAACTGGTAGCGGGAGTAGCCTAGTGCAGCTTCAGCACGAACAGGTCGGGCTGGTCGTTGTCGCCCAGCTCGCCGAACAGCATCGCCTCGGGCATGCCCTGGACGCGGACGAAGTAGGAGTCGTCGGGGTCGATGGCGTTGCGCACGGCCCAGGCCACGTACTCGGACTCACCGAGGGCAAGCTTCAGGTCCTTCATCGGGTAGTTGAGCACCGCCTTCTGCGGCGGCTTGCCCTCGGGCCCCACGCCGTGTGAGTCCACGGCCGCGTGCTCTCCGGTCACGCCGAAGATGGCGCCGCTCCACGGCTCGCTCCCCTCCGTCGGTCCCACCTCGAACCAGAGCCCCAGCTGGGCCATGGGGTAGACCCGCAGCCGGTAGCCGGGGTCCACCTTCGGGGCTGGCATGTTGGCCTTGGCCACCATCTTGGCGCCCAGCGTCGGATCCGCCGCGTCGACCACCTCGGCGCCTGCCAGGGGCGTGGGCAGCTCGTCGCTATTTACAGCGCCGCCGTCTCCGGCCACCAGGATCGGGAACCCGTTGCCCCTGGCCTGCTGCACCGCGATGGCCAGCAGGGAGAGGCCGAAGCGCACGCTCTCCTTCTCCAGCTCCTCTGGGCGCGCGAGGATGAGCCACAGCTTGACCTCCTCGTCCCGCAAGGGCTCGCGGGCGCCGCCCCAGGACATCTCTTGCAGGTTGTCGTCCCAGAAATGCCCGTCCACGGCGAGGCCGTAGGTGCCCAGGGTGGTTGCCAGCGCCTCGAGCTGCTTCTGGCTCTCCATGGAGAGCGCGGTGATCCAGACCTTCTTGTTGGCGGCCATGGTGGTCTCCTTTGGTTGCAACGAGGCTTCAGATTTAGCACGCCGCGCTAGATCTCGTACAGGAAGATCACCGCCGCGCTGCCGAGGCTCAGCAGCATCGAGCAGTAGAACAGCACCGCCCAGCGGGTGACGCGCCGGTTCTTGCCCCATGCCCAGAGCAAGCCCACCAGACCGAGCCCGAGGCCCACGCGGCCGGGGGTGACCATGAACCCGCTCAACCGGTCCTTGACCCACCCCGAGGCGCGGTCCACCTTGCCTGCGAACTCGCCCACCGACCGTTTCTGGTGGTCCCGGCGGTCCGTGCGAGGCGGTCCGCCCGCCTCCAGCCGGTCCTGCTCACGCAGCTCCTCCTCCGTGGGGATCGCCGGATGATCGTAGGGATCCGCGGCCCCCGCCGGCGCCGCCAGCAGCGCCGCGTACAGGGCGGCCGCGGCCCACGCCGCTCGCCTGTGGAGTGCCCATGCCATGCTTGCTGCATTATACGAGATCGCTGGTATCTTACCCCTGACCACAGCGCAGGAAGACCCGATGTCCACCGAGCCAGAAATCGCCCGCCTGCCAACCGGAGAGATCCCCTCCCGCCCCTACCGCACTGCCATCGTGGGCGGCGGCCTCGGCTGCAAGACCTTCCTGAGCATGGCCGCCGAGGACAAGCTCGGCTCGTTCCGGCTGAAGATCTGCGGCGTCGCGGAGGTCAACCCTGATGCCCCGGGGCTGGTCTACGCGCGGGAGGCGGGGGTCGAGCTGGTCACCCAGGATTACCGCGAGCTGTTCGACATCGAGGGCCTCGAGCTGGTCATCGAGCTCACCGGCGACAACAAGGTGCGCGATGAGGTGGAGCGCAACCGCCCGGCCCACGTGCGCTTCATCGACCACTTCGGCGCGACCCTGTTCTGGGAGGTCTACTCGGCCCAGGCTGGCATCATCCGCCAGCGCACCGAGATGCGCGAGCGCGTGGAGATGGAGCGGGAGTGGGTCTCGCAGATCTTCAACAGCATCCCCGACGAGATCGTCGTGGTGAACGAGAACATGGAGGTGCAGGACGTCAACGAGTCGTTCCTGCGCAACAACAACCTCACCCTGTCCCAGGTGGCTGGCAAGCACTGCTACGACCTGGAGCAGCGCGTGCGCGGCGAGTGCCAGGTGGCGGTGGAGGACTGCCCCTTCTTCCGCGTGATGAAGAGCCGGGAGCCCACCTCCACCGTGCGCAAGTTCTTCGACGAGGCCGGCAAGCCGCGCTACGCCGCCATCGTCGCCGCCCCGCTGCTCAACCGCGAGGGTGAGGCCATCGGCATGATCGAGTCGACCCGCGACATCTCCCACCGCATCCACCTGGAGGAGGAGCTCAAGGCCACCGAGGTGCAGCTGCAGCAGTTCATGGAGATGGCCCCGGCAGCGACCTACATCAAGAACCGCGCTGGCATGTACCTCGAGGTGAACCCCGCCGCCTGCCGCATCTTTGGGCTGGAGCAGGAGAACATCATCGGCAAGACCGACCTGGAGATCTTCCCGCGCGAGGTGGCCGACGTGTTTCGCGCCACCGACAGGGACGTCCTGGAGCAGGGTCAGGAGGCCATCGTCTACGAGGAGGTGGAGCTCAACGGGGTGCAGGTCCACCTCTCCACGGTCAAGTACCCGGTGCTCGACACCGAGGGCACCGTGACCGCCGTGTGCGGCATCGCCAAGGACGTCACCGCGCTCAAGGAGGCGGAGCACGAGCTGCGTCAGATGCGCGACTACCTGCGGAACGTGCTGCGCAACAGCCCGATCTTGATCATCACCACCGACCTCCACGGCCGCATCGTGTCGTTCAACCCCGCGGCGGAGGCGTCCCTCGGCTTCACCGCCGAGGAGGTGATCGGCGCCCAGGCAGCCGACTTCTACGTCGACCCTCAAGTGCGGCCGCGCATCATCCGCCGCATGGAGCTCGAGGGCGTGGTGCGGGATTACGAGATCAACCTGGTGCACAAGGACGGCTCCACCGTGCCGGTGTCCATCACCATCTCCAAGATGCTCGACAGCGAGGGCGAGATGATCGGCACCGTGGGCATCTGCAAGGACATCTCACATCGTAAGGCGCTGATGGACCAGGTGATCCAGTCAGAGCGGCTGGCCGCGGTGGGCCGCCTGGCCGCCGGCGTGGCCCATGAGATCAACAACCCCCTGGCCATCGTGGGAGAGATCTCCGGGTACCTGGGCGAGTGCCTGGAGGACGACCCGGAGGCGAAGGACCCGGAGACGCTGCGCGAGTTCGCCGAGGGGCTGCCCAAGATCGACCGCCAGGTCGACCGCTGCCGAAGCATCACCCACCGCCTGCTCAACTTCGCCCGCAAGAGCGAGGCCAAGGTGGAGGTGGCGGTGGTGGAGCGGAGCCTGGCCGAGATCCTGCCCTTCCTGGAGAAGGAGGCGCGGCTGCAGAACATCGCCATCCACCAGCAAAACGACGAGAGCCTGCCCCGCATTCGCATCGAGGAGATGCAGCTGCAGGAGATCTTCATCAACATGATCACCAACGCCATGCAGGCCATCGGCAAGCGCGGCAAGGGCAACATCTGGCTCGGCACCCGCGTGGAGGGCAGCAAGGTGCACCTGACGGTGCGTGATGACGGGCCTGGCATCCCCAAGGAGCTGCAGGCGCGCCTGTTCGACCCCTTCGTCACCACCAAGGCGCCGGGGCAGGGGACCGGGCTCGGGCTGTCCATCTGCTACGGCATCGTGCGGCGCTACGGCGGCGAGATCCGGGTGGACACCGCCGAGGGCGAAGGCACCACCTTCGACGTGATCCTGCCGGCTGCGGACTAGCCAAAAACCGGCAACCTTGTTGACGGCGGGCGCTGTGCCGTTGACGAAATAGGCACAGAGCAGGCGGAAAAGCCCAGTCTTTTCGGCTGGCCCTGTTCTTGCTCTTCCTGGATCCATACAAACTGGCCAAGGAGCAGGGATCATGGAGCTTTCCAGATTCATACCGTACCTGTGCGCGCTGACGACGCTGATCATCTCTCAGGGGTGCGTGGTGCGCCCCGTGGAGAAGCCCAAGCCGGGCGGCGGGGGAACCCAGTGCACGACCCAGCCGCTGTTTCTGGACAAGGACGTCGACATCCTGTTCGTCATCGACAACTCCGGATCCATGAGCGAGGAGCAGGAGAACCTGAGGCGGCAGTTCCCCAAGCTCATCGACGCGCTCAAGACCCAGAAGCTGGGCGGCAAGCTGCCCAACCTGCGCATCGGCGTGGTGAGCTCGGACCTCGGCGCGGGCACCGCCTACGTTGACAACGCCTGCGTAACCGGCGGCGACAAGGGCAAGCTGCGCAGCAAGCCGATGATCGCGGGCTGCACCGGGCCCAAGAACCCGTGGATCGAGTACCGGGACGTCGACGGCGTGGTGACCACCAACATCCCCGGCGCCGGCGACCCGATCAAGAAGGTCAAGGACGCGTTTTCATGCATCGGCACCATCGGCACCGACGGGTGCGGCTTCGAGCAGACCATCCTGTCGGCCAAGCGGGCGCTGGACCCGGCGGCCAACGTCAACCCCGCCTTCCTGCGCAACGACGATCCGTGCAAGGCGAACCGCGAGGACGCGCTGCTGGCGGTGGTGTTCATCACAGACGAGGATGACTGCTCGGCGTCCAACCCCCAGCTGTTCGACCCGACCCAGGGCGGCCTGAACGATCCCCTGGGGCCGCTGACCTCGTTCCGCTGCTTCGAGTTCGGCGTCAAGTGCAAGTGCCCGGGCAAGGCCAAGTGCGACCGCTTCACCCAGGGGCCACGCACCAACTGCGTGCCGGGCGGGCAGTACCTGCACAAGGTGGAGAACTTCATCTCCTTCTTCAAGAACCTCAAGAAGCTGCCCGACCGGGACGGCGCCACGGGCAAGTGCGTGGGCAAGGCCAACCCCGACCGCGTGCTGATGGCGGCCATCGCCGGCTCCACCGACCGGGTCGAGGTGGGCATGTCCGGCAACTACCCGACGCTCAAGCCGAGCTGCACCTCGTCCCAGGGCGACGCCCAGCCGGCGGTGCGCATCAAGGCGCTGGTGCGCGCCTTCGCCAAGGAGCTGTCCCTCAAGGAGATCGCCGACGTCAAGGCGAAGAAGAAGAGCATCCCCTACTTCGTCGACGCGCAGGGCAAGTGGCGCGAGGAGAACTTCACCTCCATCTGCACCTCGGACTTCTCGCCGGCGCTCAAGCGCCTGGGCGAGCGCATCGTCGGGTCGCTCGGCACCATGTGCCTGTCGCCGCCCGCGCTCACCGACAACGGCGGCATCCTCTGCCGCAAGGGGGACGTGATCTGCGACGCCAAGACCTGCGGCAAGAAGGTGGTGTGCCAGCAGGGGTGCCTGTCCAAGGCGAAGTTCACCATCCAGCAGCACTCCCACGCCGGGCGCGCGGAGGTCCCCAAGTGTTCGCCGGCGCTGTTTGACCCGAAGCTGCCGTCCACGGCCTGCGCCGGCGAGTGCCCCTGCTGGCGCGTGGTGCCGTCCGGCGTGTGCACCAAGCAGCCCGGCTCGTCCCCCTACGCGGTGGAGATCATGCGCAAGGGCCCGGCGCCCAAGGGGACCTACGCCACGGTCTGCTCGCCCGCCTCGGCCCATGTGTGGGGCAGCAAGGAGTTCGGCGAGCTGAGGCAGTGCAACTAGAGAAAATGTCAAGTGGTGGGGTCTGACCCCCACACTTGACATTTTTTGAGCGGCTCCGGTGGCCGGGGCTCGGGACAGGTTTTTGCTCCGCGCCTCCCGGTCGGGCACCATCCCCACATGAAGCGCCTCTTCCTCGTCCTGGTACTCCTGCTCGCCGGCTGCGCCTCATCTCCCGAGCCCGTCAAGGCGCCGCGGCTGGCGTTGCCGCCGGCGGACCGGGTCGCGGCGGCGTTGCCCCATGTGCGCGCCGCGGCTGCCAAGCATGACGTGGCAGAGGATCTGATCCTCGGTGTCATCCGGGTGGAGAGCAGCTTCAGGCCTGAGGCCGGCTCCCGGGTGGGCGCCCGCGGGTTGATGCAGCTGATGCCCCGCACGGCGGCCAGCCTGGCCCGCAAGCTGGGCTACGACGACTTCGAGATCACCGACCCCGCCTTCAACGTCGACGCGGGGACCTCATACCTCAAGTACTTGCTCCGCCGCTACGACGGCAAGGTGGACCTGGCCCTCGCCGCCTACAACAGCGGCCCGGGGCGGGTGTCCGGCTGGCTGCGCGACGGCCGCGCGCTGCCGGCGTATTCCCGCCGCTACGTGGCCGCGGTGCTGCAGGCGCGGCAGCAGATGCAGCGCTACCTGGCCGGCGATGCACCGGCCGAGGGGCAGGACCGCGCAGGGCTGAGGGCGCTGATCAGGGACAGGTCCGCGCTGTACGGCGAGCGGCCAGACGAGCCGCTCTGATCTGGGCCCTCATCAGAGATCCCAGCGCCACATGGCCACCGGGCGGCTGACCCCCTTGAGCGCGTGGGCGCCAGCCTGCTTCAGCTCGTGGTCGCCCTGCAGGTGCTCGACGGTGTCGTCGGTGGCCAGCAGATCGGCGCCGACCTTTCGGGTCAGCGCCTCGGCGCGCGCGGCGATGTTCACCACCTCGCCGATCACCGTGTACTCCATGCGCGAGTCGGCCCCCACCGGACCGGCGATGACCTCGCCGCTGTTGATGCCGACCCCCACCCTCACCGCGCTCTCCTCCGCCGCCGGGTCGCCCGCGACATGGGCCCCGGCCATGGCCTTGACCATGGCCACCCCGGCGCGCACGGCTCGCGCGGCGTGGTCCGGCTGATCGCGCGGCGCGCCGAAGATGGCCACCACCGCATCGCCCATGAACTTGTTGACCACGCCCCCCTGCTCCTCGATGACCCTCACCATCAGAGTCAGCGTGCGGTTGAGCAGCTGCACCAGCGCCTCCGGCTCCAGCCGCTCGGTCAACGGCGTGAAGCCGCGGATATCCGCGAACAGCACCGTGACCTCACGCCGCTGGCCGGTGCGCGGCAGCCGGCCCGATAGCGCGTCCTCGGCCACCTCCGGCGCGACGAAGCGGCCGAACACCTGCCTGAACGACTCGGCGTCCTGCAGCCGCTGCACCTGGGTGGCCAGCCGACGCGCGCGCTCGCGGAAGTAGAACACCACGCCGAAGGCGAGCAGCAGGGCGGCCAGGGCCTGCAGCGACCGGCGCTGGTACCAGCGCGGCGGCACGGCGAAGCCCAGCACCGTCGGCGACGGGCTCCAGCCCGCGCCCGGACCGCGCACCTGGAACTCCAGCCGATGGTCTCCGGGGCTCAGGCCCGGCAGGTGCAGGGTGTCGCTGCGCATGGCGTCGGACCAGCTGCCCCCGTCGAGCCTGAACCGGTAGGCCAGGGTGTTGGCGTCCACCAGGGTGCCGGCCCCCAGCTTCACCTCCAGGAAGTCGTCCCCCGGCCGCAGCTCTTCGGGCCCCGACAGCGGGCGGCCGGCGGCGCGCAGCGCCACGACCCGGGCCAATAGCGAGCGCCGCGGGCGCGCCAGGATATCCTGCCGCGCCCAGAGCAGCCCGTCGCCGGTACCCGCCGCGAGCCACGGGCCCATGCGCGCCAGCCGTCCGGAAGTAAGCGGCGCCGGGGGCAGCCCCAGGTCGCGGTCGAAGATCAACGGCCCCGGCTGGAGCCGCACCACCCGGCCCAGGGTGGCCACCCACAGCTCCTCACCGTGGGCCAGCAGCGTGGAGATGGGCCCGCCGTCCAGCAGGCCCACCGCGCGCTCCACCCAGGCCGAGCCCACCCGCTCGAACAGGCGCGCCTCGCACGCCGCGAAAGGCTGTCCCTGCAAGCTGGCCGCCACGCCACCCCGGCACCGAGCCGGGGCGGCGGCCAGCCTGCTCAAAGCGTCGCCGTCGAAGCGCCAGTACCCGGAGGGCCCCACCATGTGCAGCCTGCCCTGCTCATCGGGCGCCCCGGCGTACAGCGGCGGGCTCGGGTAGGGCACGGTGCGCCGGGACGGCTCGAGCCGGATCATCTCGGTGGTGCCCACGGCCCACAGCTGCCCCCTGGCTCCTGGCGCGCCCATGCGATGCAGCCGGTAGCTGTCGGTGGTGCGCGCCACCATGGTCTCTGCGCGCCCGTCGACCACGCGCACCAGGCCGGCCTGGTTGCCGGTCTGCCACAGGCCGGTGTCGCCCCGGGCCAGGTTCATGATGGGCGGGGTGGGCCCCTGGACCGGCGTGATCCGGAACCGCTCGTCCACGGTCACCGCGCCCTCGAGGGTGGCCACCAGCATCCCGCCGCGGCCGGGCGTCAGGGTGGTGAGGCGGTTGGAGGGCAGCCCCTCGCGCCGGGACCAGAGCCGCAGGTCCGGCTCGGCGAGCCGCACCAGGCCGTGGCCGTATGTGCCGATCCAGAGCTGCCCGTCCGTGTCCTCCACCACCCGGGTGGCCACCTGGGTCGGCAGCCCGTTGCCCTGGTGCATGTGGCTCCAGACGCCCTCGGGGCTGCTGACGCGCACCCCCTCGCCGCAGGAGACGGCCAGGCGCGCGCCGCGCAGCCGGGTCATGTCGGTGACGTAGCAGGTGCCCCCGATGTCCATGAGCGCGCCGAGGGCAGGGCGAGGGGTCAGCGTCAAGCGCCGCACGCCGGACTCCAGCCCCACGAGCACCGCCTCGCCGTCCTGCACGAAGCTGCGCACCGCGCCATCGCCGACGCGGATCAGCGCATCACCGTCCAGCAGGTAGACGCCGCTGCGGCCGCCGGTAAGCACCACGCCCTTGCCTGCCCAGACGGCCCGCAGGGGGTGGCCGGCGGCGGTGCGCGCCAACAGAGCCAGGCCGCTGCGCGTGGCCTTCCACACCCCCACGTGGTTGGCGAGGTACAGAGCGCCGTCCCCGGCACGGTGAAATCCCGCGTTGACCTCGAGGGTGCCGGTGCGCTCCACCACGCTGCCCTGGCCGCGCCGCAGCCGAAACACGCCGCGGTGGGTCTGTCCGTACAGCGCCTCGCCGTCCCAGCCGAGGGCGGTGACGATGGTGCGGTCCACGGCCTCCGGGAGCCGCACCTTGGTAAACGCCCGTCCGTCGAAGCGGGCCAGCCCGTGCTCTGTGCCCACGTACAGCACCCCGGGTCCGGCCTGGACCAGCGCCCGCACCGAGGCCCCCGGCATGCCCTCCACCGGGCCGAACACCCGGGTCATGAAGCGCCCCGGGGGGCCACCCGCCGCCGCCGTGGCGTCGGGCAGGAAGATAAGCAGGGCGGCCCACAGGCCGCGGGTCCACGGTCGCGCTGTCACGGACGAGGCCCTCTAGCGGCCCTTGAGCGCCGCCTCCCGGTCCAACTCGCGGATCACCTCGCCCGGGATCTGGATCGGCGTCCCTACCACGGCCCGGGTGGGCTGCGCGGCCGCCGCCGGGTCGCCCGTGGCGGCCTTCTTGCCCTTGACCAGGGCGGTCACCGCCGGGTGCTCCGGCACGGTGTCGTCCAGGTTGATCAGGCTGGCGGCCAGGCGCGTATCTCCTGCCGCCGCGCCCATCTCGCGGTACGCCTTGATCTGTTCCTTCAGCCGCCTGTCGAGCTCAACCGCCGGCGGGGGCGGCTCCTGGTCCGGATCCACCGTGGAGAGCAGCTGCTTGAGCACGGCGATCTGCTGGACGATGCCCTGGTAGGCGGTGTGCCGCGCGGAGTCGTCCTTGAGCGGCGCGCCGGAGTCCCACGAAGGCCCGAGCTCGATCTGCACGTGGCCCATGGCCTGCCCCCGCCGCCCCGCCTCCACCAGGAAGGTGTTGCCCACCTTCATCGGCTGGCCCAGGCGCATGCCGTGGTGCCCGAGGATGGCCACGTGGATCCCCTCCACCTTCTCCAGCAGGTCGCGCACCTTCTGCTGGTTCATGTGGGCCAGCATCACCACCACCTCGGCCCCCGCCTTGCTCAGGGCCTTGACCTGGGCGCGCGCCGCCTTGAGCGCCGGCGTCTGCTTGACCTTCGTCTTCTTGAACAGGTCCACCATCTCCTGTGGCTCACCCTCGAGGTCCAGGACCCCGAACAGCCCCACCTTGACCCCCCCGGTGGTGACCAGCTTGCGCCGCACGAAGGGGCTCTTGCCCCGCACCCGCGCCTTGAGGTTGGCGGCCAGCAGCGGCAGCCCCGCGTGGCCCGCCTCCTTGGTCAGCCAGCGCAGCCCGGCGGCCAGGTCGGCCTCCCCGGGCAGCAGGCCGTCGGTGCCCATCATGCCCATGGCCTGCAGGATGGTGCCCGCCGTGGGGCGCAGCTCCTCGGCCGGGGCGCCGAACGCCGCGTGCCGCGGTGCGAGGGAGTCCCCCGCGTCCAGAACGATGAGGCCGTGATCCGGCCTGCGGTAAGTGTCGATCTTGCCAGCCCGCCGGGCCAGGCCACCCATGGGGCGGCCTCACCCGCAGGGGTCCACCTCTCCATCGTTGTTGGACGTATACACCAGGTGCACCACCCGGGCCCCCTTGGCCACGGCCGGCGGCTGCACCTCGGGCGGCACGATGGGGGGCACCTTCGGCCGGGCGGGGGCCTCGGCCACTGGTTTCACTGCTGCCCCCTTGTTCACCTGCTTCGCCTTGGGGGTCTCGCGCTGGCAGCCGCCGAGCAGCGCCGCGCAGAACCCCGCCGCCACCAGGGCGGCTGTGGTTTGACGTCTCATGGAACCAAAGATAGCACGCCCCTGGCCTTTCTTTTCACCCCACCCCCGGAGTGCTACATTCTCGCCACGACCATGAAGCTAAAAGACAAACGCGTACTGATCACCGGCGGCGCTGGATTCATCGGCAGCCACCTCGTCAAGGCCCTGGCCGCTGACAACGAGGTGGTAATCCTCGACACCCTGCGCCGCAACGCCCTGCAACCCGCGGGCCTGGACAAGCACCCCAACGTCACGCTGCAGCAGGGAGACGTGCTCGACTACCGCCAGGTGCAGCAGGCCATGAGCGGCTGCACCCACTGCGTGCACCTGGCCTCCATCGCCGGGGTGGACACCGTGATGAAGAACCCGGTGACCACCATGCGCGTGAGCATGCTCGGCACCTCCAACGTGCTGGAGGCGGCCATGTTCGCCGGCAACCTCGAGCGGGTGGTGGACTTCTCCACCTCGGAGGTGTTCGGCAGCCACGCTTACAACGTCTCGGAGGGTGACGTCACCACCCTGGGCGCGGTGGGCGAGGCCCGCTGGACCTACGCGGTGAGCAAGCTGGCCACCGAGCACCTGGCGTTCAACTACTTCAAGCAGTACGAGCTGCCCACCTGCTCGGTGCGGCCGTTCAACATCTACGGGCCGATGCAGGTGGGGGAGGGCGCGGTGCACCACTTCATCGTGCGCGCCATCAAGGACGAGCCGATCATCGTGCACAACGACGGCGGGCAGATCCGCGCCTGGTGCTACGTGGACGACATCATCGAGGGCACGCTCACCGCGCTGGTGCACCCGGACGCCGTGGGCCACGCCTTCAACATCGGCAACCCGCGCTCCACGGTGACCATCTACAACCTGGCCCGGGAGATCCTTCGGCTGAGCGGCTCGTCGTCGCCCATCGAGTTCAAGGAGTGGCCCTTCGCCGACGTGGAGCTGCGCATCCCGAACATCACCAAGGCGCGCAAGCTGCTCGGCTTCGAGCCGAAGGTGGACCTGGAGGAGGGGCTGGAGCAGACCATCGCCTGGTACCGCCAGAAGGCGGATCAGGGGTAAGGGGACCGTCCCGCCATGAGCGACAGCACCCCCGCGCTGCACACGCGAAACCTGGCCAAGACCTACGTGCTGGGGTTCCTGCGCAAGAAGGTCCACGCCATCACGGATGTCTCCTTCACCGTGGAGCCGGGCCAGATCTTCGCCCTGCTCGGCCCCAACGGCGCGGGCAAGACCACCACGCTCAAGGTGCTCATGGGGCTGGTGCGGGCCACGTCGGGCGAGGCCCGGGTGATGGGCGAGCCAGTGGGCAGCCTGGCCGCCAAGGCGCGCCTGGGCTACCTGCCCGAGACGCCCTACTTCTACGACTACCTCACCGGCCGCGAGCTGCTGGTGTTCATGGGCAAGCTGTTCGGCATGGGCCGCGCCGAGGCGGGGCGCCGCGCCGGCGAGCTGCTGGAGCGGGTACAGATGACCGCGGCGGGGGACATGGCCCTGCGGCGCTACAGCAAGGGCATGCTGCAGCGCATCGGCCTGGCCCAGGCGCTGATCAACGACCCGGACCTGGTGATCCTCGACGAGCCGCTCACCGGGCTGGACCCGCTGGGCCGCAAGGACCTGCGCAACGTCATCTCCGGCCTGCGGGACGAGGGCAAGACGGTGGTGCTGTCGTCGCACATCCTGTCCGACGTGGAGCTGCTGGCCAACGAGGTGGTGATCCTGGTGGGCGGCAAGACCGTCAACCGCGGGCCGCTGCACGAGCTGCTCGACGCGCGCATCCTGAGCACCGAGGTGGTGCTCAGGGACTTCCCGGAGGCGCTGGTGGAGGCGCTGGCCGGCGAGGGCTTCGGCCCGCAGGCGGTGGGGGACCGGCTGCGGGTGGTGGTGGAGGGTGAGCAGGAGCCGGACAGGGTGATCGACCTGGCCCGGGAGCACGGGGCGAGGGTCACCGCGGTGAACCCGCGCAAGGAGTCGCTGGAGGACCTGGTGGTCAACCTGGCGCGCGAGGGCGCCGAGGCCGCAGGGGAGCGGGGCGACATGGCCCGCCCGGGAGCGGCGTGACCATGGGCAAGGTCCTCACCATCGGGCTGAACACCTTCCGCGAGGCGATCCGCAACAAGATCCTCTACAGCCTGCTCTTCTTCGCTCTGGTGGTCATCGTCAGCTCCCTGGCCTTCGGCGCCCTGACGGTGCGCGAGGAGGCGCGCCTGACCACCGACCTCGGGCTCGGCGGCATGAGCCTGTTCTCCATCATCATCGCCATCTTCGTCGGGGTGAACCTGGTCTACAAGGAGCTGGAGCGCAAGACCATCTACAGCCTCATCCCCAAGCCGGTGCACCGCTACCAGTTCGTGCTCGGCAAGTACATCGGCATGCTGATCACCCTCGGCGTGCTGGTCGTCGTGATGTCGGCGGTGCTGTTCGTGGTGGTGGCGATCCAGGGCGAGGTGCTCAAGCCAGCGCTGCTCAAGATGACCGCGTTGATCTTCCTCGAGGTCACGGTGGTCACCGCCATCGCCGTGCTCTTTTCGTCGTTCTCCACGCCGTTTTTGTCAGGGCTGTTTACCCTGGGCATCTTCCTGGTGGGGCGCAGCGTGCCCGACATCCAGGCGCTGGCCTCCCGCCTGCGCGAACCGGAGCAGGGCAACGCCGCGCTGGCCGCCATCCTCGACGGCGTGACCCGCGTGCTGCCCAACCTGCGGCTGTTCTTCGTCACGGGCAGCGAAAACGGCGGCGCCTACGCCTCTGTGCACAGCACCTTCCCTGACTGGTCCTACGTGGCCGTGGCCGCGGGCTACGCCGGGCTCTACTCGGCCCTCACTCTGCTGCTGGCCATGGTGCTGTTCAGCCGGCGCGACTTTATTTAGTTCAATGCGCTCCCGCGGCGGGACGCTGGTGCTGGCGGGGGTGCTGCTCACCCTGGCGGCGTTGAGCGCGCGCATGTTGCTGCTGGCCCATGAGGAGCTCGGCGTGGCGCGGGCGGCCGCCGCCGCCGGCGATGCGGAGGCGCAGGCGCGGCACCTGCGACGGGCCATGGCGCATTACCTGCCGGGCAACCCGTGGGTCAGCGCCGCGGCCGGGGAGCTGGCCGCGCTGGCCCGGGCCCAGGAGGCGGGGGGCGACCGGGACGCGGCGTTGCAGAGCTGGCGCGAGCTGCGCACGGCGGCGCTGGTGCTGCGCACCGGTTGGATGCAGCCGCTTTCGACGGAGCTGTCAGAGGCCAACGACCGCATCGCGGCGCTCAACGGGGGCGCGGTCTCGCGAGCGCGCCTGGGCGCGCCCCGGGATCCGTCCACCGGCTGGGTGGTGGTGGCGCTGGCCGGCCTGGGCGTGTGGCTGGCGGGCGCAGTGCTGCTGCTGCTGCGCGGGTTGAAGTCGGACCTGACCCTGGTGCGCCGCAGGTTCTGGCCGCTCCTTGGGGTGGTGGCGACGGGCTGGGTGCTGTTCGCCCTGGGGCTGGGGCTGGCGTAGCTCAGGCTTCTGTTTCAAAGAGGAGGGGCCCGGTCGACCGGGCCTGCGCCACCTCAGTAGATGGCCAGCACGCTCTTGAATCCCTTCACGGGGTCGATGACCTTGGTGACCTTGCCGTCGGTGGTGGAGATGCGGAGCTCGGCCTTGTCATAGTCGTCCCCGATGTAGTAGCCGGGGGGCTTGGCGTGTCCCCAGATCAGCGCCTTGTCGCTGTCGATGAAGCCGGTCATCCAGGAGTTGTATCCGGCGGACTTGGTCAGCTTGTGCAGCTTTGGCGTGCCGCCGATGTTTACCTCGAGGAGGTACTTGTCCCACCACCCCTTTCCGGGATTCATCTCGAACGCGATTAACGTCCCGCTGCTGTTGAGATGAAATCCTTCAAGCTCGCTCTTTCCGGAAAACGATGTGAGGCTCTTGGCCACCGTGGCCTTGTTCTGGTTGAAGTAGTACAGGTCCGACGTGGACGAGTATTTCTTGGCAGCTTCAAGGAACACCAGCTCAGGCTTGCCGGCGGGAGCGTCCAAAAACTCCGGCGCGGCGCGGTGGGAATATCCCATGACCAGGCCGGGCATGATGTCCTTGTACTTCAGCGTGCTCCTCTCCAGGGACCCGATGCTGCAAAAGAGTTGCTTGTCGCACTTTTTAAAGTAGTAGTACTTTCCATTTGGGGAGATCCAAGCACCGTTGGGTCGAAGCTCTCCTGCCTTGCTAAACGGCCTGGTGAGCCCTCCTGTCTTGGTCAGGTTGGTGACGAGGCCAGTGGAGACCTTGAGGTGATACATATCTGCGCCATAGTCGCCATTTTGCGTGACACCGGCCCAGAACAGCAGGTCATCATCACTGTCCCAGTGCAAGGCCTCGAAAAACCAGGAGAGAGACCCCTTGGTGGAGAAATTGACAGGGGTGCTGATCTTCACCTCCGGCTTGCTCAGACCCGTCGCTCTTATATAGAGTCCGGGAGAGACTTTTCCTCTCCTCGAGTAAGCCATGTACTTGTTTTTAGGCGAAAGAGAGATATCTGCGAACAAGTAGATCGTATCGTTGGCGTAGCTTCCGGGCTTCTTTGTAATGTTCTTGCACGCGCCCGTCTTTGTATCGACTACGAGGATATCGTTGTTCCAGTAGGAATTCCCTGCAGTAAACAACAGGCTGTTTCCATCGGCGGAGAGAAGCATCTCTCCAATATAGACAGGGCTCGCTCCGCCAACTTGGGCCAGTTTTGCGATGGACGCCTTGCCCGTACAATCGAGAGGCGCAGACAGCAGGTATTGCTTCTTGCCTATCTTGCCCCTGAACCAGAGCTTGCCATTTGAGAAAACAGGCACCTCAGGGTAGGGGACCCAGAGGTTTTGAACCGCGGACACAAGGGTGCAAACAGTGGAATTGTTGGCCTTGAACTTTTTTCCATCGACGCGGATCAGCTTGAAGCCATACTGGTATTTCTGTGCATCCAAGTAATAAACAGCAAAGACGGTGGATGTCTGGTTGAATGTGAGGACCTTCCCGTGGGACGAGAATTTATCGAGGAGCGAGACCTTCCCGTCAGGCTTGACCAGGTAAAAGGCAGTCTCCTGCTTGCCAGCATACCTTGTTCGTAGCACGAGGCCCTTGTTGGCGGGTAGCTTGACGGCCCGGAAGTCCGCCTCCACCTCCGTGACGATCCCCGGCGAGGATGGATCGACGGAAGGGAACAGGCTCCTTCCCAGGTAGAGCCTGCTGAATTCCAGAGAGTTTGGAAAAACTTGGGCCGCCGCCGCGGCGGTGCCATCTGATTTGATGGTCTTCGCAGTCAGCGCCTGATAATTCGCGCCGGTGAGGTAGAGGATCGTCCTGAGCGGGACACCGGGGAGGACGATATCGCTGCCTGCCATCTGATCTGCGGGGGTCATGTCGGGCTGTTGCGCGTCGATTGAGCCGGCGTCGGGCGTGAGGACATCGGCTGGCGCACTATCAGCAGGCCCATCACTCGCCTGCATGTCGGCAAGAGCAGCATCCGCCTGCAGGTCGGCAAGAGCGGTATCCGCCTGTATGTCGGCCACGGCGGCATCCGCCTGCATGTCGGCCACGGCGGCATCCGCGTGCATGTCGGCCACGGCGGCGTCGTGGGCGGCGTTCGCCTTGTCATCGTCCTCGCATCCCATCAGGAACAGCAGCGCACAACCGATGATGAGACCTGGGGTCGTTCCGCCCCTGCCTGCCAAGCCGATGCTGATACTCATGGGCCCTCCCTTGCCTGCGCACCCTGACGCTCACGGGTAACGTCGCGATGATCCATCAACGCCTAATTAGTGGCCGTTGCCCCCCCGGATGTTCAGGGGACCGTCGTTTCGTCGTCCCTTCGTTCCGGCAGATCGCGCCTGAGGCGCGAGGTTAGCCAGGCCGCGAGGGCCAGCAGCGCCGCCGCCGCGGCCCAGCAGCCGGCCGAGCCGTTGAACCACAGGTTCAGCCCCCGGGGCATCAGCTGCTCCTTCGGCCGCCAGGCGGGCACGGCCAGGCTGCGCCAGGGGGGATTTTCCGCGGCCCACTTGCGGCCCAGGGCCAGGCTGGCCAGCAGCCACAGGTGCGCCACCACCGGGCTGAACTCGGGCACGAAGTGGGGCATCAGCATGTCGTCCCGCACCGGGTCGGCGCCTGGCCCTGCCTGGTAGATCGACCGCTGCATCTCGGTGACGATGCTCGGGTAGTGCGCCTCGTGGATCAGCACCCCGGGCAGGTTGACCAGCAGCCCGGTGGCGGCGGCCATGAGCACCACCGCGCGCCAGCGGCCGCCGCGCTCCAGGGCAGCCGCCAGGGGCAGCATCAGCGCCGGCAGCAGCGGCATGACCAGCCGCGGGCCCCAGGCCCAGTCGCCGTGCCAGGCCCACCACCCCGCTACCATGAAGAGCATGGCCAGGGCAGGCAGGACGAGCACGCCGGCCTCCCCGCGCCGCTTTCGCAGCAACTCAGGAGCCGCCGCCAGCGACGGAAAGAGCCCGGGCGCGTAGAGCAGCACGCTCTTGCCGCTGCTCAGCAGCAGGCCGTACAGCCCGGACAGCAGCGGCGTGCCAAACCCGAGGGTGGTGTCCCGGCCGCGGGTGTAGCCCAGCGCCAAAAACGAGCCGTAGCGCAGGGCGTTGTACCAGAGCCAGGCGGCCAGCAGCGGCGCGAAAGGGAGCAGCGCAAAGAGCAGCGGCTTCGGCTTGCCCCGTCGGGTCCACAGGTAATGCGCCACTGCGGCGATGCAGAGCACCACCAGGGTCGGCTTGGCGTTGAGGCACAGCCCCGCCAGCGCGCCGCCTGCCGCGGTCCACCCCTTGCTCCCGGTGCGCGCAGCCATGATCCAGCACAGCAGGGTCCAGACGTAGAGCGCCGCCTGCAATCCCTCGCCGTACAGGCTGCGATGGTAGATCCACAGCGGCGTGCAAAAGGTGAGCGCCAGCGAGCAGAGCGCCGCCGCCCGCCGCCCGGCGCCGAACGCCAGCAGCAGCAGCGCGAAGCCCACCGCCATGGCCGCGCCCACCACCGCGGGCCACAGCCCCACCAGCAGGGCTGTGATCCCGTCGCGCTGGCCGCCGGTCAGCGCCTTGCCCAGCCGGTAGGCTCCCACCACCGGCACGCAGTTGGCGATGGGCGCCAGCGAGTACTTGGTGTAGTGCCCGCCGTCCTGGCCCTGGATCACGTCGGCGTGCATGCCCGCCGGCACCCTCGGCGTGCCGGCCTCCACCAGCGAGGCGGCCGCCTTGTAAAGCTGCAGCGCGTCGCCCCACACCGCGGTCCGGCTGGTGGTCACCCACAACAGCACCAGGTGCAGGCAGCCGAGCAGCACCAGCCACCGGACCGGGACCGCGCGATTGTCGAGTTGGACCTGCACTGGCGCTCCGTGAAGCCGTCGGGTGCTCTGAGGGTAACATCCATCCCGGCACATCACCCCCGAAGTAGTACCCGAAGGATTGTTGGGCTAAGCTTTCTGCTGACCATGAATCGCGCTCGCCTCACACTGCTAATCCTGCTGTTACTCTCGCTGCCCCTGGGCGGCTGCGCCGAGGACATCATCCGCGCCCTGGTGCCGGTGAACACCACCGACGGCGAGGTGTGGGCCCCCGACGGCCTCGGAGTGGACGCCGACCTGGCGCCCGGCACCAGCTTCGCGGTCACGGGCATCAAGCCGAACCACGGGCCGTTCACCGGCGGCACCGAGACTTACATCACCGGCCTCGGCTTCAACAAGTCCGCCGCGGTGAAGATCGGCGGCGTATCGGTGGACCCCACCAAGATCGTGCTGGTCAGCCCCCAGGCGCTCAAGATCGTCACCCCGGCGGGCAAGCCAGGCACAGCCGACGTCACGGTGACCCTGAGCAAGGGCGGCAGCAGCGCCACCCTCAAGGCGGGCTACACCTACGACTCGATCCTGCTGGATCCATCGTCGGGGCCCGTGGCGGGCGGCACCCTGGTCACGGTCCAGGCCAGCGGCCTGGCCTTCTCCAGCGCCACCACGCTCAAGCTGGGCGGGCTGGCCATGACCGACGTCACCGTCGTCAGCGCGTCGGTGCTCAAGGCGGTGACCCCCAAGACCGACCGCACCGGCCCCGCGCACCTGGAGCTGTCCGAGGGCGGAACGACCACCACGGTCCGCGAGGCGTTCACCTACTACCAGGCCTCCAACCCGCGCAACGGGGGGCTGGGGGGCGGGCCGCTCAAGGGCACGCTCACGGTGTCGGTGCTCAACACCTACAACCGCAGCCCCATCACCGGGGCGAAGGTGGTGGCCCAGAAGGAGCGGACCCTAACCCTGTCCGCCGTCACCGACGGCACCGGCACCGCGGTGCTGACCAACAGCAAGCTGTCGGGCAAGGTGAGCGTCACCGCCGGGGCCAAGGGCTTCGAGTCCGCCTCCATCCTCGCCTTCGACGCCCGGGACGTGACCATCTTCCTCACGCCCCTGCCGCGCCCCCAGCCTGGGCCCCTGCCGCCGGGTCAGTCGCCGGGCGTGATCAAGGGCAGCATCATGTTCGGCGGCGCCACCGGCGTGGGCAGCACCAAGTGGAAGCTGGTGCCCGAGCCCAAGAGCAAGAACCAGGTCAAGCGGGCCTACGTATACACATCGGTGCCGTCCATGGCCTGGGGCGCGCCATCGCTGGGCACCGGCACCTACGTGGACTACACCTCCGACGGCTCCACGGCGTGGGAGTACACCATGTACGGCCGCAGCGGCTCCATGGCGGTCTACGCCATCGCCGGCATCTACAACAAGACCAGCGGCTCCTTCCAGCCCTACGTCATGGGCATCACCCGCGGCGTCGTGGTGGGCCCGGGCGACGTGGTGTTCGCCAACATCAAGATGAACATCCCGCTCACCGAGCGGGTGAAGGTCCGCATCAAGGACGCGCCGGTGGACCTGCCGCGCTACCGCGTGCGCCTGGCCATCGACGTGGGGGCCGACGGCCTGGTGATGCGCCCCGACTCCGAGCTCAAGGGCGACGGCGTGCCGGACCAGCTGGCCTACGGGCGGCTGCCTGCGTTCAACCATCAGGGGCTCATCGACGCCACCTACACCGCCGAGGTGCGCATCAGCAACAACCAGACCAAGAGCGAGCTGCCCTTCACCGTGGCCACGGTGAAGATGACCCTGCCCAAGGGCGGAGAGATCGTGGCCGACCAGTTCCTCGGCGTTCCGCGGCAGATCAAGCCGGGCCCGGGGGGCAAGATCCAGGGCAACACCCTGGCCTGGGCCTACACCGGCGGCAAGGCGAGCCTGTCGGTGGTGATCCTGCGCAAGACCGACCAGACGCCGGTGTGGCGCTTCTACGCGCCGGGGGACGTGACCATCGCCAAGCTGCCTGACCCGGCCACCCTCGGCCTGCCGGCCTGGCCCTCGGGGCCGCTGGTCTGGGTGCAGTACCTGGCGCGCCTGCCCGGCTTCAAGTTCGACAACTTCACCTACTCGCACCTCTCCACCCGCTACTGGGACCGCTACTCTTATGACATCTTCTCTGTTGCCGGCCCATAAGTCCGCAGCCGCAGTCGTGGCCGTGGCCGGGCTGTTGCTGACCACCTGCGCCAACACCGACACGGCCGACCAGGTGTGCGAGCCCGGCACCTACCGCTGCGTGGGCCTCACCGCCATGCGCTGCGTGCCCGACGGCTCGGGCCACATCGTGGAGCAGGACTGCGGGCTGAGCGGCAAGAAGTGCACCCAGAGCGGCTGCCTGTTCTGCGACCCCAACGCGCTGACCTGCAAGGGCCTGGACGTCATGCGCTGCAACACCACTGGCAGCGCGTTCTTGCCCAATCCGGTGCGCACCTGCTCCACGGCCAAGGGGCAGATCTGCGACGCGGCCACCTGCGTGGACGCCTGCAAGCTGGCCCGCGGCAACCGCAGCTACGTGGGGTGCGAGTACTGGGCGGTGGACCTGGACAACGCGGTGGTCAGCTCCGGCAGCGCCGCGGCCCAGCAGTTCGCCATCGCCCTGTCCAACCCCTCGTCCCTTGCGGCGTCGGTCACCGTGTCCATCAACGAGGGTGCACCGGGCGCGGCGGTAAAGATGAAGGAGTTCACCAAGCGCACCGTCAAGCCGGGCGGCTTGGAGGTGCTGCTGCTGCCCGCCCGCGAGGTGGACGGCTCGCCCAAGGGCCAGTACAACACCGGCGGCGGCACGGCCTTCACCTCCAACGCGTACAAGATCGAGTCCACCGCGCCGATCATCGCCTACCAGTTCAACCCGCTGTCCAACGCCGGCGTCTTCTCCAACGACGCGTCGCTGCTGGTGCCCACCGCGGCGCTGACCACCGACGCGTCCAACCAGCGCGGCGCCTCGTACCTGGTCATGGGCTGGCCCCAGACCATCGCCACCTCGCCCAACCCGAAGGAGAACTTCGGCGACGACCTGCGCGCCTTCCTCACCATCGTGGGCACCCGGGACAAGACCAACATCAAGGTGACCCTGAGCACCGCCACCATCGCGGACAAGGCGGGCAAGGTGAAGGCCCAGAAGAAGGGCGACACCTTGCTGTTCACCCTCGGGCCCTACGACGTGCTGAACCTGGAGACCGGCGGCTTCAACGCTGACTTCACCGGCACCCGCATCGACACCGACAAGCCGGTGGTGGTCTTCTCCGGCTCCGAGGCGTCGGACGTGCCCGACTTCAAGGACCTGACCACGCGCAAGTGCTGCGCCGATCACCTGGAGCAGCAGCTCTTCCCGGTGACCACCTTCGGCAAAGTCTTCATCGCCATCAAGACCCCGCCCCGCACCGCGGCGCTGTTTCAGGCGGGCGCCACCATCACGGTCAACAAGTCGGAGAAGGAGTACTTCCGGGTGCTGGCCGCCGGCGAGCAGGTGCTGGTCAAGACCAACCTGCCCGGGTTCACCCAGCTCAGCGTGCCGCGCGGCACGGTCAAGCGGCTGGACGCCGACCGGGACTTCACCATCGAGGCCAACGGGCCGGTCTCGGTGGGGCAGTTCGTGGCGGCCCAGGACGAGGCGGGCATTCCCTCGACGCTGCCGGGCGGCGACCCGAGCTTCATCCTGCTGCCGCCGGTGGAGCAGTTCCGCAAGGACTACCTGTTCCTCACGCCGGACAAGTACTCCTTCGACTACATCCTGGTGGCGGCGCCCAAGGGGACCCGGGTGACCCTGGACGGGCGGCTGCTCAAGGCCGGGTGCGATGCCACCCTGGGCAAGAAGCTGTGCTGCACCGTGGGGACCGTGGGCAAGGTGCGCAAGCCGTCGGAGGTGGGGGACACCGAGTATGTCTCGTACAAGTGCCAGCTCTCCTTCCCGCTGGTGCAGATGGGCAAGGTGCCGCCCGACAACCTGCTGCCGGCCGAGCAGAACGACGGCGTGCACCGGCTCAAGGCCGACAGCCCGGTGGGGCTGGTGGTCTACGGCTTCGACGCCTACGTCAGCTACGGCTACCCCGGCGGCACTGACCTGGCGCTGATCAACCTCAAATAAGCGGAGCCGCAGCCATGAAGCCCCTGGAGCAGCTCGACCAGATCCTCACCGTCGACGGGCGCAAGCTCACCCTCTACCGGCGCGGCGGCTTCTACTACATCAAGATCGGCAACCTCGACCTGATGACCAACGAGAACCACGGCTCGGAGGAGGCTCTCGCGGAGCTGGCCTTCGCGGCGCTGGACAGGCGGGTCAAAAAGCCGAGGGTGCTGGTGGGCGGCCTCGGCATGGGCTTCACCCTGCGCGCGGCGCTGGACCTGCTGCCGCGGTCGGGGGGGCAGGTGGTGGTGGCCGAGCTGTTTTCCGAGGTGAAGCGCTGGAACGAGGAGCACCTGGGCCACCTGGCGGACCACCCCCTGCGCGACTCGAGGGCCTCGGTGGCGCTGGGCGACATCCACCAGCAGCTGGAGCCGGGGGCCTGGGATCTGATCCTCAACGACGTGGACAACGGCCCCGGGCCCATGACCCAGTCCATCAACGCCCGGCTCTACGATGCGAAGGGCCTGCGACGCTTCCACAGCGCCCTGCGCCCGGGCGGCGTGCTGTCGGTCTGGTCGGTGCAGGCGGACAAGAAGTTCGTGGCCCTGATGAAGAAGACCGGCTTCCGCGACGCGCGCTGCGAGCTGGTCAAGGCGCGCAAGGAGAAGGGGCGCTCGCGCTACGCCATCTTTCTGGGGCGCAAGGCGGGGTAGCGTGGAAGCGGCCTCTCGCCGCTTTGGCAACGCCTGTCCATGCCGACGCGGCTGGAAGCCGCGTCTACAGCCTCACCCGGCGAACACCTCTTGCAGGTCCACGGCCACACCCTGGAGCGCCGTGGCGGGCAGCGTCTCCGGGCTGCGGTATTCCAGTGGCTTGGAGAAGCGGCCTTCATGGTCCAGCAGGTACACCTGCACGCTCTGCCGCTCGGGGTTGACCACCCAGTACTCCGCCACCCCGACGCGCTCGTACAGGTCCAGCTTGGCGGTCTGGTCGCGGTAGGCCGTGGATGGAGAGAGGATCTCCACGGCCAGGTCGGGCGCGCCCACGCACCCCCGGCCATCGATCTTGTCGGGGTCGCAAACCACTGACAGGTCGGGCTGTACCACGGTTGTGATCGCCTCGTCCTGGTTGCCGTCGGCTCCGGGCAGGCGCACGTCGAACGGCGCCGGGTAGAGGGTGCACGGTCCGCCCCGCAGTTGCGCTTCCATCAGGTACGCCAGGCTCATCAGGATCCGCTGGTGTCGAGGTGAGGGCGCGGGCGTCATGTCGAACGCAGCGCCGTCGATGAGCTCCCAGCGCTCATCATCCGGCCAGGTGCAGTAATCGGCGTATGTGAACCGGCCCTCGCGCTGCCTCTGTTGTGCCATGTTTCCCATTGTAGCCTCCATGCAACATCGATCCAGACCTCGCGGAGTGGGGCTTTGCAGGAACGAGGCCATCATGGCCTCCCCTGATTTCGCGTGGATCGGCGGAGCCGGCCCCCCTCCCGTCCGGACGGCCGGTGCTGAGATCCGGCATCCGGATCGGGGCCAGGAGCCTGCCGTATTGCTCAGCCCGCGGGCGCCACCCGGTTGTCCAGCGCATCGCCCCGCGCGCCGGCCAAAAAAGCGCGGATGTTGCCGGCGGTGGTCTCTGCGATGTTGCCCAGCGCCTCCTCGGTGAGGAACGCCTGGTGGCTGGTGATCAGCACGTTGGGGAAAGTGAGCAGCCGGGCCAGCACGTCGTCGGTGATCACCCGGTCGGAGCGGTCCTCGAAGAAGTAATCGCTCTCCTCCTCGTACACGTCCAGGCCCGCCGATCCGATGGCCCCGGACTTGAGCCCGCGGATCAGCGCGGCGGTGTCGATGAGCGCGCCGCGGCCGGTGTTGATCAGCATCACGCCGGGCTTCATCCGGGCGATGGCCTCGTCGTCGATCATGTGCCAGGTGGCAGGCAGCAGCGGCGCGTTGAGGCTGATGATGTCGGCCTCGGCCAGAAGCCGGTCCAGCGCCACGTAGCGCACGCCGGTGTGGGCGGCGAACGCCTCGTCGGGCCTGGCGTCGAAGGCGAGCACCTGCATGCCGAGCCCGCGCAAGACCCTGGCCAGGCAGCGGCCGATCTTGCCCAGGCCGATGACCCCCGCGGTGCGCCCGTGCAGGTCGAAGCCCACCAGCCCGGCCAGGCTGAAGTTCCCCTCGCGCACTCGCTGGTGGGCTCGGTGGATTTTGCGGTTCAGCGTCAGGATCATGCCGAGGGTGTGCTCGGCCACGGCGTGGGGCGAGTAGGCCGGCACGCGCACCACGGTGAGGCCGAGGCGCCCGGCGGCCTCGAGGTCGAGGTTGTTGAAGCCCGCGCACCGCAGGGCGATGAGCTGCGCGCCGCTCCCGGCCAGCTCCTGCAGTACGCCGGCGTCGAGCTCGTCGTTGACGAAGGCGCACACCACCCGGAATCCGCGGGCCAGCGAGGCGGTGGCTGACCGCAGGCGCGCCTCGAAGTACACCGGCGCCAGGTCGTCGCCCGCGGCCCGGTCGAAGAAGGTGCGGTCGTACGGCTTGGTGTCGAAGAACGCCACGGGCTCGCCCGCGCCCGCCTGCCCCCGGGCCATCAGCCCGGCCAGCTGATCTGTCTTGCCCCGCACCTTCTGGCTCAGGAATGCCACCACCGCCCGGGTAAGCGGCGGCCGGTCAGACAGCAGCTGGTTGAACCGCTCCCCCGGGATGCACAGCACCAGGCTCTCGGCCCGCGCGCGCAGGGTGGCCGAGCGGCTGCGCCCGAGGGTTGTGCTGGTCAGGCCGCCCACCTGCCCCCGGCCCATGACTCGCAGCAACACGTCGCGCTCGCTCTGCCGCTTGAGCACCTCCAGCTCGCCGCGCGCCACCGCGAAGACGAAGCCGCCGGGATCTCCCTCGCTGAAGAGGACCTGCCCGGCGCCCACCTGACGCTCCTCCACGGCCGCGGCCATCTCGGCCAGGGTCTGCGGGTCAGTCTGTTCGAAGAGCTCGACGTCGCTCAGGTGACGGATGATCTGCTGCGCGTCCATGGTGCCTCCCGCTGGCCGTCGACGGCCTCTGCTGGAGGTGTAGCGCCAGTGGCACCAGGCGCACGCGGAATTACAACGAGGACCGGCTCAGCCGCCCAGGCCGAGCTCCTGCTCCAGGGCGCGCTTGAGCCACCATATGCGCTCCTCCGAGCCCGAGCTGGGCACCACGCGGCGGCGCTGGCCGCCTCGCAGCACCAGATCGAGGTGGTAGATGACGCCGCCCTTGCCCACCATCTCCGAGTCCTCCTCGAAGCCGGCCACGACGCTGCGGTGGCAGGCCACGCGGCCGGGCCAGGGTACCGGCCCCCGGGTCATGATGAAGGTGGAGGGGCTGACCGTGATGGTGGTGCGGTTGGCCAGGCCGGCCACGACGCTGTAGATCCCGAGCAGCACGCCAGCGCAGGCCCCCAGGTCGGGCAGCAGCAGCAGCGGGCCTTCAAAGAGCCGCTCGTGGTTGAACATCAGCCACAGCACGCAGGGCCCCACCACGAAGATCAACCTGAGGGACACGCCTGAGTCCGGGGTGGAGATGGTCAGCACCTTGCCGCGTCGGGTGGCGCGTACGCCCCTGGGCGCTGGCCGGCCCAGGTCGGCCACGCGCATGCGGCTGCGTGGACCCTGCTCGGCGGCGGGATCGCCGGGCGCGGGCGGCGGGCGCATGACCGCGTCCAGGTCGGGCAGCCGCCCTGGCAGGTCCGGGCTCTCTTCGCCAGGCCGCCTGTCCCGGTCCGGGGCGATGCCGAGGGCTCGCTCCAGCAGCGCCGCCACCAGCGCCGCGCGGGATGGGGCCTGCCCCGGGGAGAGCAGCCAGGGGTCCTGTTCGCCGCCGGCGGCCACGCGCACGCCGAGGCTGCCGTCCTCACGGGCGACGTACACCGCCTCGATCTCGTCGGTGCGTGCCAGGGTCCGCGCGGGCCAGGGCAGGTGGCCGTACTGCAGCCGCAGCCGCTGTGGGCCGAGCAGCACCATCCTGTGGCGCAGGGAGAGCAGCGCCATGGCGAGGGCCGTGGCGCCCAGCACCGCGGCGAAGATGAACACCCTGGTGGCAGGCCACATGTTCCAGGCCAGCAGCCCGAAGAACGCCGCCGGCAGCAGCAGCGACAGGGGCAGCCAGTCCATGGCCGCGGGGCGCAGGTGAAAGGTGATCCCCACCGGGCCATCGCCGGCAGCCGGCACCACGATGACCCCCTCGGGCCAGGGCAAGGTCGGCAGCGACGGGTCGCCCTGTGGGGGCTGCAGCCCGCGCGCCTGCAGCTCGGCCACCATGAGGGCCGCGGCGTCATCACCGGCGGCCAGCGCCTCGAGGGCGAACACCGCCCGGTGAGCCGGCGCCTCCCTGGGGCCGCCGGTCCGGTCGTCGAAGACCTCCTGCCGGGTGCCGAGCAGCGCGACCTCGTCGCCCGGGCGAGGGTCGCCGTGCCCGAGCCGCGCGCAGCTCGAGCCTGCCCGGGCCTCGAGGGTGGCGCCGCCGGGCAGGTCCACGGTCACCAGGACGCGCGACTGCTCCTGCTCAACCCTGCGCAGCCTGCCGGCCACGTGGGTGAGCCGCGCCTGCGCTGGAAGCAGGTGCGCCCCACACCTCAAGCATCGCAGCCGCGGGCCGAGCTCGGCGTCGCACGCCTGGCAAGCTCCGGGCATGGCGGCCACGGCTCAGGGCGACCCGAAGGTGGGGTAGCTGTCCATGATCAATCTCTCCCGGTCCGGTCGATGGGGCGAGTCTATCGCAGTACACTATGTCGATGTGGGCGTACCGGGTCGTGAGGCGGTTTCTGAGTTTCGTGGTGCATGTCTTCTTCAGGCAGATCGAGGTGGTGGGGCTGGAGAACATCCCCGGCGAGGACGAGGGCCCGGTGATCTTCGCCGGCAACCACCCCAACTCCCTCATCGACCCGGTGATGGTGGTGGCCACCTCGGGCCGCATCGTGCACTTCGCGGCCGCGGACTACCTGTTCCGCAGCCGCCTGCTGCGCCCGATCCTTCTGGCCCTCGGGGCGGTGCCCATCAGGCGCCGCATGGACCACGGCGACGGCAAGGTGGACAACAGCGCCGCCTTCGACGCGCTGTACGAGGTGCTCCGCTCGGGCAACACGGTGGGCATCTTTCCCGAGGGGCTGAGCCACAACCAGTCTCAGCTGGCGCAGCTGAAGACCGGCGCCGCCCGCCTCGCCTTCGGCGTCATGGAGCGCCACCCGGACCTGCCGCTTTGCATCGTGCCCTTCGGGCTGACCTTCGACCACCGGCGCCACTTCCGCAGCCGGGTCCTGGTGCAGTACGGCCCCCCCATCATCATCGACCAGGCGCGGCTGGAGGAGCACGCCGGGGCGGAGCGTGAGGCGGTCCAGCAGCTCACCGACGACATTGACCAGGGAATGCGCGAGGTGACCATCAACGCGGCGAGCTGGGAGACGCTGCGCGTGCTCGACGGCGTGCGGCGGCTGTACCAGCCCGGGCGCGTCCCCCTGCAGCACCGGGTGGAGCTGGCCCGGCGCTTCGCCCTGGTCTACGAGCATGTGCGCGAGGACCCGAAGGTGATGCAGCTCTACGGGCGGGTGGCGGATTACATGGACCGGCTCTCGGACCTGGGCCTCACCGACGCGGAGCTGAAGCGGCCGGTGCGGCTGGGGCAGCTCTTCTTCAAGCTGCTCGCCCGCGGGGGCCGCTCGCTGTTCTGGCTGCCCCTGGCCCTGCCGGGGATGGTGATCCACGCGCCCATGGGGCTGCTGGTCAGCTGGAGCGGCAAGCGCTTCACGCCGCGCCAGGACGTCATCACCACCACCAAGCTGCTGGTGGGTATGGTGCTGGTGGGGCTGGTGTACCTGGCGCTGATGACCTCGGCCTTCCTGCTGTGGGGCTGGCCCTGGGCGGTGGCGCTGGGGGTGCTGCTGCCCCTGTCGGGCCATGCCACCATCCGGGTGCTGGAGCGGACCTTCTCCATCAAGCGGGTCATGGCCAGCTTCGCCCGGGCCATGGTGCTGAAGCGGGAGATTCGGGACCTGCGGGGTTTGCGGACCGAGCTGGAGGTGGAGGTGATGCGGATGGTGGATGTGCATCGGCCCGAGGGCATGGTGCCGCTTTATGTGCGCACCGAGGACATCGTTTAGCGCACAGGAACTGCCGCCTCGATTCCCCCTCCTGGCCAGCCGCCCCCCGGCAGGTACACTTAGTCTTTGACTCCATTGCCAGCGTTGTCCCAGAGGTGATCGCCATGACGATGATCGGCGAAGTACTGCTGGAGCATGGTCATATCCAGCTAGACCAGGTGGCCAGGGCCCTGAAGCTGCAGGTCCTCTCCGGGCACCGCCTCGGCACCACCCTGGTCCAGGACGGGGCCCTGGGGCTGGAGGCGCTGGCCAGCTGCCTGGCCCATCAGCACGGCGTGCCCGTGGCCAGCGCCGAGGACCTGAGCCAGGCGGACCCGCTGGCCCTGGGGCTGCTGGAGCCGGCGGATTGCATGGAGCTGGGCGTGCTCCCCTTCCGCCTGGAGAAGGACGACCAGGACAACATCAGGTGCGTTCACCTGGCCATGATGACCCCCTCCCGCAGGATCGTCGGCAAGGTCTCGTTCAAGATCCGGCGGCCGATCAAGCGCCACGTGACGCCCGAACTGCGCCTGGCGTACTACATCGAGTCCCTGCTCGGGATCCGGCGCAAGCCGACCCTGCTGCGGGTCCAGGCCGTGGACGATTCCACACCCGCGGAGCCGGAGGTGGACAAGCGGGAGTACCTGGCGGCCACCATCGACCTGACCGCTGACGAGGTCGGGGCCGAGATGTCGGCCGGGGCGGTCAAGCGCCTCACCGAGCGCCTGAAGACAGTGGAGCCGGACGCGTTCGAGCCCACGCCCACCCCCGCTGCAGCGGCCGGGCAGCCCGGGCTGGTCAACGCCATGCTGCCCGTGGACCTGATCATCGAGGAGCTGCGCGAGGCCAAGAGCGGGCGCCGCATCGCCGACGCCCTGGTGATGCCGATGTTCGAGCAGCACGGCTTCGCCGCCCTGTTCCTGATCCAGGGCAGCTACGCCATCGGCTACGCCACGGACCGGCGCAGCGGCGGGCCGCCCATCGAGCACCTGGTGGTGCCCCTGACCTCCGCGTCCATGCTGCAGGTGGCCATGCAGACCAAGATATCGGTGAAGGCCGCCGTCTCGGAGGACCCTCTGCAGAAGAAGATCGCCCACTACCTGGGCCTGCCAGCCGGCCAGGAGTGCTGCGTGGGCCCCATGTCCCTGGACGGCAAGGTCGCCTACCTGCTCTGCGTGCAGTCCCGGCCGGGGCAGCCGCTGCCCGACACGGCCCAGCGCGAGATCTCGAAGGTGCTGGCCAGGGCCACGGCCGCCATGGCCGGGCTCTCCGCCTCGCGCTCGCTGGAGGACCTGAACGAGCAGCAGTTGAAGCGGGAGATCGTGCGCCTGCGCGAGGAGCTTGACCGCACCGGCAAGGCCCGGGACGCCCTGGTCCTGGGCAGCATGCAGGGCGGCGGCGCGTACAGCTCGGGGGTGGAGGCCCGGCTCGAGAGCGGCAACCGGATCAACCCCGCCATCGTGATGATGCTGGCCATCATCTTCGCGCTGCTGATCGTCTTCGTCTCCGGGCAGAGCACGCAGCTGTTCAACGCGGTGACCGGGGCCAAGGAGGAGACCGAGCAGCTGAAGGAAGACCTGAAGCGATAGGTGGGCCCTGCCCGTTACCCATTGCCCGCCCCGTGGGGAGTCGCCATTGGCGGCGAATGTTGAACGAACCTGGGCTCGGCCCCTCGGCGCGATATCCAGGCTATCGTCTCCAGGAGACACCCCACTAAAATGATGATCTGGTAAGCGTTGCGGGAGGACGACATCTCATGAGTGTTTCAGTGCAGAGGGACGGCGCCGTGACCACCGTGATCCTGGACCGCCCGCGGGTGCGCAACGCCGTGGACCGCCACACCGCCGGGGAGCTGAGCCAGGCCTTCGCCGCCTTCGACGCCGACGACGAGGCCGCGGTGGCGGTGCTGTTCGGCGCCGGCCCCACTTTCTGCGCGGGCGCCGACCTTCGGGCGCTGTCGAAGGGCGATGTGCACCGGCTGGAGGAGGACGGCGACGGGCCGCTGGGGCCCACACGCATGGCGCTGTCCAAGCCGGTCATCGCGGCGGTGGCGGGCCACGCCGTGGCCGGCGGGCTGGAGCTGGCGCTGTGGTGCGACCTGCGGGTGGCTCAAAGGGACGCGGTGTTCGGTGTGTTCTGTCGTCGCTGGGGCGTGCCGCTCATGGACGGCGGCACCGTGCGGCTGCCCCGGCTCATCGGCATGTCACGGGCCATGGACATGATCCTCACCGGCCGGCCCGTGGACGCCGAGGAGGCGCTGGCAATGGGGCTGGTCAACCGGGTGGTGGACGACGGCACCGTGCGCCAGGAGGCCGAGGCCCTGGCGCAACAGATCGCCCGCATGCCACAGGCCTGCCTGCGCAGCGACCGCCGCTCGGCGTACGAGCAGCATGATCAGCCCATGGACGATGCCCTGCGCAATGAGTTCCGACTCGGCATGCAGACCATCAACAGCGGCGAGACCGCGGCGGGCGTGCAGCGCTTCGCCGGCGGGTCCGGGCGGCATGGATCGTTCGACGATCTGTAGCACCGATGGGAGCGGAGGCCATCCCGGTACCGGCCCTCGCTGAGCTTGTTGCCGTTGTCTTGCCAGGCGCTCCACGGGCCGACCTTCTTGCCGTCCCGGGTCCCGTTGGGTTGAACCTGTTGGTGGGTCCATACCCCGACGAGCAGGACCGGCGGCAACGCCGCCAGGGCGCCGCCAAGCCAGAGCACCCGGCGGCCCGACCACCGGGCGCGGGGTCGGGGTCGGGGTCGGGAGCGGGGTCGGGAGCGGGGTCGGGAGCGGAAGCGGCAACTGTCGACTCCACGCGCTCTGCGCCAGGTTCCAGCGCGCGAGCCGCCGCGGGCGCAGGATCGGACGCGGGCGCCGCCCCGGGCACAGGCTCGGCCGCGGGCCACAGCAGGTAGATCATCAGCGGCAACAACAGGGCCGCGGCCAGCCCGAGCCAGCGCCAGGGTTGTGGCGCCGTTACTCCTGCCGCCTCCAGCTCCTCTCCGGTGGTCCCTGCCAGCGAATCGTCCAGCGCAGGAGCCCGGGTGTCATGCTCCAGGTCCAGGGTCTGGCCGCCCGCGGCAGGCACAGGGGCCGGGACGGGGGCAGCGCGGCGACGCGGCGCTGGTACCTCGCTGGCTGCGGACGGGTCGAGGGCCAGCGCGAACAGTCGCCCCACCTCCGCCGCTGAATCAGGCCGCAGGTGCGGCTCCTTTTCCAGGCAGCGATCCACCACCGACGCCACGGCAGGAGGGATTGACGGCTCCACATCCGCGATGCCCGGCGCCGGCTCGCTCATGTGCCGCGACAGCAACAGGCCGGGCACGCGATCCTCGAACGGCGGCCGCCCTGCCAGCATCCAGAACAGCACCACCCCGAGGCTGTAGATGTCCGAGTGGGGCCCGATGCGGTCCGGATGCCCCGCCGCCTGCTCCGGCGCGATGACCACCGGCGTCCCCATCACCACCCCCGTGGCGGTCTCGGACCCGCTGGCGTTGCTCTCCAGGATCTTCGCGATGCCGAAGTCGAGGATCTTGATCGCCAGCGGCTCCTCGTCCAGCACATGGATGTTCGACGGCTTCAGGTCGCGGTGAATCACGCCCTGGTCATGGGCCGCCTGGAGCCCGGCGCACAGCTGCCGCACCAGCGGGGCAGCCTCGTCCAGCTCCAGCCGCCCCAGCTCGACCAGCTCATCGCTCAGGGGGTGGCCCCCCAGCAGCTCCATCACGTAAAACGGGCGCCCATCATCCAGGCGGCCAAAATCGTAGATGTCGATGACGTTGTTGTGGCGGATGCGGGTGACCGCGCGCGCCTCGCTCAGGAACCGGGCCGCCGCCCTTGGGATCTCCGTCAGGTCCTCCGACAGCACCTTGATGGCCACTTCACGGTCGATCTCCGGGTGCCGCGCCAGGTATACCGAGCCCATGCCGCCGCGGCCCAACAGCTTGCTGGCAATGTAGTTGCCGAACTGCTGCCCGATGAGCGGATCGGCTCTCCCACTCGCCCCCTGCTGGCCACTGGACTGGCCGCCGCTTTCCCTGTCCTGCCCGTTCATCGGTCTCCGCACGTCCTCCAGGGTGTATCTCCTGCCACGCCTCCCCCTGTGCGCAGGTTATATGCATGTACCGTGCCTGCTGGTCCTCCCAATATCCACCCGTACAGCATAAGTCAACGCCCGCCGATCCAATAATCCACCGCGCCAGTGGATTATTGTAGACTGACCAACGAACCGAGATCGCCATGGATGATTCCCGCACCCTTCCCATCGACACCGCCGATGATTCGGCGCGCGGCGCCAGCGCTGCCCTGCTGATCCGCGTGGGCCGTTGCCACGCCCCGCTGAACCCGGAGCCGCGGATGCTGGACCTGATGCGGCTGGGGGAGGTGCACCTGGGGCGCGGAGACCGCGACAGCCTGGAGGTACAGGACCCCCGCACCGCCCGGATGAAGCTGGACGATCCATGGATGTCGGGCCAGCACGCCCGGGTCATGCCGTTTCAGGCGGGCGACGACACCTGGCATATCCTCGAGGACCTGGGCAGCACCAACGGCTGCCGCGTCAACGGCCAGCGCGTCGTACGCCACCAGCTGCAGCACGGTGACCTGGTGGAGACCGGCCAGACTTTCTGGATCTACTTCCACGCCGCGCTGGAGGACCACGACCAGACCCTCGCCCTGGCCCACGCGGACGGGCCGGTCACGCCCCTGTCCAGCGTCTGCCCCCCGCTGCTGCAGGGCATCGGGCTGCTGCATCGCATCGCCGCCACCGACATCCCGATGCTCGTGCTGGGCGAGACAGGCACCGGCAAGGAGGTGATCACCCGCGAGGTGCACCGCCTGGCCGGGGGCGACGGCCCCTTCGTGGCCCTCAACTGCGCGGCCATCCCCGAGGGGCTCATCGAGAGCGAGCTGTTCGGCCACCGCCGCGGCGCGTTCACCGGCGCCACCGGCGACAAGCGCGGCGTGGTGGAGGAGGCCCACGGCGGCACGCTGATGCTGGACGAGGTGGGGGACATGCCCCTGGCCGCCCAGGCCAAGCTGCTGCGCCTGCTGCAGGACGGCTCCATCAGCCGCGTGGGCGAGACCAGCACCCGCAAGGTCCAGGTGCGCTTCATCGGCGCCACCCACCGCGACCTGGAAGCCCGCGTGGAGGCCGAGACCTTCCGCGGCGACCTGTTCGCGCGGCTCAACGGCTTCTGCATCCGCCTGCCCTCCCTGCGCGAGCGGCGCGAGGACATCGGCCTGCTGATGTCGGTGTTCCTGGGCAGGGCCGCGCCAGCGGTGAGCCCGGACCTGCGCCTGACCCTCGAGGCGTTCCGCGCCATCATGCTGCACGACTGGCCCTACAACATCCGCGAGCTGGAGAAGGTGATCACCACCGCCGCGGCGCTGCTGGGCAACGGGTCAGCGCTCAAGCTGCGCCACCTGCCCGACGCGCTGCAGGCGCTGGTCACCGCTCCCCCGGAGCAACCCGCGCGCCCGCCGTCGGGGGTGATGCCCGCGGCGCAGCTCCCCACGGCCGAGGAGCTGGCGGCGCAGGCCCAGCCAGCGAGGCGGCCGCCTCGCGCCACCCCGGACCTGGACGAGCTGCGCGAGACCCTCGGCGCCAGGCTGCGCGAGCACGGCGGCAACGTCTCGGCCGTGGCCCGGGCCATGGACACCACGCGGATGCAGATCCACCGCTGGATGAAGCGCACCGGCCTGGACCCGGCCGACTTCAGGGAGTGAGCATGGCAGCTTCGATCTTTGTCCACGACACGGGCGGCGACGGCCCTGCCCTGGTGCTGGTGCACGCCTTCCCCCTCAACAGCGACCTGTTCGCGGCCCAGCGAGCGCTGGCCGACGACCTGCGGCTGGTGACCCTGGACTTGCCGGGGTTCGGCCGCTCGGCGCCGCCGGCGGGGCCCGGCACCATGGGCGCCCTGGCTGGCGCGGTGTGTCGCGCCATGGACCAGGTGGGCCTGCAGCGGGCCACCCTGTGCGGTGTGTCCATCGGCGGCTACATCCTGCTGGAGCTGATGCGCCGCTGCCCCGAGCGGGTGGAGGGCCTCGTGCTGTGCGACACCCGCGCCGAGGCCGACCCGGACGAGATCCGGGCCGCCCGCGCCGACGGCATCGCCCTGGCCGACCGGGGCCGCGGCCTGGAGGTCGCCGACGGCATGGTGCCGAAGCTGCTGTGCCCCGATTCCTACGCCCGGCCCGCCCTGCGCGTGGCCACCGAGGCCATGGCCTCCACCGCCTCCGACCGCGGCATCGCCTTCGCCCTGCAGGCCATGCGCGACCGGCCCGACTCGCGGCCCGGCCTGGGGGAGATCACCGCGCCGACCCTCGTGGTGGTGGGTGAGCAGGACGCGCTGACGCCGCCCGACCTGGCGCGGGTCATGTCCGACGGCATCCCTGGCGCGCGGCTGGAGGTGGTGCCCGGCGCCGGGCACCTCACCCCGCTGGAGCAGCCCGAGCGGTTCAACGCCCTGGTCAGAGAATTCATGGCGCGCCCCCCCCTGGACGCGACATGATCTTGGGGTGAGGGCGAGACGAGGATGACCAGAAAGCTCATCGTCGACAACATGGTCTGCTGCGGCTGCCTGTCGTGCATGATCAACTGCGCCCAGCACCACGACGGGCACGCCTCGCCCGAGAGCGCCCGCATCGAGGTGGACCTGGAGCCGTTCAGCGGCACCCACGGCATCATCCATTGCCAGCAGTGCCAGCCCGCCGATTGCCAGGACAGCTGCCCCCAGGGCGCCATCGAGCTGTCCGACGACGGCGACTACTACGTGGTGGACCCGGAGCTGTGCATCGACTGCCACATGTGCGTCGATGCCTGCCCCCACGGCGCCATGCGGGTCAACCCCTTCACCGACCGGGTGATCAAGTGCGACCTGTGCGAGGGCGACCCGGTGTGCGTGCGGTCCTGCTTCACCGGCGCCCTGTGGGTCGGGCCCCCGGGCGACGGGCCGCCCGACAAGAGGGTGTCCCGCTACTTCCACCTGGAGCGCCAGGGCGACAAGCGAGGGGAAGAGTCATGACCGGCGGCTGGATGGGCAAGCTGCTCCGCGTGAACCTCACGTCGGGCAGCCTGGAGCAGCAGGACACCATGGAGCACGCCGAGGCGTGGATCGGCGGCAGGGGGCTGGCCGCCAGGCTGGCCTTCGACGAGCTGAGCCGCGGCACCTCGGCGCTGTCGCCGGACAACATCCTGTACATCCTGACCGGCCCGCTCACCGGCACCTCGGCGCCCTACTCGGGCCGCACCACGCTCTGCTCGCTGGCGCCGCAGGGCTACCCCCACGAGTGGTACACCCGCTCGTCGTTCGGCGGCCACTGGGGCCCCGAGCTGAAGTACGCCGGCTGGGACGGGGTGATCATCACCGGCCGGGCCAGGCACCCGGTCTACCTGCTGATCCAGGACGACAGGGTCAGCATCGAGGACGCGCGCGGCCTGTGGGGCGAGGGGATCTTCGACACCCAGAAGAAGCTGATCAAACAGCTCGGCAAGCGCACCCGCGTGCTGGCCATCGGGCCCTCGGGCGAAAACCGCTGCCGCATCGCCATCGCCGCCACGGAGACCGAGTCAGCCTCGGGCCAGGGCGGCTTCGGCGCCATTATGGGCCAGCAGAACCTCAAGGCCATCGCCGTGCGCGGCACCCAGCCGGTGAAGATCGCGCGGCCGGAGGCGTTCGAGCGCGTCTGCGACCTGGTGCGCGACGAATGCCACGCGTCCCACGGCTGGCCCCACCCGATCAAGCTGGACCCGGAGAAGGTTGAGAAGTACGGCCAGCGGTTCCAGGCCTGCACCCAGCAGTGCCACACCGGCTGCTTCGACGCGCGCTACTACACTCGCGTGCCGGGCGTGATGTGCAACAAGCTCATCGCCGGACAGGTGGACTGCGTGGCCGGGCTCTTCCCCGGCATCGAGGGAACCTTCTACGACTGGAAGCTCGGCTTCGAGGCCGGCTTCGAGGTGACCCAGCTGTCCAACGACCTCGGCCTGAACCACTGGGAGATCCTGATAGGGCTGATGCCCTGGCTGCGGGACAACGCGAAGGCCGGGCGGATCACGAAGATCGACGGCCGCGCCTTCGACCTGGACGACCCGTACTGCTGGGCCGCGCTGTTCGAGGTCATCACCCACCGCCGCGGCGCGCTGGGCGACGCCCTGGCCGAGGGCACCCTGCGCGGCGCCGAGATCCTCGGCTTCGGCCAGCAGGAGCTGACCAGCTACTTCCCGGCCTGGGGTTACGCCGGGCACTGGGACGGCCACGGGGATCACATCAACCACATCGTGTTCCCGTTCTGGCTGGTGGCCGCGCTGCAGTGGGCCATGGACACCCGCGACCCGATCTCCAGCGGCCACGGCTACACCCAGAACATCATGAACTGGTCGCGGGTCAACTCGCCCGAGCACGGCATCTCATGGGACACCATCATGAACATCGGCGAGCGGATCTACGGCTCGTCCGACGCGGTGGACCCGCGCAGCGGCTACGAGCACAAGGCGTTCCCCGCCATGTGGCACGGCCACCGCTCGGTGTACAAGGACAGCCTGCCGGTGGACGACCAGATCTTCCCGCGCATCTACAGCAACTACACCGACGATAACTTCTCCATGGTCGGCGAGATGGAGGGGATCGACTTCGAGCTGAACCTGCTCAACGCGGCCACCGGGCTGGACCTGACCCGCGAGAGCTTCGACCACTTCGCCGAGCGGGTGGTCAACCTGGAGCGGCTGCTGCACAAGCGGCTGCACGACCGGAGCCGCGCCGACGACGAGACCCTGATCCCGTACTACGAGAAGCCCGAAAACAGCGTCAACCCGCTCATCGGCGAGCCGGTCTCCCTGGACGGGCAGAAGTTCCGCGCGCTGATGGACGAGTACTACGACCTGCGCGGCTGGGACCGCCAGACCGGCCACCCCACCGCCGAGACCATCGCGCGGCTGGGGCTGGGCACCCTGATCGACGAGGCGTAGGCCCGCCTGTCCGGCGTCCTCAGAAACCGACCCCCAGACCGAGCAGGCCGCTCGGCGTGTAGTCATCCATCAACGGCGAGTCCACGTCCCGGGTGACGAACAGGGGCAGGTAGCCCGCGACGAACAGGTCGAGCTCGAAGTTCGAGGCGCGAAAGAGCCTCCCCCCGGCGCGCAAGCAGAAGGCCGCGCCCACGTCGGTCGCGGACTCCAGCTCCCGGTCGGTCTGCTTCAAGCGCCCCTCGAAGTGGAGCAGCTGGACGCCAAACCCGGCGCTCAGGTAGGGGGAGTGGACGGCGCGGCGCAGGAACTCGAAGGCGAGGCCGAGATCACCGCCGGCCAGGACGCGCAGCGACCGCGACGCACCGCCGCCGTCGAGGGAGCCGCCGGCGTACAGCCGCGCGAACAGGTACCAGCGCTCCGAGCCCCGGCTCACGGAGAAGGCGCCGCCGGTGGCCAGCGCCGCGCCCGCGCCGCTGCGGTTGACCAGCTGGAACAGCTCAAACCTCCAGGTGTTGCGACCGCGCCGGAGCACGCTGCGCGCGGCCCGCTGCATGGCGCTGAGCTGGCGTATGTCCTGCGCCAGGTACACCGGGTCATGCCCCAACACCCGCCGCATGGCCTCCACCAGCCTCGGCTCCAGGTCGCCGGGCTCCTTCAGGGCGAAGCGCACCGGGACCTCGCGGTTGATCCGCAGCGTGAGGTAACGCGCGCCCTCGAACCTGAACAGCTGCACCTGGAGCCGCGAGGGGCAGCCGCGCTCCACGGGGCGGTGGGTCGGGTGGTGGGCCAGCTGGGCCAGCACCAGCTTCTTCAGCCCTGCGCGTTGCCCGTCCTCGGCGCTGATCAGGACGCACAGCGGCACCGCCGGGCTGTCAGCCTCGGCGGCCCGGGCCGCGGCCGGGCACAGGGCCACCAGGAGGCCCATGACCTGGAGCGCGCGGTTCACCGGCTCAGAACAGCACCCCGAGCCACAGGGAGGCCCCGGGGAACCAGCTGTGGATGGCGCCGTCGGCGTTCTCGTTTTCCAGCACGTAGGCGGGAAAGTGGAGCTCGCCCTGGATCAACCAGTGAACGCTGGTGGCCCGCATGAACTCCCAGCCGAACACCAGGTCCAGGTCAACGCCGCCGCCGAGCAGGCTGTTGCGCCCGTCCGCGTCGCTGGTGCGCTTGGACTCCTCCTTGATGGCCCAGAACCAGAGCAGCTCGAAGGTGCCGCCGGTGCCGAGGTAGAACGAGGTCACCCCCCGCGGGTTGAAGTAGCGCAGGAAGTGCAGCGCGATGCTGGCGTTACCCCCCAGGTCCACATGCCCGCCCCTGGCGTTGCTGGTCAGGGCCGTCTTGCCCGTGCCGATACCCACGCCCACCGTCGAGGCGATACCCCAGTTTTCGAACTTGCCGCGGTAGCCCAGCTTGAAGCTGAGCATGCTGAAGGGGCGGACCTCGCTCTTGACCGCCCCGTCGTCCTGCACCGCGGGGATCTGCCCCACCCGCAGCTGAGTGCCCAGGTTGATGCCCACGTGATGCGTGCCCCCCACCCAGCGCCTGGGGACCCTCGTGTCAGCGCGCAGCACGGTGTCTCGCTTGATGGTGGTGCTGATGGGCCGGTTGTGCAGCAGCGCCACCACCGCGCGCTCGGCGAACTGGCTCAGCTCGTCGGGCAGCAGCTGCTCCACCCGCTCCTCGCGGCCGTGCCCCGAGTAGCGGATGAACACGGTCCAGCCCTCGCGTAGCGGGTAGAGGTCCACGTGCACCCGCTGCTTGCATCCCGCGCGCACGGCGATGAAGCCCTCCTCGTGAGTGACGAAGTGCTCGATGAGTCGCTTGAGGTGCTCCACCGGGGTCTGGCCCAGGGGGATCAGCGAGAGGTCCATGGCGCTGTGCTGCTGCCCCGGCTGCTCGGCGGCGGGCCGGGAGGCAGCCTCGGCCGCCTCGCCGGGCGGGCTCTCACCATCCCCCCGTGGCGCCCGCTCCCCGGGCAGCGGCGGCGGCGCCGGCAGCTCGGCCGGCTTCTGCAGGTTGACCACCACACAGACCTTCGTCTTGCCCGCCTGCGCGCTGCTCGCCGCCAGCATGCACGCGCCCCCGATGAGGGCGCAGGTATATCGTCGAACTCCCCACATGCGTCCGTCCTCCTGCGTCGATGTTGGTTTACCGCCCAGGGGTGCAGGAGGTGGGCCAAACGGAGCGAGCCCCCCAGGTCATCGGGATCACTTGCATCGGGCCCAAACCAGCCGAAGTGATGGACGTCAAGAAACCGACAGGTCGTCCGTGCATCGCCGGCATCATGTCCAGCGATGTGATCGGGATCACGGGTGCGCCGCATCCCCAGGGGCTCCCGCCTGGCGGTCTCCAGATGGTCACCATCATCCCCTGGGTGACCAACGCCTGCACCGACGATATCCGGCGCCACATCAGCCGATGCACTCCGCCGCCGCGACACGGTCCGCATGCGAGACGCGGTTTTTTCGCGCGAGCCGCATGCGAGATGGATGCGAGAGATGCGGGCGGGGTCTCGTGAGATCCTGCCAAGTGGCTGAATTTAAAACAACTTTCCGCGCCGTCCTGTCCTGGCACAGACGCTGCATTTCTCAGGGCATCGAAACAACGCAGCAACAGCCAGGAGGCGCCTCATGGACAGTACAGCCGGTATCGTCGCGACGCTCAGCTTCGGCATCATCTCTTTCCTCATGACCTGCGCCGCCATGGGCACGCTCATCCTGGCCGCCTTCCCGAAGGGTTAGATCCTCATGAAACGAGACGACACGACACCCAGCTCCTTCGCCTTCAACGCGCTCCGCTTCATCACCTGCGCCACGTTCTGCCTCACGGTGTACCTCGTGGGCGCGTCCACCTGGCATCTCTGGTAATCGCGGGCCCTCAGGGGCGGTAGTGGGCCGGGCGGATGCCGTGCTTTTGGGCGCGGCGGTAGAGCTGACTGACGCTGATGCCCAGCTTCGTGGCGGCCCGCCTGGCGTCTCCCTGCGCCCAGGTGAGCGCCTCTTTCAGCTCTCGCGCCTCAGCCGGGTCGGCCGCCGGGGCGGCGGGGCGGTGCCTTGCAGCCGGTGAGGAAGGCGCCGTCGTGGGGAGCTCCAGGTCTGGATCCTGGAAGTGCTCGGGGGTCAGCTCTCTTTCCTGGCCGGCCAGCAGCAAGGCCCGGCGCACCACGCTCTCCAGCTCGCGCACGTTGCCGGTCCAGGGGCGGCAGAGCAGCTGCTCCGCGATCTCGACGGTGATTTGGCGATGGCCGTCGTCGTGCTTGGCGATCAGGTGGTGGAGCAGCAGGGGGATGTCCTCCAGGCGCCGGCGCAGCGGGGGCAGGGGCACGGTCAGGCCGGAGATCCGGGCGTACAGGTCGGCCCGAAACATGCCCTCGCTCACCATGGCTCGCGGATCTCGGTTGGTGGCGCAGACGACCCGCACGTCCACCGGCACGAGCCCATCGCCCCCCACGGGCATGACCCGCCGCTCCTGCAGGACGCGCAGCAGCTTCGGTTGCTGGGCCAGGGGGAGCTCCCCCACCTCGTCGAGGAAGATGGTGCCGCCGTTTGCAGCGCGGAAGTGGCCGGTGTGTGCGCTGGAGGCGCCGGTGAAGGCCCCCCTGGCGTGGCCGAAGAGCTGGCTCTCCACCAGGTTCTCGGGGATGGCGCCGCAGTTCACCGCCACAAAGGGGCCGCGCCCGCGAGGCCCTGCCCGGTGCAGCCGGCGGGCGGCCAGCTCCTTGCCGGTGCCGGTCTCCCCCACCAGCAGGACGCTCAGCTCGCTGTCCGCTGCCCGGTCCAGCAGCCCCAGCACCTGACCCATGCGGGGGCCGGCGATCATCTCCCCCTGCTCCGGCGTGAACTCGCCCTCCAGGTCTGCCGGCCCGCTCTCAATGAAGCGGAACAGGGTAGCGCCGGTGCGGATGACCTCTCCGCCAACGAGGGGGCAGTCCCGGACCTGCTCGCCGCCGACGAATGTGCCGTTGGCGCTGTCCTTGTCGATGATGTGCCAGGCGTCGTCCACCGGGATGATGGTGGCGTGCTGCCTCGACATCTCCAGGTCGGGGACCGCCACCTGGCACTCCTCGGAGCGGCCAATGATCGTCGCCCCCACCGCCAGCCGGTGGAAGGTCATGGACGGGGGCTCGCCAACAGGGAAGATGCGCAACAGGCCGGGCGGGTGGGCTTGCTGGTCACGCTTGATCCCGCGGGTCACCCGGACGGTCTCTTCCATGTCCACCTTTGGCATCGCCCGGCAGTTTACCATCTTCAAAACCGCGGCGACCACGGCGTTGAAGCGGTGATCCTGGCCGCGCGAGCGGAGACACCGCACGCGAACCAGCATGAACCACTGGCCCCGACGCCTACCTGGCAAGGCCGGTCCAACGGCGGTACGCTTCTTCACCGATCCCATGAAAAAAAGCCCAGCCCACGACATCATCGAGACCATCACCAGCCTCGAGCCGGCGGTGCGTGACCGTACGCTGCAGGAGCTGCTCGGGCCGCTGGATCCCGCGCAGCTGCTGGACGCCGCCGACGGCCTGGACCGGTTCCGCCGCGGCTCGGACAACCTGTACCACCGGGTGCGCGCGTGCCTGCTGCTGTTCGCGCTGCACCGCTACTACCTCATCGGCAGCGGCGCGCTGCGGCCCACCGGGGTGATCCCGTTCGACGGCATCCAGGCTGCGCGGGAGCGGGACTTCGAGGCGGCCATCGACCTGTACCTCGCGCGCCCCGGCGCGCTGGACGAGGCGCTGAGCAGCGCCCTGGCCGACGCCTACCACCGCCTGGCGTTCAAGCACCTCGCCGACCAGGTGCACCGCTCCATCCGCCAGAGCCGGGGCAACGCGATGCTCTTCTCCGCCGACACCGCGGCGGACTACCCGCTGCGCGCGCCCGCGCAGCTCGTCCGGCCAGACCCCGAGACCGGGCTGTACCCGCTCGTGATGGACGCCACCGGCGTGCGCATGGATCCGAGCCACAGCGGCTGGTCCGACATCTTCTTCCTCGGCATGGACTTCCCCGAGGGCGCCCGGGTGACCAACGTCTCCATCGACCTGTGCCTCGAGGGAGAGGCAGGAGGCCCGCGGCCGCCGGTGGAGACCTACTGCCGGGCCATCGCCGAGCCGGTGATCCGCATCGCCTCGGTGGACCTGGCCGAGACCAGGGAGATCGGGGAGCTGGCCGAGCTGTTCAACTTCGCCAGCGACCACCTCGGCCTGCTCAAGGCGGGGATCGTGGCCTCGGGCCTGGTGCCGCCGGCCATGGAGCAGGGCGGCGCCACGCTGCGGCAGCTGCTGGAGCGGCTGCTGGGCCACCCCGGCGGCTTCGAGCTCGTAACGCGGGTGCGCCGCATCCCCAAGGGCTCGCGCCTGGCGGTCTCCACCTCGCTGCTGGCGTGCATCATCACCAGCTGCATGCGCTTTTCGGGGCAGGTGCGCCGGCTGCAGGGCCCCCTGGACGAGCAGGAAAAGAGGCTGGTGGCCTCCCGCGCCATCCTCGGCGAGTGGCTGGGCGGCTCCGGCGGCGGCTGGCAGGACTCGGGCGGCATCTGGCCCGGCGTCAAGGTGATCACCGGGCAGCTGGCCAGCGAGGGCGCCCCGGAGCATGGCGTCAGCCGGGGCACGCTGCTGCCGGCGCACGAGCTGCTGGGCGGCGACTCGGTGCCGCCGGATCTCGAGCAACGCCTGACCGCCTCGGTCATCCTGATCCACGGCGGCATGGCGCAAAACGTCGGCCCGGTGCTGGAGATGGTCACCGAGAAGTACCTGCTGCGGCTGGCAGACGAGTGGGCCGCCCGAAAGCGCGGGCATACCATCTTCGACCAGGTAGTCGACGCGCTGAAGCGGGGGGACATGCAGGCGCTGGGGCGGCTGACCTCGCTCAACTTCGACGCGTGCATCACGCCGATCATCCCCTGGGTGACCAACGCCTTCACCGACGATATCCGGCGCCACATGGAGCGCCGCTTCGGCGATGCGTTCTACGGCTTCTTGATGCTCGGCGGTATGACCGGCGGCGGCATGGCGTACATCGTCGCCCCGGAGCGACGGCCGGAGATCGTCGACGAGCTGCGCCGCCTGATCAACGACAAGAAGCGGCACTTCGCCCGTGCCCTGCCCTTCGCCATGGACCCGGTGATCTACGCGTTCTCCATCAACAACGACGGCATCATGGGCCAGCTCCGGCGAGGCGAGCAGGCGCTGATGCCTGACGGCTACTACCGGCTGATGATCATGTCGGCGGTCACCGGCGGCTCCACGCCGGCCGAGACCCTGCAGGGCGAGGCGCGCTGGTTCGCGCGGCGCCACGGCGCCTCCATGGACACCGCCGCCCAGCCGGCGGACGCGCTCAAGGCGCTGTACCGCGCCCGGTTCGGCGAGGACATCGACGCGATGGTGGACGCCGTGGCGGGTCACAACCCCGCGTGGGAGGCCGAGGCGGCCCGCATCCGGCAGGAAAACGGCTTCGATCCCGATGCCCACCGCCGCCTGTCGAGGCGGGTCAAGGCGGGCGAGATCGGCGTGGCCCGAAACCGCCTGCCCCACAGCACCACCTTCGAGGACGCCAGCGCCGGGGACGTGGACTCACCGCCGGCGCCGGACGGGGCGGACAGCCGGCTGGGGCAGCAGGCCCTGGACCGCGCCGAGGTGGCGGTGCTCACCCTGGCCGGCGGCCTGGGCAGCCGCTGGACCGACGGCGCCGGGGTGGTCAAGGCGATCAACCCCTTCGTGAAGCTGCAGGGCCGCCACCGCTCCTTCGTGGAGATCCACCTGGCCAAGTCGCGGCGCACCGCCCGGCGCCACGCCGCCCACCAGCATGTGTTCTCCACCAGCTTCTTGACCCACGACGCCGTGGCCGAGCACCTGCGGCAGGCGGACGACTTCGACTACCCGGGCCGGATCTACCTGTCGCACGCCTCGGCCATCGGCCAGAAGCTGATCCCCACCGAGCGGGACCTGCGCTTCATCTGGGAGGAGCTGTCGCAGCAGATCGAGAGCGAGAACGTCCAGCGCGTCACCGAGGACCTGCACGAGACCCTCATCGGCTGGGCCCGGGCGTCGGGCGAGGGCGAGGACTACACGGCCAACGCGCCGCAGCAGCGATTCTACCCGCCCGGGCACTGGTACGAGGTGCCGAACCTGCTGCGCAATGGCGTGCTGGCGCGCATGCTGCAGGACAACCCGTCGCTGACATACCTCATGGTGCACAACGCCGACACCCTCGGCGCGTGGCTCAACCCGGGCCTCATCGGCCAGCACATCCGCTCGGGCAAGACCGTCTCATTCGAGGTGACCCCCCGCCGCCACGAGGACGCGGGCGGCGGCCTGGCCCGGGTGGACGGCCGGCTTCAGCTGGTGGAGGGCTTCGCCTTCCCGCGCGAAGAGGACGAGTTCGCCCTGAGCTACTACAACACCCTGACCTCGCTGCTCACCGTCGACGCCCTGCTGTCGTACTTCGGGCTCCAGCGCGACGACATCCTCGGCGCCCCCGACGATCCCGCGCGCGCGCAGCGGGTCAACGACGCCATCGCCTCGGTGGAGGCGCGGGTGCCGACCTACGCCACCATCAAGGACGTCAAGCTGCGCTGGGGCCGCGGCCACGAGGATGTCTTCCCGGTGATGCAGTGCGAGAAGCTGTGGGGCGACATGACCCGCCTGGCCGACCTGCCCGTGCGCTACGTGGCGGTGGACCGCTTCCGCGGCCAGCAGCTCAAGGACCCCGGCCTGCTGGACCAGTGGAGCCGGGATGGCTCGCGCGAGTTCCTGTTGGAGCTGGTGGACTTCGGCTGAGCGGGCGGTTCAGTCCGTCACGAGGGCGCTGAAGATCTTGACCAAGGACGCGACCTTCGGGTCGTAGCCGGACCAGACCACCATGAACGCCTTGCCGTTTGCATCCACCGCGGGTGAGACCTGATCGTTGGCTGCAGTGAAGACCTTGATCCCGTCCGGGTCGTACGGCTGCAGGGTGCTCGCAGTGGAGGTGAGCACGTTGACCCGCGTGCCATAGATGTCCGCCTTGTTGAACAGCGCGTTGCGGGCGTCCTGCCACACCACCAGGCACTTGGTGCCGCTGCACGCCACGTCGGCGTTGCGCTGGTCGCCGGCGGCCCCGGTAAAGGAGCGGCCGTGACCGTCCTTGGAGAACGGCTTGCCGCTGTTGTCGGTGCGGCTGCCCATGATGTTGTAGGAGAGGTAGGAGATGCTTGACTTGCGCTCCCAGGCCACCAGGTAGCCCGAACCCCAGCTTGCCACCGCGGGCGCCGCGATGATGTCCTTTGTGTCCACCATGCTGTACTTGGCGCCGGTCGGGATGCCGGTCCAGGTGACCCGGCGCGCCTTGACGCTGTACCAGCCGGCGTTCACCTGGCGCCACACCACGAGGAAGTCGGTGCCGTTGGAGGCCACCGCCGGCATGGTCTCGGCGCCGGTGGTGTTGGCGATGATCATGCCGTTCTTGGTGGTGCTGACCCCGCCTGCGGCCGTGAGGTGCGAAGCGTAGATGTCCGTGAGGTTGGTCGCCTTGGCGCGGTCGTCAGCCCAGACCACCAGGCACTCCTGTTTGCTGTTGCATGCCACGGCCGGGGCGTTCTGGGCTTCTGACTGGCTGGTGAAGGTGTAGGTCTTGGACGCGGTCGTGCCGGACCAGGTGACCAGCTTGCCGAGCGCGTTGGCCGACGCGCCCGTGCCCTGGGTCCAGACCACCAGCCCGCCGCTGCCGCGGCGCGCCACCGCCGGCTCGGTCTCATGGACGCCGTTGGCCTTGGTCAGGTTGAGGAGGGAGCCGGGGTGCAGCTTGCCCGCGGTGGTCAGCAGCATGCCCCACGGGTTGACGCTCGCCCCCGCGCCCAGGTCCTGCCAGACCGCCTGAAAGCCCGTCCCGTTCCACGCCACGTCGGGCGCCACGGAGGCGCTGAAGCCCGACTTCTGGGCATGTCCGGTGGTGACCACGTAACACTGCGTCGTGTCGTACGTGCACTTGTTCGTGCACTTGAGCTTGCCGCCGGTCTTGCCCAGCTTGATGCTGGCGCAGGTGGCGCCGCCAAGATCGATCTTGTCGCACTGCTCCTTGAGGTTCTTCTTGCCGTCGCCGCAATACTTCTTGAGGGTGTCGGGCTTGACGCTGTCAGGCCTGGCGCTGTCCGGCCTCAGATCGGGCTTCGTCGGGGCGAGGTCAGCGCGCGGCATGTCGGGCCGGCGGCGGTCCACGGCCGGGCCGTCCCTGCGCAGGTCCGGACCGCCTCCGATGTCGACGGCGGCCCCGCCGTCGCCAGCGAGCTTGCACACCCGCCCGGATCCTTCGGACCTGCACTTGTAGCCGTCCGGGCAGTCGGGATCGTCCTGGCAGCGGTACCCTCCCTCGCCGTCGAGGCTCGGGTTGAAGCAGCCCACCAGGCTCGCAGCCCACAGGCCCAACGCCCAGGCGAGGACCCGCCTTCGCCACCGCTCCCATCGAGGCGACTGTTTTGAACCAGATGACATGAGCACCACAAAGCGTAAGGCCAGGATTCAACGCGGTCAATTTGCAGCGCCGTGGAGCGCGGCGAGCCGGCGCCCGGCGGCCAGCTCACTCCCCCGAGATGATCCGCCCCTCGTCCCGCGGCCACAGGATCACCCGGTTGTCGTCGTCGGAGCTGACCAGGCGGCGGCCGTTGTTGATGAAGCGCACCAGGTTGACCGTGTCGGTGTGCCCCCGGAGCAGCTGCTCGTCCCCCTGATCGAGGTCGATGACCAGCACCTCTTTTTTCCGGCGGCGCACGGCGAGCAGCCGGCCGTCGGGCGAGAGGCTGGCGTCGCGCGAGGTGAGCGCCCCCTTCGCCTTGAGCTTGCCCTCGCGCAGCCGCTCCCACCGGTCGGGCATCACCTTGCGGTCGACCCGGTGCACCGCGTAGCGGTTGCCCGCGGTGATGTAGAGCACCTTGCCGGCGGCCAGCTTCACGCAGGTGAAGTCGTCGTCCTCCCGGCGCAGCTGCCCCACGCGCCAGCCGTCGCTCAGCCCGAAGAAGTACAGCCGCCCCCACTGGGCCAGCGCCGCCAGATCCATCACGCTGCTCACCGCCACGTCGAAGGTCATCTTCCCCTTCAGGTCGAGCTTGCGCGGCTTGATGCGCTGCTCCAGGTCGATGATGTCGAGGCGCGAGTCGCCGGACCAGATGGCCCACCGGCGGTCGCGGCTGACGTCCAGGCGATGGCCCAGGGGCTGGGCCGGCCGCGGCAGGAACCGCTCGTCGGCCAGGCCGTGGGGGGTGAGCCGCGCCATGTAGAGCAGCGGGTCGACGTAGACCCGCTCCTGCTGACCGTCACCCACCTCGCGCCAGTAAAACGTGGCCGCCGCGCGCAGCCCGATCTCGCGGCCCAGCCGCCAGGGGCTCATGTACATCACCGACACGCCGTCGAACGCCTCGGCAGGCGCGTCGATGCTCAGCCCGGCGCTCAGGTCCTTGAGCTCGGCGTGGCCGCCGAACATCGGCCCGACGGTGCAATACCGCCCGGTCTCGTCCACATCGCGCAGGCGCTTTCCCAGGCCGAGCCGCAGCTCCACCGGGTGAGGCACCGGGCAGCCCTCGCCGGCCAGGCAGGCCTGGTGGACCATGCGCTTGCAGTACTTGCACTGCTCGTCGGCGCCGAGCCGCTGGCAGTGGGCGCAGGTGACCGCGCCCTGAGACTTGTCGAGCAAGGGGTCAGTCGTTGATGCTGCGCACCACCATCCCCGAGCGCAGCTTCGGCTCGAACCAGGTGGACTTGGGCGGCATCACCTTGCCCGCGTCCGCCACGGACATCAGCTGCGTGATGCCGGTGGGGTACAGCGCGAAGGCCGCGCCGTTGAACTTGTCGGCTCGCTTCTCCAGCTCCGCCGTGCCGCGGATGCCGCCGACGAACTGGATGCGCTCGTCAGTGCGCGGGTCGCCGATGCCGAGGATCGGCGCCAGCAGGTTGTTCTGCAGGATCGCCACGTCGAGGCTGGCAACCGGATCGTCGGCCGGGTAGGTGCCCTCCCGGGCCATGATGCGGTACCACTTGCCGCCGACGTACATGCCGAACTGCTTGGCCTGGGGCGGCGACGGGGTGTCCGCCTCGCTCACCTCGAACCGCCCGGTGACTTTTTCCATCACCTCGTTGGCGGTCATGCCGTGCAGGTCCATCACCACGCGGTTGTACTCCATGATCATCATCTGATCATGGGGGAAGATCACCGTCAGGAAGTGGTTGTACGCCTCCTCGCCGGTGTGGTCCGCGTTGCGCTCCTTGCGCGCCTTGCGCACGTTGCACGCCGCCGCCGAGCGGTGGTGACCGTCGGCCACGTACAGGGCCGGCACCCGGGCGAACATCTCCTGCAGGGCGCCCACGTCGGGCGGCGCCGAGACCACCCACAGGGTGTGCCCCACGCCGTCCTCGCTGACGAAGTCCACGTCCGGGTTGTGGCTGCAGAACTCCTCCACGAAGGTGTCGATCTCCGACGACGCCGGGTAGGTCAGGAACACCGGGCCGGTGTTGGCCCCCACCAGATCCACGTGCATGGTGCGCTCCTTCTCCTTCACCTCGCGGGTGAACTCGTGGATCTTGACCTTGCCCGCCTCGTACTCGTCCACCGAGGCGCCCGCCACCACGCCGGTCTGCACATGGTCGCCCATCTTCTGGCGGTACAGGTAGTAGCAGGGCGTCGGGTCCTGCAGCAGCTTCTGCTCCTCGAGCAGCCGCTTCAGGTTGCGCGCGCCGTTTTCGAAGATCTTCGGGTCGTGCACGTGCAGCGATGCGTCGAGCTCGATCTCGGACTTCTCCACGCGCATGAAGCTGTCGGGCTTGTCGGCGACGTAGGCCACGCCCTCCTCGAAATCAACCACGTCGTAAGGCGGCGCGGCGATGGTCGGCGCGAGGTCGGGGCGCGGGCGGATACCACGGAACGGGCGGATGTCGGACATGGTGATCTCCTCTGTATCTTGGCGCCTCATGAGTACCACAGATCCGGGCCGGGATCAGGGGGCCAGGGGCCACGCGCAGGCGGCGAGGAGCAAGGAACTGGCAGCCGCTGCGGCTGCGCGAAGAACTGGCGCGATGCCATTTTTTCGCGCCAGGGCCACGCCACTACCAGAGGCTCGCTGACAACCTCAAGGCCTCACCCCGGGTCCAACAACTCAATATTAAACAGCTTAACCATCAGGCGACGGCATTGGCACACCCCCTGCAAACTCCTGAATCATCAGCAAGACAAACACAGCGAATCAACAGCGAGCTAACAGGAGAAGCCCATGACCAACGCCAACGCCAAAGCCGCCCGCAACCGCACCCGCCTGATGACTTTCGCCCTGATGGTCGTTTGCTCCATGTTCCTGTTCGGCTTCGAGGAGGGCGGCTGCGACCTGCTGCCCATCGAGGAGGGCAGCAGCTCCTCCACCCCCACCGCTGCCAGCAGCGCCATGAACAAGCGAGGCTCCTGCCGCCTCATCGACAGCAAGGTGAGCATGAACTTCTGCTACCCGGACGTGACCCACAAGGAGTGCCAAGAGATGCGTTCGGTCTCCTCCACGGCGCGGGTCAGCTGGGACACCCGCTCCTGCAAGAGCATCGGCTGCTCCAAGAAGTGCAACTCCATGACCTACTCCTGCAACTACAAGTGCTTCCTGTAGCTCCCCGGCCTTCGCCCTCTCCCCCGCCAGACCGCCCTCCCCTGCTTCACTCCAGCCGCAATCCCCTCTCCATAGCGCCGCCTCCGAAGGCCCCTGGCAAGCTGCATCCCCCCACTCGCCGGGCCACCAGTGCTCGCATCCCCGCTCCTACCCATCCACGCCGGTATGCAGTAAAATTCCGGGATCATGCCAAATCAGGAGATCGAGACTTTACGAGTCGACCGTCGGCACCAGCGCGACGATGGCGCCTTCCCGCCGGGGCTGCTCAGCTTCTACCCGCTGACCGATCCACCGGTGATGGCGTTTCATGCCCTCGACCGCGAGGAGCTGTCTCTGGGACGCTCCGAGTCCTGTGATGTCACCGTCCCTGACGGGGAGATGTCCCGCCGCCACGCCTCGGTGCGAAGGACCGGCAGCGCCTGGCAGCTGGTGGATCATGACAGCGCCAATGGCACGCATGTCAACGGCGAGCCCGTCTCGGACTGGCCGCTCATCGGCGGCGAGGTGATCCGCACCGGCGCCACCCTGTTCAAGTTCGTCTCAGAGGGGCCAGCCGCCAACAGCGCCACCTTCACCATCGCCCCGGGTGAGATGATCGCTGGCCCGCTCATGGGCAAGACCATCGCCGTGCTCGACCGCGCCGCGGACAGCAACCTGAGCGTGCTGGTGGTGGGGGAGACCGGCACCGGAAAGGAGCTGGCGGCGCGCAGGCTGCACCAGGCCGGCGCCCGACGGGGTGGGCCCTTCGTGGCGGTGAACTGCGGGGCCATCCCCGCCACCCTGTTCGAGAGCGAGCTCTTCGGCCACCGCAAGGGCGCGTTCACCGGCGCCACCTCGGACCGCCCGGGGCACTTCCGCGCCGCCCACGGCGGCACGCTGTTCCTGGACGAGATCGGCGAGCTGCCCACATCTGACCAGCCCAAGCTGCTGCGGGCGCTTCAGGACCGGACGGTGGTCCCGGTGGGCTCCGAGCGGCCCGTCCCGGTGGACGTGCGCATCGTGTGCGCCACAAACCGCGACTTGCGGGCCATGATGCAGAGCGGCGACTTCAGGGCCGACCTGTTCGCCAGGGTCACCGAGCTGATGGTGGCCCTGCCCCCGCTCGGCGACCGCGCCGAGGACGTACCGCTGTTGCTGCGCCACCTGATCCGCAAGCACGGGGGCGGCCATCGCCGGGTCCCGGTGGAGGTGGTGGAGTACCTCTGCTGCCGCCCATGGCCGCGCAACATCCGCGAGCTCGAGAGCGCCGTACGCCGCGCGCTGCTGCTGGCCGGCGAGAGCCCGCGCCTCAGGCGGGAACACTTCGTGGACCCGGATCTCGAGATGGCCTCGGCTGCCTCGCCCCCCGCCCCGTCCACCACCAGTGGCGCGGCCTCCCCCCCCCCCCCCGCCCCCGCCCCCGCCCCCCCCCCCCCCCCCCCAGAAACCCCCCC
>CAZEFW010000011.1:0-92946 GCA_964511535.1 uncultured Myxococcales bacterium | reverse complement strand
GGACTTTCTGGCGAGCCGTTGGCAGGCTGTCTCCAGTGCGGTGCGAGAGCCAGTGCGCGCACGAGACGAAGCCCAGATCGGCCCAGCCCTCGCGCCGGTCCATCTCCGCTATCAGCACCAGCAGCCGGCAAGTGGCGGCCTGGATGTGGGCGGCCAGGATGGCGATCTCGTCGGCCAGCTTGTCGGTTGAACCGTGGGACAGATCGGGCGCGCTCTCGAGGGGTTTTTCGAGGGTCATAAATGGGCCTTTTTGTGATTTATTTCGGAAGCTTAAGTATAGCTATCGGGCAGAAAAAGTCAATGCGTGGAGGGTAGGTTTCTGTCGCGATTTTGCGGTGTTTGAGGGTCAAACGTACTGCAGCTCGTACAACTCCTGATACAGCCCGCCGGCCTCCATCAGCTGCTCGTGGGTCCCCTCCTGCTGCACCTCGCCGCCGCCCAGCACCAGGATGCGGCTGGCCGCCTGGATGGTGCTCAGCCGGTGGGCGATGACCACCGAGGTGCGCCCGCGCATGAGGGCCTCCACGCCGCGCTGAACCAGGCGCTCGGTCTCCGGGTCCACCGAGGCGGTGGCCTCGTCCAGGATGAGCACCTGCGGGTCACGCACAAGGGCGCGGGCAAACGCCACCAGCTGCCGCTCCCCGGCGCTCAGGTTGGAGCCCCGCTCCAGCACCTCGTGCTCCAGCGGGAGCAACGCGTCCAGGCCCACCCGCGCCGCCGCGGCGTGCACCTGCTCGTCGGTGATGTCCGGGTCGCCCAGGCTGATGTTGGCCGCCACGCTGCCGGCGAACATGAAGGTGTCCTGGCTCACCACCACCAGCTGGCGCCGCAGCTCGGCCGGGGGAAAGCTGCGGAGGTCCCGTCCCCGCAGCAGGATGCGCCCTCCCTGCAGCTCGTACAGCCGGGTGAGCAGGCGGATCAGGGTCGACTTGCCCGAGCCGGTGGGCCCCACCACGGCCAGGCTCTCGCCCCGCTCCAGGGTGAGGCTCACACCCCGCAGCACCGGGGTGTGGCCGTCGTAGGAGAAGCGCGCGTCGTCCAGCTGAAGCAGCGGCGCGTCGGGCGGCGCCTTTTCCCCGGCCGCCACCACCTCGCCCTCTGGCTCCTCCGTGTCGAGCAGCCCGAACACCCGCTCCGACGAGGCCATGGCCTGCTGCATCACGGTGTACTTGGCTGACAGGTCGCGGATCGGGATGAAGAATTTCTGCACGTACTCCAGGAAGGCCACCAGCAGCCCGAAGGTGACCGCGCCGTCCACCACCTTGACGCCGCCGTACCAGAGCAGCAGCGCCACGGTGACGCTGCCGAGCATCTCCACCAGCGCGAACAACGACGCATCGTAGCGGATGGCGTCATGGTACGCGTCCCGGTGGGCGCGGTTCGCCTCGTCGAACTCGCCCATGGCCCGTCGCTGCTGCCCGAAGATCTGCACCACGCTCATGCCGTTGATGTGCTCCTGCAGCGACCCGTTGATCTGGGCGATGCGCCTCCTGATCAGCCGGTGCGCCCCGCGCAGCAGCCGCCGGAAGATCTCCACCACCACCAGCAACACCGGCACCACCGACAGGGCCACCAGCGCCAGCCCGGGGCTGAGCCAGAGCATCACCGCCACGATGCCGGTGAGGGTGATCAGGTCCCCCACCACCGAGACCAGCCCCATGGCGAAGGCCTCGTTGATGCTCTCCACGTCGTTGGTCACCCGGGTCATGAGCTTGCCCACCGGGGAGCGGTCGAAGTAGGCGCTGCGCATGGAGAGCAGGTGATCGTGTGCCGACACCCGCAGGTCGTGCATGGCGCGCTGGCCGCACAGCTGCATCAACAACGTCTCGCCGAACTGGCACAGCCGCTCCAGCAGGATGGCCACAACCAGGGCCCCGGCGAGCATGGGCAGCACCTCCAGGCGCCGCGGCACGATGGCCTGATCGATGGCGGTCTTGATCAGGAACGGCTGGAGCAGGTTGAACCCCGCCGACAGCGGCAGCATCAGCAGCGCCCAGTAGAGCAGCCGACGGTGGGGGCGGACGTACCGCCAGATGCGCCGCACCAGCCGCCCGTCGTAGGCTGGCGTCGCGTCCTCCTTGTCGCCGGAGAGCTTGCCCATATGGATGTGCCCGGCCTTCATGAGCCGAGCTCCCTGGCCAGCTGGCGCCGGTAAAGCTCGGCGTACAGCCCGCCCCGGTCGAGCAGCTCCTCCGGCGTGCCCACCTCGGCCACCTTGCCCTCGTCCAGCACGATCACCTGCTGGGCGTGGCGCAGGGCGGACAGCCGGTGGGAGATGAGGATGCCGGTGCGTCCCTGGAGCACGCCGCCCAGCCCCTGCAGGATCTTGCGCTCGGTCTCGGCGTCCACCGCCGACAGCGAGTCGTCCAGGATGATCATCGGGCGGTGCGCCACCAGGGCGCGGGCCAGGGCGATGCGCTGCCGCTGACCCCCCGACACGGTGAGCCCTCGCTCGCCAACCACCGTGTCCAGCCCGTCGGGCAGCGCCTCCAGATCGGCGTCCAGGCCGGCCAGCCGCACCGCCTCCCGGACCCGCGCGCCTGCCTCGGGGGCGTCCTGGTCCACGCCGTCCCCCAGGCCCATGGCCACGTTCTGCCGCACCGAGGCCGAAAAGAGGAACGCGCTCTGGGGCGCGTAGGCGATGCGGTCCCGCAAGGACCCCACCGGGAGGTCGGTGACGTCTTGCCCCGCGATGTTGATCATGCCGGGCTCCACCGCCAGCAAGCGCGCCAGGGCCTCGGCCAGGGTCGACTTGCCCGATCCCACCCGCCCCACCACAGCGCATACCGTGCCGGCCGGCACCTGGAAGCTCACCCCGTCCAGCACTGCCTTGCCGCCCAGCTCCACCGACAGGTCGTGCACCTCGATGGCCGGGGCCTCGGGCGACCCCGCCTCGGGCGCTCCGTCCAGGTCCACCTCCAGGGCCGAGCGCTCCTGGATGATCTCCAGCAGCCGGTGCCAGGCGGCGATGCCCCGCTGCCAGAGCGAGAGCATCCAGCCGATGGCCATGGTAGGCCAGGCCAGCAGCGCGAGGTACAGGTTGAACGCCACGAGATCTCCCAGGCTCAGCCGCCCGGCGATGACCGCCGAACCGCCGAGGTAGAGCGCCAGCACGATGCTCGTCCCGGCCCCGATCCCCATGAACGGGATCAGCCCCGCCCGCCAGAACGCCAGCCGCACCGCCCGGTCGAGGTAGCGGTCCGACGCGCGGCCGAACACCGCTGATCGCTCCCGCTCCATGCCGTGGTTCTTCAGCTCGCGGATGCCGGCCAGGTTCTCCTGGACGGTGGCGGTCATGGTGCTCAGGGCCACCTGCATCTCCTGGCTGCGGCCGTAGATGCCCCGGGCGAAGAACCGCGTCCCGAGCAGCAGGATGGCGTAGGGCGAGAGGGCGTAGAGCGTGAGCCACGGATCGATGCGCAGCATCATGGGCAGCCCCACGCCGTAGGCGAAGATCGTGTTCACCACGTGCAGCACGCCGGGTCCGTACAGCGCCCGCACCGAGCCCAGGTCGTTGGTCAGCCGGGACATCAGGTCGCCGGTGCGGAACCTCCGGTAGAACTGGCCGTCCAGCTGGCAGAAGCGGCCGAACAGGATCTTGCGCAGGTCGTACTCCGCTTCGCGGCCGGCGCTGAAGATGAAGATGCGCGACAGGATCCGCATAACGGCCTGCCCGGCGGCCATGCCGAGCAGCAGCCCGATCAGCCCGGCGGGCGCGGATCCAGCCTCGAGGCCGTCGATGACCCACTTGACCACCCAGGGGGTCGCCTGGGCCGCGGCGTTGGTGACAACCAGGCACAGGACCCCGAGCACCACCAGCGTCCGGTACCGGGCGAGGTACGCCAGCGGGTGTCTGGATTCCGGAGCGGGAGCAGCGGTGGGAGGGGCGGGAGGCAAACCATCTCTAGCATGAAAAATAGTTGAGCGCTGTCAAGGGGTTATGCGGCAAAATATGCCAACCTTTCCGGTTGAAGGGGAGGGCCGCAACCTGCTACCATCCGTCCGTTCGTACACGTATTTTTGACCGCGGCAATGCCGGTCGTGAGGCGGAAGGGGTTCACTCCACCCTCGACCCAAGACAATTACAGGATGACGATGACCGCAGACATCAAGACCGCCCTTGAGAACCTGTCGAACTGCCCCTCCGACCCCGAGGCTCTGGATGCCGTGAAGGCGCTGCTTTCCGGAACGGATCCATCCGAGGACAACCTCTACCTGCTCATCGAACAGGTGGGGGATCACCAGGCCCAGGACAACTGGGAGGTTGCCGTGGCGCTGCTGGATCTGGCGCTGCCCCTGGCGGAGGACGAGGACGAGAAGGCCGAGCTGTTGTTGACCAAGGGCCGCATCCTGGAGGACGAGCTGCTGCTGGAGGAGCAAGCCCTCGAGTGCTTCAAGGCGGTCGTGGAGATCCGTCCCCACGACGAGGGCACCGCGGAGATGGTGGAGGAGATCGAGATCGTCCGCGAGAACTGGGAGAAGGTGGTGGACAAGTACGTGGAGGAGGCCGAGACCGCCAGCGATCGCAAGGTCGCCACCGGCCTGTTCCTGTCCGCCGCGGAGGTGGCCGCCCGGGCCGAGCCCCACGCCCCGGCCGTGGAAGACAACCTGCGCCGCGCCCTCAAGGTGGACCCGCGCAACGCCAAGGCCAGCTTCCACCTCGAGCGCATGTTGCGCGGCGATGGCCGCCTGGAGGACCTGGCCGAGGTGATCGGCCAGCGCGCCGACCTGGCCGCCACCAAGGAAGAGCGCCTGGAGGTTTTCAGCACCCTGGGCGAGCTGTACGCCGCGGAGCTGCTCATGCCGGACAAGGCGGTGGCCGCCTTCAAGCGCATCCTGAGCGTGGACCCGGGCAACGAGCGCGCGTTCAACTTCCTGGTCAAGACCCTCACCGACCACGCCGACTGGCAGCAGCTGGCGGACGTGTACGCCGACCTGCTGACATCCAAGCCGAAGCCCGAGGTGGAGATGGACCTGCTGGTCCGCCTGGGCGAGCTGTACGAGGAGCAGATCAGCCAGCCAGACCGCGCCGAGGAGTACTTCCGCCGGCTGCGCCGGCACGACGCCACCCACCCGGCGCTGCTCGCCTTCTACCGGCGGTACTTCCGCGACCGGGACGAGGCGGCCAAGCTGCTGTCGCTGCTGGACGCGGCCCAGCGGGTGGAGAAGGACCGGGATAAGCGCCTGGTGCTGGCGCGTGAGATGGCCGAGGTGGCCGCCGAGGAGGTGGGCAACCTGGAGAAGGCCATCGACATCTGGAAGGGGATCCAGCGCATGGACTCGGGCAACTCCGAGGCGGCGGCGGCGCTCAAGAAGCTGTACCGCTCCTGCTCCCCGCCCAAGTGGAACGCCCTGCGCGAGCTGCTCAAGACCGAGATCGAGGCCCTGCCCGACGAGGAGGTGGAGGCCAAGATCGTCCTGCTGATGGAGGTGGTGGAGATCTACCGCGATCACCTGAAGCTGGACGTGATGGTGATCAGCAGCTACAGCGCCATCCTCGACCTGCAGCCGGACCACCAGGAGGCGCTGGACGCCCTGACCGAGAAGTACGAGGCCATGGGGCGCTGGAACGACCTGATCGGCCTGCTCATGCGCCGCAAGGAGGTGCAGGAGGAGCCAGCGGACCAGGTGGCCACGTTGCACCGGGTGGCGGACCTGTGGATCGGAAAGTTCGGCAACCAGAGCCAGGCCATCAAGCCGCTGGAGGAGATCCTCGCCGTTGTTCCCACCGACGCCACCGCCCTGGAGCGGCTGCGTGAGATCCACGAGAAGCGCCGCAACTGGCGCGAACTGATCAAGCTCTCCCGCCGCGAGGCGGAGCACGCCACAGGTCCGCGCAAGCGGGAGCTGGTGCGCGAGGTCGCCGAGCTGGCCACCCAGAAGCTGGGTGACGTTGGCGCGGGCATCCAGGTCTGGAACGGCGTGCTGGAGGAGACCCCCTTCGACGCCGAGGCCCTGAGCGCGCTGGCCGAGCTGTACCGCAAGGCCCAGCGCTGGGAGGCGCTGTGCGAGGTGCTGCACCGGCAGGTGGAGAACGCCACCGACGCGGACATCGCCATCGAGCTGCTGTCCGAGCTGGGCGAGCTGTACACCCACAAGCTGGACGCCACCGATAACGCCATCACGGTGTGGCAGCGCGTTCGCGAGCTGCAGCCGGACCTGACCGCGGCGCGGGACGTGCTGCGCGATCTGTTCGTGCAGCAGCACCGCTGGGAGGACCTGGAGGCGATGTTCGCGCGGGACGACGCGTACATCAGCCTGGCCGAGACCCTGACCGGCGCGGCGGACAAGCTGGATGACCCGGAGGTGCAGGTCGCGCTCTTCACCAAGGTGGGCCAGATCAACCAGGAGCAGCTCGACAACCCCGAGTCGGCCATGCGCGCCTACGAGCGCGTCATGGACATCGACGGCGAGCACGTGGCGGTGGCTCGCTCCCTGGTGCCTCTGTACCGCGACTGGGAGCGCTGGAGCAGCCTGCTGGAGATCCACGAGGTGCTGCTGCGGCACGCCGAGGACGAGGCCGAGCAGCTGGCCCTGCTGGGTGAGATCCGTCTGATCTGTGAGCAGAACCTGAGCGACCCGGGCGGCGCCTTCGACTGGTGCGCCAGGGCGTTCGTCATGTCGCCCCACGACACCGATCTGCGGCTTGAGCTCGAGCGGCTGGCCGAGATCGCGAGCAGGTGGGAGGCGCTGGTCACCCTGTACACCGATCAGGTCGCGGACCTGACCGACGACGAGCTGAAGACCGCGCTGCTGCGCAAGCTCGCCGCCCTGAGCGAGGAGCAGCTGGACCGGCCCGAGGACGCGGAGGTGTTCTACAGCGAGCTGCTGGAGATCCACCCCGAGGACATGGACGCCCTCACCGCGCTGGAGCGCATCTACGAGGAGAACCAGCGCTGGCTGGCCCTGGTGGAGGTGTACAACAAGCGGGTCGAGCTGGAGATGGACATGACGCAGAAGGTCGCCCTGCTGTTCAAGGTGGCGTCCCTGCACGAGGAGTACATCGGTGAGCCGGACCAGGCGGTTGCGGCGCTGACCACCCTGCTCGATCTCGACCCGACCAACCTGGAGGCGGTGGACTTCCTGGCCAGCCTGCACCAGGCCCAGGAGCAGTGGTCCGAGCTGGTGGAGGTGCTGACGCGCAAGCTCGATCTGGTGGATGACGCCGAAGATCGGGTGGACGTGCTGCACATGCTGGGGCTCACGTTGCAGCTGCAGGTGGAGGACCACACCCGGGCCATCGACTTCCTGGCCCAGGTGCTGTCCCTCGATCCTCACCACGCCGGCACGGTGGAGGCGTTGCAGCTGTACCTGATGGAGGAGGGCGAGGAGCGGCGCCGCGTGGCCGAGCTGCTGCAGTCCTATTACGAAGGGGACGAGAACTGGCCGCGGCTGGTGCAGGTCAACGAGATCCTGCTGGAGGACGAGCAAGATCGTGACGCCCGCATCGTCCGCCTGAACAGCCTGATGGACCTCCACGCCGGGAAGCTCGAGCAGGCGGACGAGGCCTTCGACGCCGGCTCGGAGCTGATGCGCCTCGATCCGGAGCGCGCCTCCACCCGGCAGGAGCTGACCCGCCTCGCCGCGGACCTGGGCCGCGAGGAGGAGCTGGCCGGCCTGTACGCCGAGTCGCTGGAGAGCCTGGAGAGCACAAACCCGGCCCTGGAGCAGGACCTGAACTGGGAGCTGGCCCAGGTGCTGGATGACCGGCTGGGCCAGGCCGCCGAGGCGGAGATTCACCTGCGGCGGGTGGTGGAGCTGGACGAGGCCAACACCGAGGCGTTCGACACCCTGGAGCGGATCCTGCGCGACCAGGGCAAGTGGGAGGACCTGCGGGAGCTGCTGGACCAGCGCAAGGAGCTGGAGCATGACGGCGAGGCCCGCCGGGACATCCTGCTGCAGATCTGCTCGCTCAACGAGGACTTCCTGGACGACGCCCCGGCGGCCATCAAGGCCTACGAGGAGGTGCTCGACCTGGAGCCGGACCACGGGCTCGCCCTGCGGGCCCTGGAGCGGCACTACACCGACGCCGAGATGTGGCGCGAATTGCTGGAGCTGCTGCGCGGCGAGATGAGCTACGCCGAGGACAGCGAGCAGCGGGGCGAGCTGAAGCTGCGCCAGGCCGACCTGATGGCCCGCCACCTGGACGACCCCCAGGGCGCGGTGGACCTGCTGGAGGAGGTGGTGAGCGCCGATCCAACGCTGGATCGTGCGGTGGACCTGCTGGAGGAGCTGCTGCCCAACGCGGATCTGGCGCGGCGGGTGAGCGAGAACCTGGAGTCGGTCTACGAGCGGCGGGAGGAGTGGGACAACCTGGTGCGTATCCTGCTCGCGCGGCGTGAGATGGACATTGACCAGTTCGAGGCCGTGGAGCTGCTCTGCCGGGCCGCCGAGCTGCAGGAGGAGAAGCTCGCCGACGCCGAGAGCGCCTTCGTCAGCTACCGCGAGGCCCTGACCCTGGCCCCGGGCACGCTGAAGATCCACGCGGCGGTGGAGCGGCTGGTAAACGACCTGGCCCTGTGGGAGGAGGCGGCCGAGGCCTGGGGCGCCGCGTTCGAGGCAGCCGACGAGAGTGACCTGCACCTGCGGGCGCGCCTGCAGATGCGCCTGGCCCAGGTGCTCGACGAGCAGATCGGGGACCCGGAGAAGGCCCGCGACGCATACGAGCTGCTGCTCGAGCTCGACCCGTCGGACCTGGAGACCGCCGGCCCGGCCACCGAGGCCCTGGCGCGCATCTATGAGATGGACGGCTCCTGGGAGGAGCTCATCGGCGTGCTGCGCAGGCAGCTCGGCTGGGAGGGTGAGCCGGACAAGCGCGAGGCGCTGTTGGTGAAGATCAGCCGCATCCAGGAGGAGGTGCTGGGCGACGTCGACCAGGCCATGGTGACCTACGGCGAGCTGCTCAGCGAGAACCCGGACTCCGCCGAGGCGCTCGACTCGCTGGAGCGGCTCTACCTGCAGACCGAGAAGTGGGCCGACCTGGTGGACATCTACCGCCGTCGCATCGACATGGCGCCCGACGCCGAGGAGCGCCGGGACCTGTGGCTGCGCGTGGCGAGCCTGTACGAGGAGCAGCTGGAGAACACGGACCAGGCCATCGTGGCCTACCTCACCGTACTGGACGAGGTGCCCGACGATCTGGAGAGCGTGCACGCCCTGTCGCGCATCTACCGTCAGTCGGAGCGCTGGTCCGATCTGCTGGAGATGCTGGAGAAGGAGCTGGCCCTGGGCCAGGCCGACGACGAGGAGCGCGTCGACCTCAACTTCCGCATCGCGACGCTGCACCACCGGAACCTCGACAGCGTGGGCATCGCCCTTGAACGCTACCAGCAGGTCCTCGACGAGGACCCGCTGCACGCCGAGGCCAAGGCCGCCCTGGAGGAGCTGCTGGAGGACGTGGACCACAAGCTGGCGGCCGCCGAGCTGCTGGCGCCGATCTACCAGACCGAGTCGGACTGGGAGCAGCTCATCTCGGTGCGCAACCTGCAGGCCGAGGACGCCGAGCCGCGTCAGCGGGTGGAGCTGCTGGTCCAGGTGGCGAACCTGTACGAGGACGGCCTCGACGACATGCTGCGCGCCTTCGACGCCTACAAGCGGGTGCTCAAGGCGGCCACCGGTGAGCTCGACTTCCTTGACCACCTTGACCAGTTCCAGCGCATCTCCCGCACGGTGGGGTGCTGGGACGACTATGTCCAGGTGCTGGAGGACGTGGTCATCGACGTCATGGACTCCGAGACCCAGAAGACCATCTACCTCAGCGCGGCGGAGGTGAGCCGCGATCAGATGGAGGACCTGGAGCGGGCCCGCAAGCACTACGAGGCCGTGCTGGACGCCGACCCGATCCACGCCGGCGCCCTGGCGGCCCTCGACACGCTGTTCGATATGCTCGAGGCGTGGGACCCGCAGCTGGAGATCCTGCAGCGCAGGGCGGAGCTGGAGGAGGACCCGGCGGAGCGGCGCGACTTCCTGATGCGCTGCGCGGCCCTGTGTCGCGATCAGCTGGAGAACCTGGACGAGGCGATCATCAACTTCGAGCAGGTGCTCTCCCTGGACGCGGCCGACCCCGACGCCATGGAGGCGCTGGACGATCTGTACACCCGCACCGAGCGCTGGCCTGACCTGGCCGGTTTGCTGGAGCGGCAGCTGGAGCAGGACACCGGCGAGGCAGACCGGGTCACGCTGCACTACCGGCTCGGCGACATCCGCGCTCAGAAGCTTGAGGAGTCGGCCTACGCCCTGACCGCATACCAGGAGGTGCTCAACCTCGATCCGGATCACGCCGAGGCGGTGGTGGCCATGGAGGGCTACCTGGACGACCTGGATCTGCGCGTGGAGGCGGCCCAGATCCTGGAGCCGCTCTACCTGACCAACGAGTCGTGGGAGCGGCTGGTGCGGGTCTACGAGATCCGGCTGGAGGCGAGCGACACTCAGGACGAGCGCATCGACTACCTCAGCCGCATCGCCATCCTGTTCGAGGAGCAGCTCGAGGACCTGGACCAGGCCTTCGGCTGGTACGGCAAGGTGTTCCTGGAGCGCCCGGCCGATCTGATGGCCCGGGACCAGCTGCTGCGGCTGGCCTCGGTGCTGGAGAACTGGGACGCCCTGGCGGCCGTGTTCTCCGAGTACCTGGTCAACAACCTGGCGGAGGACCAGACCTCCCGGGACATCGCCATCCAGCTGGGCGGCATCTACGACGAGAAGCTCGGCAAGCTGGACGAGGCGGTCAACTGCTACCGGCGGGCCCTGGACGCGGACCGGGACGACCTGGAGGCGTTCGAGCTGTTGGAGGCGCTGCAGACCAACTACGAGCGCTGGGACGATCTGCTCGGGCTGTACCATGACCAGGCCGAGGCGACCCTGGACCCGGACGGACGCCGGGAGCTGCTGCTCAAGATCTGCCGCGTGCACGAGGAGGCGCTGGGGCAGCTGCCCGACGCCATCGACGCTTACCGCGCGGTGCTCGAGATCGACGAGACGGACCACGAGGCGGTGGACGCCCTGGACCGGCTCTACGTCGAGACCGAGCGCTGGGAGGACCTGTGCGAGCTGCTGGCGCGCCAGTGCGATTTCGCCGAGGACGAGGCGGACGTGGTGGAGCTGAAGCACCGCATCGGCTCCATCTACGAGGAGAAGCTGACCGACCTGGCCACCGCCGTGGATCACTACGAGGAGGTCCTCGGCAGGGCGCCGGACCATGTGAGCGCCGTGGTGGCGCTGGAGCGCATCCTGGCCGACGCGGACCAGCGGTTCCGCGTGGCCCAGATCCTGGAGCGGATCTACGAGGCCCAGGGCGAGTGGTCCAAGCTGGTGATGATCTACGACGTGGAGCTGGAGTTCATCGACGAGCGGGACCGCAGGCTGCACCTGCTGCGTGAGATCGCCCGGCTGAACGAGGAGGAGGAGAACAACCTGGAGCCGGCGTTCGACGCCCTGCGCCGGGCCATGACCGAGGACTTCGGTGACAAGGGGCTGCTGGCCGACATGGAGCGGCTGGCGGGGCAGCTGGACAACTGGGACGCCGTGGTGGAGACCCTGCAGCAGGGGGTGGTGGGGGTCTACGATCCCACGGTCACCCTGGTGACCCACGCAAAGATCGCCAGCCTGCAGGAGGAGGCCCTGGCTGACCCGGACGCCGCGGTCGAGTCGTGGCGCCAGGTGCTGGCCGTCAACGAGGACGACTCTGACGCCATCGCCGCGCTGATCCGGATCCTCTCCAGCCTCGAGCGGCACGAGGAGCTCATCGCCGTGCTGCAGCGCAAGGCGAACTACGCCTTCGACCCGTCGGAGCAGAAGGGGACCTACCTTCAGATCGCCGAGATCTACGAGACGGTGCTGGAGAACCCGGCCAAGGCGGTGGACACCTACCGCCACATGTTGATGCTCGACGACCAGGACCCGTCAGCGCTGCAGTCGCTGGAGCGGCTCTACCTGGACAGCGGCGAGTGGACCGAGCTGATCTGGGTCTACCAGCGCAAGCTGGAGCTGTGCGAGGACGACGAGGAGCGCAGGGACCTGCGCCTGTCCGTGGCGCGGGTCTACGAGGAGCAGCTGGAGGACAACTTCGAGGCCATCAGCGCCTACAAGGTGCTGCTGGACGCCGACCCGCAGGACCAGGAGATCCTGGACGCGCTGGACAATCTGTACACCGGCGAGAACATGTCCTCGGATCTGCTGGAGGTGCTCGAGACCAAGATCGAGCTGGAGCAGGACCCGGACAACCGCATGGAGCTGCTCTTCCGGGCAGGCTCGATCCTGCGGGACGACATCGGCGACCTGGACGGCGCCATCCGGCGGTACCAGCGGGTCATCGAGGTCGACCCGACGCACACGGGGGCCCGCGCGGCGCTGGAGGAGATGGTCCGCGGCGGCTCCCACCGGGAGATGATCGCGGCCACCCTGGAGCAGATCTACGAGGTGACCACCGAGGTGGAGCCCATGGTGGACGTGCTGGAGCTCCGCCTGGAGAACATGGCGGACCCGCCCGCGAGGCGGGAGCTGCTCATGCGGATCTCCCGGCTGCGCGAGGAGGGGATGGACGACATCGACGGGGCCTTCGAGGCGTGCGCCCGGGCCCTGGCCGAGGCGCCGGGGGACGAGGATGTTCAGGGCGAGCTGGATCGCCTGGCCACGGTGCTCGAGGACATGCCGCGGCTGATCGCGGTCTACGAGCAGCGGCTGCAGGACATCTTCGAGGCCAGCCTGTGCCGCCGCATGCATATCAAGGTGGCGCAGCTGCTCGAGGAGGTCGTGGGCGACGACGAGGGGGCGGCGGGGCATTACCGGTCGGCCCTGGACTACGAGGGCGACGAGCTGGAGCCGCTGCGGGCGCTGGATCGCATCCTGCTGCGGCAGGAGAAGTGGACCGACCTGCTGGAGGTGCTGGATCGTGAGCTGAGCGCGGTGCATGACCCGGTGGAGCAGGCCGATATCTACTACCGTGTCGGCGAGATCCGCACGGACATCAACGAGGACACCGAGGGTGCCTACGAGGCGTTCCGCGGCGCGCTGGAGCGGGACCCGACCATGGATCGCGGCCTCGTGGCCATGGAGCGGCTGCTGGACAACGAGACCTACCGCGTGGCGGTGCTCGACGTGCTGGAGCCGATCTACGAGTCGGAGGGAGACCACGGCAAGCTGGTGGAGCTGCTGGAGATCCGGCTGACCACCCTGGTTGATCACGAGGATCGCACCTCCATGCTGGAGCGGGTGGCGCAGATCAGCGAGGAGCAGCTGGACGACCCGACCCTGGCCTTCGACGCCCTGGGCCGCGCCCTGGCCGAGAGCCCCATGAACGAGGGGGTGCTCTCACAGCTGGAGCGTTTGGCCGCGGACGGCAGCCGCTACGAAGATCTGGTGGCCCTGGCCGACAGCATCCTCATCGGCGAGCTGCCCATGGAGGCCGCGCGCACCCTCGGGCTGCGTGCTGCAAGGTGGAATGGAGAAAACCTTAATGATATAAGCCGCTCGGAGGCATGTCTTAAGAGAGTGCTCGAAGTCGATCCCGAGAGCGGAAAGGCCCTCGAGGGGCTGGAAGAGATATACCGCGCGGGCAGCGACCTGAACGAGCTTTGCGGAATCCTGTGGCAGCGCTCGGAGCTGGAGTTCGACCTGGACAACAAGCGCGAGCTGCTGGCCGAGATCGCCCGCACCAACCAGGAGCAGCTGGGTGACCTGGAGGAGGCGGTGCGCGCTTGGACCGCCATCCAGGAGCTGAGCGGTGACGACCAGGAGGCGGTGGAGAACCTGGTGGAGCTGCTCGAGCTGCTTGGCCAGTGGGAGGAGTACCTGGACGCGCAAGGCCTGCTGGTGGCGCTGGTGAGCGCCACGGATCAGCAGGTGGCCATCAAGCTGGCCATGGGTGACGTGCTCGCGGCGCGGCTGGAGGACTTCACCCGCGCCATCGAGGTCTACAAGGACGTGCTGGATCTGGATCCCACCAACGAGGACGCGCTGGACCACCTGGAGGCCCTGTTCACAGCCGAGGAAGACTGGTCGTCAGTGCAGGACATCCTGCTGCGCAGGCTGGAGGGAGGGGACGCCGAGACGCGGGTCCCGATCTACTTCCAGCTGGCCGATCTGGCCTTCCTGAAGATGGAGTCGGTGGACGACGCGGTGAGCTACTACCACCAGATCCTGGAGGCGGATCCCGGCAACCTGGACGCGGTGCTCAAGCTGGAGACGCTGCTGGGCAACGCAGAGAAGTGGTACGAGCTGGTGGAGGTGCTGCGACGGCACGCCGAGATGTGCGCCGAGGCCGGGGATGTTCAGGGCGAGGTGGATCAGCTGGTGCTCACGGCGCGGGTGTGGAACGACCAGCTCGACAACCCGGACACCGCCGCGGAGCTGATGGAGGAGATCCTGGAGCGCGATGCGGACAACGTGCAGGCGCTCACCGGGCTGGCCCGGATCTACGAGACCACCGAGCAGTGGGACCGGTGCCAGGAGGTGCTGGAGAAGGCCGTGGCGCTGGGACCGGAGGCGGGCGAGGCCGCGGAGCTGGAGTTCCGCATGGGCACGGTGAAGCTCAAGATGGGCGGCACCGCCGGGGACGCCGCGCGGCACTGGGCGGTGGCGCTGGAGTTGAACCCCGATCACGCCGAGGCGCGGGACGCGCTGGAGGGGCACGCCCGGGAGACCGGAGACTGGCAGCTGGTGGCTGACCTGCTGGAGATGAAGGCGCACCGAACCGAGGGTGAAACGCAGCTGGCGGTGCTCAAGGAGCTGGGGGCCATCTTCGGTGACCGACTGGAGCGGGCCGACGACAGCGTGGCCGCGCTGGAGGCAGCGCGCGACCTGGCGCCGGAGGATGTTGAGGTGCTGGCGCCGCTGGCGGACGCTTATTACGGCGCCGGGCGGCTGGACGACGCCGAGCCGATGCTGGAGGCCCTGTTGGCCAAGGCGGGCAGGGGCAAGCGCAAGGACCTGGCGCGCTACACCTTCCGGCTGGGTGCAATCGCCGAGCAGCGGGAGGACATGGAGACGGCGCGGGGCCACTTCGACAAGGCGTACCGGCTGGACAGCACCTACGGGCCGACCCTCGTGGCGCTGGGCCGCATCTACTACGCCCTGGAGGACTGGAGCAACGTGCGCCGCATCTACCGCTCAATGCTGCTGCAGAACATCGACGAGAAGGCCGGCATCGCCAAGGAGGACATCTTCTACCACCTGGGCCAGGCGCACATGGCGCTGGACGAGAAGTCCAAGGCGATGAGCATGTTCGAGCGCGGGCTCGAGGTTGCGCCGGAGCATGAGGGGCTGAAGGAGGCGATGGAGAGCGCTCGCGGCTAGCGCCGCTCGCGAATGACAAAACGACGAAATGACAGAATGACAAAATGACAGAATTGAACGGTGGTAGGATTGAGGGGATGACTAAGCCCGGCGTTTTGTTTTTGTCTGTTCTGTTGCTTGGTGCCTGGTTGATGCCCCTTGAAACCGACGCCCGCAGGAAGCGGGGGTGGGGGAAGCTGAATATCAGCTCTCTGACCAAGGGCGCGCTGGTTCGGGTGGATGGCAAGGAGGTGGGGACCTTGCCGTTCAAGAAGCCGGTGCGGCTGCGGGCTGGCAAGCACACCATCAAGGTGACCAAGCGCGGCTACACCGAGTACCTCGACGTGTTCACCGTGCGGGCGCGCAAGACCACCGTGCTCGACGTGGACTTGCTCCCCTTCGCGGGGGTGTTCCAGATCACCTGCGCGGAGGCGGAGGCGCGCGTGTTCGTGGACGGCAAGTTCGTGGGCAACGCGCCGGTGGAGGTCGAGGCGCTCATCGGCGAGCGCAAGGTGAAGGTGACCAAGCCGGGCTTCTATGACTACTTCCAGGCGTTCAAGTCCGTGGCGGGCAAGACCCTGGCCATCGACGTCAAGCTCAAGGAGATGCCGGTGGGCACCACGCCGTACCGTCCGCCGCCGCCGCCGCCGCCCAAGTGGTACGAGAAGTGGTACGTGTGGGTCGGGGCAGCCGGTGGGCTCGCCGCGGTCACGGCGGCCATCGTCGTGCCTGTGCTGCTCACCAGCGGCGATCCCATCGAGGACTTCAACCCCGACTTCTTCCACCGGCAGTGACGTGAGCCCCGTCAGGGGCGACGACCGCCGACCCCCGCCGGCCGCAACCTGAACACCGAGTAGAAGAAGCCGTCCGGATCCCGGGTGGTCGTTATTATCTCGCGGCCCGGGTGCAGCAACATCCAGCGTGAATCACGCATCACCAGGGCGGTGCTCGGCTCCCTCTGGTGCGCCCAGGACAGGGGCCGGAACTCTGCCCCGGCAAGCTCCGCCATGGGGAGAGTGGAGATGAACAGCGCCCAGACGACCTGCCCCCTCGCCAGCGAGGTCCTCGCCTGGCTGGCGGACATGTCGCGCACCGGCGTTCGCCGGAACATGAGCAGGTCGTCGATGCCCTCCCAGCGATCGATGGCTTCGCCCGAGTCGTAGCCAAAAAGCGCCCGGTCCACGCCACGCCGATGTAGCTCGCCCACGGCGTGTGCCAGCCCGTCAAAGGGCCGGCGATCCGGCGCCACCATGCCTGAGCGCACCTCTCGCAGCGGCTCATGTGGTGGCCAGGTCAGGTTGAACCACGCGGCCATCCCGAGGAGCGCGGCGGCGCAGGCCCCGGCGGCAGCGCGGCGGAGCAGGCCGGGGGGCAGCGCGCCCAGCGCCAGGGCGATGCCGCCGCCTGCCACCACGGCGCCCAGCGCCAGGGCTGGCATCAGGTAACGGGACCAGAGGTGGAAGACGAAGATGAAGGCCAGCACCGGGGCGAAGATCGTCCCGGCGAGCCAGCCGAACTGCCAGCGGCTCAGGGCGCCCCGACGGAGGAGCGCCGGCAGGGCCAGGGCGGAGAGCAGCAGCAGCGGAGCGACGCCGGGCATGTGCAGCATCAGGCCCGCCTTGGTCAGCCACGGCGCGTCGGCCCCGGCGCCGCCGGAGGCCGCGAGGTTGCCGGCCAGGTCAGCCCGGTTCATCAGCGCCCAGGGCACCACGGGCAGCAACGCGACGGCCACCGCCGCCGCGCCCAAAAGCGCGCGCCGCCGGGAGCCGAGCTGCCGGGGCAGGCACCAGCACACCGGGAAGAGCATGAACACGGCGTGGCCCGGCTTGGTCAGCACGCCCGCAGCGGTGAGCAGCCCGAGGGCGACAGCCGCGCGCCAGGTCTCCAGCGGGCGCGCCAGGATCAGCATCGACGCCAGCAGCAGGCACGCCACCAGCGGCTCGCCATACTCCAGCCGGCACCAGCCGAACACCATGGGCGTGGCGGCGCAGAGCAGGGCGGCCCACAGCCCCGCCCCGGGGAAGGGCAGCAGCCGGGTGGCCAGGCGGTGGGCCAGCAGCATCATCGCCAGGTGGCACAGCACCGACAGCAGCCGCCCGCCCACCATGTCCTGCCCGGTCAAGGCGATGAGCGGCGCGGCCAGGGCGGGCAGCACTGGCCCCTTGGGCGCCTGGTCCACCAGGAAGCGGAGCCAGTCCTCCGCGCCGAGCAGCAGCAGGGTGATGGCCCGCGGCGTGAAGTTGTCCGCCGTGGTCCAGCGCTGATCCGACAGCACGGCCCACATGTCCCAGCCCAGGGCGAACAGCACGATGGCGGCCAGCAGCGCCTGATCGCGTTTGCGAGTCATGGCCGGCGCGGTCATCTCAGGGCACGATGCTGCCGCGCGGCGGCGGCCCCAGCTTCATCAGGTTGTAGCGGATGCCGTCCGGGTCCACGTGGTGCACCATCACCTCTTTGTGGGGGTACATCACCAGCCAGAGCGCATCGCGGTAACGCGCCCGGTAGCCCGGATCATCGGCGTGCAGGCTGTGCAGCGCGGGGAGCGACTCGCTGCGGGCCATCTCGTCCAGCGGGTGGCTGGAGATGAGCAGCGCCCAGACCTCCTGGTGCGCCTCCAGCAGCACCCGCATGCGCTTCACAGACAGCTCCTTGAGCGGCACGCGCCAGAACCGCAGCAAGGCGTCCAGGCCTTCCCAGCGGTCCATGGCGGTGCCCGAGTCATAAGCCAGCAGCGCCCGGTTGACGCGCTGCCGGCGCAGCTCCCGCAGCGCCATGCGCAGGCCGCGGCGAGGGCGCTGATCCGCCGTGAGCAGCCCGGAGCGGATCTCCCGCGGCTCCTCGTACTCGGGGCGCGCCAGGTTGAACCAGAGCACCGACGCGACGAGGGCGGCCGCGGTCACGGCCGCGCCCAGCTTCCGGCCGCGTGGCCCCAGGCGCCCCAGCAGCAGGGCGATGCCTGGCCCGGAGACGGCCGCAGCCACCACCAGGGCTGGCATCAGGTAGCGGGACCAGAGGTGGAACCAGACGATGAACATCACCACCGGCGCCAGCACCGCGCCCGCGAGGTAGCCGAGCATCCACCGGTCCAGCAGGCCCCCCCGCCACAGCAGCACCATGGAGACCACCGCGGCCAGCAGCAGCGGCGCGGCGCCCGGCATGGTCAGCACCATCTCCAGCTTCATCAGGGGTGAGTTGTCCGTCCCGGCGCCGCCGCTCATGGCGTAGTTCACCTTGATGGAGTGCCAGTTTCGCAGCACCCAGGGGACCACGGGCCCGGCCGCCACGGCCATGGCGAGCAAGGTGCACAGGGCCCGCCGCGGTGACGTGACCTGGCGGGGCAGGGCCCACAGGGCGGGGAAGAGCAGGTAGACCGCGAAGCCCGGCTTGGTGAGCAGCCCGGCGGCCACCAGCAGGCCCAGGGCCACGGCGCGGCCCACGGTCTCCAGCGGCGTGGCCAGCAGCCCGAGGGCGATGAGCAGCAGGCACGCCAGCACCGGCTCGCCGTACTCCAGCCGGCACCAGCCGAAGATCATCGGCGTGGCAGCGCAGAGCAGCGCCGCCCAGAGGCCAGCGCCCTGGCGGCCCGGGAGCAGCCTGCCGGCCATGCGGTAGGCCAGCAGCATCAGCACGGCGTGGCAGATCACCGACAGCAGCCGGCCGCCGAAGAAGTCCGCGCCGGTGACCTTCAACAGGGGCGCCACCAGCAGCGGCAGGACCGGCCCCTTGGGCGCCTGGTTGGCCAGGAAGCCAGGCCACCGGGCTGGCTCCGTGAAGAGCAGATCCAGGGCCCGGTGGATGTGGTTGTCCGAGGTGGTCCAGCGCTGGTCCGCCGCGATGGCCCACAGATCCCACCCGATGGCGAAGAGCAGGATCAGGCCCAGCAGCAGCCTCTCTCGTTTGGCGGTCATTATCAGGCGTCGGACTTCAGGCTCAGACTTCAGGGTACAGGCTTCAGGCTACAGCCAATGGGCTACTGGAGGTAGTAGGTCTTTTGCAGCAGGTTGGCGGCCACCAGGTGGACCGTGAGGCGCGCGTCTGGTTTCACCAGCGCCTCGCGCACCTGGCCCACGGCCAGCACGGCCCGGGTGGCGCCGCCGGGCAGGGCCGACAGCGCCTCGGCTGGCACGGTGGCCTGGCCCGCCTGACCGGGGAAGCTGCAGCGGACGTTGCCCTGGCTCTTGCCAGCGACGAGGCCGTGCAGGGTGACCCAGATCATGCCGTCGAACTTGGGGAAGGAGAGCTGCGCCGCCTTGGCGCGGCTGAGGAAGGTGCCCACGGGCAGGGTCGCCTTCAGGTCGTCCACGCCCTGGAGCTTGCCGGAGAACGCCGTCAGGTCGTCGCCCGCGGCGCTGACCGACAGCCGGGTCTTGCCGCTGAAGAGCTCGTCGAACAGGATGCCCGGGTAGAGCCAGCTGTCCTTCTTCAGCGGCTTGTCTGGCGAGAGGCTGAAGCTGTACGGCCCGCCGGAGAAGGTCACCTTGCCCGCCGAGAATTGCGCGTCCCCGACCTCCTCGTCGGGGTACAGGTTGCAGCCCTTGCCCGCTGCCTTGAGGGGCGAAAAGAACGGCATGGGCGACGGCGTGAAGAAGACATAGGCGGCGCCCTGCTGGGCCCCCTGGGGCGTGCGCAGCTCCACCTGATAGATCAGCCCCTGGACCCTGGCGGGCAGCAGATCCGGCCCGCCGCTGCCGTCAGGCGGAGGGCTGATCAGGTCCGCGGCCGGGGCGCCGTCTGCGCCGCCGCCGGAGTGGGGCAGGGCGCCCGAGCGGCCGCCGCAGCCTGCGGCCAGCAGCACCAGCCCCACCATGACCCGGTTCATGGGCATGAGATACCTCCTTTCATGGACAAGTATACGGCGGCTGGAGCTTACCTGGCTGCGGCGAGCTTGGCCCGCTTCACCTTGAGGGACGGGCGCCCCCAGACCAGGTAGTACACCAGCCCGACGCCAGCGGCCACGCCCGCGGTGATGAAGGACGCCGTGGAGGCGTGGTGCAGGCCCCAGCCGCACTCCGAGGAGGAGACGTTGGGGTAAGGCTCGCCGCTGGACTGGCACAGGTTCGGCGAGGATTCGTTGGCCTCCGCGACTTTTTGCCGTGACAGGAGCCCCGTGACGGTGCCGGCCACGATGCCGGCCAGGGTCAGGCCGCCCGCCGTCCACACCGGCCACAGGGGCCGCCCCATCTCGAGGTCGGCGTTGAGCACCTCGCCGTTGTTGAAGGAGAGGGACTCCTCGAAGTCACGCCGATCAGGGTGGCTGACAGACACCTCCTGGGCGCCCCTTGGCACCACGGCGCGCTCGAGCGGGGTCTCGCCCAGCTTCAGCGCGCCGATGTTCACCCTGGCCCCGGCCACCCCGGTCCGCATGCTGAGCAGGCCGCCCTGGAACACCACCTTGACGTCGGCGCTCTGGCCGGGCCGCAGGTTGACAGTGCGCACCACTGGCTTGAAGGTCCCGAGGCTCACCGTCACTTTGTGGGACCCCTGCGCCGCCCCCACGTCCAGCGGGGTCACGCCCTTGATCCGCTTGCCGTCCAGGGTCACCCGGGCGCCGGCAGGGACGCTGGCGACCCTGAACCCGAGCAGCATGCGGGCGGCCACGGCCACCCCCTTGTTCGGCGCCACATTCAGCGTGCGCTTGACGGTCTTGTGGCCGCTCAGGGTGAGGTAGACGGCGCGCTTGCCCGGCGCCAGGCCCACCTCCACCGGGGTCTTGCCCAGCACCGGGCCGTCGGGGCTGCCCACGCGCACCTCTGCGCCGGCCGGGTCGGAGGTGACCTTCACCGGGACCTCCAGCGGCACCGCCACGGCCACCTTCTGCTTGGGGTCGACCTTGAAGTCCTTGGACGTGGTGCGGAAGCCCCTGGACTTGAGGATCACCATGTGCGCGCCAGGCTCGATGGTGCCCTTGTACGGCGTGACCCCGACCTTGCCGCCGGCCTCGGTGTCGATGTAGATGTCCGCCCCCGGCGGGTTGGAGGTGATCTCCACCCTTGTCTGGAGCACCACGTCGAGGCCTGTGATGATCTCCTTGATCTTCTTCCGGTCCCTGGCCCGGGGCCACTTCTTCAGGTAGCCGAGCAGCAGCTCCTTCGCCTTCTGATGCTGCAGCATCTTGAGCAGGCTGTAGGCCATGCTGCGGGTGAACACTGGATCTGGCTTGATGTCGTAGCCGGCCTTGAACTGCTCGTAGGCCGCCGGATAGTCCCCCTCCTGAAAGAGCTTGTTCCCCTGCTTGAGCAGCGCCTTGGGATCGGGCGCCGCGGCGTCCTGAGCCCACGCTGTCTGGGGAGTCCAGGCCAGCGTCAGGGTGGCTGCCACGAGGATTGAGGTGACCGTGGAGGAGCGGTTCATGGGGTCCTCTTGAGAAGTTGTTCGACCTCACGCAAGCCGGTCTTGGCCTTCGGGGCCTGCTTGCTTGTTGGGGCCTTGCGGAGGAAGTGCTGGAAGTAGCGCTTGGCCAGCAGCAGGTGCTTGCGGGCCTGGTCCGGCGCCGACCCGCGCTTCTTGATGGCCATCTTCAGGTGCACCACGGCCATCTCGAACACCACCGTGTTCTGCTTGCTGTGGCGCTGCGCTTTTTTCAGGTGCGACAGCGCCCGGGCGTAGTTGCCCGTGCTGGCAGCCACCGCTGCCCGGGTGAAGTGGTACTTGAACTGGCGGGCCTGGCTCGTGTCCTCGAGGAAGGCCGCAGGTCGGTACTTGCGCGGGTTCGCGCCCTTCTTGGCGTCGGCCTGCTCGGGCGCGGCGCGCTCGGGCAGCGGCGCGGCCTTGACCGGCTTGACCTTGCCCATGTCGAGCTGCCCGGCTGCCTTGCCGAGCTTTGCCAGGGCGAGGTTGGCGCGGGTGCGCACCCCGTCGTCCTGGTCGGCGGCCAGGATGCGCAGCAGCGGCGCCGCGCCTTTCTGCTTCGCCGAGAGCTTCGCCAGGGCGCCGGCGGCTGCCAGGCGCACCCGCGGCTTGCGATCCTTGGCGCCGGCGCGCAGCAGGGCCAGGGCGTCGGCAGTGGGGAGCTGGGGCGTGGACTCCATGGCCTTGATCCGGGCCGCTGTGTTGCGGGAGGCGGCCAGCTTCTTCACCGTCGCGGTGGTGCTGATACCGAGCTTGCTCAGGGCGGCCAGGGCGCGCTTGCCGTCGTCGCCAGGCCGGTCCATGGACTTCTCCAGGGCGTCCACCGCCTCGGGAGACTTCTTGTCCCGGGCGGCCAGCTGCAGGGCGGCCTCGAGCCGTACGCCGGCGTCCCGGTCCTTCAGGCCCTCGCGCAGCAGCGGCTCGGCGCGCGGGGACTCCCAGCGGCCGAGGGCTTCGATGGCGTCCCGGCGCAGCTTCGGGTCCTTCAACCGGGCAGCCTTCTTGAGGTCCTCGACGTAGGTGTCGTGCCCGAGCCGGGCCAGGGCGCCCGCCGCGCTGATGCCGACGCCGGGCGAGCTGTCCTGCACCGCGGCGAACAGGGCATCGGCCGCGGCCTTGTCCCCGGCGCCGCCGAGGGCGCTGGCGGCGCCCTTACGCACCTTCGGGTCGTCGTCAGACAGGGCGTGGGTCAGTAGGGCCACCGCCTTGCGAGAGCGGAGGCGCCCCAGGCTGGCCACCGCCTGGCGGCGCACGCGCGGGTCCTCGTCCTTGAGCGCCCACCCGAGCAGGCTCACCGCGAGCTCGGGGTCCATCTCCGAGGAGATGCCCGCGGCGGTGTAGCGCACGGACCAGTCGCGGTTGGCCAGGGCGGTTCGCAGCCAGTCCTGGCTCCGCTTGATGCGGGCGGTGGGCATCTGGGACAGGATGCGCGCCAGGGACTCGGCGGCCGTGGACCGCACCAGCCACGACTTGTCGTCCAGCGCGGCCTGCAGGGGGCGCAGGGCTGACATGTCGCTGACGCTGCCCAGCGCCTCGGCGCCCATGCGCCGGAGCATCTCGTCGCCAGCCTTGACCGCCTCGGTCATGGGGCCGAGGCCGCGGTAGTCGCCGAGGCCCGCCAGGACCTTGGCCGCCACCAGGCGGTTGGTGCCCTGGCCGCCCTTCACGATCGCGCCCAGGGTGGTGATGGCCACCTCGTCCCCGAGCCGCGCCAGCGCCTCCGCGGCGCCCAGCTTCGCCACCTGATCCTGGCTGACGGCGGCCTTGCGCAGGGAGGCGAGGGAGGCCTCGTGGCCCAGCCGCGCGAGGGTGCCGAGCAGCGCCATGACGGTCTGGGTCCCGAGCGTCGCCGCCTCACCGGCCACCGCCTGCAGCGGCTTGAGGGCCGCCGAATCGCCCGCCTCACCCAGGGCCATGGCGGCCTGGAACCGCACGTCCTTGTTCCTGGAGCCGAGGGACTTGACCAGCGCCGCTCTGCCCTCGGGCCGGTCGAGCTGCATCAGCGCCTCGTCCATCCAGACGGCGGTGACCTCGTCGCTCCGGCCCCGCGCCTTGCGCAGCGCCTCCACCGCCTGCTCGCTGGGGCCGAGCTTGGCGATGGCCAGGGCGGAGGCGGCCTGCACGGGCCGCTCGGGATCGCTCAGCAGCAGCGAGGTGAGCACCGGCAACGCCTCCCGGTCCCGCAGCTCCCCGAGCCCCCTGGCCGAGATGCGGCGCACCGGCGGCACCGACTCGTTGGTCCCCTGGCGCAGCACCTTGCGAACCCGGTCGTACAGGGCGGGCAGGTCCATGGCGCCCGGTTCGCCTTTCTCCCCGCCGCCGTCGGCTCCGGTCTGGTCGGTGGTCGGCGGCTTTACTGCGATGGGTCGCTGGTTGTCGCCGTCCGGGCCCCCGCGGCCCTTCATCAGGTACGCCGCGATGGCGCCGCCGGACAGCACCAACATGACGATGGGGATCAAGTAGAGCGCCAGCCGGCCCGCGCCGCCCCGCGCCACCCGCGGACGCTCGGGCATGAGGTCGACGGTGGTGGGCGCCGCCTGCGCCTGGGGAGCGGCAGTGGCGGCGATTGCGACGGGCGCCGCCGGCGGAGGCGGCACCCCCGCGCCGGGCTCGGTGGCCGCGATGGGCGAGGCGGGGACCGCCTCCATGCGCTGGCGGATCTCCTCCCGCGCCTCCTCGCTCAGGGGAGGGTGGCTGCCGGAGTCGATGCCCGTGGACAGCTCCAGGTCCAGGGCCATGGCGAACTCCAGCGCCGTGGGGAAGCGCTCCGCCGGGTCCTTGGCCATGGCTCGCCGCACCACGTCCGGGACCTGCTCAGGGACCCCGAGGTGGGGCGGGATGTGGTCCATGGGCGGGATCGGATCCCGCAGGTGGCTCATGAGCAGGCTGATGATCTCTTCATGCTCGAACGGTCGCTCTCCCATGACCATCTCGAACAGCATCACCCCCACCGCGTACAGGTCCACCCGCCCGTCCACCTCTTTCCCGCGGACCTGCTCTGGGGCCACGTACTCCGGCGTGCCCATGACCGAGCCTGCGCTGGTGAGCCGCTCTGCGTCGGGGCCGAGGCCAGTGGAGCGCGTGATGCCGAAGTCGAGCAGCTTGACCCAGTTCCGCCCCCCCTCGCGCTCGATGACGAGCAAGTTCTCGGGTTTGATGTCGCGGTGGATGAAGCCCAGCTCATGGATGGCGGCCAGCGCGTCCAGGGTCTGGGTCAGGACCGGCGCGATCCAGGACCACTCCAGGCGGCCGCGGTCCATCAGGATCTCGGCCAGGTTCTTGCCCGGCACATACTCCATGACGAAGTACTCGCGACCGTCAGGGGTCTGGCCGAAGTCGAAGATGTCGATGATGTTGGGGTGCGCGATCCTGTTGACCGCGCGCGCCTCGCGGTGGAGCCGCTTGATCATGTTCTTGTCGCTGGAGTACTTCTCCGACAGGACCTTGATCGCGGCCAGCTTGCCGATGATGTTGTGCCTGGCGCGGTAGATGAGACCCATGCCCCCCTCGGCGATGAGCTCTTCGATCTGAAAGTGGCCCAGCTGGGCGCCGATGAGGGGATCTGTCACGCGAGTCTACGCCTATATCATTCCTGCCGCCGCATCAGGCCCATGTGGGCCACCGCCGCGGCCAGGGCCACGCCGTCGTCCGGGTCTGTCAGGACACCGGCCAGCGCCTGCTTGATTGCGTCATCACCCGGGATTCTCCCGAGGGCCACAATACAAGCCGACCGCTGCGCCGGGCCGAGCTTCACCCGAGAATTATCGAGAAATTCTAACAGAGTCTTGCCCGCGTCCAAAACACCAAATCGGGCAAGTTCGGCGGCAGCCTTGGCCTGAATCTTGGGAGGCGCGCTGGCAGTGGCCTCGGTGAGGACCTTGCGCGCGAGGGCTTGATTGGCGGGCCACAGGGCGGCGCTGGCCTGAATCCGCGCGCTCCAGTCCCCTGTCCGGGCGGCCTCCTCGAGCTCCTTGCGCGCCCGGGACTCGCCGGCGGCGGCCAGGTACCCCAGGGCGGTGATGCGCAGCGTGGGGTTGATCAGCCGCTGCCCTCTGAGCAGCTTCCACCACCCCCGGGCGGCGGGGTCCTTGACGCGCCCCAGGGCGTGCAGCGCGTACTTGCGGCGGAAATCATCTCGAGCCTGCTTGAGCTCCCGGGTGAGCCGCTGCCGGCCCGTCCTGTCGCCCAGCTGAGCCAGGGCCTGGGCCACGTCCACTGCCGCGTACCCCACGCTCGACGCCAGGGCCTTGCGAAGGGCGGGGATCACCTCCGACGCCCCGGCCGCGCCCAGCGCCAGGGCGGCGGCGCGGCGCACCCCCGGATCGGGGTCGGTCAGGGCGGCCTCCAGCTGCGGCACCATGAGCGGCACCCCCACGGCGCCGATGAGCTTGATGGCCGCCACGCGCCGGCTCGCCTCGGTCGCTTTCAGCGCATCGCTCACCAGCTCCCGGGCGAGGGCCGCAGGATCCGCTGGCCTGGCGGGCTGCTCGGGAGTGGCGTCCGCGGCGGCCACGTGGGCCATATCGGCAGCGGCCTTGCGCGGATCGGACGACGGAGGCCGCGCAGGACCGACGCCATCGCTGCCGGTCAGCAACAGAAAGAGCGCCGCCCCGATTGCGCATGCCAGCACCAGCAGCCCCACGCCGAGCAACAGCCGGGAGCGCCCGGATCGGGCAGGGTAGTGAGCGGCGGTGATGTCGGTCTTGTCGTCGAAAGATTGCAGGTCGGGCGGCGGGCCAGCCTGGCTCTCCTGGTAGCCCTCCTCGAAGGCCGTAATCAGGTCCACCATGCGGCTGCACCGGTTGTCCGGCTGGGGCGAGAGCGCCCAGAGCAGGGCCGCGTCCAGCCGCCGTGAGATGTAGATATCCTCCCTCAGCAGGCTCGGCGCGGTGGGCGTGCGCTCCTTCTGCATCTTGCGCACCTCCACCGGCCCCTTGCCGGGGTAGGCGAGCTCGCCCGTGATCAGCTCATAGATCACCGCCGCCATGGAGAAGATGTCCGCGCGGTTGTCGATGTCGCCCTGCTCGAACTGCTCCGGGCTCATGTACTGAGGGGTGCCGAGGGGGGCGCCGCCGGTGAGGGTCTCGAAGGCCGACTGGTCGGTGAGCAGCTTGACGATGCCGAAGTCGAGCAGCTTGGCGTGCTCCTTGCCCAGGAGCCGGGTGAGCATGATGTTCTCAGGCTTGACGTCCCGGTGGATGAACCCCTTGGCGTGGGCCGCGGCCAGCGCGGCGCCGATGCAGCGCAGCACGGTGCGCGCCCGATTCAGCGGCTGGGGTCCCTCCACCTCCAGCAAGGTGCGCAGATCCTGGCCCTCGAGGTGCTCCATGACGATGTAGAAGCTGCCGAAGGGGGTCTTGCCGAAGTCGTAGATGTTGACAATGTTGTCGTGCCCGATGGTGTTGACCGCGCGCGCCTCGCGGATGAACCGCTCCACCAGCGAATCGCGGAGGCTCAGCTCGGGCCGCAACACCTTGAGCGCCACCTTGCGGGCGATGGTAGGGTGCTCGCCGAGGTAGACCACCCCCATGCCGCCCTCGCCGATGACCTTGTCGACCTGGTAGGGGCCGAGGGATTTCCCGAGCAGCACCTTTACATGGTCCTCGGTGGCCGCGCCGTCCTCGGTGCACCGCTCCTGTTTCGGACCGTACAGGCGGTTGCATTGGGGACAGACGCGCATCTCGGGCTCGAGGGTGGTGGTGGTCCCAGTACTGTATCCCAAGGCGGGGTGGTGGGCGAGTTACCTGAGCCGGGGGGGGCGTCGGGGCGGGTGTCGGCGTATGATAATGCAGATAGCCGCGGGAGGAATGACATGAACTGGTTCGTCAAGACGCTTGTGGGCGCGGTGTTGGCCGGGGTCGGGTTGAAGATTGGAGCCGACGTATACGAGGCGGTGAAGAAGGGGGTGCAGCAGGCCGCGGGGACGGAGCCTGCAGGGGACGCCGAGGAGAAGGACAAGGACGAGGACCTGGAGGGCGCCATCGAGACCGAGGTGGTGGAGCTGGACCGCGCGGAGGGGAGATGATGTTCGAACAACTCGAACGATATGTCAGGGAGCGCCGGGCGCTTGCGCTGGTGGGGCTCGGCTTCTACACCACCATCTTCGCCCTGGGCGCCATCAACCTGGGCGGGGCGTGGTTCAGCTGCTTCCTCGCCCTGGCGCTGGTATACGGGGCGGGCTTCTTCGCCCTGGCCGCGCGCTGGTTCTGGGCCCGCTGGTTCGCCATGGGGGTCGGGCTCAGCGGCATCACCATGGCGGCCATCGGCATCGTGAAGCTCGGCCTCGACCCCGGGATCCTGATCTGGGGCGCCATGCACCTGATCATCTACTTGCCGCTGGTGGGCGAGGCCATGGCGGATCTGTACGAGAACCAGACCGCGTGGCGTGAGCGTTACGGCATGGACGATCACGGCGTGGAGCGGCTGAAGCGGGCAGTAGGCAGCGCGGCCACCAGTTTGCCGACGCTGATCATGTTCACCCTGGCGCCCCGTCAGGGGTCAATGGTCCCGCTGGCGGCGCTCGCTCTGGCCGGGCTCGGCTTCTACGGCCTGATCCGCATGCGGTTCTGGGGTGTGGCCGCGCTCGGGGCTGCTGCGGGCCTGGTGGTGACGAGCCTGGCGCTGACTGTACCGGCGGCGAGCACCCCGTGCGGCGTGATGAGCCTGCACGGCGCCATCGGCGTCGCAGCGGCGGCGTTCCTCGCCGTCAGCGTGGCGCCCTTCGTGGGGCCGGCGTTGAGGTTCGTACGGAAGGGGTGAGGGTGTAAGAGGGGAGGGGGGCGGAGTATCTATCCGCACACGGTTGATTCTTACTTGCGTTTCTCGGGGTAGAGCGTGAGCAGCTTCTCGAGGATCCCTTCCAGCTCGGTCTTCTCCTTGTCCAGCGCCGCGATACGCTTGCGGAGCTCGGGGATAAAGGACTTGCCCTGGGTCAGGAAGCTGGCGACATCACCGGCAAAGGAGGGCGCAGCGGCCTTCTTCTTGCGGGTGGCCTTCTTCTTGGTCGCGGCTTTGCGCTTGCGCGGCTTGACGGACTTCAGCGCCTCCATTAGACGTCCATGGTCCTCGGGGGAACGGCCCTTGAGTTTGATGCCGATGACCTTGGCCTTGTTGTTGACCGTGGCCACGGAGCATCCGACCTCAGCAGCAATTTGCTTCGCGGTGGAGTTGTGATCAGCCATTTTTAGCTCCTCATAGCAGTGATTCGTTTTTCCCCCTGCCAATAAGAACAGTATCTATAACGCAATTAGACAAAACATCAATAAGCAAAATGTATAAACCGTATAGTAAATTATGTAATGTCCATGGAATTCCAGGACGAACAATGGCTTGACAAGGACCCTCTCCAGGATAATCTAACGACGGTTCGACCCGGCGGAGAGATGCCCTCCGCCATCCGAGGGTAAACCGTGGAAGTGCCTGCTGGTCTGGTGACGGCCCTGGGCTTCAAACCCAGTGGGGCATGTTGAGAGGCATCGCTCGGCGGGTTCGATTCCCGTGCACTTCCGAACGCACCGTGCCAATCCGGACGGTCTGTGCCGTTTCGCATCGCTTCGCACGCGCACCGACCATCGCCATTTTTGAACAATTGCACCCGATGATGCCGGGTGCAATTGTTCAAAAAAGGTCGATTCCCGTGCACTTCCGATGGGATAAAATGTCAAGTAGGGGGGTCAGACCCCATCACTTGACATTTTTATTTTCCGCTGTGTTTCGCTGGATAAAATGTCAAGTAGGGGGGTCAGACCCCGTCACTTGACATTTATTTCGAGGTGAGATGGAGAGGGTGGCGAGCCGGGTCAGGTTCTCATTCTGGCGCGCTGGCCTTGGGGCGTTCTGGCGATCTTGCATTGGCCCCGGGCGTCATGCCCAGCTCGTTCATCAGGAATGAGTACACATCCGCTGCCGCTTCCACCTGCTTTTTCACCATGTCGCCGCCACCGTGGCCGGCGTTGGTCTCCAGACGAAAAAGTACGGGGTGTTTGCTCGTGGTGGCGTGCTGGATCGCCGCGGTGAATTTGCGGGCGTGCATGGGATCTACTCTGTCGTCGCTGTCGGCAGACATCATGATCATGGCCGGATAGGCCGTGCTCTGCTGGACATGGTGGTAGGGGGAGTATGCGTATAGCACCTTGAACTGTTCGGGATCATCTGCTGATCCGTACTCCGAGATCCAGGTCTTGCCAGAGCCGAAGCGGTGATATCGCACCATGTCCAGCAAAGGCACTGCACAGTTGACCGCCCGGAACAGCTCGGGGCGCTGGGTCATGGCTGCCCCCACCAGCAGCCCGCCGTTGGATCCGCCCGAGATGGCAAGCTTCCGGGCAGAAGTGTATTTCTCACGGATCAGGTACTCCGCGGCGGCGATGAAGTCGTCAAATACGTTTTGCTTTTTGTCGCGCATGCCGTCGCGGTGCCATGACTCGCCGTACTCGCCCCCGCCTCGCAGATTGGGGATGGCCAGGGCGCCACCCTGCTCTAGCCAGACGAACCGAGATCCCCTGAACTGCGGCGTCAAGCTGATGTTGAAGCCGCCGTAGCCGGTCAGCATGTAGGGTGTGGCCTCGCCCTTCTTTGCCCATCGCGGCCGCACGATGAACATCGAGACCGGCGTTCCATCTTTCGATTTGTACATCACCTGCTCGGAAATATACGGCGCCGCTTCGATGGGAATGTCCGGCTTGAAGTGGACCTCGCTCTTCAACGAATTTATGGAGAGCTTGTAGATGGTCGTCGGCCGCAGGAAGGACGTGAAGCTGTAATAAGCCGTGTCGTCCTGCGGGTTGCCGGACAGGTTCGATACAGAGCCGATTTCCGGCAACTGGATATCCGCGATCTTCTTCCCCTCAAGATCCGCTATCACCAGCTTGCCGGACGCCCGCTCGAGATAATCGAGCGCGAGCCGCCCGCCCCTGACGGACGCGCCGTTGAGTACCGCCTCCTTGTCTTGTTCAATGATCTCGGACCACTTGCTCCTCTCGTACTGGCCCGGGGTGACGCGGAACAGGCGGTATCGAGGGGCGCCCTCGTTGGTATGCAGGTAGATCTGATCCTGCCAGGCGAATACAGAGTAGAGCGCCTTCTGATCCACTCTGAGGGGCAAGAACTTCTCCTGAGTAGCGCCGGGGTGGGTGCCCTTTAGATCACAGTAGTAGATATCCGTACTGGTCCAGCCATGGTGCTTGTAGAGGAAGAGGAAGCGCCCCTCCCGGGCCAGGTGGACGCTGATGAACATGGTCGGGTCGCCGGTCTTCTCATGCACCAGGCGGTCCCCACCCGGGTCCTGCCCGAGCTTGTGAAAGTACACTGCGGCGTGCCCTGGCAGGTCGGAGATGGGGATCTTTGGGTCCACGGGCAGCCGCGTGTAGTAAAACCCGTCACCCGACGGTGTCCATGATGGCGCCGCGTATTTGGCCCCCCGGATGACATCCACCTTGCTGATCTCTCCGGTGGCCACGGTCATCAAGTACAGGGTGGCGGCGTCGGCGTTGTTCTCGCTCAGCTTGTAGGCGACAAGCTCACCGTCCCAGCTCGGGTAGACGCCCTTGACCGACACGGTGCCGTCATCAGACAGCTTGTTCGGATCGATGAGCACCCGCTCCGCGCCCTGCTCGCCGCGCCGCCAGTAGTAGACCCGCTTCTCCTTGTCCTTGTGCAGCCTGGAATAGAAGTAGTTCTTTCCTCGCCGCAGGGGCGCCGTCTCGAAGTCGATGTAGCTCAACTCCCGGAGCCGCGCGCGAAGGCGCTCGCGGCCGGGCAGGCGGTCGAGCTGGCGGCGCGTGTGCGCGTTCTGGTCCAGCATCCACCGCTTCACCTCCGCGGCCTTCACGTCCTCCAGCCAGCGATACGGATCGGCCACCTGCACCCCGTGCAGGGTCTCACTGATCTCCTCCCGCCGGGTCGTCGGCGGAGGCGCTCTGTCGGTCATTGTTGCCTTCTGCGTTGTGGGTTGAGGTACACTCCGGACGCCGCCCGCCGGACAACCGGTGAGCGCGGCAAAGAGCACGAGCAGTGGTATACGCGATCCAGTCATTCTGACGCCCCCGAGGGCGTAACATAGCACGGACAGGCCAGCAGGGCCCCAGCGCCAAGGAGTTGAAACATGAGCCTCGAACAGCAGATGAACAGGATCAAGGAGGCCGCCCGCGCCGAGCGGGACGCGGTGGCCCGCTTCCTGAGCGACATCGTCAAGATCCCGAGCCTCAGCGCCGAGGAGCAGGCCGTCGCGGAGCGCATCGGCGCTGAGATGGAGGCCGTGGGCTTCGACGAGGTCCGCTACGACGGCCTCGGCAGCGTGGTGGGGCGCATGGGCGACGGCCCGCGGGTCCTCTGCCTGGACGGCCATATCGACACGGTGGACGTGGGCGATCCCGAGGCGTGGGACAAGGACCCGTACAGCGGAGACATCGAGGACGGTAAGGTGCACGGCCGGGGCAGCACGGACCAGAAGGGCGGGGTGGCCGCCGCGGTGTACGGCGCCAAGGTGATCCGCGACCTCGGGCTGCTGGGCGACTACACCCTGTACGTCACCGGCACGGTGATGGAGGAGGACTGCGACGGCCTGTGCTGGCAGCACCTGATCAAGGAGGAGGGCATCGTGCCCGAGGCGGTGGTCATCACCGAGCCCACCGACTGCCGCATCAACCGCGGCCAGCGCGGGCGCATGGAGATCAAGGTGGAGACCACCGGCCTGTCTGCCCACGGCTCGGCCCCCCACCGCGGGGTCAACGCCATCTACAAGATGCAGCCCATCATCAGGGGGGTCGAGGAGCTGAACGAGCGCCTGGCGCCCCACGACTTCCTCGGCAAGGGCACCATCGTGCTCTCCGGCATCTGGTCCCGCTCGCCCTCGCAATGCGCGGTGGCCGACGGGTGCGGCATGAGCCTGGACCGCCGGCTCACCGTGGGTGAGGACAAGGAGCTCGCCCTGCAGCAGATCCGCGAGCTCCCCGGCGGCGACGAGGCCGAGGTCAGCCTCTACACCTACGAGCGCGCGGCCTACACCGGCAAGGTCTACCCGACGGAGAAGTACTACCCCACCTGGCTGCTGGAGGAGGACGCCCCGCTGCTGGCCGGAGCCCGGGCCACCTACGAGGCGCTCTGGGGCGGCGAAGCGCCGGTCTCCAAGTGGGTCTTCTCAACCAACGGCGTGGCCATCATGGGCATGCACGGCATCCCCTGCTTCGGCTTCGGGCCGGGTGAGGAGCGCCACGCCCACGCGCCGAACGAGTACAACAGCATCGACCAGCTGCAGAAGTGCGTGGCGTTCTACGCCGCCTGGCCCGGCCTGCACCTGGAGCTCTGAACCCCGCCTCGAAGAGAGCGCCCCGGCCCGCGCGCTAGCCGCTCCGCCCGTCGGCCCACACTGCCCACTGCCACATCCTGCTGCGCGCCTTCTTGGAGGCGTCATGCCCCGCCGCCACGCGGATGGCCCACTGGGCCAGGGGGTGGTCGAAGAGCACCAGCGTGCGCACCGCCGCGAGGCGGTGGAACTTGTTCAGGTTCGACAGCGCCACCCGCACCAGCCAGTGCACATACTGGTTGTCCGGCTTGATGGCGGCCGCCTGCACACCGAGCAGCACGTCGCCGGGGTTTTCCGAGGAGATGGCCGCGATGATCTTATCCGGGCCTGCCTCCTTCAGCATCTTGAGCGCCAACAGCCGCTGGCCGATCACCTTGTCCTTCTCCGCCTTGGACGCCTGGGCCAGGATGCTCAGATCGCCGAACACCGTCAGGGCGTAGATCGCCGCGAAGCGGAGCTCGCCGTCCTTGCTCTTGGTGGCCTGCTTCAGCGGCGTGTAGGCCTGGCGGTTCTTCATGGGCGCCAGGGAGTAGGCAGCGCGGATCTTCTTGTTCCGGTTACCGGAGCGCAGATCCGAGATCATGCGGTTGAGGTCCATGGCCCGGCGCGCCTTCATCCAGCTGCCGCGCAGGGCGTTGTAGCGCTGGACCATGGCCGAGCGGACCTTCGACTCGGTCTCCTTGCGGCCCACGTCCAGCAGCTTCTTGAGCGCCCGCTTGTCGCTGTACATGTAAAGCGCCGTGGCCGCGCGCACGCGCACGTCGCCGTCCGGGTCGTCTTCCAGCAGCCGCTCCAGCGCCTCGCGCACCCGCTTGAATGGCGACGGGTAGAGCGCCTCGATGGCGCTCTGCCGAACCCGCGGGTTATCCGCCTTGGTGCGGGACATCACCGCGTTGAGCCGCGCCACCCGACGCTGCATGGTCTGCTCCACCGCCCGGCGCAGCCCGGCCTCCGAGGATGTGGCGTGGGCAACCGAGAGCCCCACGTCCACCAGCGGGTGGTCGATGTCGGCGAAGCCGCGGGCCACGGCCACGCTCACCGCGCTGCTCTCGTCCACCCACAGGGCGCGCACCAGCGCGCGAAAGGTCTTGGGCACCTTGAGCTGGCACAGCTGGCGCACCGCCTTGAGTCGCACCGAGGGGGACGGGTCGATGGTCTGGGGCAGCAGCGCGTTGACCCACGCCTTCTGCGCGGGGCTCCGGGCGGCGCCGCCCGCGGCCATCTTGCGCACCCCCGGCGCGGCGTCCGCCATTGACCCCCAGGACCGCACCGTGTAGGCCACCGCGGCGGCGTAGCCCCCCAGGGCCTTGGCCGCCTCCAGCCGCACCTCCTGGTCCCTGTCCCGCGCCAGGGCGTAGACCAGCCCGGGCACCGCCATGGCCGAAGCCAGCTTGGACAGGGCGTGCACGGCCGAGCGGCGCATCGCCACGTCGTCATCGCTCTTGATCACGTCGGTGAGCGGCCCGTGCTTCAGCTCCGGCGACAGGCGCATGATGGCGTTGAAGCAGACCCGCCGCACGCCGGTGTCGGAGTCGTTCGAGAGGACCGAGGAGAGGGAGTCGAGGCTCTCGCTCGTGCCGAGCTTGACCAGCACCTTGGCCGCCTCCATGCGCACCTTGGGCACCTCGTCCTGGCGCACCACGCGCTCCAGCGCAGGGCGCGCGATGGCGGCGTTGCAGCGCGCCAGCTGCGATACCAGCGCGGCCCGAACGTCAGGGTGCGGGTCGCCCACGCGGGCCGCCCGCGCCTTGCACGCCTCGTCCCCCGAGTCGGTGGAGAGGCCCTTGAGCGCGGCGGCGCGCACCTTGCCCGAGCTGTCGCTCTTGAGCACCTGGCTCATGATCTGCTTGGCGTACTTCTTGTAGCCCTTGATCTTGCCCAGCGCGTCCAGCGCCGCAGCCCGGGCGTCCTCGCTCTTGTGGGACAGGGCGAGCCCTGCCAGCTCACGGAGCGACTTGCGGTCCTTGCGCTTGGCCAGGGCCTTGATGGCGGCCATCTGCACCTCGAGGATCACCTCCACCCGCGCTGACGCGCTGATCAGCTTGGGCGCCCCGGGCACCTTCATCGTGCCCAGGTTTCGCAGCCCCTCGGCGCGAACCCGGGCGTCGGGATCCTGGGTCAGCGCGTGCTTGACCACTGGCAGCGCCTTCTTGTTGTAGGCCGTGCAGATGGCCCGCAACGCGTAGGCGCGCAGGGACCAGACCGGGTCGTTGTTGGCCATCTTCCACATGGCCTGGAAGCCCGCCGCGCTGCGCTTCTTCTTGAGCGACTTCATGGCCGCCTTGCGGGTGGCAGGGTAGGGGTGGGCCAGGTAGGCCACCAGCTTCTTGTCGCCCCGGGGCAGCGGGTCCAGGTCGCCCATGGGCGGATCCAGGATGTCGCAGCGGACCCCCGCCTCGCGGGAGTAGGCCGAGAGCCCGTCGCGGGTGGCCGGATCCGGATCGCACACCGCGACCTGGGCCAGCACCGCCTTGGCCTTGGCGCCCATCTTCGACAGGGTCACCGCGGCGGTCTGGCGCACGCTCACGTCAGGATCAGTCTGCACCGACTTCCACAGCGCCTTGAACGCCTGATCGGTCCTGCGGAACCTCACCAGCCCGGAGGCCGCGCCGCGCCGGGTGTTGGGGTCCAGAGAGCGGAGCCCGGACAGGACGGCGTAGGGGGTGCGCTCGAAGCGCGGCACCTGGGCCTCGGCCCCCTGCGGGATCATGGCCGCCAGGGCCGCCAAAAATAGTGAACTCGTTGCAATTCGGGTGCGAATCATGCTTCCAGGCCTGTGGGTCATGGGATGGCCAATGTGAAACCTAAAAAATGACCGCGACAGGTTATGCAGAAAATCGCGGGCGCGTCCAGCCCCGCCGGATCCTGCTGTACCGCCTGCGCTCCTGGGTTACACGGCCCGGAGGGCGCCGATATTCAGCCCTGACGCGGCTCGAGCTCGAGCCAGACCAGCTCCGGGCGCGCCAGGAAGCGCATCCGCGGCGCCCCCAGGCCCTCCAGCCCCACCCCCCTGGAGACATAGGCCCAGGTCCGGCTCAGCTGGTAGTGCCCGCGGTAGTACCGGCGCCCCAGGGTGGAGCCGGTGGAAAACGGGCCCAGCAGCGGCATACAGATCTGCCCGCCGTGGCAGTGCCCGGCCAGGTAGAGGTCCGCCCTCAGCTCCGCCGCCACCTCGATCAGGTCGGGCAGATGGTGCAGCACCGCCACCGGCCGCGGGGCGTCAGGGAGCAGCTCCCGCAGCAGGGCCTCGCGCGCCTCGTGGTCCCTGCCCGCCGGGATCCCCACCAGGTGCAGCCGCGCCGCGCCACGCTGCACGGTCTCCACCTGCCGCTCCAGCCGGTGGATCGGCAGGCCCTCCAGCAGCTTGTGGATGATCTCGGGCGGGTCGACATCCTCGGTGCCCCGCACGAAGTACACCCCCGCGGGGGCTGACAGCTCCTTGAGGAAGGCCCGGGTGTCGGCGATGTTGCGCGGCTCGCCCACCAGGGAGAGGTTGAACATGTCCCCCACCAACAGGATGGCGTCCGGCGCGCCCTGACGCGCGGCGGCCAGCACCGCGGCCTCGCGGCGGGTGGGCCGCTCCATGTGCAGGTCGGTGATCACCAGCACCCGGAGCTTCCCCCCGAGCCCCTCCACCTCCACCTTCAGGCGCGTGTGCTCGAGCCAGAACGGCTCCACCAGGCTGCCGTACAGCGACAGCAGGGTGAGGGTGCCCTGGATCGCGCCAAGGGTGACCAGCTCGAGCCAGGGCCCGAGAGGGAGCAGCCCCACCAGCAGCGCGAGCGCCGCGCGCCCGCCGCCGTAGAGCAGCAGCGGCGCCTGGGGCGCGCCGAAGGAGATCCCCAGGCGGGGCAGCAGCACCAGCAGCGCCAGGTCGCCCAGGGCCGCCCCCCAGAGGATGGCCACGGAGGCTGTGAGGTTGACATGAGGCAGGGCGGAGAGCGCCATCACCCCGGCCACCGCCGCGGCGCACAGGGGGAGCGGGACGCGGGCCATGTGATAGAGCACCAGCAGGAAATTGTGCAGCTTGTTCCGGTTGGACCAGCCGGCCCGGATGATGTCCGGGTGGGCCACCGGGACCGGGAACAGGCGGTCCAGCAGGGTTGGGGCGGAGGCGGGCTCCTCCGAGGGGTTTTGCGGGGGTGACGGTGCCATGAAGGTGCAGCGTGAACGTTGTGGACGTAGAATGTACCAGATTGGACAGGGCGCAAAACCCTGGCTGGAAGCAAAATGATGCAAAACTGGTATAATATTTAATTGCTCATGCGCTGGACCGATACACAAGGGGCGCCGCGCTGGGGCGGATGGCTGACCGCCTCGCTGCTGGTCCACCTGGCCGTGGCGGCCCTGTTCACCCACCTGTTCATGGCGCCCGCCGGGCTGCCCGCGCTGCCCGACCCGGTGCACGCCGTGGAGCTGGAGTCGTGGAGCCCCGCCCGGCAGGAGCTCGCGCCCCCCGGCGAGCCGGCGCCCCCTGACTCACCGGAGTTGATGGCCCGGCTGGGGGACCCCGGAGAGGCCAGGCGGGACGACGCCGCCGACACGCTGCAGGACCCGGCACAGAGCGCGGGCGCCCTGGCCGGCGAGGGCCGACCCCGGCCCAGCTCCTCGCCCCTGGCGGGAGAGGACCTGGACGACCTGCGCTTCAGGCCGATGAACCACCCGACCCGGCAGACCCCCAACCGCATCCGCACCGACCGGCGGGCGGTCTCTCCTGACAACCGCCGGCAGACCCCCAACCCGGCCCTGTCGCCTCATCTGGTCAGCGGCCGCGCGGGCAAGAGCCCCTGGCGCACCCGGGCCCGCGCCCGCGGCTGGCGCCGGGAGGCCGAGCGCCTCACCGCCCGCTCCGCCTCCCCGGGCGGCCCGGACCTGCCCCCCTCCGCCCGATCGGATGAGGCCCTGTCCAACGCGCCGGGCGACGAGCGGTTCACCCGACGCGAGCGCCGCGGGCAGGCGGCGGACGCCTTCCGCCGGCCGGAGCTGGACCGGGCGCCGCCCACCACCCTCACGCGCCGCATCGACCTGGACCTGGCCGACGACAGGATCCGCCACCAGGCGTCGCGGCAGCGCTTCCCCGACCTGATGGACACCGCCCGGTCGTCGGGCCAGGGGCGCGCGTCCGGCAAGGGCGCCGGGGCGAAGGCCGGCCGCCGCGGCGACCCGGAGGGCGCGGACCGGGGCCCCTCCATCTGGCTCAACAACCCGGACCACCGTTACCTGCGCTACTTCCGCAGGGTGCACAGCAAGATCCAGCCGCTGTGGGCCTTCCCGAAGCACCTGGAGGTGCAGATGGTGCAGGGGGACGTGCTGGTGCGCTTCACCATCCGCGCCGACGGCAAGGTGAGCGACGTGCGCATCGCCAAGAGCTCGGGCTATCCCGGGTTCGACCGCCGGGTGGTGGCCGCCATCCGCAAAGCGGCCCCCTTCGGCCCGATCCCCACCGGCCTGGGCGAGCGGGTCAAGGTGCTTGCGCCGTTCGAGTTCAACAACCCGCTGGTGCGCTGATCCTACCGGGGTTTTGACAAACCCTGCCGTTCAGACTACACCCTCTGCCCCATGGCTGATGCTGCAGTGACCGCCGGGCGCGGAGTCATCTTCATTGCGATGGCCAAGCTGTATTTCATGGCCGCCGGGTATGCCATCTACTTCACCCTGCCGCGGTTGCTGGGCAGCGAGGTGATGTGGGGCAACTACCTGCTGGTCATCGGCCTCGTGTCGGTCATCGACAACGTCATCGTCACCGGGACCATCCAGGGGGTGAGCCGCTTCACGGCCCAGGACGACAGCCTGGCCGAGGCGGTCAAGCGCGCGGCGCTCAAGGTGCAGCTGCTGCTGGGGGGCGGCATCACGGCCAGCTACATCGCGGCCGCGCCGTGGATCGCCGAGTGGGAGCGGGACCCCGGGTTGACCTCCCTGTACCGGCTCTCCGCCGGTATCATGTTCTGCTACGCGTTCTACGCCGTGTTCGTGGGATCCCTAAACGGCCAGCGCCAGTTCGGCCGCCAGGCGGCCCTGGACGCCGGGTTCGCAACCCTGCGCGCGGCTGCCATCCTCGGCTGCGCCGCTGCGGGCTTCGGGGTCACCGGCGCCGTGGGCGGCTTCGTCGGCGCGGCGGCGTTGATCCTGGCCTTCTCGGCCTTCTGGGTCGGCCTGCCGATGAACACCGGCGGCAAGCAGTTCGCCATGGCGCCCATCTGGCGCTTCATGGTGCGCATCTTCCTCTACACCCTGTCGCTCAACCTGGTCATGCGGGTGGATCTGTTCCTGCTCAAGCGCTTCGCCGGCTCCCTGGGGCAGGTGGCGGCCACGGGCCAGAGCCAGGCCGACCTGGCCTCCGCCTATGCCGGCTACTACGGCACCGCCCAGTCGCTGGCGTTCATCCCGTACCAGGCGATCCTGGCGGTGGCGTTCGTCATCTTTCCGCTCATCTCTCGCTCCACCTTCGAGGACGACCTCGACGCCACCCGGGCCTATGTGCGCCAGACCCTGCGCTTCTCTTTCATCTTCGCCGCCGGGGTCGCGGTGGTGTTCATGGCCAACCCGGACGCGGTCATCGCGGTGGTCTACCCCGAGAAGTACCGGGTCGGCGGGGGGGCCCTGCAGGTGCTCGCGGGCGGCATGGTCTGCTTCTCCCTGTTCACCATCATCAACACCATCCTCAACGGGGCGGGCCACACCACCGACGCCATTATCTCCGGGCTGGTGACCCTGGTGGCCGCGTCCGCTGCCAACTGGACCCTGATCCAGGGCGCGGCCTCGCCCATGGCGGCGCTGCAGCTGGCGGCCTGGGCCACCTCCGGCGCCATGGCCATCGGCATGCTCGTGTCCGCGGCGCTGCTCTTCCGGCGGTTCGCGGCCAGCCTCTCGCTGGCGGTGGTGCTGCGGGTGGTGGTGGCCATGGCAGCCGCCATGGCGGTGGGGTGGGCCTGGCCGGAGCACTCCAAGCTGGTGACCCTGGTGGAGTGCTGGGCCGTCATGGGCGCCTACTACGTGGTGCTGGTGGTGCTCCGGGAGTTTTCCGGCGAGGACCTGGCCAAGTTCAAGCGCGTAATCTTCCGGAAAGGGAAGAAATAGATTAGCTTAGGGTAGACGTCACCATCTCCGATCCTGCCGACCGCGACACAGACGGCCGGGCGGATAGAGGGAAGAATCTACCTTGGGTCAGCCGCCAGGAACCTCCGACATCCCCACCCCTGAAGGGGTGGTCGACTTCGTCGAGCGAGGCAAGGAGCTGGTCCTCCAGGGGCAGTACCGGGAGGCGGCGCGCATTTGCCGGCTCGGCCTGCTGTCCCACCCCACCATCGTGGAGGCGCGGCTGGTGCTCGGCATGGCGCTGGCGGCCATGGGGAACCACGGCGACACCCTGGCGGAGCTGCGGGCTGCCCTGGAGCAGGACCCGCACAACATCATGGCGCTGCAGATGCAGGCGGACGCGCTGTGGGCGCTGGGGCGCGAGGGCGAGGCCATGGAGGCCGTGACCCTGGCCCTGAGCCTCGATCCGGGCAACCCCCAGGTGCTGCAGCAGCAGCGAGTCATGGATCGGGACCGCGCGGTGCCCGAGGGCGCCGCCGCCGGCGACGAGGCACCGGCGACGGCGCGGCCCATGTCCGATGAGGTTCCGGTGCTCTCGGAGCCCGCCTCCTGGGACGACGACGAGGACGACGAGGAGCTCACCGGCGTCATGCATGATCCGCCTGACCTGGAGGCCCTGGAGGCCGACATGGCGGATGGCGGCCAGGCAGGCGGCGAGGGCGAAGGGGCCGCCGAGCAGGACGGCAACGGCGAGGACGATGACGAGCGGTACGCCACCGCGCCATGGCTGCCGCCCAGCTACCTCGAGCGCATGCGCCGCGGGGCCGCAGCGGACGCCGCCGCCGGCGCCGCCGACTACATCATCGACGACGAGACGGTGTCGGAGTTCGCCGACGCCGACGAGACCAACGAGGGGGCGCTGGTGCCGGTGGAGGACCAGGACCTGGTGGACGACAGCGACACCGTGTCCCTGGCCGAGGATTACCAGGAGCTGGTGCGAAAGGCCTCGGGCGAGCAGCCGACGGTGGGCGGTCCGGAGGCAGAGGGAGAGGCTCCCTTCGAGATGGTGGATGACAGCGAGACCGTCTCGCTGGCCGAGGAATACCAGCAGCTGGTGGAGCGGGCCGAGACGGTCCAGGAGGACGACGAGGACGCCGCCCCCACCCTGGATACCTCGCAGGGGGTCCCGGCGGTGGCGGAGGAGCCGACGCCGGTGGACTCAGTGGCCGATGAGGGAGACGCCGGGCATGGGGCGTTCGACGCGGAGGAGAGGTCCATGGGGGAGGCCGAGACCATCGCCGCGCTCACCGGCGTGGAGATCGAGCCGCTCTCGGGGCAGGACGTGGAGGACGAGGACCTCACCGCGCCAACCCCGCTGGCCGCCGGGGAGCAGGGGGACGACCTGGTGGCGGGGCTCCCCTCTCCGGAGGAGTTCATGGAGCGTGCGGAGCAGGTCGGGCGCGATGAGCCGGGGTTGGCCACGGACCTGAGCGTGCTGGACATGCCCACCGAGCAGGAGGAGCAGACCACCGCGTCGGATCTGCCGCACCCCGAGGAGGCGCTGCGCGAGGAGGATATTGAGGCCGAGGTCATCCCGCCCGAGGAGGAGATCGGGTACGAGGACCAGGCCGAGACCGGCGTGGGCGTGGACCAGGAGTTGCTGCTCGAGTCCATGGGCCGGGCGGCGAGCACCGGTCCCGCGGTGCAGCAGCACCCCGACGACGACTCCTCGGCGGCCCTGGTCGACCCGGCGCTGCTGTCCGAGTGGGAGAGCGCCGAAATGGAGGGGGAGCTCGACGGCGGGTTCGAGGAGGACCCGGGGGAAATGACCGTGGCCACCGAGATGCCCGGCTTCGGCATGGAGGGGTTGAGCGAGGGGCCGGCCCTGTCCGAGACGCCCGAAGAGTCCGGGGCCACTCAGCCCGAGCAGGACGAGTACGACGAGCCCACGGTGGCCCGCGGGCCGGAGCCCCTGGGCAAGGAGCCGTACGGCACCGACGAGGTGTCCTGGGCGGACGTCGAGGTGGTGAGCGAGGATCAGGACGACCACGACGAGGCCACCGTGGGGCGCGGCCCGGCGCCCCTTGGCACCGACGAGGTGTCGTGGGCCGACGTCGAGGTGGTGGGCGAGGACGACGACTACGACGAGGCCACGGTGGCGCGCGGCCCGGAGCCCCTGGGCACCGAGGAGGTGTCCTGGGCCGACGTGGAGCCGGTGTCGGAGGAGCAGGAGCTGGCGCCTGCCCCGGTGGAGGACGACTACGACGAGGCCACGGTGGCGCGCGGGCAGGAGCCGCTGGGGCCCCTGGACGAGGAGGACGGCTCGCAGTGGGAGGAGGATCCCGGGGAGCCGACCATGGCCCAGATGACCCCCATGGGCGCTGAAGGGGAGCAGGGCTGGGGCGAGGCCGAGGGGCTGGACATGCCCGTGGAGGAGGACGCCGAGGAGGACGAAGAGGAGACCGTGGCCAAGGCCCAGGCGCTCCCCCCGGAGCTGGACGAGGGCTGGGGGGATCCCGGCGCCGGCGTGTCCTGGGGCAGCGAGCAGCCGCCCAGGGCCACGGACCAGTCGACCAAGGCCATCGACCTGGAAGAGGGCGAGGTCCCCGATGACCTGGTCCCCCAGGCCAGCGAGGTCTCGCTGGTCTCCGCGGACGTGCTCGAGGAGTCGGAGGAGCCGCTGGAGCCCCTGGAGACCTCGGACCTGTCCGAGATCTCAATCGAGATGGTGCTCGAAGAAGAGGATATGCCGCCGGTCCCCGAGGCGTCCGGCATGGTCGGACTGCCCGAGGAGATGTCCGAGAGCTGGGGCGACAACGCGTCGGCGCTGCCTCCGTATGTCGAGGACGAGGAGGGCTTCGGCGACCCGTACGCCTTCGACGAGGACGTCGAGGAGGAGGAGGACGACTACGACGAGGCGACCCAGGTGCGGGTCGACCTGCCCAAGCTCCAGGCCATGGTGAGCGAGGAGCTCTCCCCGGAGGCGGATCTCGAGATCCCGGTCTTCGACGAGGGGCTCGACGCGGAGTTCCCCCCCGGCGAGGAGGACGCCCAGGAGGAGGAGACGGCGTTCTACCGCGAGGAGGGATACGACGAGCCCTATGACGAGGGGTTCAGCGAGTCCCCCTTCGGCGAGATCGACGGCGAGCAGTACGGGGCGCAGCCGGCGAGCGATGTAGATCCGTACCGGGACCATGGCTTCGAGGGAGAGGAGACGCCGGCGGGGATCGAGGGGTTCCCCGGGGATCCCGAGGCCCCCTACGATGTGCCGCCCATCGCCGCGGGTCCCACGCCCATGGTGGAGGACCACGACGCGTATGGCATGACCCCGGCCATGGCGCCGGAGGACGCGCAGGCCGCGGTCGCAGGCGTCGGCGCGCAGCAGCCCCAGGGCGCCGAGGACATGCAGGACTGGCGACCCCAGGTGGAGCGCACCGAGAACCTGCGCGCGTCCACACCCGGCCCCGCCGTCGCCGAGGAGCCCGCGCCTGCGCCAGCGCCTGCGCCAGCGCCAGCGGTGCCCGGGCCGTTGGCCCAGGCGCGAGCCCAGGTGTATGACGGGCGCCAGGAGTGGGCCAACGAGACCCGGGACGAGCGACCGCCCGCGCGGCCCACCGCCGATATGCGGCCCGGGGGCAGCGCGCGGCTGGAACAGGGTGACCGCACGGGCACCAACATCTTCGCCATGCTGCGTGGCCGGCCGGGGAGCAAGCGGTTGCCGCTGCTCATCGTGTGCACCGTCGGGGTCATCCTGCTCGCCTTCGGCGTGGGCAGGGTGGTCCGGCACATGCGGCTGGGGGACCAGATCGAGGAGAAGCGCATTCGGGCCGGCCGGCAGGTGATGGCCGGCAACATCCTCGACTACATGGCCGCGGCCCAGAGCTATTCGGAGATCATCAAGCACAAGCCCGAGGACCAGCGCGCCCAGTGGGCCCGCAAGCGGATCCAGGCGGCCATCCCGCTGGAGTTCGGCGATCCGAACCCTCAGGCCAGCGAGCGAGGCGGCGTCAAGGGCGAGTCGAACGCCGACAAGATCGCCGCGGACGCCTACGCCGCGCTCTTCTCCGGCTCCCTGGCCCGGACCAACAAGCTGCTGGACGAGGGGCGCAAGGCGCTGCCCGAGTCGTCGGTGTTGGCCTACCTCCATGGGCGGGTCAAGCTGCTGGAGGGCAAGGCGGAGACGGCGTCGCCGCTGCTGGCGCTGGCGGTCAAGGGCGAGCCGGGAAACACGCTTTACCGTCGCTGGCGCGCCGAGTGCCTGGCGCAGGTGGGCACCCCTAAGGAGAGCCTCGACGCCCACACCGCCACCCTGAAGCTGAACGCCAACCACGTGGGCACCTTCCTCGGGCGCAGCAGCCTGCTGCTGGACACGGGCGGGGACCTGGTCCAGGCCCGCAAGGACCTCGAGAGCATCCTCACGGGCGGGCGAAGCTCGCTGGCCTCCAAGGGGCAGCGTGGCTGGGCCTCTGTGCTGCTGGCCCGGATCCACCTGGGCCGGGGCGACATCTCCAGGGCCCGCGCCTACCTGACCAAGGCGCGCACCAACCAGCCCACCCGGGACGCCCGCTTCCTGGATCAGCTGGCCCAGGCGTACCTGGAGTCGTACCAGATGGGGGAGGCCGAGCGGGTGATCCAGGAGTCCAAGGACCTGCTGCCGGAGCGGCCGCACCCGTACTTCTACCTGGCGCGGGTGTACGCCATGCAGGGCCGACACACCCGCGCGCTTGCCAACCTGCGCAAGGCGAGGGGGCTCAAGACTCCGGCGGCCACCCTGCTCAAGGCGCGCATCCTGTTCAACCTCGGCCGCGATACGGAGGCGCTGTCAGAGGTGGGGGCGATCCTCGACCGCTCGGGGGGGCACCTGCAGGCCAACCTGCTGCAAGCCGAGATCCTGGCCTCCCAGGGCAAGGGGGCCGAGGCCGAGCAAGGGCTGCTGGCGCTGCTGCCCAGCTACCGGCGCAGCGTCGAGCTGTTGACCACCCTCGGCGAGGTCTACCTGAAGCTGGGCCGGACCCACCAGGCGCGGCAGCGGCTGGCTGAGGCGATCCGGATCAACCGCTACGCCTTCAAGGCGCGGCTCAAGCTGGCCGAGGTGTTCATGGCCGAGGGGCAGTACACCGAGGCGCACAAGCGGCTGAGCGAGGCCTCTCGGGCCAACATGAGCAACACCGTGGCCATGCGAAAGCTGGCCGAGCTCGAGCTCATGATGGGCAACTTCGACCAGGCCAAGGCGCTGTTCCAGACCCTGGTCAAGCGCTCCGGGAACGACCCGGACGTGCACCTCGGCCATGCCCGCGTGCTGGCGGCGCTGCACGACGACGCCGCGGCGGACAAGGCGGTGCGCGCGGCGGAGTCGCGGCAGGCGGATCGTGCCCGCGCGGCGCTGGTCAAGGGAGAGATGAACCTGATCCGGGGCAAGGCGCAGCTGGCCATCAGCCACCTCGTGGCAGCCAGCGGAGGCAGCAAGCCGTCGGCCGAGGCGATGCACCTGCTGGTCCAGGCGCACCTGATGAACAACGACGAGTCGAGCGCCAAGGATGTGGTGCGCCGGCTCTCCAGGCATCACCCGGGCAGCCCCGAGGCGCTGGCAGCGGCGGGGCGTTTGGAGCTGTACGCCGGCAACTTCTCCCGCGCGTCCAGGAGCCTGAACCAGGCGCTGCAGGTGCTGCGGACCACGCCGCGGCCGCCGCTGGTGCGGGCGCGGATCCTGGTGCAGGCGGGGCGGGCGTTGCAGGACAACGGCCAGTCGGCGCAGGCCCTTGGGCAGTACGAGAAGGCGGCCCGCGCCTGCCCTCGCTGCCCCCAGCCGCACTACCGCATCGGGCTGGTGCACGACGAGAACGAGCGCTACAGCGAGGCCATCGCGAGCTTGCGCCGGGCCAAGAGCCTGGACCCGAAGATGAAGGAGGTCTACTACGACCTGGGCCAGGTGCTTGAGCACGCCGGCCGAAACAGCGAGGCCGCGAGCGCCTACCGCACTTACCTCGGCCTCAACCCGCCGGCCGAGCTGGCCGAGGCGGCCAAGGAAGCCCTCGACGCCCTGGGACAGTGAGCTCGCTTCGCTCGCCGGCTTGAGGCTTGGGGCTTGAGGCTTGAGGGGAGATTGCTGGGGCTCGCTTCGCTCGCCGGCTTGAGGCTTGAGGCTCGAGGTGCGATTGCCTCGGGCAAGCTACCCTCGAGCCCCTTGGCCGCGTGCGCCAGCGCTCTCAGATCCTGAAGCTCGGGCCCACCTCGTAGGCGCCGGCGGGCACCTCCACCTCGATGACGCCCTGGCTCGGTACGCGGGCGATGGACTCGCCGTCGCGGCTGAAGTGGACCGAGAGGCCGAGCACCTCGCCCGGTCGCAGCCCGAGGCGCGACAGGGGGATAGCGGCCTCGATCACCTCGCCCACCTGCACCTCCTGAACCCAGCCCAGCTCCAGCTGATGGTCGTCGCCCGGCTCCTGCTTTAGCAGCAGGTGGTGCGGCTCATCGAGCACCAGCCTGGCCTCGATTCGACGTCCGGGGCCGGTGAGCTTCAGCCGGGTCTCCAGCGACGGGCCGAGCGGGGAGAGGTCCCCCGGCAGGGCGTCGCTGCTCTCCAGCCGCAGGTAGAGCCGCCCCGGATCAAAGCCCCAGTACAGGCCCGACAGGATGGCCGGCGTGCTGTGCAGGGAGCGGGCCGGCGGCGGCCGATAGAAGCCCGCCCCGCGCCACTCGAAGTAGGAGGTGCGCAGGCCGTCCATGCGGGGATGGATGTGAGACGTGGGCGAGCGCGAAGGCGAGACAACGCCCCCGTGGGCCAGCCGCCGGAACAGGTCGGCCGGCGGCGTGTCGCCCAGGTTGCGGTAGACCGCCGCGAGGTGCGCGCGGAACACCGCCTCGTACAGATCGTCCTCCTCGCTGTGATACGGCTCGCCCAGCCAGCGGAACCAGTCGGCGCCCTCCGCGGCCAGCAAGCTGTCGGTGGCGCTGGCGAGCTGGTCCGGGCCCACCTCGGCTGACAGTCGCGCCCGCTCGAGCCTGGCCCGGGCCTGACCCAGCAGGTTCCACGCGCGGTTCTTGGTCGGCTCGCCGATCCAGATGGCGAAGTTGCCTCCCAGCCAGGAGCCGGAGTGCAGGTAGTCGAGGGACGTGGCAGGCGGGTGGGCCTCGAGGTGCTCGGACAGGGTCACGGTGCGGATCCGCTCATGGTCGGACAGCCGGCCGAAGAGCGCCTGAAGGAACGCCTGCCCACGCTGGGGGTACGCCTCCCACGGGCCCTCCGCTGGCAGGGCCACGGTGACCAGCGGCGGCGCGTCATCGTCCAGGCGCGCGCTGTCCCCCGCCGCCTGCACCCGGGCAACGAAGTGGTCAACGGCGGCGTCGGCGTCCTGCCAGTTGGCGTACTCGGAAGCCAGCAGCTCGGAGATGTCGCTGTCTCGAAACACGAGGGAGCAGTCACCCACCTGGTAGGCCTGGTGCAACCGACGCGGCCCCGGCGACCCGCCCCGCTCGTCCAGAGAGTGGAACAGCACCGAGGCGTCCGCCACGAGGTAGGAAAAGCCCTGCTCGCCCGCCATCTTCACGGTCTCGGGGCTAATGGCCAGCTCGGGCGGCCAGAGCCCCTTCGGCGCCCACCCCAGCTCGCGGGTGTAGCGCCGCCGGGCCCGCGCGACCTGCTCGGCCGCGTCCTGCGGCGCGGCGAAGCGGCCGGGCAGGCGCGCCTCGGGCAGGGGCCGCAGGGCCGTGTGCGTGTCCATGAGCAGCGGCAGCACCGGGTAACGGTGGGGGCAGGGGATCCACTCCACGCTGCCCCGCTCGGCCAGGGCCTGGCAGGCCGGCACCAGCCCCTCGAGCATCTCGAACTGCCGCGCCAGCACCACCTCCTTGTCCGCCTCGGTGTACCCGCGCCCCTGGTCGAGCAGGGCGCGCACCGCGTCGTCCTCGGCGGCGGTGAAGCCGAGCCACGAGAGGTTGAACAGCAGCTGCAGATCCCGCAGCTCGTCAACGTCGAAGCGCGATGCCGCCTCGCCCCACGCGCCCTCCGGCGGCAGGGGGCCGCGCTTGTCCAGCAGCTCTCGATAGCGCGGTACGGGCAGCAGGTGGCGCTCCCGGTGAACCGAGAAGAAGTAGCGCGCCAGCATTCCCCGCTCCTCGGGGGTCAGCTCATCAGCGGGGACGCGCGTCAACGTCAGCCCGTTGTCCTCCACGCCTTCGCGCAAGAAGCGGATCTGGTCCAGCAGGGAAGGGGATAGCACCATCGTGGCGCGGACCGCCGGGTGCCGCTCCATGAGCGTCGTGAGGTCCCGGTACGTGCTGGCCGCGTGCAGCCGCACCCAGGGCAACAGCAAGCTGCCGCTGTCCGGGGACAGGCCCCAGGGTTGGTGCAGGCGCCAGACGAAGGCGAGATGAATGGGTGCGGTCATGTGGTGGATATCTTATTGAACGAGCCAGGGCAGGGCGCAAGGGGTTTGGCGGTGGAGAACAAAACGACGAAACGACGAAACGACGAAACGACGAAATGACAGAACGGGCAACCGATGCTGAGGCCTGGGCTGAAGCTGAGGCTGCAGCTGCAGCTGAAGCTGATGCTGATGCCTGGGCTGAAGCTGATGCTGATGCTGGGGCCGACGCTGACGCTGACGCTGATGCCGAGGCGGAGCGCGCTACTCCGGCTGGATGATGTCGTCCACCAGATCCGGATCGATGCGCGGTTTGTCTCCCAGCTTCCACATCGCCACCGCCGCGGCGGCGCCGAGCAGGCAGAGCAGCACCAGCGCGATGAGCAGCCCCTTGAGAGTGCGGGTGCTCATGCCCTTGCCCTCCTTGCGCGCCTGGTGCTGGGGGAGGCGGTGCAGGCCGGGCTGCTCCTCATCGCTCCCCTCGAGGTACTCCTCCAGGCTGCCGATTTCGGGCAGCTCGGGCGCCTCGCGCGGGGCGTGGAAGGTCATCACCGCGCCGCCGTCCTCGGTCTCCTCCAGCTCGCTGGTCCAGCCCCGGGTGTCCACGAAGTCCCGCGGGTCGAGGACCTGGTCCGACATGCCCAGCTCCTCGGGCGTCAGGGGCCGCGCGCCCAGGGCGTCCTCGCTCACCTGCTGCACAGGCGCCAGCCGCGCCACCTCGTCCTGGATCAGCTGGTCGATGACGTTGCCCGAGTCGCCCTCCTGGGGCTGCGAGTGGCTCTTCTCGGCCGCGCAGTTGCGCACCAGGTGCGCCAGGTCCCGGTTGGTGACCTTGAGCCCATTGGAGAAAAGGTGGTGCGCCAGCACGTCGTGCAGCTCGTACGCCGTGGCGTACCGGTCCTCCGGGTCCAGGGCCAGGCACCCGAGCACCAGCTGCTCCAGGTCAGGGGTGATCTCCGGGTTGAGCGCCACCATTGGCGGCACCCGCGCCTTGCGCACCAGCTCAACGGTCTGGTAGTCGGTCTCGCCGTAGAACAGCCGCTTGCCGGTGAGCATCTCGAACAGGATGATGCCGCAGGCGAAGATGTCGGCGCGGGCGTCCACGTCCTCGCCCCGGGCGGCCTCAGGCGACAGGTACGAGAACTTGCCCTTCACCACGCCGGGCTCGGTGTTCTCCACCTGGTTGGCGGCCTTGGCCAGGCCGAAGTCCACCAGCTTCACCTCGCCCGTCTTGGACAGCAGGATGTTGGGCGGGGAGATGTCCCGATGCACGATGCCCAGCGGCTTGCCCGACTCGATGTCAACCTTCTCGTGGGCGTAAGCCAGCCCCTTGGTCACCTCCATCATGACGAACAGCGCCTGGGCGATGTCGAGCCGCCGGTTCTGGCGCTTGAGGCTCTCCTGCAGGTAGCGCAGGTTCAGCCCGTCGATGAACTCCATCACGATGAAGAAGGTGTTGCCCGAGAACCCGATGTCGAACACGTGGACGATGTTGGCGTGGTCCAGGTAGAGGCTGAGCCGCGCCTCGTCGAGGAACATGGCCACGAACCGCTTGTTCTTGGTCAGGTGGGGCAGGACCCGCTTGATGGCCACCTGCTTCTTGAAACCCTGGATCGACTCCGCCTCGCCGCGGTAGATCTCGGCCATGCCGCCGCTATCGAGCTTCTCGATAATCTTGTACTTTTGCTGCGGATCAGGCATCGGGCGTCGTCAGTTCGAGTTTGAGCGAGTCTACATCATAAGAAACAAGAACGCCAAAACCAGACCGCATTGATTCCGGCGAGTTGTAATGTTCTGCAGGCCCCCTCTACGCCCGGCCTGTGGCTCTACCCCTTTTTGCCGGGTGCTGGCGCCGGAACACCATTCCAGCTCTGCTTCTCCTGCTCCTCGCGCGACTCCTTGCAGTGGATACAGAGGGTCGTCACGGGGCGCGCCATCAAGCGCTTGAAGCCGATCAGCTCGCCACAATCTTCGCACTCGTCGATGATCCCCTCGTCGAGGCGGAGCAGCGCCTTGCGGACCTTGTTCAGGAACTTCATCTCGCGGTCTCGCAGGCGCAGGTCGGTTGATAGCAGCCACTCGGTCACGGACAGGTCGATGGAGTCCCTGCCGGTGTCCGCCTCCCGGTCCCGGCTCATGCGGAGGCTGTTCGCTGCGCTGGCCTGGAGTTGCTCGGCGGACTCCACCAGCCGGGCGTGGATCTGATCTCTTTGATCAGGCGTTAGCATTGCGCTCCTGTGTGGCCCCGGGTCATGAGGCCTTCTTCTCCCGGATCAGCTTCGGTCTGCTGCGGTCAACGATGGTCGGTTCGTCGATCACGCACTCGACGATCCCCTCCAGGGAGGGGAGCTCGTACATCACGTCGAGCATCACCTCCTCGATGATGGAGCGCAGTCCGCGGGCGCCGGACTTGCGCCGGTACGCCTCGTCGGCCACGGCGCGCATGGCCTCGGGGGTCACCCGAAGCCGTACGCCCTCCATCTCGAACAGGCGTTGGTACTGGCGCACCAGCGCGTTCTTCGGCTTCCAGAGGATCTGGGTCAGGGCGTCGGCGTCCAGATCATCACAGGCCACCACGATGGGGATGCGGCCCACGAACTCCGGGATCATGCCGTACTTGATCAGGTCCTCGTGCTGCACCAGGGCGCGCAGGGCGTTGCTGTCCTCCAGGGTGCGGTCCACCGTGGCGCCGAAGCCGAGCCCCTTTTCGCCCACCCGGTTGCGCACCTGATCCTCCACGCCGGTAAAGCTGCCGGTGCAGATGAACAGGATGTTGGTGGTGTCCACCTGGATCAGCTCCTGCTGGGGGCGGTTGCGGGAGCCGTCGGGGGTGATGGTGGCCTTGCGGCCCTCGAGCATCTTGAGCAGGGCCTGCTGCACGCCTTCGCCGGAGACATCACGGCTCACGGACGGCCCGCCGCTGCGGCGCGCGATCTTGTCCACCTCGTCCAGGCAGACGATGCCGTGGGAGGCGCGCTCCACATCGCCGTCGGCTGCGCGGTAGAGGGACTTGATGATGCTCTCCACGTCCTCACCCACGTAGCCCGCCTCGGTCAGGGTCGTCGCGTCGGCCATGGCGAAGGGCACGTCCAGCTTTCGCGCCAGGGTCTGGGCCAGCAGGGTCTTGCCGCAGCCCGAGGGGCCGAGCAGCAGGATGTTGCCCTTGGCCAGCTCAACGTCCCCGGGCTTGCCCCGGTAGGAGATGCGCTTGTAGTGGTTGTAGACCGCCACCGACAGGGCACGCTTGGCCGCGTCCTGGCCGATGACGTAGCGGTCCAGCTCGTCCAGGATCTCCTGGGGCCGGGGATACTGCCGGTGGGCCGGGCTCTCGTCTTGCTCGATGATCTCGTTGCACAGGGCGACGCACTCGTCGCACACGTACACGTTGGGTCCGCTGATGAGCTTGCGAACCTCAGACCTGCGTTTGCCACAGAATGAACAGCGAATATCGTCCACGGTATCCCTACAATGACGCCCCTACAGCTAAATGACGCCCCTACAGCTAACGCCACCACTGTACGGTGACTGTACTGCCTATTGTTACACAACTGGTACCACGGTCTAGAGCATATTCTGCGCCAACAGGCCACGTTTTCTTTGATTGTGTGCGCTGCGGATCGCCAGGGGTCAGAGCCCGGCCACGCCCACTCGCAGGCCACGGCGCGAGGGTCGATATGAGGAGAGGATGGCCTCGATCTGCCCTATCTTGGTGTCGCCGATTACCTTCACCGGGATGCGCGCCCGGTCGTCGGTGAACCAGATGGCCAGGCGCCGCGGCTTCTTGCCCGGCCAGAGGGATCCGTCGTCCCGGACCTTGCGCCCCGTGCCCTCCACCAGCACCGTCTTGTACTGCTCGCCGCCCACGCGCAGGCGCTCTCGCCGGGTCACCTTGGCCTCCACCACCATCATGCTGGTGCCGTTGACCACGCGCATGTTGAACGAGGCGCCCGCCGGCAGGGCCACCGAGCGCAGCCCGAACAGGGCGGTGATGGGATCGAGGTATGGCCGGCCGATGGTGCGGGCGCGATGGAACGTGCGCCCCTTGTGGGTCAGCGACTGCTTGATCACGTCACCGAAGCGGGTGTCGAGCAGGCGGTCCTTTCCCGGCATCTTCCGGTCGGCCAGCTGGCGCCGGGGAGACAGGTCGTCCAGCCACACCGTGGTCGTCATGTCCTCGCTCATCTTGTGGATGGCGGAGATGAAGGGCACCGTCTCGCCCAGGCCGCGGATCTTCAGGTAGGACCGCTTGCCGTGGCGGCGCTTCTTGCCCACCGAGATGGCGGCGCGGCCGCCCCACACGCCGGCCAGGGCGACGCGGTAGGTCATGCGCTCGCCGGATCCCCAGCCCACGGTACTGCGGCGAGCTTTGCGTCGGGGGCGGATCTTTTTCTTTGCCTCGCTCGCAGCCGCCTTGCGCGGGATCAGCTTGAGCCGGGCGACGGGCAGCATGGCCCCGCGGTCCACCAGCCGCGCCTGCAGGTCGGGAGCGTTCCTGGGATCGGCGCTCGCGGGCCCCGGGGAGGCCAGCAAGGCCGCGGCGATTGCCGCGATGTAAGTGTGTCGTCTCATGCCTGGTGTGACGTGTTCAGCGCGTCTGGTATTTACCAACCAATATTGTACGGTGGGAACTACGGGAGGACCAAGTGAGCTTACGCGTGGCCATCACCATGGGCGATCCGGCCGGGATCGGCCCGGAGATCATCTTGAGGACCCTTCAGCGCCCAACGCCCGGCGTTTCCCGGCGGGTCTTCGGGAGCCGGGAGATTTTTGTGCGCACGGCGAAGCGGCTTGGGCTCAACCCGAAGCCACCCGGTGTGATCTGGGTCGACACCTCGAGCAGCGGCGACGAGGCGGACAAGGTGGAGCCCGGCGTCTCTGGAGAGCGCGAAGGGGCGCTGTCGGTGGCCGCGCTTGAGAAGGCCATGGAGGTGGTGGTCATGGGCCGCGCAGACGCCCTGATCACCGCGCCCATCACCAAGGCGTCAGCCCGGGCCGCGGGCTTCCCCTTCCCGGGGCACACCGAGTTCCTGGCCCACCGCTGCGGCGTGGCGGACACGGCGATGATGCTGGCCGGACCGCAGCTTCGCGTGGTGCCGCTGACAGGGCACATGCCGCTGCACGCGGTGAGCGAATGCCTCGACGTTGGCCTCGTGCGCGACACCCTGCTGCTCACGGTGGAGACCCTCACCCGCGACCTGGGCGTCTCGCGCCCGCGGGTGGCCCTGGCGGGCCTGAACCCCCACGCCGGAGAAGACGGGATGCTGGGCACCGAGGAGCAGGATCTGCTCGCCCCGGGGCTGGCCCTGGCCGCCGAGACGCTCGAGAAGCAAGAGGGCAGGGCGCGGCTGGTGGGCCCGCTGCCCGCCGATGGGATCTTCGTCGGGCCCGAGACCTGGGACGCGGTGGTCTGCTGCTACCACGACCAGGCGATGATCCCGATCAAGATCCTGCACCGCGACGACGCCGTGAACCACACCCTCGGCCTGCCAGTGGTGCGCACCTCTCCGGCCCACGGCAGCGCCCTGGACATCGCCGACAAGGGAACGGCGAGGCACGAGAGCATGGCCGCCGCCATCAAGATGGCAGTGGAGATCGTGCGACGGCGCCAACGAGCGGGGTAGGGGGCGGCTCCGCCGCCCCGGCTTCAGACTTCGGACTTCAGGCTTCAGGGTCGCTTGCCCGTGGAGCTATCGCACCTGAAGCCTGAGGCCTGAGGTCTGAAGCCTTCTTCTACTCCACCCTCGCCTCGTAGCGCTCCATGTAGGTCGCGGCCACCTGCTCGGGGTTGAGCCGCAGCTCCCGGGCGATGTTCTTGACCCAGCCGCGCAGGTAGACCTTGGCCGGGGTGGCAGAGAAGTCCTCCTCCTCGATGGCGCGCAGGTGGCTGATCTGAATCTTGGTTCGATTGGACAGGTCGCCGCGCTCCATCCCGAGGGCCTCGCGCACCTGGCGCAGCAAGTCGCCGGTGAACTCGGTGTCCGGCGCCAGCGGCGGCATGTCTGGCAGGTCCTCCAGCGGCGGCGGCATGGCCGGCTCGATGGTCCCCTCGGTCACGGCGGCCTCGGCGCCCTGGGCCACCTCCTCGGCGTCGTCGATGCCCTTGCCCCCCGGGAAGAGCTCCTGGTTGTACAGGTGCCGCTTCTCCGGATCCACCAGGGTGGTGTAGGCCAGCTCGATGCGGCGGTGCATGGCCTCCACCTCTTCGGGCGGCGCCACGCCGAAGATGGCGCGGGAGTCATGGCCGTAGATGGTTCGGATCCGTCGCTGAGCCCGGCGCACCTCCTCGCCGGTGGAGTGGGCGTGCAGCCCGAGGATCTCGTAGTGGTTCTGTTCGGCCAGGGACTTGGGCACCCGCATGCACTCGGGCCTCTCCTTGGACTCCAGGGAGATGATCCGGCGCACCACCCGCTCCAGGTCCTTGCACACCTTGGCCTCGGGGTACTCCACCATCAGCGCCCGCCGCTTTCGCACGGTGACCCAGGCCAGGTCGTCGTTCTCCACGTAGCCCAGGTAATCAAGGGGCAGTCCCACGTGGCGGCGGCCGGCCACGGTGAGGGCCGGGCCGAGCTCCAGATCGTCCCGGGTGCGGGTCTTGTTCACCACCAGGCGCGGCTTGAAGCTGGCCATGGCGTGGTGCAGCGCCTCGGCCAACGGAGGGTTCACCTCTCTGGCTCGCCGCAGCAGCTGGTTCGGCGTGGGCAGCCCGGCGTGGGCCTGGGGCCGCAGCTCGGCCAGCAGCTCCTTGAGCCCGGGCAGGCCGGCGGCCTTGCGCACGAAGGCGCTCTTGATCATGCGAAACGTGCTCTCGATGGAGGGCGGCTCGGGGTGGGTCACCACCACATGCAGGTCGGCCACCAGGAACAGGTCGATGACGTTGAAGGAGGTGCCCGCGTCCAGGTCGAGCACCACGAACTCCGCCGGCAGGGCGTGGATCTGGGACAGGAGCAGGTTCTTCTGGGTCGGCCGGGCGTTGGCCGAGGCGTAGCCGTTGAGGTGCCCCGGGATCAGCTGCAACCCGGGGAAGGGGGTCTCCTCCAGCACCTCGGACAGGTGCTCCACCTCGCCGCGCAGGAAGCTGTGCAGCGACCGCTCGGGCTCATCCAGCCCCACCAGGGTGTGCAGGTTGGGGGAGCTGAGGGCGGCGTCCACCAGCGCGACCTTCTTGCCGAGCTGCGCCAGATAGATGGAGATGCTCGCGGCCAGAAGGCTCTTGCCGACGCCCCCCTTGCCGCTGGCCACGGCCACCACCATGCGCGGCGCTGGCCGCTGCCGGGGGCGGCTCGGGTCGGTAACCTCCTCCTCGGGCGGCGGAGGCGGCGCCGCCGAGGTCGCCGCGATGGGGGCCTCGGCATCCAGGGGCGCCGCGTCGGGGGTCTCGGTTTCCAGGGGCGCCGCGTCGGGGAGCTCGGCCTCCTGCGCAGCCTCGACGGCAGCGTCGATCTCATCGTCCGCCTCTGCGGCGGCGGCCTCGTCCACCAGGCTCTGGAACACGGGCTCGCCGTCCGCAGGCTCCTCGTGGGGGGGCGGGGCGAGGCCCGGCTGGGTGTCGCGCAGCGGATCGCGCGCGCGCGCCGCTGCCGGGGTGGGCGTCAGCTCCGCCTCCCAGTCCACCACCACCGAACCAGGCGCTGCGGCCGGCTCGATGAGCTCCTCCGGGTCCAGCTCGGGGTCCTGCCCGGGGCCCTTGCCGCCGTTGGATTCGTCTCGTGTCATGGGTTCTTTGATAGCAGCATCTCCGGCCGACTGTCGACCGTGGACTGGGACAGTCGTCTTTCCTGTTTTGACAGCCCCCCCCATTCCTGTTAGAGATACAGGGGACGAAAAAACGCATTATTTTCCAGTAGACGCGGAGGGTTACATGCCGCCCGTTCGAAAGCCAATCGACAAGCCCGAGAGGGCACGCCAGCTGGCTCGCGCCATCTCCTCTGACCTGAGCCTGTACAACGAGGAGAAGATCGTCGAGGGGATCCAGAACGACACCCTCTTCGAGGTGATGGATGAGGAGATCCAGGAGGGCCGCGACCTGTTTCGCAGCCGGGTCACCGACGACATCTACGCCATGAACATCTACGACCGGGCCATCGTGGATGTGCTGATCAAGTCCAAGGGGCATGTCAAGTCGTCCATCTGGTAGGCCAGGAAAACCTGGGTAACTCCGAGGACAGGCAAAATGAGCAGCCGCTCCGGTTCGTGGTGACCTGGGACGACGCCGGGCTGCGCCTGGATCAGTTCCTCAACGGCCAGGGCCTGCCCGCGAGCCGCAGCATGCTCAAGCGGCACATCGAGGCTGGCGTGTGCCAGGTCAACGGCGAGGTGGTGCAGCGGCCAGCGTGCAAGCTGCACGCCGGCGACGAGGTGAGCTACCTCGCCCCTGCCCCCGCGCCCGTGGACGTGCAGCCGGAGGACATCCCGCTGCAGGTGCTGCACGAGGACGAGCATGTGGTGGTGCTGGACAAGGCGCCGGGCATGGTGGTGCACCCGGCAGCCGGGCACCCGGGCGGCACCCTGGTCAACGCCCTGCTCGGTCGCTACGCCGACATCGCCAGCGCCGGGGCCCCGGGCCGGGCGGGCATCGTGCACCGCCTGGACAAGGACACCAGCGGCGTGATGGTGGCCGCGCGCACAGACCTGGCTCACGCCGCGCTGGCGGCGCAGTTCTCCGTCCACTCGGTGGACCGACGCTACGACGTGCTGGTGCTGGGCCGCGCGCTGCGCCGGGGCACCTTCGACACGCTGCACGGCCGCCACCCACATCACCGCAAGAAGTTCTCAAGCAAGGTGACCCGGGGCCGCAGGGCGGTGACCCACTACGCACTGGTGGAGCACCTGGCCGGGGCCAGCCTGGTGGAGGCGCGCCTGGAGACCGGGCGCACCCACCAGGTGCGGGTGCACTTCGCCGACCACGGCCACCCTGTGCTGGGCGATCCTGTCTACGCCCGGTCCCCGCGCGACCCGCTGGTGCGGGAGGTGGCCCGGGACCTGGGGCGCCAGGCGCTGCACGCGCGGCTGCTGGCGTTCGACCACCCTCACACCGGCGAGCGGATGCGCTTCGAGGCGCCGCCGCCGCAGGACATGGCGCGGGCCCTTCAGCGCCTGCGCGAGGAGAGCTGAGCTGATGAGCGACGGCGGCAGCGGCCACGAGACGGTCCGCACCGAACCCCACGGGGTCACCCTGCTGCAGGCGCCGGCGCTGCGCATCCCGGGCGTGGTCCACGGGTTCGCCACCCGCGCGGGCGGCGTGAGCGCCGGCACCCGCGCCGGGCTCAACTTCGGCGTCAAGGGCGGCGACCCGCCGGCCAACGTGGCGGAGAACCTGCGCCGCCTGGAGCAGGCGCTCGGCGTGTCGCCAGGCAGGCTCTATCGTCAGACCCAGGTGCACGGGCGCGCGGTGCAGGTGGTGCGGGACGGCGACGACTTCCAGGCCACCTGGGACGGCGAGTCCGACGCCCTGGTCACCGGCGACCGCGGCATCGCCCTGGGCGCGGTCACCGCCGACTGCGTGCCGGTGCTGCTGGCCGACCCGCAGGGCAGGGCCGTGGCCGCGGTGCACGCCGGCTGGCGCGGCATGGTGGGGGGCGTGATCCAGGCGGCGGCAGCGGCGATGCAGCGCGAGTTCGGCTGCGAGGCGAGCAGCCTGCTGGCCGCCACCGGGCCGTGCATCGGCCCGTGCTGCTACGAGGTGGGCCACGAGGTGGCCGAGCAGTTCGCCGCCCTGCCCGGGGCGGTGGTGGACATGGGGGCTGACCGGCGCCCCCACCTGGACCTGCCCGCCGCGGCCGACCTGGTGCTCGGCGGCCTCGGCATCGCCGCCGCCCACGCGGGCGCCTGCACCCGCTGCGACGCGGAGGCGCGGTTCTATTCGTACCGCAGGGACGCCGCCGGGACCGGGCTGCAGATGAGCGTGGTGGGGCTCACGTCCTGACGTTCTCGATCTTGGCCGAGTCCACGTCGATGTTGCCCACGCCCAGCTTGTCCGCCTCGACGAGGTGCTTGACGCTGCGCTCCTCCACGTTGAGCCAGCGGCAGGCGTAGGCGTCCGCCAGCACCGGGTCGGTGCTCACCAGCACGCGCTCGATGCGGTCCACGCGGCCGGGGCCGTTGGGCCCGTTGCTGGCCAGGATGCGCGAGCCGTCCACGATGGTCAGGGTGGGGCGCATCACCGCCGAGATCTCGGCGATGCACCCCTCGAGGTCGATGGAGTGGTAGGTCGCTCTACGCCACACGCAGCCCATGAACTTCTTCAGCGCGCCTGTGATCTGCACCTCGCGGTGGTGCTTGAACACCGGCATGTTGATCAGCACGTCGCAGCGCAGCAGCGGCGAGGGCACGCCCTGCCAGCCCACCTTGTCCTTGTGCAGCGGGTACTTCAGGAAGTCGTCCACCCGCACGAACTGCTCCGGGCTCATTGGGGACAGCAGGGTGGCGCCGGTGCCCTTGACCGCGTCGTAGGCGCCGTTGATGCGGAAGCCGCGCGGGGTGCGGTCGGTGGCGAAGTCGAGGCAGGTGATGGTGCGCGCCCCGGCCTCCTTGCACAGGTCGATGACCCGCCGCACCAGCTCCGGGCTGGTGGTGGCGCCCTGCTCTGGCGGCGTGGCCCAGGCGAAGTTGGGGGTGATCACCACCCGGTCGCCCCGCTTGACGAAGTGGGACATCCCGCCGATGGCGCGCAGGCCGAGCTCGCCCATGTGCTCGGCGCTCTTGCCCGCCACCACCACCATCTCGGCCTCGGGGCCCTTGATCTGGCGGATGCCGGTGAGGCTGTCCCTGAGCGGGATGTGCGCTGGCAGGGGCTGCGCCTCTCGCCGCAGAGCCTTGGCCAGGGCCCCGGTCAGGGGGCGCTGCGCCAGGGCGCGGGGGCAGGTGGCGGCCAGGCCAGCCAGGCCCGCGCCGCCCACGGCGGCGGCCGCAGCTGCGGTGCCGAGGAACTCGCGCCGCGAACGGCTCATGCGACCTCTCCTTGCCATCGGCTCCGGTGGAACGCCCAGGCCGAGGCGATGATCTCCTCGATGCCGGACCGGCTGGCGCGCCAGCCCAGCACCTCCGCCGCCCGCTCCACCCCGGCCACCAGGGCCGGCGGGTCGCCGGGGCGCCGGGGCGCGTCCTCGGCCGGGATCTCCGCGCCGGTGACCTGGCGGGCCGCGTCGATCACCTCGAGCACCGAGTAGCCCGTGCCGGTGCCGAGGTTCAGCGCGATGCGCTCCTGCGCGCCGGCGATGTGCTCCAGGGCCAGCAGGTGTGCCTCGGCCAGATCCATCACATGGATGTAGTCCCGCACGCAGCTGCCGTCGGGCGTGTCGTAGTCGCGGCCGAACACCTTGATGGCCGGCCGGCGCCCGGCGGGCACCTGCAGGATGAGCGGGATCAGGTGGGTCTCCACCGTGTGCCGCTCGCCCAGCCCCTGCTCCGGCAGCGCCCCCGCCGCGTTGAAGTAACGCAGCGATGCCGAGCGCAGGCCGTGGGCCTCGTGGTACGCCGCCAGCAGCCGCTCGATGGCCAGCTTGGTGTCGCCGTAGGGGTTGACCGGCAGCTGCGGGTGGTCCTCCGGGATCGGCACCTCCCGCGGCTCGCCGTAGGTGGCCGCCGTCGAGGAGAAGACCAGCAGCTCGCAGCTGCACGCCGCCATGGCGTCGAGCAGGTTGAGCGCCCCCACCAGGTTGTCGTGCCAGTAGAGCCGCGGGTCGGCCACCGACTCGGCCACCTGGCTGTGGGCGGCGAAGTGCATCACCGCGTCGGGTCGATGCGCCTCCAGCGCGGCCATGACCTCGTCCCGCTGGCAAAGGTCACCCTGCACCAGCGGCCCCCGCACCGCGTCCGCGTGCCCCCGGCTGAGGTCGTCGAAGACCACGGTCTCGTGGCCGCGCTGGCGCAGGTACCAGGTGACATGGCTGCCGATGTATCCCGCCCCACCGGTGACTAATATGCGCATCGCATCTCCATTGTAGCGCACCCGGCAAGGCGGGCACCCCGCCCCTCAGTCGGTGCGCAGCTTCAGCACCTTGATCCTGAACAGCCGCGGGTAGTCGCTCCAGTTCTCGTTGGCCCGCAGGGTGGTCCACAGGGCCTCGCCGTCCCAGGTCATGTCCCAAACCCGCTCCGAGGTGCTGTGGATCCACCCCAGCAGCTTGCCCTTCCGGTCGAACTTCATCAGCCGGTCCGCCGGCGCCCAGAACGCCTCGCCGTCCCAGGTCAGGCCCCCAGCCGCGTACAGCTTCACGCCGCCTCCCAGCTCCCGGTAAGGGGCCGGTACGCTGGCCAGCACCTCCCCGGTGGGGGACAGGCGGTACAGCGCGTGTGTGGCCCAGCCGAGGGCGTAGAGGTGCTCGCCGTCGTGGGCCAGCCCCTTGCAGCCGCCCTTGGGGTCCGGGGAGGCGAACTTTCGCCGGACCTTGCCGGTCTTCGGGTTGAGCGCGTGGATCTGACGCCGGGCGAAGTCCACGACCCACAGGTGCTTGCCGTCGTGGGCCATGCCCCACGGCTGGGGCCCGGGCCCCCGGAACTTCTGCAGCACCTGGCCCTTGACCGGATCGAGGCGCAAGATCAGCCCGTCCAGGTTGGCGGTCCACAGGTGCTTGCCGTCCCAGGCCAGGCTCCAGGTCAGCCCGATGTGGCCGCCCACCTTGCGCACCACCTCGCGCGTCTCGTCCTTCTCGCTGAACACGTACGGGTAGTTGTCGTGGGGCCGCTCCCCGGGGATGTAGTCCAGGTACGGCCCGAGCCCCTCCCGCGCCCCGGTGCTCAGCGTGGCCGGGGGCGTGCCCTCGGCCTTGACCTCGGTGATGTCGTCGTCGGAGCAGTCCACCGCCAGGTCCATGGGGTAGCCCTCGTACTCGTTGGGGCCCAGGATCACCTTGTTCTTGCCGCCCCCGCAGGTGATGGCCGCGTTCTTCTGCCCGGTGAAGCGGTTGGTCAGCACCTTGACCTTCGCGTCGTTGTCCAGGGAGACCGCCTCCTGCGAGCCCTCGAACAGGTTGCCCTGCACCAGCGCCTCGCTGGCGTCCAGGTGAAGGCCGAGGGTGCCGCAGTTGGCGATGTAGCTGCTGCGCACCTCCAGCTTCACGTACTGCTCCACCGCGATGCAGTTGTAGCCGTTGCTGTAGATGCGGCTCTTGCTCAGCTTCACGGTGCAGTTGTTCTCGGCGTACAGCCCCTCCCAGTTGTTGAACCGCACCACCAGCCCCTCGAGGTCGATGTCGGTGTTCCAGATGTTCAGCCCGTGCTGGGCGAACTCGAACACGCAGTAGGCGATGCGGGAGCCGGCCGCGCTCACCAGCTTGATCATGGACCAGTCGCCGTTGCGCGCGTCCTTGGCGTCGGTGGTGAAGAAGATCATGGCGCCGGGGCGCCCCACCGCGTGCAGCTTGCCGTCCACGCGCATGCGCAGCCTGCGCTGGGGCTCCTTGTAGCCGCGGTACGCCTTGAAGTGCAGCTTGGTGCCCGGCTCCAGGGTGAGGGTCACGCCCTTCGGCACCAGGATGTTGCGGTCGACCTTGACCATGCCGCACCAGGTGGTGTCTTTGGTGAGCTTGCCGCCCACCGGGCCCTTTGGCTGGCAGGGGCGCGGCTTCTTGTTGGCCTTGCCGGCGGGCTTCCCGGTGGCTTGCGCCGGCTTGCTCGCGGTCCCGGAAGGGGGCGCGGCGGCCTTGCCAGCGGGCTGGCGGTCCTTGCACGCCGACAGCCCGAGCAGGGACGCCAGGGCGAGAATCGCCGCGAGCTTGCGGCACAGGGAGTGGTCAGAGGGGGCCTCGATCATCCGGGTAATACTAACCCAACGGGAGGGGCCCGGGGGCAGGACCTCTACTTCAGCCGGTAGACCCAGCCCAGCTCCTTTTGCGTGGCGCCGAAGCCGGTGCGCCGCGTGCCCACCATCCAGACCTCGTTGTAGTCATCGCCGGTGATGCCGTCGATGCGGTCCGGGGCGCTGGACGGAGCCACGCTCAGGGTGAGGGCGGGCATCCACTTGTCGATCTTGGTGTTGTAGTTGAACAGGAGCACCAGCCGCCCGATGGAGCCCGAAGTGCGGGTGGCGGCCATGGTGACCAGCCCCTCGGCGTCGGAGCCGTAGACCGCGCGGATGTTGTAGCTGCTCTGGTTCTGCCACGCGTTGGTGATGCGGCTCCATTTTTTGCCGTCGTAGCGCAGGATCAGGCCGTAGGAGCCCACAACCCAGACATTGCTCGGGCCCATGGCGTGCATGTTGAGGACGTGGTTGCTGGTCTTGGAGCACGCCGTGTTGCCGCCGTTGCCGCCGTCCTTGCAGCCGTGGGGCGAGCTGGTGCTCCAGGCCGAGGTCTTGCCGCTGCTGTAGTGGATATCCTCTGGCGCGTTGTTCCCCTCCGGGGAGGCCCAGAACGGCCCCACTGTGCCGCTGCCCTGCACGCCGGAGACGCTGGCGATGAGCTGGCCCGCAGGGATGCCGGTGTGGTTGATGCACTTGAGGGATGCGGCGCCCACCTCACACGAGGCGATGGCCTCGGTGTTGCCCGTCTTCTCGCCTGTGAGCAGGTAGAGCCACTTGCCGCCGGACAGCTCCCCACCCCAGACGCCCAGGCGCGGGGCCTTGCCGATGGCGCTATTGAGCGGCTTGGCCACGATCCAGGCGCTCCCGTTGTGCATCCAGTGTTCGCCGCTGTCGCCCACGGCGAGGTTGGTGTGCACCGCGTGAAGCCGGTGGTTCGTGATGGTGAGCTTGGGTGACTTGGTCAGGGCGGACTCCACGTCCAGCAGCACCCCCTTGAGGGCACCCGAGCCGCCGGTGCCGTCGTTGGTGGCCCCCGCGGCCCAGAACTTCTTGGCCGCGGGCACCCAGGCAACGCTGGCCAGGGAGGTGAGCAGGTAGTTGGAGCCCGCGTTGATGGTGTCGCCCTTCAGGGCGCGGCACTTGCCCGCCGCGCAGATGGAGGGCGTCCCGGACGAGGGCGTGCACACCTGGCCGCTGACGAAGGTGGCCTTGCTGGCTGGCTTGGCCGCCACGCACAGGGTGCACGGATCCGCCGGATCGGAGGAGCCGTCGGCCACGCAGTTGCCGTTGATCAGGCAGCCGCCAGTGAGAGTGTTGGTGCAAATCTTCTGGAGGGTGCATACATCAGCGGTGCAGGGCAAGCTGTCGTCGCAGTCCTTGGCCGTGGCGCACTTCCAGGGGTTGACGTCGGGCTGGAAGGGCAGGTCCACCGGCACCTGCTGGTCCGCCACGGGGCCCTGGTCCTGAGGCGGGACGAACTGATCCTGCGCTGGCGCAATATCCGGAAGGGGGGGCAGGTCGGGCAGGGGCGGTAGATCCACGAGCGGCGGCGGCAGGTCCCACACCGGGCCGCCTTCCGGGCCCGGGCCCTTGTCCGGAAGCGGCGGGATATCCCGCTGGCCAGAGTCCGGGGTGGGTGGGACTCCGTCGGGATCGACGTAGAGGTCCCAGGTGGTGTAGCCGTCCTTCTTGCCCTGATCCCCGCCTGGGCCCAGGTCCTGGGCGCCGGCCGGGTTTCGCCGGGTGCAGCCCGCCACGAGAAGAATCGCCAGGGTGGCCAGGGTGGCCAGGGTGAGGTGACGCTTCATCTATCGCTCCTGATATGGCTGTAGTTCATGGGCTATTAGTGCCCAGGGCACCGCGTCTTGGTCCCAGGGGAGGGCGAGATCGTTATTGATCTTCGGAGGAGGGGGCGGAATCGTCGGCTTCCGCGGCGGGCACGATGATCTCAGGGCGGACCTCCACGCCTGGCGGGATTGTGCCGCCGTCGCTGGCGTCGGGCAGCAGCCTGGGGAAGACCTGTCCGAACAGGGCGAGGGCGGCCAGCATCAGCACCAGCATGACGAAGTTCAGCACGCGCCGGGCCCAGAGCCCCGCGGTGGAGGTTCGCTGAATCCCGGCCATCAGGGCCTGCTGGGCCAACGCATCCCTGGCGGACAGGGCGCGGTCACGCTCTGCGGTGGCCAGCTCCAGATCCTCGCGCAGCCGGCCGATCTGGATGGTCAGCTCCGAGCGATCGTCCCAGCCCCAGCCCTCGCCGTCGGCCTGGGTCTCGATGCGGGTGCGCAGCTTGGCTTCCTCCTGGCGGGCCGCCTCCAGCTCCTTGCGGACCCGGATCAGGGCGTCGGTGAGCTGCTCCTCCTTGCCCCGCAAGGCGATGAGCTCTTCCTCGTGCAGCACCAGGTTTCGACGGGCCCAGTCCCGCTCCTCGATGGCCGTGGCCAGCTGCTCCTGCAGGGTGGTCAGGTGCCTCTCCATCTCCTGCAGCGCCCCCAGCGCCAGGTCTCGCTCCTCGGTGAGGTCTTCCAGGCGAGACATGATCCTGGGATCCCTGGCCGGGGGCGGTGGGTCCGGGCTGATGGCGAACGCGCGCACCTCCGCCGTGGGCGATCGGCGGCGGGGCCCCATGCTCCCGAGCGCCCGCTTGAAGTCGTCCGCGCGGCGCAAAAATCGCGACCGCTGGCTTTTTACTGCAATGTGTTCGCCGCTCGGCACGGGCCCTGATCCTCCAGGTTCCATGGGATGGATCCATCATACCTGGATGCCCGCGGGGGATGACAGGGCTTAGTTATGTAAAGTGATCTGGATCAAGCCCCGAGGGCGGCGTCCAGCGCCCGGGCGAACCCGGGCTGGCGCTCCATGGCCGCCGCGAAGGCGCGCTCCCCCGCCGCCATGCACCGGTCAAGGGAGCGCTGGTTGAAGCGGAAGAAACCCTCGAGGAAGAAGCGGTGGTCGTCGGGCAGGGGCTTGACCTCGAGGGTCGGCACCGGACGATGGCCCAGGACCTGCGCCGCCCCCTGGCACAGCTCGGCGGTGGCCGCCTCGGACAGGCCCAGCCGCGGCCCCTCGGCCGCCAGGTGCTGGATCAGATCCTGGTGCTGGCGCTCGGTGAGCTGGTCTCGCCGCTCCTTCTCCTCCACCAGCTGGTGCAGCGCCTGCTCGGCAGCCGCTGACATGCCGAGATCGCTCACGGTGCCCATGCCCTTGCTGTACTGGTAGGGGGCCCAGATCGAGGAGGTGATGATGAAGTCGGCGCCGTTGTCCCGGGCGATGTGGGCCGAGAGGGTCTCGCGCACCTCGCCGTCGTAGTACTGGATCTCCTCGCCGCTGGCAGGGTTGGTGATGGTGTAAGGCTGGAAGAAGGGCGGCACGGCCACGGCGGCGGCCACGGCCCGCGAGACGGACACGTTGTCGTAATAGGCGCGCTGCTGGTCGTAGCCCGCGCTGCCCGTGGAGTCCACCGGGCCGAAGATCACGTGGCGCGAGCCGTTGACCTGGGTGGCGGTGATGAACAGATCGGCGCCGAGATCGGCGAACCGGTTGGCAGGCACCACGTGGCGACGAAAGAAGCGCTCCACGCCCGCGGTGGTGAAGGGTCCGCCCGCGTCCACCAGGTGGTGGGGCCGCAGCGCGCCCAGGCGCAGGCGCCGCGCCAGGCGCCTGGCGTGGCGGGCCGGGTTGGGCATCACCGGGACGAACAGGGTGCGGTAGCCGAAGGTGGGCACCCCCGGGACCTGGCCACGCAGGGCGCGGCGCAGGTCGGTCACCGAGTGCCCTGACGCCATGGAGGCCACCACGCAGGAGCCCGCGGACGAGCCGACGTACAGGTTCACCTCACGCTGCCCTTCGGGCGCGCGGTGGGGCATCCACCGCGTACCTCCCCGGAAGTGAAACCCGCCCTCGCGCATGGCGCGGATCACCCCCAGGTGGAAGGCGTACGCCTTGACCGCCCCGCCCCCGGCCACCAGCGCGAGCCTCGGCTTACCCACCGGTCACCACCCCAGCAGCCTGCGGGCGCGGGCGCCGAGCAGGGCGCCCACCGAGCGGACGCCTCCTCGCACCAGGGAGCCGAGCCTGGAGCCGGCGGCCCGGGGGAGCTCGCCCCGCTCGAGCATCTGCCGCACGGCGGTGCGCTGGAGCTTGCCGCTGGAGGTGCGCGGCAGCGCGCCAGGGGGCACCAGCTCCAGGCGGTCGAGCTTGACGCCGGTGCGGCCGTGGACCTGCCTGGAGACCCGGTCCGCCAGCAGCGGCGAGGCACCCAGGGCGCGGTCGCGCAGCTCGGCCACCAGCACCACGTCCTCGGTGCCGGTGGAGGGGTTGGGCAGGCCGAAGGCCACGGCGCGGCCCGTGCGCAGGCCCGCCACCTCCAGGCAGGCGGCCTCGATGTCCTGGGGCAGCAGGTTTCGGCCGGTCTTGATGATCAGCTCCTTCTGGCGGCCGGTGATGTGCAGCTGCCCGCGCGCCATGTAGCCCAGGTCGCCGGTGGCTAGCCAGCCGTCACGCAGCACCGGCGCGGTGGCCTGGGGGTTGTTGTAGTAGCCGGACATCACCGACGGCCCGCGCAGGTGCACCTGGCCCACGGCGCGGTCCGGGCAGCGCTCGCCCCCGGCGTCCAGGATGCGCAGGTCGATCCCCTCCACCGGGCAGCCCACCGCCACGAACTCCTGGCCGTCGCGATCTGTCCGCGAGGAGGGCCTGGCCACCCCACGCTCGGCCAGGGCGGCCCGGTCCACGCGGTCCACCTGGGGGCCCCCGGCGGGGCTGATGGTGGCCGCGAGGGTGGCCTCGGCGAGCCCATAGACCGGGCGGAACGCCTCGGGCGAGAAGCCGCACGGCCCGAACGCCGCGGCGAAGGCCTCCAGGGTCGCCCACTGGACCTGCTCGGCACCGTTGAGCACCAGCCGCAGGGAGCCGAGGCGCAGGGGCGCGCGCCTGACCTCGGTGATCCGGCTGACGCACATGGAGAAGGCGAAGTTGGGGGCGGTGGTCTGGGTCGCGCCCACCCTGGTGATGAGCTCGAGCCAACTGGCGGGGTCCCGGATGAAGTCGGCAGGGGACATCAGGTGCTGGGCGGCGCCGAGGTAGAGCGGCGCGAAGACATGCCCCACCAGGCCCATGTCGTGGTAGGGCGGCAGCCACGAGACGGAGACGTCGTCGGTGCGCAGGCCGAGGGCGGCCACCATGGCGCGGATGTTGGCCATCAGGGCCGCGTGGGTGACGGGCACGCCCCGGGGCTCGGCCGTGGTGCCCGAGGTGAACTGGATGAAGGCCAGGTCCTCTGGCAGCACCCGCGCCGCCTCGACCCGGGCGCCCGACCCACGCAGGGCCGAGGGCGTGGCCACGAACAGGTCCTCGCCCCCCACCGACTCGAGCACCGACGCCATGTGCAGGGCGCCGCCGGCCGAGGCCACGGCCCCGCACGGCTGGGACACCCGCGCGATGGCCTCGGCGCGCTGTCGCCAGCGGCGCAGACCCCGGGTCAGCAGCGGCGGGTAGACCGGCACCGCGACGCCGCCGCCGAGCATGACGCCGAACAGGGCGTGCAGCAGCTCCGGGCCGGTCCCGAGGCAGAGCAGCACCCGGTCCCCCTGGCGCATGCCGCGGGCGCGCAGGGCGGCCGCGGCGGCGAGGCTGTCCCGGGTCAGCGCCGCGTAGCTGATCTCGGTGGAGCGCTCGCCTCCTGCTGCCAGGCTGAAGGCCACGCGCCCCGCGTGGGGGGACGCGCCCTGGCGCAGGAGCACCTCGGCCATGGTGGTGGCCTCGTGGGCAGGCGAACGCAGGTCTTGAGCCGCTCCCATGGTCTCGTCCGTGGCTGGTGACGCTACCCCTTATGATCCCTTTGGCCGCCGCTGACAAGAGGCATCAGCGCCTCCAGGACTTTGCGGTTGGCCCTGGGCATCGGGTGCTCGGAGAGGTCCGCCGGAGCCACCCAGCGGTGGGGCTGCCCCTCGCCGGCGCGGGGGTTCATGGTCCCGAGGCGACAGAGGAACGGGTGCAGGGTGACCTTGAAGTGGGTGTAGGCGTGGTCCACGGTGGGCAGCGCGCGCACGGGCTCCGCCTCGAGGCCCAGCTCCTCGCGCAGCTCCCGGGCCAGGGCCTGCTCCGCGGCCTCGCCCGGCTCCAGCTTGCCGCCCGGGAACTCCCACAGCCCGCCCAGCATTGCCTCGTAGGGGCGGCGCTGGATCAGGACCTTGCCCCGGTCATCCTGGACCACGCCGATGGCCACCTGGTGGTGGGGCACCTTGCGCCGCGGCGCCTTGCGCGGGTACGCGGTGGGATCCTCTTGCCGGCGCGCGCGGCAGGGGGCGCGCAGCGGGCAGCCGGCGCAGCCCGGAGAGCGGGGGGTGCACACCAGCGCGCCAAGCTCCATGACGCTCTGGTTGTGCAGGGCGGCGGTGCCCGGGGGCAGCAGGGCGGCTGCGAGGCTGTCCAGGGCGCGGTCGGGGCCGCCCTTGCGCGGATCTTGCTCCAGGGTAATGAGCCGCGACAGCACCCGGCGCACGTTGCCGTCCACCACCGCCAGGTCCTCGCCGAAGGCGATGCTCAGCACCGCCGCCTCGGTGTAGGCGCCCACGCCGGTCAGGCTCCGGAACGACTCGCGGTCCCCGGGCACCGCGCCTGCGTGGCGCTCCACCACCTGGCGCGCCGCGCGGTGCAGGTTGCGCGCGCGGCTGTAGTAGCCGAGCCCTTCCCAGACGCGCAGCACGTCCTCCAGCTCGGCGTCGGCCAGGTCCTGCACCGTGGGGAACGACTCGAGCCACCGGTGGTAGTAGGGGATCACCGTGGCCACCTGGGTCTGCTGCAGCATCACCTCCGAGACCCAGATGGCGTACGGGTCGCGGGTCTCCCGCCAGGGCATCTCGCGGCGCGCGCCGCGGTACCAGCGGTGCAGGGCGGGCACCGCGCGCTTCAGGGCGGACAGCTGGCGCGGGGTTATGCCGAGGGTGTGGTAAGCGGCGTCATCCATGGCGTACTGTTATGTCACATGCAGACCGGAGGAGAGATCATGAAATCCACGACGCTGGTGCTGTGCCTCGGGGCGCTGCTGGCAGCGTGCAGCGCGCCGGCCGCGAAGAAGCCGCCCCCCAAGGCCGAGCCGCGCTTCAAGGCATGTGAAGTGATGGGAACCGCCGAAGGCTGCGCCAGCGGAGAGCGCTGCTGCTGGATGCCGCCCACCATGTACGAGACCCCGGTGTGTCTCCCCGGCTGCAAGGGGAAAGGCAAAACATTCTGTGTCAAGGTCCTTGGCCACGACGCCCAGTGCAACACGGAGGATGGGTGCTGCATGTGGCCCAAGGTGAAGCTGAACCCCGTGAAAACCAAACCTGAAGCTGAAAAGGAGGGAACATGAAGTTGACGCTGAAGCGGGCGGTCCTGGCCGCTGTCGCGCTGCTGATCTGCCTGCCCGGGGGCGCCTTCGCCCAGGGCAAGGGGCCGAAGGAGCGGCGCGAGGCGCGCAAGGAACGCCGAGAGAAGATCAAGGAGAAGGTCAAGGAGCGGCGGGAGGCGCGCAAGGAGCACCGCGAGGCCGTCAAGGAGCGCAAGGAGGCGCGCAAGGAGCTCAAGGAGGAGCGCAAGGAGGCGCGCGAGGAGCTCAAGGAGGCGCGCAAGGACCTCAGGGAGGCGCGCAAGGAGGGCGACAAGGAGGCGGTCAAGGAGGCGAAGAAGGAGCTCAAGGAGGAGCGCAAGGAGGCGCGCAAGGAGGTCGGCGAGGCCAAACGGGATCTGCGCAAGTCGCGGCGTCTGGAGCGCAAGGCGCGCCGGGACAGGCTGCGCACCGACTTCAAGGAGCGGCGGCTGCGGGCCAAGCAACGCCGGGAGCAGCTGGGCGACAAGCTCAAGGAGCGGCGGGCCAAGCGCAAGGAGACGCGGGCGGAGCGGCGCAAGACCCGGCGCGAGAAGATCGCCAAGCGGGTCAAGAAGATCAAGGGGCGCGAGGGCACGCGGCGGGCAGTGCGCCGCCACGCCTGGCGCGCGGCGCGCCTGGAGCGGCTGGAGGACATCGCAAGTGCCGCGGGCAACAACGAGCGAGTGGAGCGCATCGCCGGGCTGAAGAAGCGCAACGACGAGCGGCTGGAGAAGCGCCTGGCGCAGCTGGAGAAGGCGCCAGCCAAGGACGAGGGAGGTGAGAAATGACCCGGTTCCTGATCCTGTTGAGTTGTGTCGCGCTGCTCGCCGTGGCGGGCTGCAAGGGGGGCGGCAAGAGCAAGCCCGCGCCCACGCCGGCGGCCGAGCCCGCGGCATCGTCGGACCCCGCGGCGGCCCCGGCGGATGAAACCCCGGAGGCCGAGCTGGACGAGCTGGACGTCAAGACCTCCGAGGAGCCGGAGACCAAGGTCGCCGACGCTGACCTGCCCACCCCGGCGGACTACGAGGAGGAGGCCGCGTCCAAGATCACGGCGTCCAACATGGAGGCCGAGATGGAGGCCCTCGAGGAGGAGCTGGCCGAGGAGTAGCTACTCCGTCTCGTAGCCCACCCGGCGCATGGTCGCGCCGAACGCCCCCACCAACATCCCGAGCTGCTGTGGGTCGAAGTGCTCCCGCCACTCGTCGGTGGAGCCCTTGCGCACGAACAGGATCTTCAGGTCCTTGCCCTTGAGCGCGGGATCGGCCGCGGCCGTGCGCTGGCGGTCCAGGGCCTGCATCCGGTCGAAGGAGCTGTGCCGCAGGGCGGCCTCCAAGGCGTCGTCGTCGTCGGGCAGGCCCAGGGCGGCGGCCAGGCGACGGGCGCCGGGCATGGGATCGGCCAGCATCTCCTCGTAGCGCAGCACGACCACGTTCGGGTGGCGGGCCTCGGCCTCGAGCCAGCCCTCCACATGCTCGGCCCAGGTGCCGTAGCGGTCCAGGTCGCCGGCCAGGTAGCGCGGCAAGTAGTCCGCGAACGGCTCGCCCTCCGGCAGCCGCCGCTCGCGCTGCAGGAAGAAGTAGTACGACGTGGCCACGCTGCGCGGGTCGCGCACCATGCAGACCGCCCGGGCGACCCGCGGGTCGTATGGCTCGTGGCTCTTGAGGAACCGGGGAGAGGGCAGGGCGCGCAGCTCACGCTCGCGGTGGCGGTAGATGTCCGGCACCAGGGCGTCCATGTTGTGGAAGTCCACCTCGCCGCCGTCGCCGGCGCGTTGCAGCAGGGCGCCCACCATGAACCGCAGCCAGGTGTTGCCGCTCTTGGGGTAGCTCACTACCCAGCGGTCATCCGGGCGCACCTCCAGCTCGCCGCCCCGGGCCGCGGTCCGGATGGCGTCCTTCAGCTTCCCCCTGATCTTCTTGCCCAGCATCTGCGCCTCTCAGTACAGCTTCTTCAGCTGGCTGCCCGGGTAGTAGTGCCCCAGGATCTCGGCGTGGGACTTGCCCGCCGCGCCCATGCCCGTGGCGCCGGTCTGGCACATGCCGACCCCGTGCCCCCAGCCGCCCCCGGTGAAGATGAACTCGGCAGGGTTGCCGCCGGGGGTCTTGCGCACGCGCACCGTGAACATGGAGCTGTGCAGGTTGCCGAACCGCCTGCGGATGGTGAGCTCCCGCTTGACGGTGGCGGTGCCCTTGCTGCCCACCACCTCCACGGCCCTGGCGCGCCCCGACACGCCCCGGGAGAGCACGCGCAGGTCGCGCACCGCGCCCACCCCGAGGTTCGCGGTGAGCCGGTTCATGCGCGTGGCGGAGATCTTGCGCTCCCAGCGCACCTTGTTCTTGTTGTAGCGGCTCCGGGCGCACCAGGAGTCGGGCTTGCGCGCCAGCCAGGCGGTGATGTTGCCCTCGGTGATGCCCCGCCGGTAGGGGCGCATGGCCGCCGCGCCGCGGGTGTCGTCCAGGTGGCCGCGCAGGTTGCCGTCCGCGGGCACGGGCCAGACGTTGTCGTTGTGCTCGGTGTGGCCGCCGCACACCGCGCTGTAGACCGTGTCCACCAAGCCGCCGTCAGCGCGCACCAGCAGCTCGCCCCGGGTGGCCTTGACCGCGGCGGTGGCCCGCGGGTGCTCGTGGCCGGCGCCGGCGTAGACCTGGCAGTGGACCCTGGAGCAGAGCAGGTACGGGTCGGCCATGTGGCGGGTGCCGATCTTGGCCAGCAGGTGGCCCCTGGCGGCCACCGCCTGAGTGCGCAGGGCAGCCTCGGGCGCCGAGGCGAAGATCTCCGCCGGCACCAGGCCCGCCAGCAGCCGGTCGGCGGGCACGGCGTTGACCACGGCGACCTTGCCGTTGCGGTCCACCGTGACATACACCTCGCCCCAGTACGGCTTGTTGACCCGCGCGCCGTTGCGGTCCGGGTCGTTGTAGCTCACGGTCAGCTTGCCGCTCTTGGGCGGCGCGAACCACAGGGCGTCCTTGACCCGCACCACCGCCCGGGCGGCGCGGGAGGTGTCCAGGGCCACGGCCACGAAGCTGCCCGCGGAGCGGCGCTCCAGCTTGGCCACGGCGTGGGGCTGGGACAGGCCGTGCTTTTGGGCCTGCTCCTCGCTGAGGCGGATGGCCGCCGCCCGGCTGCGGTGCGGGCCGTTGACCAGCAGGAATGCGCGGCTGTCGAACACCTTGCCCATGACCCCGAACACCGAGCCGACCTCCATGATCTTCGGCTTCAGGCCGCGGGCCTTCCAGCGCGCCTTCTCCGTGCGCAGGGTGGCCAGGCCGCCGTACGGGTGGCGGGCCAGCACGGCGAAGTGCCGGGCCCGGGCCGGGCGGGAGCCGCGCTGCAGCGTGACCTGCCACCTGAGGCCCGCGGTGACCCTGGAGCCGGCCTCTCCGTCTGGCAGCAGGTGCGGGGCCGCGTCCCCCTCGATGGTCACCTCCTGCAGGCCCTCGGCGATGGCCACGGTGACCACCGGCACCCCGCGGCGATCGAAGGCGAACTGGTTGGAGTAGAGCGCCCTGACCTTGTCGTCACGGCTGAGGGAGTCAGCCCGGGCCGGTCCCGTCAGGGCCGTCAGGGCCGCCAGGAGCAGCGTCGTCGCCGTCGGTCTCAGCATGGTTTGCAATACCATGGTCCTCGGGCGGTGTTAATCCACCCATTATCTCTACGTGCGCGGCGTGGAATCTCTTCAACTGCCCCAGGTTGAGCCAGTTGACCAGCAGGTGGCCCAGCCAGGCCCCCGCCAGGTTGCCGCTCTGCTCGGTGAGCACGCCGAAGCCGAGGCCCAGCAGCAGGGCGGATACGGTCCAGTGCAGGTAGCGCCGCCGGGGTGGAAGGTGGGCCAGGCCGAAGATGATGGACGTTATCCAGAGGCCGAGGGAGGGCTGCATGGCGCCGCGGAAGAACAGCTCCTCGCCGGTGGCGGAGAGCAGCGCGAACCAGAACGCCTGGGCGCCGGTCAGGGGGCCGAGCACCCCGGCGAACCAGCGGTACAGCTCGCGGGCCCAGCCGAAATAGCGCAGGGAGACCTGGGACAGCAGCACCACCAGCAGGCCGAGGCCCGCGCCTGCCGCGGCGCCCCAGGCGAGGCTGAACAGCGTGCATTGCCCGGGGACGTAGACCAGGTGCGGGCGCCCGGCCAGCACGGACCAGGCCACGGCGGCCAGGGCGAGGCCTGCATAAAGCAAAGCGGCCAGCTTGAGCTGGCCGCTTCGTTGAGTGCTTTGCTGTTCCACGTTTGGTGCGAGGAGGGGGATTCGAACCCCCACGCCCTCTCAGGCGCTAGCCCCTCAAGCTAGTGCGTCTACCAATTCCGCCATCCTCGCGGGATGAGCAAAAGCCAGCAATAGATAGCGGCGGCGGGGCTGAGTGTCAAGAGTGTTGCTGGCCACCGCGGGTTTGGAAACCGACGCTGGCCCGACCCGGCGGCTCGCTGCTACACTCGCCTTCGCCGCCGGCCCTCCGGCGAGGCTCTGCCCAAGGAGGCGGCCGCGCTCCATGATTGATCCGGTCTCCAAGCTGCGACGATGGCTCCGCCCCGGGATCAATGACACCGAGACCGGCCGCTCCCAGGAGCGAAACCGCCGCGCCATCATCACCACCGGCACCTCCCTGTTCGTCCGCTCCTCGGGGCTCATCTTCACGCTGGTGGTGATCCCCCTGGCCCTCGGCGCCCTGGGCAAGGAGCGGTTTGGCATCTGGATGACCATCACCTCCTTCTCCTTCCTCTTCATGTTCGCGGATCTCGGCATCGGCAACGGGCTGATCTACGCCGTCTCCTCTGCGAGCGCCGAGGAGGACCGGGAGAAGATCGCCCGGTACCTCTCATCGGCCCTGGCCCTGCTGGGCTCGATGGCGGTCTTGCTCGCCCTGGTGATCACGCCGCTCATCTTCCTGTTTCCGCTGTCCGACCTGCTGTCTGCCACCTCCCCGGAGGCGCGCCGCGAGGTGGGCCCCGCCGTGATCATCTTCGCGTTCGCCTTCCTCCTGACCCTGCCCCTGGTCACGGCCAAGCAGACCCGACTCGGGTTCCAGGAGGGGTACATCAACAACATGGTCGAGTCGGCGGGCATCCTGATCAGGATCGCCGGGGTGCTGCTGGCCATCTTCATGGGCGCGGGGCTGCCATGGATCATCCTGGCGTTCATGCTCGGCCCCTTTCTGGCCTCCGCGGGGAACCTCCTGCACCTGGTCCGGGTCTCGCGGCCCTGGCTCGGCCCCGGGCTCGGCAACGTGGGCCTGGAGCCAGTCAAGACGCTGCTCAAGACCGGCGCGCTGTTCTTCCTGCTCCAGGTCTCCGTCTCGCTGTCCAATGTGAGCGACAACGTGATCATCTCCTACACGGTGTCGCCCAGCACGGTCAGCGACTACGCCGTGGCCCGCAAGCTGTTCGACTTCTTCAACTACTTCGTCACCATCCTCGTGCTCCCGTTGTGGCCGGCCTACGGCGAGGCCACCGTCAGGGGAGACTTCGCCTGGGTCCGCAAGACGTTCACCCGGTCGCTGCTGGCCGTGACCGGCCTCTCCACCGCGGTGAACCTGGCCCTGGTCTGGGCCGGGCCCTGGATTATCCATGTCTGGATGGGGCCGCAGATCGACGCCCCCAGGGAGCTGCTGCTCCCGCTGGCGGTCTGGACGACGCTGCTGGCCATGGGCAACTGCGTGGCCATGTACCTCAACGGCACCAACAACCTCTCCCTGCAGGCGTTCTTCGGCCTGCTCATGGGGGTGGTGTCCGTCTTCGTCAAGATCCACGCGTCGTCCAGGTACGGCATCACAACCCTGGCCTGGACCAACAGCCTCACCTACTTCGTGCTTTGCCTGCTCCCGATCACGGTATATGCGATACTCCTGGTCAGGCGAGACAGGCCCGGCGGGCCCGGATAGCCCCCCTCGAGTGGGTTGTGCGGGTCGGGTCCACGAACCCCAAACTCACGGGAACTCGACATGGACGTTGTGATCCTCTGCGGCGGTAAAGGGACAAGAATTCGAGACGTCACCGAGAACATCCCCAAGCCGATGATCCCCATCGGTGGGCGCCCGATCCTGTGGCACATCATGAAGCACTACGCCCACCACGGGTTCACCAGCTTCGTCCTGTGCCTCGGGTACAAGGGGTGGGCCATCAAGGAGTTCTTCCTCCAGTACGAGGCGATGCTCTCGGACATCGTCGTCACCCTCGGGCGCCCCTCCACGGTGAAGCTGCTGAACCCCATGGACGAGGAGGGGTGGACCATCACCATGGCCGAGACCGGCGCCGAGAGCATGACCGGCTACCGGATCCTGCAGACCAGGAAGTACATCGGCGACCAGCGCTTCTTCCTGACCTACGGCGATGGTGTGAGCAACGTTGACATCAATGAGCTGCTGCGTTTCCACGAGTCGCACGGGAAGATCGGCACCATGACCGGCGTCCGGCCACCGAGCCGGTTCGGGGAGATCGAGAACAGCGGGGGGCTGGTGCGCTCCTTCGCCGAGAAGCCCCAGTCCATCGGCGGCCTGATCAACGGCGGGTTCTGCGTGTTCGAGCCCGGGCTGTTCGACTACATCGACGACGATCCATCCATCGTCTTCGAGCACTCGCCCCTGCGCAGGCTCGTCGCCGATCGGCAGCTGATGGTGCACGAGCACGACGGCTACTGGCAGCCCATGGACACCGTGCGTGAATATGACATCCTCAACAAACTGTGGGAGCGCGGCCAGGCCCCATGGAAAGTGTGGGATTGAGCCGCGCCGGCTCAGGATGGAACCATGCAGCGGAAGCAAGACGCCCCGGTAAGGCTCGGCGGTCTGTTTCAGACCGAGCTGTCAGACAAGCAGCGCGCCAACTCCAGGCTCAACCTCGAGGAGTATGACCAGCGCGCCACGACCCTGACCGCCTTCCCCCGCCGCATCGTCCTGGAGTTGACCAACATGTGCAACTACCGCTGCATCATGTGCGGCAGGGAGGCCGCCTCCGAGCGGCCCAGCTACCTCGACCCCGCTGTCCTGGCCGGGCTGTCCGAGGTGCTGGAGCACACCGAGGAGGTCTGCCTGCTGGGCTGGGGAGAGCCCACCATCCACCCGGAGTTCAAGGAGATCCTGAGGTCCCTCTCCCGCTTCCCCTCCCTGCGGGTGTACCTGCTGACCAACGGCAGCTCACTCGGGCGCCTGCGCGGCATGGTGGAGCGGGGGTGGATCCACATCCTGGCGATCTCCCTGGACGGCGCCACGGCCGCCACCAACGACAAGATACGGCGCGGCAGCAGCCTGGAGCAGATCCTGGACGGGGTGCGGGAGCTGGGCGCAGCGCGAGACGCCAGCGGCGGCGTCCCGTACATGAACTTCGTGTTCACCATGATGAGGCGCAACGTGCGCGAGCTGCCCGGGCTGGTGCGTCTGGCCCACGAGGTGGGAGTCCCGGAGGTGAAGGTCGTCTACTTCACCAGCTTCGCCAGGGGCCTGGACCGGGAGACCTTCTGGGGGGCGGAAGACCTGTGCCGCGAACACATGGCCCGGGCCACGGAGCTGGGCGCCGAGCTGGGCGTGTCGGTGCGCCTGCCGCCCCTCATCGGGGAGGACCCGGCAGGCGCGGTGCGCCACAAGCCGTGTGACCAGCCGTGGCGGGACCTGTTCGTCGGCGCAGACATGAGCCTCAGGCCATGCCAGTCGACGGTCACCAGGCTCGGCGTCCTCGATCCGGCGGGCCTGTCCGCGCCCGCTGATTTCTGGTCGGTCTGGAACAGCCAGGCTTACCAGGACTTCAGGAAGAACATCGACGACGAAGCGCTGATGGATGCCCAGTGCCGCCAGTGCTTCCAGTCATCCCACGCCAACTGGAACAACAAGTTCGCGCATATCCAGAGCTTCGTCTCGGCCTGCGCCGAACAGTAGCCTCTGCCTCAAGGGAGCCCGCCCCATGTCCGCACCTGAAGACACGCCGTCGCTCTCCACCCTCAGAGAGGAGATCCTGAAGCTGGTTGGGCGGTACCAGGGCCTCAGAGAGGAGCAGGAGGAGCCGTTCATCCCGGGGCAGAGCCCGGTGCGCTACGCGGGGCGCGTCTTCGGCGCGGAGGAGCTTCAGCTGGCCACCGAGAGCGTGCTCGACTTCTGGCTCACCGAGGGGCATTTCTGCCGCCAGTTCGAGCGACAGCTGGCCGACTGGGTCGGCGTAAAGCACGCCATCCTGGTCAACTCCGGATCCTCCGCCAACCTCCTGGCGATCTCCGCGCTGACCTCCAGCGCCCTCGGGCCCGACGCCCTGGCTCCGGGGGATGAGGTGGTGACCGTGGCCGCGGGGTTCCCAACCACCGTCGCGCCCATCGTCCAGAACCGCCTGGTGCCGGTCTTCGTGGACGTGGACATCGGCGGCTACAACGCCCTGCCGGACCAGGTGCAGCAGGCGGTGGGGCCGCGGACCAGGGCGATCTTCCTGGCGCACACCCTGGGCAACCCCTGGGACGTGGCCCGGATCAAGGCCATCGCCGATCAGCACTCCCTGTGGCTGGTGGAGGACAACTGCGACGCCCTCGGCTCCACCTTCGACGGCCAGATGACCGGGGGCATCGGGCACCTCTCCACCTCCTCGTTCTATCCGGCGCATCACATCACCCTGGGGGAGGGCGGGGCGGTGCTGACCAACAGCGACAGGCTGGCCCGCATCGCCAGGTCTTTCCAGAGCTGGGGCAGGGACTGCTGGTGCGACACCGGCAAGGACAACTCGTGCGGCCGTCGGTTCAGCCAGCAGCTGGGGCAGCTCCCAACTGGCTACGACCACAAGTACATCTACTCCCACGTCGGCTACAACCTGAAGGCCACCGAGATGCAGGCAGCCATCGGCGTGGCGCAGATGGCGCGGCTGGACGGCTTCGTGGCTGCCCGGAAGGAGAACTTCCGCAAGCTCCGCGCGCACCTCGGCGACCTGGAGCAGCAGCTGCACCTGCCGCAGGCCACGCCGCGCTCGGATCCGTCCTGGTTCGCCTTCCCCGTGACCCTCAGGCCCGAGGTGGAGGCTTCCAGGGAGGCGCTCGTCACCTTCCTGGAGCGGAAGAAGGTCCACACGCGCAACCTGTTCTCGGGGAACTTGCTCTGCCACCCGGCCTTCGAGGCCATCGAGCACAGGGTGGTCTCGGACCTCGAGAACACCGACCGCATCATGCACGACACCTTCTTCGTGGGGGTCTACCCGGGCCTGAAGGACGAGCACCTGGAGTACATGAGCGCCTGCCTGCGCGAGTTCTTCGGCGTGAGGCCGTAGCCGCCGCCATGATCGGCGTCACCGGCAGCACGGGGTTCGTGGGTTCGCGCCTCACCGCGCGGTACCTGAGCCGGGGTGCGGCGGTGCGGGCTTTGGTCAGGGCGAGGAGCGCGCGGCGGGACATGTCCGCCCCCCTGGAGGTGGCAGAAATCGACTTGTCCAGCGAAGCCGGGCTATCATCCGCTCTTCGCGGTGTAACGGCCCTGGTCCACCTGGCGGCTGCGGGAGTGTCCAGGCAAGATCGGACGAATGATGTTCTTGAAGATACCAACACCCTGGCCCCCGCCCGGCTCGTCCGCGCGGCGGCCGCCGCCGGCGTCGAGTACATGATCTTCGCGGGGACATGTCTCGAATACCAGGGCTTCGGCGAGCTCCCGGACAGGCCCTGGTCAGGGACGCCAGCCGGCCCCCTGTGCACCGAACGGAGCCCGGCGACCCCCCGGGACCTGTACGGGCGCAGCAAGGCCGAGGGGGGCGCCAGGGCCAGGGCCGAGGCGCGCCGCCTCGGGGTCGACCTGAGCTACCTCAGGTTTGCCGCCGTCTTTGGGCCCGGGGACCGACCGGGCAAGTTCATCCCCGCGGCGATCCGGGCCGCGCGCGCGGGTGAGCCGTTCAGCATGTCCCCCGGCCAGCAGGTGCGCGACTTCATCTCGCTGGACGACGCGGTCGACGCCATCATGGCCGCCGAGGCGCGGCGGCCGGCCGGGGTCAACACCGTGAACATCGGCTCCGGCGAGGGGCTCCAGCTGGGGAGCCTGGCGGCGGCCATCTTCCGCGCCGCAGGGCGGCCGCTGGACATGATCCGGCAGGGCGCGCGCGAGTACGCCAGCGGTGAGCCTCACCACATCGTCCTGGACAGCCGCCTGGCCGGGGACCTCCTGGACTGGCGGGCTTCTCCAAACATGGCAGCGCAAATCGAGCAGCTGGTCCGCTCCCCGGAGCCAGCGAGCTGAGGACCTACGATGCGATACCTGGTAACTGGTGGTTGTGGCTTCCTCGGGACCAACGTCTCCCTGGAGATCCTCAAGCGAGGCGGTGAGCTGTGGGTGTTCGACAGCCTGGCCCGCACAGGGTCTTCCCGGAACCGCTCGTTCCTCCAGCAGTCGGGCCCCATGACCTTCGTGCACGGTGACATCAGGAACGCTCACGACGTCGAGGCCTTGATCAAGGCGGTCAAGCCTGACGTGGTGTTCCACTTCGCCGGGCAGGTGGCCATGACCACCTCCCTGGAGCGCCCGCGGATGGACTTCGAGATCAACGCAGGCGGGACCCTGAACTTGCTGGAGGCTGTGCGGACCCACCACCCTGCGGCCGCCATCCTCTATAGCTCCACCAACAAGGTCTACGGCGATCTGGAGGACCTGGAGTATGTGGAGCAGGAGACGCGGTACGTGGCGCCCCGGTATCCCGACGGCTTCGACGAGTCGTTCCCGCTCTGCTTCCGCACCCCGTACGGCTGCTCCAAGGGCGCCGCGGATCAGTACCTGACCGACTACCATCACATGTTCGGCCTCAGGACATGCATCTTCAGGCATTCGTCCATCTACGGTTCGAACCAGTTCCCGACCTACGACCAGGGATGGGTCGGCTGGTTCGCGATGCAGGTCATGGACCAGCTGGCGCGCCCGGAGGTGGAGCCGTTCACCATCTCGGGCGACGGCAAGCAGGTGCGCGACCTGCTGCACGCCTCCGACGCCGCGCGGCTCTACCTGGCGGCCGCTGACAACATCGAGGAGCTTGCCGGGAGCATGTTCAACATTGGCGGCGGCATGGCCAACTCGCTGTCCATCCTGGAGCTGCTCGCCTTCCTGGAGCAGCACATCGGCGTGGCGCCCAACTACCGGCGCATCGATCCGCGCAAGTCGGACCAGAAGATCTTCGTCGCGGACACGGCCAGGATCACGGCCCGCCTCGGGTGGACGCCCGAGATGACCTGCGAAGATGGGATCACCAACCTCATCGGCTGGCTCGGTGAGACCGGCCGCGACTGATCGACCGCGCGACCAACGCCCCCAGGCGGGGTGGGGGCGCCTTGATGGGAATCGAAATGGACCCACTCGTCAGCATCATCGTCCCCGCCTATCAGCGGGAGGACCTGATCCGGGAGACGCTTCTGTCGGCTCTGGAGCAGCGCTTCGACTCGTTCGAGGTGGTCCTCGTGGACAACCACAGCGCGGACAGGACCTTCGAGGTGGCGCAGGCCATGGCCCGGGATCACGCCAGGCTGAGGGTGTTCAGGAACGACGAGAACCTCGGCCCGGTGAGGAACTGGCTGCAGTGCCTGAGCCATGCGCGGGGCGAGTACGCCAAGGTGCTGTTCTCTGACGACCTCATCGCGCCGAATTGCCTGGAGAGGACCCACGCCGTGCTGGCGGCGGATCCCGCCGTCGGCTTCGTGTTCACCCCGGCGGTGGTGGGCAGCGTGGCGTGGCAGGGTGAGGTGTACTACGCCTGGAAGGAGCGGGACCGGCTGGCCCGGTCAGGCGAGTTCATCCGGACGAGCCTGCTGACCAACGACCTGCCGGTGTCCCCGGGGTGCGCGCTGTTCCGCGCTGCCGATCTGCGCGATTCGCTGGAGCATGGCCTGCAGCAGTACCCGGAGTTCGGGCGCCACGGCGCGGGCATCGATCAGCACACCTTCCTGTTCACCGCGAGCCGCTACCCGCAGGTCGCCTTCCTGTCCAGGCCCCTGGCGTTCTTCAGGATCCACCCCACGTCGCTGACGGTGGATGGACTCGGCGGGGACATCAGGCGCGACTACGATATCGCCCGCTGCGCCTTCGCCGAGCGCAACGAGTTGCCTCGGCTGATCCAGGCCAGGGTGAGGCTCATCTCCTGGCTGCGAGCCATGGAGCGGACCGGGGCGCCTGTCTCCCCGGCGACCTATTTCCCTGCCTCACCGGCCGGGGCGCTGCTGCTCGGCCTGGCCCTGGGGCAGGTCCCCACCAAGCCGTTCCTGGCGGCCCGGAGTCTGCGCGCCATGCTGTCCAGGGCCTGACCCGCGTATCGCGCCATTCGAGCTGCAGCGGGGACGGACACCGTGGGCGGGGCGGCGGGGTTGAGCGTCAAGGGGAAAGATCGCGGCGGCGCTCTGCCACTGAATGCCACGATGCCAGGATGCCCGAATGCGGCAGGTCCTTAGCGGGTGACGATCACCTTGAGCTGCTGCTGGAGTGTTCTGCCGACTGCGTAGGAGGAACCGCTCTTGACGTTGGACTTGATCTTCATGGTGCGCTCCTTGTTCGTGGGTTGCCCATCGTTTCCACCCGCCTCGACCCGCCCGCGCCTGGTTTGGTTGCATCTACCGTGCCGGGCCCAAGTGCGCGGAATTTGGTGGCGCGGAGGGAAGGACTGTTTCGGGCAGGTGTCAGCGTAGGGGAGAGGTTGGTACCGGGGGGTAACGGTGGGGGGCGGGCGGACCGCTCAGATCTCAGGAATCAACCTGCAGGCGTGGTACTTGCGGCCGTAAGCGATCCCGGGGGAGTTTTTGTGATAGCCGGCTGCCCTCAGATCAAATTCCCGGATCCTGAGAAAACCGCTGGCAAGCAGGGTGCCTCTGGTCCACTGCCTGGTCTTTTAATCATATGTTGCAGCATTGAGCCGGTCGCCCGAGCCCAACATGCCGGTGTCGTAAGTCCAGGCCACGGCTGCCATGCCGCGGTGGTTCATGGCTGCTCTGGCATCGCCGCCGCCACAGGTCCTTGGCTAGGGACCGTCCGTAACCGGGCCGCGATCCTGGGGAACAGCGGCCAGGTCGGCAGGCGAGACCGATGCATCAGCGCCCCCTCCGCCCTCCTTGTCACCTCCGCCAGCGCACCCTGCCAGGGTCAGCAACAGCGCCAACCATCTCCACAAGGCCATGTTCCCCTCCTCGGTGACTTCATTCTTACAACCGAGGTGGAGAAAGTCGCCGCGCCGTTCATTCAGAGAAAATGTCAAGTGATGGGGTCTGACCCCCCTGCTTGACATTTTCTCGGCGTGGCGGATGGCGCCGGGCGGCCTTGCTCAGGCCACGTGCACCTTCAGCAGATCGCTGGCGCCGTCTGACCGGGTGCCCATGATGATCACCACGGTCTCGCCGGCGTCCACCAGGTCGCGGGCGGCGGCGGCGTCGAGCATGCGGGCGATGGTCTCGTCGGTGTTCGGGGTCTGGTCGATGTGCAGCGGCGTGACGCCCCAGTGCAGGCCGAGGCGGCGGTAGACAGCGCGCGACGGGGTGACCGCCAGGATGCCGGCCTCGGGGCGGTACTCGGAGATGAGCGCCGCGGTCTGGCCCGACTCGGTGTAGCACAGGATGGAGCGGCACTTGAGCTCCCGGGCGGCCACCACCGCGGCCCGGGCCACGGCGTTGGTGCTCTCGGACAGGCCCACGGACTGGCGCTCGGGCTGGTTCAGGTAGCGGGGTGACGACTCCACCTCGCAGATGATCTTGTCCATGGTCTGCACGGCCAGCCGCGGGTAGCGCCCCGAGGCGGTCTCGCCGCTGAGCATCAGGGCGTCGGTGCCGTCGAGGATGGCGTTGGCCACGTCCGACGCCTCGGCGCGGGTGGGCCGGGGGCGCTGCCGCATGGAGTCGAGCATCTCGGTGGCGGTGATCACCACCTTGCCCCTGAGGTTGGTCTCCTCGATGAGCCGCTTCTGGATCAGCGGCACCTGCTCGGGGCCCATCTCCACGCCCAGGTCGCCCCGGGCGACCATGATGCCGTCAGCCTCTTCCAGGATGGCGGGGAAGTTGTCCACCCCCTCGGGCTTCTCGATCTTGGCGATGATCGGGATGCCGCCGGACAGCTCCCGCGCCTGCACCACGTCCTCGGGCCGCCGCACGAAGGAGATGGCCAGGTAACCCACGCCGAGCTCGGCGGCCACCTTGAGGTCGGCCCGATCCTTTTCGGTGAGCGAGGGCGTGGAGAGCTTCACCCCGGGCAGGTTCATGCCCTTGCGGTCCGTGAGGGTGCCCCCCACCTTGACCCGGCAGCGCACGTCCTTCGCATCGATGGACTCCACCACGAGCTCCACCCGGCCGTCGTCCAGCAGGATCCGGTCCCCCGGGTCCACGTCATGGTGCAGCGGCTCGTAGGTGTGGGGGATCCGCTCGGGCGTGCCGGCTACCTCCTCGGCGGTGAGGGACACGGCCGCGCCCTCCTCCAGCATGACGCCGTCCTCCGTGGCCATCTTGCCCACCCGGATCTTGGGCCCCTGCAGGTCCGCCAGCACGGCCACCGGCAGCCCCCGGTCCCGGGCGGTCTGGCGCACCAGCTCAAAGATCCGGCGGTGGCCCTCGTGGTCGCCGTGGGAGAAGTTGAGCCGGGCCACGTTCATGCCGGCGTCGATGAGCTCGCCGATGGCTTGTGCGGTGGACGAGGTCGGACCGAGGGTGCAGACGATCTTGGCTTTGCGCATGTGAGGGTCTCTCAGTGTGTGTGGGAGAGCAGGTCGGTGGCGGTGCCTTCGGGCCAGACGTCCTTTGGCGCGGGGGGCATGTCGGGCGGCGGCGGCGGTGCGTCGGGCGGCGGCGGCGGCATGTCCGGAGGCGGCGGCGGCATGTCGGGAGGAGGCGGCGGCATGTCGGGCGGCGGCGGCGGCATGTCGGGCGGCGGCGGCGGCAGATCCGGTTTCGGCTGCTTCAGGTCCGGCTTCGGCTGCTTGACATCCGGCTTCGGTTTCTTCAGGTCTTGCTTTGGCTTTTTTGTGTCAGGCTTCGGTTTTTTTGCATCTTTTTTGATGCCGTCTGTTCCGCCATCCAGGATTGGGAAGCCCTGGTCCACGATCTCGGGGTACAGGGTCAGGTTGATGATCTTGCACTCCCCGGCCGCGCCCAGGACGTTCTGCACCGCAGAGGCGATGATGGCCCGCTGGGCGTCCAGGGCCAGCACCTCCACCTCGGCCTCGTAGGCATCGCCGACCACCTTGCTCAGGTCCACCTCCACCGCGGTCTCGCCGTCGTCCAGCTGGCCCGCGATGGGGACCTCCTGCTGGTAGGTCACGCCCTTGAGCGTGACCGAGACCACGATGGTCTTGACCTGCGAGACACTCAGCCCGCCGGCCAGCGTGATCTCCACGCGAACGCCGGGGCCGTCAACGAAGCAGCGCTCCTCACAGCCCGATGCGAGGCCCAGCATGAGGATCAGGATCCATGTCTTGAACGGTCCGGTCATTGGAAGGTGATCACTCCAAGCTCGGGTTCGGATCCCGGCTGATTCGCCAGCACCCCGGCGGTGATCCCGCCAGCAACCACGGCAGCCCCGGCGCCCACAGCAGTCCAGAACCACCACTTGCGATAGAACGGCTTCGAGGAGCGCTTCGGCTCGAGGGCCGGCTCGGCCTTCACCGGCACCAGCGGCAGCTTGCGCTTTTTGGCCGCGGCAGGGGAGGGCCCCGGCACGTCGTTGACCACGATGGCGCCCTTGCGCTCCTTTTGCTTTGCCTTTGCCTTTGCCTTTGCCTTAGCCTTTGCCTTTGCCTTGGCCCTGGATCTTGCCCTCGCCTTGGCCTTTGCCTTTGCCTCGGCCTTCGCTTTCGCCCTTGCCCTCGCTTTGGCCTTTGCCTTGGCTCTGGCCTTTGCCTTTGCTTCGGCCTTCGCCTTGGCTTTGGCCTTGGCCTTTGCCCTGGCCCTTGCCCTTGCTTCGGCCTTTGCCTCTGCCCTGGCCTTTGCCTCTGCCCTGGCTTTGGCTTTTGCCCTTGCCTTTGCCGTGGCCTTCGCCACCTTCGGCTTCGGCGCCCGCATGAGCGTCACCCGCACCTTGCGGTGCTCCCCCTTGCCCATATGCAGCGTCAGCCGCCACGGCTCGTACCCCTCCAGCGTCACCACCAGCCGCCGCTTGCCCGCCTTGAAGTACAGCCGGCTCGGCAGCGGAGCGACCCCCCGGCGCTTGCGGTCCAGCTTGATCTGCGCGCCCCTGTAAGGGCATGTGAGCGTCACGCTGGCCAGGCCCTTGCGTAGCGCCTCCAGCCGGCGTTTGGCGTCCCGATTGCGCTTCCACGCCGCGAAGCCCTGGTCCTTCTTGCCCCGGACGCGCTTGAGATACTGTTCGTACCCCGACGCCGCGGCGGGGTAGGCCTTGCGCTTGTACGCCCGGGTGGCCTTGCGGAACAGGTCCCCGGGGGCAACCTTGCCGGCGTGGGCCAGGCCCGGAGAGTGCAGGATCAACAAAGAGATCGATATCACGAACAACTTCAGCATCATGCGCGCAACCATTCGGCAGGTGACCAGCGATTTGGCTGTGCCCATGATACCCCGACAATGCGCTCCTGTCGCGGCCGCACAATTTCTGCTATAGAACCCCGCCAGGAGAATGAACATGCACCACCACCCAAGGGTCGCCGCCCTATTAGTTGCCGCCGCCATGCTTTTTGTCACAGCGCTGGGCGGCTGCACCCTGGACGGCGCCAGCGTGGATATCGACGGCAAGGACATCGACGCCGTCTTCATCCATACATCGGACATGCACTCCCGCCTCATCCCGTACACCATGGACGTGCTGACCATGGACAAGAACCACGGGATGCAGCAGCAGTACGGCCCGTTCGGCGGCATGGCCCGCCTGTCCGCCGTGCTCAAGCAGGAGCGGCGCAACCACCCCAGGGTGGCCTACATCGACACCGGCGACGTGTTCCAGGGCGCCCCCATCTTCAACGCGTTCATGGGCGAGATCGAGTTCAAGGCCCTGACCCAGCTTCGGGTGGACGCCTTCACCATCGGCAACCACGAGTTCGACAACGGCGCCCACGCCATGGTCAAGAAGGCCGTGCAGTACGCCAACTTCCCCATGCTCGGCGGCAACTACTCCCTGGGCGACTGGCGCCGGGCCGGCATCACCCCCAACGGCCGCATCGCCGAGCCGTACACCATCCTGAACCTCAAGGGGCTGCGGGTGGGCGTCATCGGGCTGGCCTCCATGGGCGGCTCCTACGGCGCCAACGTCAAGGGGCTGGTGCCGCTGAACAACCGCAAGGTGGCCCAGCAGTACGTGGACTTCCTGCGACCCATCGTGGACCTGGTGGTGGTCACCTCCCACGTGGGCTACCACGAGGACCGCTACATCATCTCGCGTACCGAGGGGATCGACCTGTACTTCGGCGGCCACCTTCACATCGCGCTCAACCCGCCCGAAGTGGTCAAGGACTGCGACATCACCAAGCTGGAGCGGGAGCGCGACCTGTACAAGTGCGACACCCCCGAGAAGCTCAAGGCCGCCGAGAAGGCGTGCGGCGAGCTCATGGGCTGCGCCAACCTCAAGGGCACCGAGCTGACCAAGTGCCAGCAGAAGTGCGTGGCGCAGGCCAAGCAGAACTGCGCCCGGGAGGCCGAGGTGCGCAACTACAAGGGCAAGCTGGAGCAGCTTGAGGATGACATCGCCTTCCTCAAGCAGCGCAAGTGCCACCCGCGGGACGTGATCCTGACCCACTCGGGCGCGTTCCTGAAGTACTTCGGCAAGCTGGAGGTGAACCTGCGCCAGTGCCACCGCCTTGAGCAGAAGAGCGTCTGCCTCAAGCGGGACGCCTCGGGCAAGTGCACCGACAGCCGCGCCCGCTCTTGCCGCGGCAACAAGGGGGTGACCAACGACTGGGAGGTGCTGGCGCACAGGTACACCCTGACCCCGGTGGACAACCGCCTGCCCGACGATCCGCAGATGGTGGACCTGCTCGAGCCGTACACGCTGGAGCTGAACCGCCAGCAGCAGCTCACCGAGGTGATCGGCTTCGCCGCCGAGCGCGTGCAGCGCTTCGCCACCTACACCGACACCAGCGACCAGGCGGGCGGCCAGAAGGTGGGAGCGGCCAACAAGGGGGACTCGCCCCTGGGCAACCTGGTGTGCGACGCCATGCTGCGGCGGGAGCAGGTGTGGGCCGACTTCTCCATCACCAACAGCCTCGGCATGCGCTCCGACATCGTCTCCGGTCCGGTGGACTCGGAGCAGATGAACAACGTGTTCCCGTTCGAGAACTCCATCACGGTGCTCTACCTGTCGGGCTACGAGGTGCAGGAGATGATGGACTTCGTGGCCCAGCGCTCGGCCAGCCGCGGCTGCCAGCCCCAGGCCCAGGTCTCGGGCATCACCGCCACGCTGAACTGCAAGGGGTGCACTGACCTCGGCGGCAACAGCTGCGTGCGGCGGACCTACGACGGCGAGGCGTGCGCTCAGCGCGTGACCGTCGGGGGCAGCGGGCGTGCCTGCTCCACCGACGCGGACTGCGTCAAGGACGAGCGAGGCCAGCTCACCGGCGAGATCTGCTCCACGGCGGACCACCCGGACCCGGCCAAGGCGGGCAAGAAGCGCTGCTTCGCGCCGCTCTCCTGCACGCGGTCTTACCGCCTGGCCACCAACGACTACATCGCCCACGGCGGCAGCGGATTCCAGGTGCTGGCGCGCAACACGTCGCAGAAGAACCTGAAGATCCCGCTGCGGGACACGGCCAAGGACTTCATCGCGAACATGCCCGGCTGCTCCCGCGTGCCGCTGAGCTACGCGGAGCAGGTGGCCGGCAAGTCCCCGCGAAACGTCATCACCGAGGTGCTGGACGCGGCGCTGCCCACCATCAAGCCCCCGGGCCAGCCCAAGAACGGCACCGAGTGGATGAAGCAGATGGAGAAGGCGGCCGTGGGCGGGGACTGGAAGGGCGCTGACGGGCAGTTCGCGAAGATGGTCACCGCCCTGAAGGCCGGCCTGAACAAGTACAAGAATCCAGGGGACCCGCTGCGCAAGGGCCTGATCAACTACCTGGCATGCATCGACGAGAAGCCGGACAGCAAGACCGGCAAGTGCCTGGGGTTGGCCTGCCTGCAGAAGCAGTACTGCAACGTCTACAAGGTCAAGGAGCTGGCCAAGTGCCAGGCCCTGGGGCGCATCAGGGCCGCCCTGCGTTGCATCAACTTGCCCTGCATCTCGGCCAAGCAGGACGGCCGGATCAACCTGATCAAGGACGAGGGCGCCGGGTCGGTCAACCCGAGCGACCCGTTCCCGGAGTGACCCATGGGAGCCAGGACAATGAGCACGAAGCTCCTCACCATGGCCGCCGGGCTGCTCCTGCTGACCGCAGGCGGGTGCGGCGAGGTGGCGCCCTTCGCCCCGGCGGTGGGCGGCTACAAGGTGACCTTCGCCCAGGGCAGCCCGACCCAGCCCGGCACCGCCGAGTCGCCGCGCAAGGTGCCAACCACGGCGGAGCAGTTCACCCTCGACATCGAGGCCCTGCGGCCTGACCTGCCGGGCCAGGTGTTGGACAGCACCTACAACGGCTGGGCCATCATCTCGGTGGTGCCCACCGGCAAGCTGGACCTGGACCCCTTCCCGGTGCAGCTGAAGAACGGCAAGGCGAGCGGCGTGAAGGTGAACGTCAAGCTGGCCTACGGCAAGGTGCGCCTGGTGGTCTCCGACCTGGGCTACCTGCCGGCCAAGGACCTGAGCAAGGCGAAGTGCCTCAACGGCAAGGACGACGACGGCGACGGCTTCATCGACAGCAAGGACCGCGGCTGCCTGGTGGGCGGGGACGACAGCGAGGAGGGCGGCAGCGGCGCCTCCGGGGCATCGCCGCCCATCTATTACGCCAACCCGCGCCTGTACGACATCCAGCGGCCCATCTCGGGCGAGTCGGTGGGCGACGAGTCGGTGTTCGCTGGCAAGCGCGTCACCGTGGACCGGGGGTGGCTGCTGGTGACCAACCTGTCGGCCGACGGCCTGTACGTCACGGACTACGAGGGGGCAAAGTGGGACGCCACCACCAAGGGCTGGCAGATCAAGGCCCAGGACCTGTCGTACGACCACATGTTCGCCTTCAACTTCAACGTGCCGCTGAACCTCCAGGTGGGCGACTGCCTGGTTGAGCTGGACGGCAAGGTGGAGGAGTTCTACGGCTACACCGAGATGGGGTTCCCCAACTGGAAGAAGGGGGACAGCAAGTTCTGCTTCGCCAAGGCCCGCGCCGCCGGGCTCACCACATGCCCCACCGACGGCGACTCGAGCTCCGCGGCGGGCAAGGAGTGCCGCAAGCAGATCGAGCGCCTGGTGAGCACGCCGGTGGACCTGTCCAAGGCCATCGAGTTCACGGACCCGACCACCGGCCTGACCGAGCAGGTGTGGCCGTTCAAGGACAAGCTGTTCACCGAGCGCTGGGAGGCAGGGCTGGTGCAGGTCTCCAACGTGACCCTCTTCTCCAAGGCCAAGAAGTGCGACTGGAACGGCAACGGGTCCATCGACTTCAACGACCCCAACGACCCCGAGGGGATCGAGAAGAACTGCGCCAACGGCTGCGGCGACGACAAGGCGTGCGTGGTGCACGAGTCATACAAGCAGTACAACCAGTGGTCGGTGAACTTCAGCAAGACCTTCCAGGCGGTGACCTACAGCCAGGAGGTGTCGGTGATCTCGGCCGGCAGCATCCCCTCCTGGAACCCGATCTCCGGCTGTGACTTCACCGCCTCCGGAGACGGCAAGAGCTGCACCCGCACCAAGGCCGTGACCCTGAGCAAGGTGATCGGCACCCTGCGCACGTTCCAGTTCGGGCGGCCCCCCTGGATCCTTCAGGTCCGGTCGCCTGCCGACTGCCCCGACTGCGTCAACAGCAAATAACCAAAGTTAACGACTGAGATACCGGACAGAGCCCATGCAGCGTTCAATCAAAGCACTCCTCAGCCTCACCACCCTGACCCTGACGCTGGCCGCGGCGGCGCCCGCCACGGCCAACGACTGGATCGACACCCGCATCACCTTCACCATCGGCGACGACAACTTCCTCAAGGACGCCGGCGAGCAGGTGCCCGACAGCCCCACCATCGGCATCGGCGACCGGGACGGCTTCGAGCTGCCCTTCGACAACCTCGACCTGGCGTCCACCGGGCGCGAGAACGAGCTGCACCTGGTGCTGTACAAGCGCATGGAGGGGATCATCCCCGGGCTGATCACCGAGGCCGCGGCCGCGCTGCAGCTGAACATGGAGGCGCTGGTCAAGGACGACCCCCTGGGCAAGGTGCTGCAGGACGACAGCTCCTACATCCGCCTGGCCTACGCCCTGGACGAGCTGCGGCGGGGCAAGGAGTACATCGACATCGTGCTCTTCCCCCTCAACGGCGACCGGTTCCGCGTGGGCTACCTGTACGACCTGACCTGGGGCGGCACGGACATGTTCCCCAAGAAGAAGGGGCCGACGCCGGCGTTCAAGATCGGCGGCAACCACGGCATGATCTACTGGTGGGCCGGCATGAAGATGGTGATGGGCCCCAAGCCGCCGCGGGAGCAGGGCAACGAGCAGGGGACCAAGAGCACCAAGACCGAGCACGAGGCGCTGTACAGCGGGCTGGCCGGCCTCGGCGTGCAGCCGGTGGACGGGCTGAGCATCGACGTGGGCGGCGGCTACGTGCAGCAGGGCTGGGTGCCGCGGTCCGAGTTCTCCGGCGTGCGGGTGGAGGCGTCGGGCTTCTCGGCGCGGGTGGCCTACGGGCGGGGCATCGACGTGGGGCTCTCGTCGGACCTGAAGCTGCTGCGCAACGACCCCGAGTACCTCGAGTCGTTCGGGTCGAAGCCGACCTACAAGAACGACGACACCTTCAACTGGCGCGTCTCGGCGGAGGGCAACTTGATCGCCCAGACCTTGCTGGAGCCGGACCTGTCGGGCTCCACGCGGATCCAGTGGGCCTCGGCGGCGGCGCTGGACTTCCGGCTGCAGCGCAACTACCTGCGCATGAACGTCACCGCGGTATACCGGAGCCTGGAGTTCAACCTGATCAACGGGCCGAGCTTCCCCTCCTACGAGGCGTTCTCCGAGGACGCCATCATCCAGCCGCAGATCTTCGCGGCGCTGTCGGCTGACTACCACGTGCCGAGCCTGTGGCTCACCCCTGGCATCCAGGCTGGCGTGGAGCTGCCCCCGGCCATCAAGACCGAGCTGTACAACAAGGTGGCCGGCAGCTCGCCCTCGTCCACCCTCATCGGCACCCACTCGATCCTGATGCTGAACAACGGCGATCGGGTGATCCTGCCCGAGGGCGAGGACCGGGTGCCGGTCTACTCGGTGCGGGTGACGGCGCGCTGGTTCCCGTCGGACATGCTGACCATGATGGCGTTCATCCTGTTCCAGTACGATCAGAACGCCACGGTGGTGGCCTTCGACGCCGAGCAGACCAAGGACCGGATCTTCGACGAGCCGGTGAAGTTCGGCGCCGGGATCACGGCCCAGGCGCGGTTCTGAGCGGCCGCTTCGCGGCCGCGGCTTCAGGCTTCGGGCTTCAGGGGAGATGGTCCCGGGAAGGATACAGACATGAGTTTGAATGACGAGGTGTTTGCCCTCGATCTGGGGGGCAGCAAGCTGGCGCTGGCCACGGTGTCGCGGGAGGGGGAGCTGACGCGGCATGTGCGCAAGCCCACCGCGGAGGTGGCGGGCGGCGAGGAGCTGGTGCGGTGGGTGGCTGCGCAGGCCGGCGACTGGGGGCTGGAGCCGGGCGCCCTGGGCATCAGCGCGGGCGGCCCGCTGGACGACGAGGCCGGGATCATCGTGTCGTGGCCGCGCATGGAGCACCTGTGGGGCTTCCCCCTGGCCGAGCGGCTCCGCGCCGGGATCCCGTCGCTGGAGCAGGTGTGCCTGGTCAACGACGCCAGCGCGGCGTGCGCGGGCGAGGCCGTGTTTGGCGCGGCGCGCGGGCTGAAGCGGGCCATCTACCTGACCATCTCCACCGGCGTGGGGGGCGGCGCGGTGGTGGGGGGATTGCTGCTTCGCGGTGAGAAGGGCAACGCCGCCGAGTTCGGCCACACCATCGTGGATCCCGACGGGCCGATGTGCGACTGCGGCCAGCGGGGCTGCCTGGAGGCGGTGGCGTCCGGATCCGGGCTCTACCGCCGGGTGGTGGAGGCGGGCCTGCTGCCGGAGAGCGACCGGGGCTGGGCCAAGCTCGGCTACTGGCTGTCGGACCGGCTCGCGGAGGGCGACGATGACACGCGGGTCATCTGGGAGCGCGGCCTGGACGGGCTCGCTGTGGGCCTGACCAACCTGTACAACTGCTTCGTGCCCCAGGCCATCGTGCTCGGGGGCGGCCTGTCGGTGCTGGTGCAGCAGGACCGGCAGCTGCTGATGAAGCTGCTGGAGGCGCGGGCGCAGCTGATGCAGATCCCCGAGGGGGTGATCCGGTTTTCCGAGAACCGCGACACCATCCCGCTTCTCGGCGTGGCCGCCGTGGCGGGAGGCTGGATCGGCCAGGAAGCGTAGGAGGCCGCTGCGCGGCCCCGGCTTGGGACTTGAGACTTGAGGCTGAACAGACCGGGACTAATTGCCCTCGAGCCTCAAGCCCCAAGCCTCAAGCCTGTTCTGCTTTGGGCTTTAGGCTTCGAGCGGGTTGTC
>CAZEFW010000010.1:82428-95237 GCA_964511535.1 uncultured Myxococcales bacterium | reverse complement strand
GTGCGGGACAAGATCCTGGCAGACCTGAAGCAGGGGAGGTAATCGATGAACACCAAGGCAAAGAAGAAGCGCGTGGCCATCGTCGGCGCCGGCCCGGGGGGCCTCACCGCCGCCATGCTGCTGGCCCACCACGGCTACGACGTGCAGGTCTACGAGCGCAACGCCTACGTGGGCGGCCGCACCTCGTCGTTCACCATGGAGGGCTACACCTTCGACCTGGGACCCACCTTCCTGATGATGAAGCATATCCTCGAGGAGATCTTCGAGTTCACCGGCCGGGACATGAGCGACTATATGCAGTTGGCCGAGATCGATCCCCTCTACCGGCTGGTCTACGGCGACAGCGGCAAGGCGTTCTACCCCACCCGCGACCGCGAGAAGATGAAGGACCAGATCCGCCGCGTCTTCCCCGGAAACGAGGAGGGCTACGATCGGTTCTTCGAATACGAGAAGCCCAAGTACGAGCGGCTGGTGCCGTGCCTGCAGGTGCCGTACGAGAAGTACACCGACCTGCTGTCGCCGCGCATGGTCAAGGCCCTGCCCTACCTCGACGCGCACAAGAACCTGTTCCAGCACCTCGGTCGCTACTTCGACGACGACGACCTGAAGATCGCCTTCACCTTCCAGGCCAAGTACCTCGGCATGTCCCCCTGGAACTGCCCGGCGCTGTTCAGCCTCATCGGCTACCTGGAGCATGGCCTCGGCATCTACCACCCCCTCGGCGGGCTGAACCAGATCTCCGTCAGCATGGCCAGGGCGGCCGAGGAGGACGGCGCGGTGATCCACCTGAACGCGCCGGTCAAGGAGGTGCTGGTGGAGGGCGGCCGGGCCACGGGCCTGCTGCTGGAGAGCGGCGAGCGGGTGGAGGCGCACGACGTGGTGCTCAACGCCGACTTCGCCTACGCCATGCGCGATCTGGTGGACGAGCGGCACCGGCCCAAGTACACCGACCGCAAGCTGAGCCGCATGAAGTACTCCTGCTCCACCTTCATGCTCTACCTCGGCGTGGACAAGGTGTACGACATCCCGCACCACAACATCATCTTCTCCAACGACTACAAGCAGAACGTGGACGAGATCGCGGACATCAAGGTGATGAGCGACGACCCGTCGGTCTACGTGCAGAACGCCTGCGTCACAGACCCGTCGCTGGCCCCCGAGGGCAAGAGCACGCTGTACGTGCTGGTGCCGGTGGCCAACAACAAGAGCGCCATCGACTGGGACCGCGAGGCGCCGGCGTTTCGCGACAAGGTGCTCGACCTGATGGAGGAGCGCGGCGGGCTGACCGGCATCCGCGACCACATCGAGGTGGAGCGGGTGGTGACGCCGAAGTTCTGGGACGAGCAGTACAACGTGTACCTCGGCGCGACCTTCAACCTGGCCCACAACCTGGGGCAGATGCTCATGTGGCGCCCTCACAACCGCTTCGAGCAGATCGACAACTGCTGGCTCACCGGCGGCGGCACCCACCCGGGCAGCGGGCTACCCACCATCGTGGAGTCTGGGCGCATCTCGGCCGGGCTGATCCTCGAGCGTGACGCGTGGTATCTTGAGCGCTAATCAATAGCGCCCGTGGAGGGATCATGATCAGACGCATCCTGCTGGCGGTGGACGCCAGCGAGCACAGCCGCGCGGCGGCCCGCTACGCGGCCGAGTTGGCCAAGGTCCACGACGCGGTGGTCTATGCGCTGGGCGTGGTGGATGTGCCGGGAATCGTGCGCTCCTCGACGACGGTGGGCGCCGGGGCCAGCCACTATGGCAAGGTCCTGTGCGAGCGGCGGCTGGACGAGGCGCGCACCGTGCTGGCGGACTTCCTGGACGAGGTGAAGGCGGAGATCGGCAAGTACGGCGTGAAGTGCAAGCGGATCCACGAGTCCGGTCCGGTGCACGAGCTGGTGGCCCAGCACAGCCGGCATACCGACATCGTGGTGGTGGCCGAGGAGATCAACTTCGAGTTCGAGACCTCCCACAAGCCGGGCGACACCCTGTTCAAGATGCTTGAGATCACCTCGCGCCTGACCCTGGTGGTCCCTGATACGCCGCGGCAGTTCAAGCGCGTGGTGGTGGCCCACGACCTGTCCCCCAGCTGCGCCCGGGTGCTGTACATGATGATGCATGTCAACCCGTTCCCCGACGCCGAGATCATCGTGGTGCACGCGGACAACGAGGGCATGACCGACACCGAGGACCTGGAGGACATCACCGGCTACCTCGAGGAGCACGGCTTCACTGCCGAGATGGTGGTGCGCAACGTCAAGGCGAGCCAGGCCATCCTGGAGGTGGCCGATGAGCGAGACGCCGACGCCATCGTGCTGGGCGCCTACGACGTGGGCAAGGTGCGCCGGCTGCTGTTCGGCAGCACGGCCAAGAAGCTGCTCGACCGGTCGGATATCCCGCTGCTGTTCGGCATCTGAGCGGCGCCCATGGGCATCACCCTCCAGCAAGTGACCCGCGCTCTGGACGGGGGCGGGTTCAAGTACATCGACCTCGACGGGGAGGCCCTGTTCCTCGGCATCCAGGGCGACAACCTCGAGGCCAAGGTGATCCTCTACCTCGACGAGGGCGGGGAGTACCTGGACATGCGCGCCGTGGAGTTCGCGACGCTCAGCCCGGAGCACCCTGACCTGGACGAGGTGTTGCACCAGCTGGCCTCCATCAACTACCAGTACCGCGTGGCCAAGTTCGGCTGGGACCCGTCGACTGGCGAGGTCAAGGCCGAGGCGAGCATCCCGCTGGAGGACAACGACACGCTGGACCAGGAGCAGCTGACCATGTTCCTGGGCCTCTTCTTCTCGGTGTGCGACGAGATCTGGCCCGCGCTCGAGGAGGCCATCGGGCCCCAGGAGGCGCCGGCTCCCGAGGAGATCGTACCCCCGCGGCCTGCCGAGGGCGCCATGCGTCGGAGGGTCCCCATCTGGGCGCTCGTGCTGGGGCTGGCAGCCCTGGCCGGCGTCATCTACTTGGTGGTGCGCTAGTGGCCATTACGCAGCGAGACCTGATCAAGCTGGTGGAGGAGGCGGGGCTGGCCTACGCCGACGGCCCGGAGGGGACCCTGCTGTTCCGGGTGGAGGCGGAGGGCGAGCAGCTGAACATGGTGCTCGACCGGCCGTCCGAGGGGAAGATCGTGCAGTTCCGAACCCTGAACATGCTCAACGCCCCGGCAGGCGGGCACCGGCCGGTGCTGCTGCGGGCGCTGGCCACCAGCAACGACCGCCTCAAGCTGGTGAAGTTCGCCATCGACCCGGACGACGGCGAGGTGTGCGCCTACATCGACGTGGTGCTGGGCGATGGGCGCCTCACCGGCGGCCAGTTCACGCGTTGCGTGCAGGCCTTGCAACAGCTCGTGATCCGGGCCATGGTCCGGTTCCGTAAGATCCTCGCCACGGGCGACGATCCGGGCCTCTCCACGGGGCTGGGCCCGGGCTCTGTGGAGGCGACGGTGGACCAGCTGATGTCGGGCGCCACAAAGGCCGTCAACAAGGCCGCCGGTGGCAACGGTCACGGCGGCAACGGCCACTCGTACAAGGTCGTGCAGGACGACAAGCCGAAGAACTGATCCCAGCAGACGAGAGAGCTCTCAATGAACAGCATCAAGCAGATCGACGATCACGTGCGGGCAGTCGTGGACCGCGCCCTGGCCGCGGTTGGGGTGGAGGATACAAGCGGAGTCGAGCTGAGCCAGCCGCCGGACCCGCAGATGGGGGACATCTGCTTCCCCTGCTTCGCCCTGGCGCGAGTGCTGCGCAAGGCCCCGCCCCTCATCGCCCAGGACGTGGCGGCGCAGATCCAGCCCGACGAGGTCATCGCGGCCGTGGCGGTGGACAAGGCGTACGTCAACCTGAGCCTCGACCGGGCGGCCCTCTTCTCGGTGGTGCTGGGGCAGATCCTGCGCGAGGATCAGCGCTTCGGAGCCGGCGGCTGCGACGACCCGCGCCACTGGATGGTGGAGTACTCGGCGCCCAACACCAACAAGCCGCTGCACCTGGGCCACCTGCGAAACAACCTGCTCGGCAGCTCGGTGGCGCGCATCCTCGCCTTCCACGGCCACCGGGTGACCCGCGTCAACCTGATCAACGACCGGGGCGTGCACATCTGCAAGTCGATGCTGGCGTACCAGCACTGGGGCAAGGGGGCGACGCCCGAGAGCGAGGGCAAGAAGGGCGACCACCTGGTGGGGGACTTCTATGTCCTGTTCGACACGCGCTTCTCCGAGGAGTACGAGGCGTGGCAGAAGACGCCGGCGGCCCGCGAGCGCCTGGACGCCTGGCTCGAGACCGGCGCCGGCGAGGCCGCGGTCAAGGCGCGGGACAAGGACCCGGAGGCGCCCGAGCCGGCAGCCCTGTTCTTCAAGAAGCACAGGGACGACTACTTCAACGAGGATTCGATCCTGGGCGGCGAGGTGCGCACCTTCCTGCGCATGTGGGAGCTGGGCGAGCCCGGCGTGATGAAGCTGTGGGAGCGCATGAACGACTGGGTGCTGCGCGGCTTCGACGCCTCCTACGAGCGCATGGGCGTGGGCTTCGACCATGTGCAGCGGGAGAGCGAGACCTACAAGCTGGGCAAGAGCCTGGTGCAGGATGGGCTCGACAGCGGAGTGTTCCGCAAGCTGGACGACGGCGCGGTGGTTTGCGACCTGGAGCAGGCGGGGCTCAAGGGGCAGAAGGTGCTGCTCCGCTCCGACGGCACCAGCGTGTACATGACCCAGGACCTGGGCACCGCGGTGGAGCGGTTCGACAAGTTCGACGTGGAGCGCATGGTCTACGTGGTGGGGGACGAGCAGATCTACCACTTCGACGTGCTGTTCCGCATCCTGGGACTGCTGCGCGAGGGCATGACCGAGGCGTGCCACCACCTGGCGTACGGCATGATCCGCCTCCCCGAGGGCAAGATGAAGAGCCGCGAGGGCACGGTGGTGGACGCCGACGACCTGATGGACGAGGTGCACCGCCTGGCCCGCGCCGAGACCGAGGCCCGGGCGGCCGAGGGCAAGGCCCACACCGAGGATCTGGACGAGGCCGAGCTGGAGCACCGGGCCGAGCACATCGGCATGGCGGCGCTGAAGTACTTCCTGCTCAAGTACACGCCGCGCAAATCGTTCGAGTACGATCCCAGGGAGAGCATCGACTTCCTCGGCCAGACCGGGCCGTACTGCCTGTTCAACTACGCCCGCACGCGCTCGCTGTTGCGCAAGGCCGGCGGCGCGCCGGAGTTCGACTCGGCCCTGACCGCGCGCCTGGGCACCGAGCAGGAGGCGGGGCTGCTGCGTCAGCTGATGGCGTTCCCCGCCGTGGTGGCGCGCGCGTCCGACACCCTCGACCCGTCGCGCATCGCCGAGTACCTGTTCGACCTGTGCAAGGGGTTCGCCTTCATCTTCACCGACAAGGCGAACCACCCCATCGTCACCTGCGAGGACCCGGAGCTGCGCGCGGCGCGGCTGCTGCTGGTGGCCGCCATCGGCAACACCCTGGCCGCCGGGCTGGGGTTGCTGGGGATAGAGGTGTTGGAAGAAATGTGACGGGTCACGGCCCGTAGCGGTAGATCAGCCCCTTCTCGCCCACGATGTAGACCTGACCGTCGTCCGCGACCCAGACCGCGTTGAAGTCCATCTTGGCAGCGGCGGTCCCGTTGACCGTCTTGGTGAGCTGGAGGTTCCCCTTGTAGAAGCCCTTGATCTCGCCGTTGTTGCCCTTGCTGCCCACCGCGTACGCCACACCCTTCAAGTTGCCCCGTACGCCCTTCCACTCCACCCCGGGGGTGTTGTAGGTCTTGGACACGGCCTTCTTGGAGGCGTCGTAGAGCAGGATCTTCTGCGCTTCGGTGGTGATCAGGTACATCCCCTTGGCCGCCGGCCAGATGCCGGTGAGCTCCGGGTCACCGGAGATCTTCTTTTTCGTGCTGTACTTGCCCCCGGAGATGAACACAACCAGCCCATCATCGCCCACGGCGATGGCCTGACCCACGCCGCTGCTGTACACGGCGTTGAGATCGGTGTTGCTGGTGAAACCTGCCAGAACCACCGGGTCCCAGTTGGGCGGGTTGATCTTGTAGATGGTGGTGTTGTCCCCGACGGCATAAAGCTCCTTGGGGTCCGCGCCGTGCACCGACTTGAGCTTGCCCGAGCTGTTGCCGCCATGCTCGCTGTCGATCTTGCTCGGCTGCTGGCGCACCCAGACGGCCGCCTTCTTGGTGTTGTCGTACCCCACGTAGTGAATCCAGCCGCCGCCGCCCCATGCGCCGTGGTAGTCGATGTTGGAGTAGACGGTGTACGCTTTCAGGACGCCGAACAGGTAGCGCACCTCAAGCCCACCCTTGCCCACCATGCGCACGTTGTTGCCGTTGTATCCCCACACGTCCTTGAGGTCGGAGCTGGTCACATTGTTCAGGGACTTCCAGGTCCAGGTGGTCCCCTTGTCCTGCTTGAGCACCTGCAGGTCGGGCCCCGGCTTGATGTCGGGGGGGATCTTCTTGTCGGGCCACGGCTTGCTGTCAGGCCACGGCTTGTTGTCCTTGGAGACCTTCTTGTCCTTCGCCTTGCTCCGGTCCTTGCCCCTGTCCCTGGGCACCTTGCGGTCCACCGCGACCTTGCCGTCCCTGCGGGTCAGATCCGGCACGGCGCCGTCGGGTGGGTTGTCCTCGTACTGGAACAGCAGGTGGCAGCCAGAGGCGAGCAGGATCGAGGCCATGAGCGGCCAGATTCGGCGTGGGATCACGGGAACATCATAGCCCAATACTTGTGACCCCTGCCAAGGGGGGGGTACCATTTGTGGCTCATGGCCAGGTCCACACTCCAGCTCAACACCTACCTCGGGCCTTACTACCTGGTGAAGCTCATCGCCATCGGTGGTATGGCCGAGATCTACCTGGCCACCACCAAGGGCGTGGGCGGCTACGAGAAGCGCCTGGCGCTCAAGGTGATCCACCCCGACTACGCCGACGACCGCCGCTTCGTGCAGATGCTCGTGGACGAGGCCAAGATCGCGGTGAAGCTGAACCACCCGAACATCGCCCAGACCTTCGACCTGGGGCGCATCGGCAACTGCTACTTCATCTCCATGGAGCATGTGGACGGCGCCGACTTCTTCCAGGTGCTCAAGCGCACCAGCGAGGCTGGCCGCGAGTTCCCGGTGCCCGCCGCGCTGCTGGTGGCCCACGAGGCGCTCAGGGGCCTGGACCACGCCCACAAGAAGTGCGACGACGACGGCAAGCCGCTGCAGATCATCCACCGGGACGTGAGCCCCCAGAACATGCTGCTGTCGCGACAGGGGGAGGTGAAGCTGGTGGACTTCGGCATCGCCAAGGCGGCGAACCTGTCCACCAAGACCCGCTCGGGGGTGATCAAGGGCAAGCTGGTCTACATGTCCCCCGAGCAGTCCTGGGGCGAGTCGGTGGACCAGCGCAGCGACATCTTCAGCGCCGGCATCGTGCTGTACGAGGCGCTGACCGGCGGCTCGCTGTACCTGGAGAAGAACCCGGTCAAGCTGCTGGAGATGGTGCGCCAGGCGGCCATCCCGCCCCCCTCCTCCCGGCGCGGATCCGAGATCACGCCGGAGCTCGACGCCATCGTCATGAAGGCGCTGAGCCCCAAGCCGGACGGCCGCTACCCCGGCGCCGCCGAGTTCGCCGAGGCCCTGGCCGATTACCTGGGCCGCACCTACCCCAGCTTCTCGGGGCAGGACCTCGCGCGGGTCGTGCTCGGCGTGGTGGGCGAGGCAACCGAACCTCAGCCGGCGCCGCCCCCCCCCGCGGCACCACCCGAAGCCCCGGTGGAGCAGCACCCCGAGAGCCAGGAGATGAGGCGAGAGGACTTCGCCGTGCCGGTCAACTCCATCATCTTTTCGGCCGAGGAGATGATGGAGTCCCAGCTTCAGCTGCCGCGGCTGGAGGACCTCACCGCCGGGGGGCAGGCCAAGCTGGTCCTGCAGGAGGAGGAAGGAGAGACGGCCTGGCCCCTGTCGGACGAGTTCGTGCTCGGCCGCGCCGGAGACCTGCGCCTGGGTGACGCCCGCGTCTCGCGCCGGCACGCCCGTGTCTACCGCCTGGACGGGGAGTTCTGGGTCGAGGACCTCAAGAGCTCCAACGGGACATACGTCAACGACCAGAAGATCGCCGCGGCGACGAAGCTGGCGCACGAGGACAAGATCAGGGTTGGGCCCTTTTCCATGCGCTTCGACCTGGCGCAGCCCGAGCATGGACCGACCATGCCCCACGACCCGGTGGACCCCACCATCCCGCCCACACCGAAGGGCCCCGGGGCGGCCGGTGAGCAGCCGCAACCGCCACAGCCCGTGGGCCCCGGGCCGGGCGCCGCGCCGGCAGCGCCACCCCGCCCCGGTGGCGAACCGGATTTGCCCACCATCGGCGAAGGCGCCGACGGCGCCAGCCTCACCGCCACCCTCGGCGCCCAGACGCTCTCCATCCCGGTGGGAGACCACCTGCCGCTGGGCCACAATGTCACCCTGGCCGGCCTGGATATGGCGGGCTGCGCTGCCTCGGTGATCTTGCGCACCGGCAGCTACTGGCTGGAGCCGGTGCCCGGCCGGGGGCAGGTGATGTACAACGGGCAGGCGCTCAACGCGCCGACGCGTCTCTCCACCGGAGACATCATCTCCGTGGGACCCGTGGAGCTGCGGTTCCACAGTTGATTCCGCGATCTCCGTGATCCATAACTGGCCATCCATCTGGGAGGTCTCATGAATATTGGAATCCTTGGCGGGGGGACCATGGGCGAGATCATCGCCCGCGCGTTGCTCAAACGAGAGGTCGTGCAGCCCGAGCAGATCCTGGTGGCCGAACTGCGGCCGGAGCGGCGAGAGGAGCTCAGCCACCTCGGCGTGTCGGTCACAAAGGACATGCACGAGCTGCTGGAGCAGTCCAGCTTCCTGCTGGTCTGCGTCAAGCCGCAGAACGCGAAGCGGGCGCTGGCGCCGCTGCGGGGGACCATCCCTGCCCGGACCCTCGTCATCTCCATCATGGCCGGCATCGACCTGGCCTTCCTGTCGGATCTGCTGGACCACCCGCTGGTGATCCGGAGCATGCCGAACCTGCCCGCGCGTATCGGCGAGGGGGTCACGGTCTGGACCGCCGCGGAGGCGGTGCCCGATCGAGATCGAGTGCTGACCCGGGCCGTCTTTCAGGCCATGGGTCGGGAGGTGGAGGTGCAGGATGAGGGGCTGCTCGACGCGGCCACGGCGGTCAGCGGCACCGGGCCGGCCTACATCTTCTACATCGCCGAGAACCTGCTGGAGGCAGCGCGCGGATTCGGCTTCAGCGAGGCCCAGTCGCTGAAGCTGGTGCGCGAGACGTTCCGCGGCGCCATGGACCTGTGGGCCGAGACCGGGGAGGCGCCGGACGAGCTGCGGCGCAAGGTGACGAGCAAGGGCGGCACCACCCACGCGGCGGTGACGACGTTTCAGGAGCGGGATATTGGCGGTATCTTTCGGGAGGGGGTGACCCGGGCGCGGGACAGGGCGCGGGAGCTGGCGGTGGTGGCGAAGGAAGAAGGTTGAAACAAAAAATCGGGAACAAGGAACAAGAATTCAAAAATGGCGTGTGGTGAACGTTGGAGGTGGGTTTGTAGCGTTGTGCTGATGTCCACGGTTTCGTGGATGGGGTGCGATGGGGGCGGGGATCCTGGTGTGGACGTGGGGGGGACGGTGGTGCCGGATGCCGGGGTGGTGGATGGGGGGGCGGGGGATGTGGCGGCCGTTCCGGATCTGGCGCGGGTGGATGGCAAGGTGACGGCGCCGGACCTGGGTGCGCCTGACAGCAAGCCGGCGGCGCCTTGCTCCACGCCGGCCAAGGGGACGGCGGACCGGGCGCTCTACTCGTGGCTGCTGGCGTGCGTCCGCTCGTCGAAGCCCGAGGCGACCCGGCGGGCGGCCGTGGACCTGTTCGTGGCGCGGGTGGAGGCCGCGGGCGGCTTCCCCATCCTGACCCCGGGCAAGGCGGTGTTCTTCTACGTACGCAGCGCCAAGTACGACGCCGAGGACGACAAGTTCACCGCCGAGGATTACGCGCCGGCCCGGCGGCAGGCGCCCATCAGCGCGGCCGGCGCCTTCAACGGGTGGAAGGCGGGGCAGCACCCGCTCAAGCAGGAGGCCCTCGGGGTGTTCCACGCCGAGGTGGCGGTGACCGCCACCGCCAACCGGTCGCCCTACAAGCTGGTGGCCCGGGACGCCGCGGGCAAGGCGGTGTGGTTCTCCGATCCGCTGTCGCGCCGGTTCGGCTTCGACACCTTCGGCCGCTACTCGCTGATCCGCGGCGGCAAGGACCCCACCACCGGCAAGGCGGTGGGCCACCTGGAGTGGTTCCGCTCGGTCAAGGCCACCAAGCTGGGCAGCGCGCGCCACCTGTACCTCTACCTGCCGCCCGGCTACGACCAGCAGCCAGGCAAGCGCTACCCGGTGCTCTACATGCACGACGGCAACAACCTGTTCGACGTGGCCATGGTCAACGCCAACGGCACCTGGGACGTGGACGGCACCGCGGACAAGGAGATCGCCGCCGGGCGGGTGGCGCCCTTCATCGTGGTGGGGCTGCCCAACAACAAGGACCGCATGGACGAGTACACCCATGTGAAGGACAAGATCCAGCTGGGGACCAAGACCTACACCCTCGGCGGCAAGGGGGCGGACTACCTCCACTTCCTGGTCAACGACGTCAAGCCGCTGGTGGACGCCCGCCTGCGCACCCTGACCGGTCGCAAGCACACGGCGGTGCTCGGCTCCAGCCTGGGCGGGCTGATCTCCTACTACGCGGGGCTGCAGCACCCGACGGTGTTCCGCTACGTGGGCGGCATGTCCTCCACCTTCGGCTGGGGCGCCTTCGGCCTGGGCAACCCCACCATGGAGTCGCTGTACAAGGCGGCGAAGAACCTCAAGGCCCGGGACCAGGTCTACTACCTCGACAGCGGGGACAACCCGAAGAACCCGAAGAACCCGCCCACCTGCCCCAACACCAACGTCGAGGCCGAGGACAACTACTGCGAGACGGTGAGCTTCAAGAGCATGCTGGTCTCCCGCGGCATCAAGACCTTCCCGCTGGATCCCAACGCCGCGCTGCTCAAGCCGGCCAACATCGACATCTACCACTACCACCAGCCAGACGCCCCCCACAGCGAGGCAGCGTGGCGCGCGCGCCTGTTCCGTCCGCTGCGGCTGTTCTTCCGCCCTTGAGCGGTTCGGCGTCCGGGGGGAAAATGGGCCCATGCGCCCTGGAGACCTCGCCCTGTCCGCCGCCCTGTTGTTTGCCATCAGCTGCGCGGATGAAGCCGGCCTGAAGATCAACGATGTATGCACCGCCGCCACCGACTGCGCCAACGGCGTCTGTCATCGCGGCGTCTGCGCGGCGTTCACGCCCGCCGACAACGGCCAGCCCTGCGCCGGCCCGGGCGACTGCCTGAGCCACGCCTGCAAGGGGGGCGTCTGCGTGCCGGGCCAGCAGGGCCTCGGGGAGGCGTGCCGCAACGGCCAGGAGTGCGCCAGCGCGCTGTGCGTCAACGGCAAGTGCGGCGGGGGCAAACCCCTGGACGCGGGCGGCCCGGAGGCGGGCAAGCCCGAGGCCGGCGGCCCGGAGGCGGGGGGCCCGGAGGCGGGGGGCCCCGAAGCGGGCGGGCCCGACGGCCCCACGCCTGATGGCCCCACCGTCGACGGCCCCGTGGTGGACCTGCCGCCGCCCGACCTGCCGGCCGCGCCGGACAAGGGCGCGCCCTACGCCAGCTGGAAACAGGTGGCCGTGCCCAAGGGCTTCTCCCCGTACACCATCGCGGCCAGCGGCGGCGTGGTCCTGGTGGGCGGCGGCGTCGGCACCGTCGGCGCGGCTTACCGCTCGCCCGACGGCGGCAAGTCCTGGACCAAGTCCGGCCTGTACAAGGGCGACTCCAGCCTGGTGCGCGTGGCCATGGAGGGCAACGTGGCCGTGGCCATGGCCACGGGCGGCCGCATCCACATATCCACGGACGGCGGCCAGACCTTCTACTTCAAGCATGACTGTTGGACCCTCAAGTGGCAGTGCGGCGTGGCCATCCACTCCGGGTGGGTCCTGGCAGGCGGCCGCAACAAGCTGTGCTGGTCCAAGAAACCGTACACCACCTGGCAGGAGCTGGACCTGACCACCATCCCGAAGATCGGCGCGTCCAAGGCCAACGCCGTGGCCGTGGCCCTGGCCACCTACAAGGGCCAGGTCACCGGCCTGGCCACGGGGTGGACCGGCCAGGTCTCCGGGCACCACTACCTGTTCCGCAACGCGGGCATGACCAAGGGCAACTGGAAGGACCACGCCGCCTCGCTGTCCCCCACCAAGACCACCCGCTCCCCCGGCGCGCTGGTCTTCACCTCTTCGGGCCACGCCTACGCGCTGCAGGACAACGGCGGCATCTTCATCTCGTCGGACGGCGGCCTGACCTGGGGACAGGGGACCGCCGGCACCAAGCCGCTCAAGACCTACGGGCTTGCCGCACACGCGCCCAAGTCCGGGCCGGTGCGCGTCCTGGTCAGCGGCCAGACCAGCCATGTGTCGGTCAACGGCGGCACCCAGTGGACCGACCTGTCGGGGTTCCCCCAGCTGGGCGGGCGCCTGGACAGCGCGGCCTTCGACGACCAGGGCACGGCGTACCTGGCCGAGCGCTACAACAAGACCACCCAGGCCTACATCTTCACCAGCACCTGGTAGACACGGCGTCTCGCCGCGTGCAGGAAAAGCGGCGAGACGCCGCTTCTACCCTCGCAGCACCTGGTAGACGCCGCGGCTAGACCCGGGCAAGAAAAACCGCGAGACGCCCCCGGAAACCCCCCACGTCCACCAAAAATAGC
>CAZEFW010000010.1:46886-82418 GCA_964511535.1 uncultured Myxococcales bacterium | reverse complement strand
CCCCCCCCCCCCGCCGGGGGGGGGGGGCCGGGCGGGGCCCCCCCCCCCCCCCCCCCCCCCCCGGGGTCACCCCCCGCAGGTCACCCATCATTCGCAGGTAGTTGCCGCCGAGGATCTTCTGGATGCGCGCGTCGCTCCAGCCGCGGTCGAGCATGCGCTGCACCAGCACGGGCAGCTCCAGTACGGTGGGCATGTCCCGGGGCGTGACGATGAAGCCGTCCCAGTCTGAGCCGAGGGCCACGTGGTCCTCGCCGGCCACCTTGATCACGTGGGCCATGTGGTCCACAACCCGGGCGGCCTCGCAGCGCCGCAACACCGAGCCGTCCAGGTACATGCAGTGGAAGATGATCCCCACCACGCCGCCCGTACGGGCCACCGCGCGGATCTGCTCGTCGTCGATGTTGCGCCAGCAGGCGTGCACGCCGTCGACGCCGGTGTGGGTCACCGCCAGGGGCAGGTCCGGGTCGTGCGCCTCGACGGCGTCGAAGAAGCCGCGCCGGGAGATATGGGCCAGGTCCACCAGGATGCGCCCGGCGTCCATGCGCTGGACATATTCCCGCCCCAGATCGGTGAGGCCCCCGTCCTTGCCCGCCCACGGCGAGCTGGAGCTGCCGAGGGTGGAGCGCAACATGTGCACCAGGGTGACGCGGCTGACGCACCGGTCCGGGATGCGGTCCAGATCGTCCAGGTCATGGTCCAGGGCGTTGCCCCCCTGGATCCCGATCCAGCAGGCCAGCTTGCCCTGCTCCCGCGCCGCCCGGTACCCGGCGCAGTCGCTCACCAGGGCCAGCTGTTCGGGGTTGTCCTCGATGACGCCGCGCAGCCGCGCCAGGTTGCGAAAGAACATGCCCGGGCGGCGATGCCGACGTCGCAGCGGGTTGGTCACGATGCTCCACACCGCCCCGCTCATGCCCACCTCCAGCATGCGCGGGATGTCCACCTGGGAGTAGAGCCGCGCGCCGAGCGCGCCCCGGCCGTGGCGCCTCGCCAGGTCGTAGCCGACCCAGCGGGTCCAGAGGAACGACTCCACGTGCAGGTCGATGCAGTCGCTGTGGCGGACCAGGTCCGCCGCCTCGCGGGAGACCGCCGCCGCGGTCAACGTCGCCGCATGCGCTCGGCCCGGCGCACCTCCACCTGGATCTTGCGGATTACGCGGGCCTGGATCTGGCGCACCCGCTCGCGGGTGATGCCGAGCTCCTTGCCCACCTCCTCGAGGGTCTGGGGCAGCTCACCGTCCAGCCCGAAGCGGCGGCGCATCACGTCCTGCTCGCGCTCGCCCAGGGTCTCCATGGCCTTGATGATCTGCTCCCACTGCCCCTTGTTGCTCACCTCCTCGAAGGGAGACGGCGCCTCCTTGTCAGAGATGAGGGTGCCGAGCTCGGTCTCGCCGTCCTCGCCCACCGGCAGCTCCCAGCGCAGGGTCTTGCGGGAGGCCTCGATCACCTCCTCCACTCGCGCCCGGGGGGTGCCGAGCCGCTCGGCCAGCTCCTCGGTGGTGGGCTCGCGCCCGGTCTCGAGCACATGGGCGCGGCTCTCGGCCACCAGCTTGCGGATCTCCTCGCGCACATGCACCGGCAGCCGGATGGTGCGGCTCTGGTTGGCGATGGCGCGGCTGATGGCGTGACGGATCCACCAGGTGCCGTAGGTGGAGAACTTGTACCCGCGGCGGTAGTCGAACTTCTCCACCGCGCGCATGAGGCCGAGGTTCCCCTCCTGCACCAGCTCCAGGAAGGGCAGGCCCCGGTTCAGGTACTTGCCGGCGATGTGCACCACCAGCCGCTGGTTGGCCAGCACCAGCTCGTCCTTGGCGCGCTGGGCCCGGCGCTCGGCGGCACACACCTGCTCGTGGGCCCGCGCCAGCTCTTCGGCGGACGCCTGGGCCCGCTTCTGCAGGGTGCCGATGCGTCGCTGGGCGTTGCGCACCAGCCGGTAGAGCTGCCGCGCGCGATCGGGTGTGAGGGTGAACACCGCCGGGTACTCGCCCGTGCGGCTCGCCCGGTCGAGCTGGCGCACCAGGGTGGTCAGCTGGGCCAGCGGCACCTTGGCCTCTTCCTCGGCCGAGCGGATCACGCTCTGGGCGTCCTCCAGGCGGTTGTAATACTCCTTGATCCGCCCCACGACCTGCTCCCGGTACGCCTCCCTGAAGGGCACCTTCCAGACCAGCTCCACCACCTCGTCTGCGATGGCGTCGCGCTCCTCTCGCCGGTCCTCCTTCAGGGCGCGCTGCTCCTTGCACAGCTGAAACACCCGCGCGGCGAGGGTGGCCACGCTGATGGTGCCCGCCGCCTCGTCCGTGTCCTCCGCTGGCGCCTCGTCGTCGCCGCCCTCCGCCTCTTCGTCGTCCCCGTCCTTTTTATCCGCGGGCGCCCCGAGGGCCACCCGGTCGCCCCCCCGGCGCTTGCAGATGCTGGCGAACTCGTGCTCGCCCACGGTGATGGCCATGACGGCGCGGATGATGTCCTGGCGTCCCCGCTCCAGCCGCTTGGCCGTGGTCACCTCGGCCTCGCGGCTCAGCAACGGCACCTGGTTCAGCTGGCGCATGTAGATGGTGACCGGGTCGGCGGTGGGCGCCTTCGAGGACGGGCGGGGGGCTGGCTTGGCCGGCTCATCTGCCTCGTTGGTCACGATCTCGATGCCCTGCTCGGCGAGATCCGCCAGCAACCCGTCCATCTGCTCGTTGGACTGATTTTGTGGTCCGTCGTAGACCACCTCGTCCAGGGTCAGGAACCCCTTCTCCTTGGCCCGCTCCAACAGGGCGGCCCGTCGTTTCTCCATGCTTGCAGCCATTGAGTATGCATTTTGAGGCATCACCGACCGGTTGACCAGTCCAGGCTCGCACCCACGGCAGGAGACTCACCCGCCACCATTGGGTATGATGTCTACAGCAGGCGCCATGACCGAGGAAAATCAAAAGAAACCGCAGGGCGGCTGGATGGTTCGCCGCCCACTGCAGATCGAGCGGATCCGCGAGGAGCTGCCCACGTCCGGGAACCAGGACGAGCAGCTGCGCGCCCTGCAGCGGCTGCGTGAAAACCTCGACGCAGTGGTCTACGCCCTATCCAACCAGGAGCTGGCCGATGATCGGCGGGAGCACCTGCTGGAGCTGCTGGTCAAGCATCGCGAGGCCCTGGACGCGGCCCTGGTGGATCTCGGCTTCCCCGGGCTGGCGCCCGAGCGGCCGCCGCTGTGGTACTTCAACCAGCTGGAGCCGGTGACCCGCCGCCACCTGGCGTCGATCCTGGGCATCCCCGAGGAGCCGGCCTTCTACGAGGTGCTCGACATCAAGGCCGAGGAGTATATCGCTCAGTACGCCGCCTTCGAATTCCTGGCCGAGCAGCTCTCCTTCCAGGACTCGGACGACCTGCCCAGGGAGAGCGGGTTCGCTGCCCTGGTGCTCACCCTGAGCGGCTCGCTGATCCAGCTGTCCGAGCCGCTGTCGCGCTCGGGCTCGCGCCGCTACATCTACCAGAACATCTACGGCAACACCCACCCGCCCGAAGGGGTCCTGGTGCTGGATCGTGACGTCCAGGTGGGCCACCGCCTGCGCTCGGTGGAGCTGACCACCTCGCCGGTGCGCATCATCCGGGCGCTGGAGCAGCGCGTGCCCTGGGAGACCCAGACCCAGGGGTTCAAGAAGGTGGCCCGCACCCTGACGTCCCTGGCCAGCCGCAGCAGCTCGCAGCTGGTGGAGTCGGGGTGGCTACGGTCCCAGACCGGCCTCCAGCGGCAGGTTAACCCCGAGGCAGCCGAGCGCGTCTTTCTGGAGGACAACGAGCAGAAGCTGTCCCTGTTCGAGAGCCTGCGCGAGTCCTTCATCAACCACGACATCACCGGCGATGACGGGAACCACGCCGAGGCAGAGCTGCTCACCCTGTGCCACTTCCTGCAATCCTCGGCGCGGGAGCTCGGCTTCGCGGGCAAGGCGCCCGGCAAGATCCGCGACTTCACCTGCGTCGGGGATCGGGTCTACCGCCGCGACCCGGCCGAACCCGGCGCCTTCGTGCTCACCTCCGGCGGCGGCCCCGAGGTGGTCTTCTCGGGGGTCTCCCTCGGTCGGCAGGTGATCACCAGGATGGCGCCCGTGGCCTTCGTCGGCGCCGACGGTGGCCTGATCGAGGTGACGCCGCTGGTGGAGAGCTTCCGGGTGAAGTAGGGGCGCGCCCAGGGGCGCGCAGGCTATAGGCTTCGGGCTTCAGGCGTCAGGTGGAAGTGCCCTACAGCAATTTACCCTGAAGCCTGAAGTCTGAAGTCTGAAGCCGCGAGCGAAGCGAGCACTATTTCTTTTTCTTCGTCAGCAGCAGCACCTGCTCTTCGGTCTGCTCGTCTTCCTGCTCGGCGGCGTACTCGGGAGAGAGCCGGTCGGTCCCTTCGGGGAACAGGGGGACCTCCTTGGGGTTGTCCAGCAGGATCGGCTCGTCGGCCGGGCTCCAGCGGTCGGTGGGCGCGGACGACTCCATTGCGCGCTCCGTGTCCGCCTCCTCCGCCTTACCCTCGTCCCGGGACGCCGGGGCCCGCACGTTCCGCGTGGCCTCCACGTCGGACAGTGAGAACCGGGCGGTGCCCGCGTCGTCAGAGGCCGCCTCCTCGTCTGCCTGCAGCAGGATGTCCAGGAAGTCGATCTCGTCCAGGTGCTCGGGCGGAAGGTGCTCGGCGGTGATCTCCTCGGGCGCCTCGGGCTTGCTGTCGTCGGCGCTCAGCTTGGCCGTGACCTGATCGTAGATCTTCTGGATCTGCGGCAGGTCCTTGAAGTGGGTCAGCAGCCGCTGACACAGGGCCGCCGCGCTCATCAGCTGATCGCTGGACACGTAGCCGCCCAGCACGCCCTCATAATGGATCATCGCCTCGTCAACGCGGCCGAGGCGGAGCTGGATCGCGGCCACCCGCAGCCGGTCCGTGATGGAGCGCGGATCGTCCCGCAGCCGCCCCAGGTAGAGCTTGAGATCCTCCATGAGCTCTTCGCGGGTCTTGCCCATGACCCACCGGTCCGCCCCCTGCGCTGCCCTCGCTGGCCGACCGCTTTGACCGCTCTTTTCCTCAGTCATTCTGACGGGCTCCATGTCAGGCCCTCCGGCCGGTACCGCCACGAATGGTTCCAGCCCAAGCGGTGCGTAGTTTAGCATTGGGGTCAGAAAGTACACCCTCTTTCCTGGTCCATTCTGCTATAATTCCCGGCCGAAACACGTCCGGCATGCTGCCGGCCAACCCTTTGAAATAGGTTACATTTTGATCACACGCGACATCATCGAGAAGCTGCCCAAGACTGACCTGCACGTCCACCTCGACGGCTCAGTCCGGCTGGGGACCCTCATCGAACTGGCCCGGGAATACCGGGTCAACTTGCCCTCATATACCGAGGACGGGCTCAAGGAGACGGTGTTCAAGCCGAGCTACCTCAACCTGGAGGAGTACCTGAGCGGGTTCTCTTACGTGATCCAGGTGATGCAGAGCGAGGTGGCCCTGGAGCGGGTGGCCTACGAGTTCGCCCAGGACAACCAGGCCGAGGGTGTGTGCTACGTGGAGGTGCGCTTCGCGCCCCAGTTCCATGTCCACTCCCACCTGGCCATCGAGAACGTGCTCCGCTCGGTGGACCGCGGGCTGCGCCGGGCCAAGGACGAGTACAACCGCCGGCCCGAGGTGGCGTCCGGCGACGAGCCGCTGTTCGAGTACAGCATCGTGGTCTGCGCCATGCGCGCCTTCTCCAAGGGCCTGAGCGAGCACCTGGACAAGATGCTGCACGTGCACCGGTTCTCGCCGCCGGAGCGGATCTTCTCCCTCACCTCCCTGGAGCTGGCCCAGGCGGCGGTGCGCATCCGCGACGAGTACCACGTGCCGATCACCGGCTTCGATCTGGCCGGCCCCGAGTCGGGCTTCCCGGCAGAGGATCACCACGAGGCGTACGACTTCGCCCACCGCAACTTCATGATGAAGACGGTTCACGCCGGCGAGGCGTACGGGCCGGAGAGCATCTTCCAGGCCATCACGGCGCTGCACGCCGACCGCATCGGCCACGGCACCTACCTGCTGGACAGCGCCATGATCCGGGACGACGAGATCAAGGACCCCCAGCGCTACGTCAAGGAGCTGGCCCAGTACATCGCCGACCGCCGCATCACCCTGGAGATCTGCCTCACCTCCAACATGCAGACCAACCCGAACCTCAAGCGCCTCGAGGACCACGCCCTGCGCCGGATCCAGGAGATGCGGCTGTCCACCACCATCTGCACCGACAACCGCACCGTGTCGTCCACCACTGTCTCCAAGGAGCTGGAGCTGGCGGTCAAGCACCTCAACTTCACCGCCGCCGACATCAAGCGGTGCCTGATCTATGGCTTCAAGCGCTCCTTCTTCCCGGGCACCTACCTGGAGAAGCGCCGCTACGTGCGCCGGATCATCGATTACTACGAGAAGCTGGAGCAGGAGCACCCGGAGCTGGAGCCCCACGAGCCCATGTCCTGAGCCGACGGGGCGCGGCCCCCTCCCGGTTGTCACCGGGCCGCTATGCTGCTACGTACCTCCCCTGCCCTCTCTGTCGCCGGGGGCGTCGCAGGAGCCATAGCCCCATGAGCCTCACCCGCAAGACCGCGCTGCGCCTCACCGCCGCGCTCACCGACGAGTGTCAGCGCACCATGAAGCACCTCAAGGTGCCCGGTTACCCGCGCACCTACTACCTGAGCTACATGCTGCGCGACATCCACACCACCGAGGTGTGGGGGCGCCTGGGGGAGATCAACCACGCCAGCGACCAGGAGAGCCGCAACATGTACTGCGACTGCCGGGTCGGGTCGTACCGTTACGACCAGGTGTCGGAGGGCGGGCTGGCGGGCGCCGACAGCGATAGCGACTCCAGCGACTACGTCGAGATGCCCATCGGCAACGACGTGGACGCGCTCAAGTTCCATGTCTGGCGCCTCACCGACGTGCGCTACCGCGAGGCGGTTCGGGACTACCTGCGGCGCAAGTCTGATCACATCACCTACCTCGACCCGAACCGCAAGATCTCCTCGTTCCGCAAGGGCACGGCGCGGGAGGACCTGCGCTTCAAGCCGTTCACCCGGGTGGATACCGGCGCCTGGAAGGAGTTCGTCAAGAAGAGCTCCCGGGTGGTCAAGGGCCACCCGGAGGTGAAGAACTCCTGGGTCGAGGTGCGCGTGCGCCAGGTGACCCGGCTGTTCGTCAACTCCGAGGGGGCCCGGCTCATCGACCAGGAGCAGGTGTGCGAGCTGAGCTGCACCCTGTGGCTGCTCACCGACAGCGGCGAGGGGATCGAGTGCCGCATCAACCACGCCACCCCCGACCCGGCCGAGCTGCCCGACCTGCGCACCTTCAACCGCGAGATCAGGGAGCGGATCAAGCTGATCAACGAGCTGAGCCGCGCGCCGAGCCTCAAGTCCTACGCCGGGCCGGTGCTGCTGGCGCCCCAGCCGGCGGGGATCCTGATGCACGAGGTGCTGGGCCACCGGCTGGAGGGCAGCCGGCTGCTGAGCACTCACGAGGGGCAGACGTTCAAGCGGGACATGGGCAAGGAGATCTTGCCGCGGTTCCTCAGCGTCAGCGACGATCCCACCGACCGCGTCAGCTGCGGCGTCAAGACCCTGGGCAGCTACCGCTACGACGACGAGGGGAGCCTGGCGGAGCGGGCCGAGCTGGTGCGCGACGGCGTGCTGGTGGGCTTCCTGAGCGGGCGCGCGCCGGTGACGCGCAAGCGCCTGCGGGGCAACGGGCACGCCCGCTGCGAGTATGACGAGCGCCCCATCAGCCGCATGGCGAACCTGAAGGTGGAGGCGTCCGAGGCGCAGGACGCCGAGGCCCTGCGGGCGCTCTTCCTGGAGGAGATCCGCAAGCAGGGGCTCCCGTTCGGCATCATGGTGCTCGGCGCCGAGGGCGGCGAGACGGCCACCAGCTCGTACAACTTCCAGGCGTTCCTGGGCTCCATCTCGCTGGCCGTGCAGGTGTGGGCCGACGGCAGCGAGAACCTGGTGCGCAACGTGGACTTCGTGGGGACGCCTCTGTCGGCGCTGCGGACCATCATGGCCGCCGGGGACGAGCCGCTCTGCTGCAACGCCTTCTGCGGGGCCGAGTCAGGGGTGGTGCCGGTGAGCACCACCTGCCCGGCGCTGCTGCTGTCGAACCTGGAGCTGCAGAGCAGCGATCAGCGCAAGTTCACGCCCTTCGTGCTGCCGATGCCGCACGAGAAGGCGAGCTTGAAGATGTAACGGTGCAGCTGTCGCCGCTCAGGAGAAGGTCTTGCCGTCGAAGCCCCACATGTCACCGGGGACGCCGGTGAAGTTGAGGTAGATCCGGCCGGCGCCGACGCCGATGGAGTTGCCGGTGATCTCGCTCAGCTTGCCGCTGAGGTTGCGGGCCTGCTCCTCGGTGATCTTGCCCACAGAGCGCACATCCAGCAGGGCGCACGGATCGCTGTTGCCCGACAGCTGCATGTCCACGCAGTCCTCCACCACCACCATCATGTACGACTCGGGCTTGCCGAGCAGCTCGGCACCGGCGGTGGACACGTCGGCCATGAGCTTCGCCTTCTTCTCGTCATCGACGTCGATGCTTGTCTGAATGCGGATCAACGGCATCGGTTTCTCCTCTGTGTGGCCAGAGCGCCACGCCACCCCTTTGGTTCATGAATGATCTGGAAGCTCTTACACCTACCAGATCTACCGGTGCGCTTCAACGCCTCAACCGATGCTGAGTCGGCGCGGCGCTGGTATACTTCATGACCAGGACAAGCCGCACCATGCCTCGCCTCACCCCAGCCCGCCGCGTAACCCAGACGATCTCGTTTTTCGCCATCGTTTACGCAGGATTTCTCGCCGCGCCGGCGCTGGACAGCGAGGGCGGCGAGATCCTGAACCCGGCGGGATACGCGGGCAGCTTCGAGCGGGACGGCGCGGTGCGCTGGGTGGAGCGCGAGCGGGTGCCGGCGCCGGTCTACATGCCCCTGACCTCGTGCTACTACCAGCACCGCGGGCTCTTCTCGGGGTGCGGGCTGCTGTTTCTGTCCGAGAGCATCGGCATGGCGGCGCCGCTGGTGAAGGTGCTGCCTTACCTGCTGCTGCTGCTGGTGCTGATGTTCGCCCTGGGGCGGCTGTGGTGCGGGTGGATCTGCCCGTACGGCTTCCTCAGCGACCTGCTGTCCGACCTGCGCAAGCTGACCGGGCTGGATCACCTGCACCTCTCGCGGCGCTGGCGGGATGGCCTGGTGTGGACCAAGTACGGGCTGCTGGCGGCGACGCTGGTGCTGTCGGTGCTGGCGGCGGTGCCCGCGCTTGCGCACTACCACCCGAGCCTGCTCAACCCCTTCTGCCAGGTGTGCCTGGGCAAGTACGCGGCGCCGTTCCTTTCCTTCGCCGAGATCTGCTGGACCAACTGGGGCGACGGCATCACCTCCACCCTGACGGTGCTCGGCTTCGCCGCGCTGGGGGCGTTCTTCCTGGGCGGGGCGGTGCGGCGGCTGTACTGCCGCATCTGCCCGGTAGGCGGCGTGAGCGCGCCGTTCAACCGCTACGGGCTGATCTCGCTGCGCAAGCACGCGCGGCGCTGCACCCGCTGCGGGGCGTGCGCGCGGGTGTGCGCCGTGGACAACCTGACGGTCTACGAGGGCCGGGACCTGGCGCCCGAGGGCGCGCCGGTGGACGCATGCGAGTGCACGCTCTGCCTCAGGTGCGTGGAGAGCTGCCCGGAGCCCGGGTGCGTGGAGCTGCACCTGGCCGGGCGCAAGGTGGTGGGCTCGTGACCCGCGCCGGGCCCGCGTCCCCGGCGGAGCGCTACCGCCAGGTGGGATTGGACGCCGTGGCGCGGCTGGGACGGGCACCGGGGCGGCCCCGGGCCATGGCCGCCTTCGACCGGCTGTTCGTCGACCACCTCCAGGGCGCGGGGGCGAGCGCGCCCGGGGGTGGGCCGCTGGTGGGCACGGTATGCAACTTCGTCCCAGAGGAGCTGATCCTCGCCCTGGGGGCAGTCCCTCGCCGGATGGACCTGGCCCATGTGACCCTGGCCGAGGAGGGGGAGCGCGCGCTCGGGGCCGAGGCCTGCGCCACTGTGCGGGCCCTGGCCGGGGCGCGGGAGCAGGGCCAGGAGCCGCCTGGCGGGGACGTGGATCTCCTGGTGGTCCCCGCGGCCTGCGACGGCAAGAAGAAGCTTGTCCAGCGGCTGGAGGGGGCGGTGCACCTGATGGAGCTGCCCCAGCGCAAGGACGGCCCGCGGGCTGCCCGGCGCTGGCTCGAGGAGGTGCACGACCTGGCGGCGGCGCTGGAGGGGCTGACCGGGCGGAAGCTGCGGCGCAGGCCCCTGCGCGCGGCGGTGGAGCTGCTCAACCGGCGCACCGAGGCGTGGCGCCGGCTCATGGCGGTGCGGCTCGCGCGGCCCGGGTGCCTCGCTGGCGCGGACGCGTTTTTGGTGGCCCAGGCGTCGTTCTTCGCCGAGCCCGGCGCGTGGATCGAGCGCGCCGACGCGCTGGCGCAGGAGCTCGAGGATGGGTCCTCAAAAACATCCTCCAGGATCCCGCTGGTGCTCACCGGCTCGCCGCTGTTCTTCCCCGACTTCGAGCTGCTGGAGCTCATCGAGGAGCTCGGCGGCGCCGTGCTGGCTGACGAGATGTGCAGCGCGACCCAGCGCCTGTACAACCCCACGGTGCTGGACGAGGGATCGGTGCGGGGCATGATGCGCGCGGTGGCGGACAAGGCGCTGCTCCCCTGCACCTGCCCCTGCTTCGTGGGCGGCCAGGACCGCGTCACCCGGGTGGTGGAGCTGTCTCGGCGCGCCGGAGCGCGCGGCGTGGTGAACCACACCCTGCGCATGTGCCAGATCTACGAGCTGGAGCGCGCCTCCCTGGCCAGCGGGTTGCAGGAATACGGGCTGCCCGTGCTGGCGTTGACATCAGGCGCGGGGGGCGAGGGAGTGGACCCCATGCGCACGCGCATCGAGGCGTTTCTCGAGATGCTAAGCTGTTGAAGGCTTCGGCAGAGAGGTGACCATGAGCAGGAAGAAGGACGAACTCGACCGCCGCGAATTCGTGGTGGGTTCCGCCGCCGCGTTGACCCTGGCGGGGGCCGGTCTGGGGGCATGCTCCGACGATGGACAGCAGGCGGGCTCGGATGGGCCGGCCGCAGGCAAGGAGGCCGGCGTGGGCAAGGAGGCCGGCGTGGGCAAGGAGGCCGGCGTGGGCAAGGACGGGGGCAGCGTCTCCCTGGCCGGCCGCGTGGTGGAGGTGACCGACGCCAAGAGCGTGCCGAGCGGGGTGAAGCTGGACAAGGCGCGGGTGCGCGCCGCGCTTCGCGCCGGGCTGCTGTCGCTGGCCGGCGCCGCCACCCTCGCCCAGGCGTGGAAGGTGCTGGTGCCGGGGTTCAAGGCCGGCACCCGGGTGGGCCTGAAGTTGAACTGCATCAACCAGAAGGCGGCCAGCTCGCCGGAGCTGGTGGCCGCCCTGGTGGAGACCATGATCGCCGACCTCGGGGTCAAGGCAGCGGACATCGTGGTGTGGGATCGGCAAGCCAGCGAGCTGTCCAGCTGCAAGATCACCGCGGCCAACGTCGGCGCCGGGGTGCAGGTGCTGGCCACCGACGGGCTCGCCGGCGGCGGCTTCGGCGCCACCAAGCACAAGGTGCGGGCCAACACCACCACCCTGAGCCAGCTCCTCACCGACAAGACCGACATCACCTTCGACCTCGGCGTGCTCAAGGACCACGACATCGGCGGCATCACCGGGGCGCTCAAAAACGTCTACGGCATGATCCACAACCCGGGGGAGTTCCACAACGAGCTGGTCAAGGACCTGCCGGAGCTGTTCGGGCTGAAGGACGTGCGGACCCGCGTGCGGCTCAACATCATCGAGGGGTTCATCGCGGTGCGTCAGGGCGGCCCCATGGGCCCGCCCACTGACAAGCCGGGCAGGCTGCTGCTCTCCACCGACCCGGTGGCCATCGACGCCCACGCGGTGGCCCTGATCAACGCCCTGCGCAAGGTGCCAGTGGACAGCGGCGCGGTGGCCTGGCTGGCCGGCGCGGCCAAAAAGGGCCTGGGCAGCGACAAGCCGACGGTGGTGAAGAAGACCATGAGCTGAGGCGCGGCCGCCCGGCCGTCACTTGAAGCTGAAGAGATCGGTCAGGTCCTCGTGCAGCATGGTGAAGAACTTCTCGCCGTCCCAGCCGAGCTGGCCCTGGCCCCACACCAGGCCGCCGCCCACCACCTGCCCCGCCGATAGCAAGGCGCCCCCGGCCTGGCCCAGCCAGAGCAGCAGGCCGAGGCCCACCTGGCCGGCGGCCATGATGCCCACGGCCAGCTGGCCGGTGGCGAACAGCAGCCCGGCGCCGTACAGGGTGATGGCCACCACGCCCACGCCCCCCATGCCGACCATGAGCACGCCGGCGCCCGAGCCCACCGCCAGCCAGGCCGGCTCCTGGCTCATGACCCGCAGCGCGGGCAGCCCCCAGAACAGCGGCTCCGGGTCCACGCCCTCCGGGAGCTCGGCCGCGCCGGCGTCGGGCCAGGCGGGTCCGCCGATGGCCAACCCCACCGCCGTGAAGACGATGAAGCCGAGCAGAATGAGGAATCGAAACACGATGAGTACCCGGGTCGCTGTTTCATCGTAAAATAAAGGTCGAGCACATGCCGGTCCAGCCCCATCGATTCGAGCAGTACCTTGAAGGCCGCGGAATGGACGCCGCCTGGTGGGAGGAGTGCAGCCTGGACGGCGCAGCGAGCAAGGAGGAGCCGCGCTCCTACCCGTGGGTCTCGGTGAGGCTGGGCGGCCACGGCATCCGCCGGGTGAGCAGGGCGCTGAGGTCGCCGCTCAAGTGGGCCGTGCGGCTGATCTTCCTCTCCCCGGTGCTGATCTTACTGCGCGCCGCCCTGGCCCGCACCAACCCCCTGGCCTCCGACGCGGTGACCGTGGCCTTCGTCGCGCTCATCGTGGGGTTCTTCGCCCTGCTCTGCGTGTACATCGCGCTGCTCGCCACGAGCTACGCCCTGTCCTCCCGCCGGCCCTCGGTGGAGCCGCCCACCGACGTGGCGGACGCCGACCAGGGCGGCATCTCTCTGGGGGGATTGAAGCTGCCCGCCGCGGCCCTGCCCCTGGCAGACCAGCGCATCACCATCCATGGGCGCGTGGCGTCCATCGGCGACACCCTGCCTGGCGGCGATGGCGTGGTGGTGCGAGACCGGTGGGTCACCGGGGCGGCGGTGCCCCGGCGCGAGGTGGAGGCGGTGGACTTCGCGGTCATCGCCGAGGGGCAGCCGCCTGCGGTGGTGCGCCTGGAGTCGGCGCCGCTGCTGGTGGCCCGACCCGACGCGCAGGGCGGGGATAACGAGGGGGAGTTGTTCACCCTGCGCACCGGCCAGGAGGTGGAGCTGGTGGGGGTGCCGGACGGCGAGATCGTGGACGTGGCCAACTTCGAGCTGGGCGGCCGCGTACGCAGCCTGGTGCCCGACGAGCACAAGCCGGCCACGCCCTACCGCAGCGATGCCGCCCGGCCGGCCACGCGAGTGCTGGCCACGGCCGTTGCGCCGGTGTGGCTGCGGACGCTGTAGCGCGCCTCGCGCGCTCCGCGCGCGAATGACAGAACGACGAAATGACAGAATGACAAAATGACAGAACGACGGAGTAGTCCGCCGTTTTGGCCCCCGAAACTAGCTACAATTAAGTGTCAAGTGTAGGGGTCAGACCCCCCTACTTGACATTTTAGTAGGGGACGCCGACGGCGTCGCAGAGGAACTTCATGTAGGGGCCGGTGGTGCGGCAGAGGGCGGCGAAGCGGGTCATGAACTTGGGGTCCAGGGCGGCTTCTTCGGGCAGCTCGCACGACGCGATGAAGTCCTTGCGCTTGAGGTCCTCCACGTAGGGGTGCTCCGGGTCGTAGCCCCGGGGCGGGCGCTTGAGGGAGGTGCCGCCCATGGTGAAGTCGCGACGGAACGCCTTGCCGCCGATGGCCTTCTTCCAGCGGTCCGGGGCCTCGCTGATGGCGTCGCGCACGCCGGCCAGGGCCGTCTTGTCGGGGTGCCACATGCCCACGCCCACGAAGATCATGCCCGGCTCGAGGTGCAGGTAGAACCCGGGCGCGTGCACGTCCTTGCCCGCCTCGTGGCGGAAGTGCACCCCGGCGTTGGTCTTGTATGGGGTCTTGTCCTTGGAGAAGCGCGTGTCGCGGTAGATGCGGAACAGCGAGCCGCCCACTGGGCGCGGATCCGCCATGAAGTGCGGGCTGATCTTGGCCAGCCGCGGGCCGAAGTCCACGATGAACTGCAGCAGCGCCTCCTTGATATGCTCCTCGAAGCGCGGCTTGTGCGTCTGGAACCATTCGCGGTTGTTGTTCTGCTTCAGATCACGCAGGAATGAAAACAGCTCGGGGGTGATGTGCGCCTTGGCGGCCATGGGGGATCCTCCTGGTGCTGGTAATGGGCAGGGCTAATTTTGCCCCCGACGACACCAACAAGCCATGAATAATCAGCAGCGGCGGAGGGGGCTCTTGTCCAGTGGAGCCCGGGCCGCTATCCTCTTTGACGCACTGTGTAAAACTGAAGATCAACCTCCGCAGGAGACCCCCATGAAGATGGTATTTCGGTCCTTCATGTTGCTTGGCGCCCTGAGTCTGGCCCTGGCTTGCAGCGACGACGACACCAACAACAACCAGACCAAGCAGGACGGCGGCGGCTCCAGCCAGAAGGACGGCGGCGGCTCCACCAAGATGACCGGCCCCATTTGCATGCGGACCTGCACCAAGGTGGACGATTGCTGCAAGAAGCCCCCCTGCGACAAGGGGATGTCCTCTTACGAATGCACCAAGGGCTTCTGCAAATTCCTCGGGTGCAAGACCGACGCTGACTGTATGGTCTCCGGGGTCAAGGTGGGCACCTGCCAGCAGGGCGGCCAGATGGGGTACAAGTTCGGCACGTGCGGCCTGTGGTGCGACAAGGACAGCGAGTGCACGGCCCCGCTCAAGTGCGTGATGGAGGTCAAGACCTTCAGCAAGAAGATGTGCGGCGTGGGCTGCAAGAAGGACGTGGACTGCAAATCACCGACGCTCAAGTGCGTGGACGGCAAGTACTGCGGCCCCAAGACCACCTCGCCTGACAAGTGCACCAAGGACACCCAGTGCAACTCCCTGGTTGGCCTGACCAAGTGCGAGACCAAGACCGGTCAGTGCATCTGCGAGGGGGACCAGAAGTGCCAGGACGCGCTCAAGGCAGGGGGCGGCACCTACAAGTGCACCAAGCTGCCTTACTGAATCTGAACACCTGACGAGGAGGGAACCGATGGGCAACAAGGTATTCATGACCGGCTTCCCCGGCTTCATCGCCCAGCGGCTGGTGGGCAAGATGCTGGACCGGGCGCCGGACACCAGCTTCATCTTCCTGATCCAGGACAGCATGCGGGGCGTGGCCGACGCGGCCATCAAGGGCATGGAGAAGCCGTACCCCGGCTTCATCGAGAGCACACAGGTTCTCACCGGCGACATCAGCAAGCGGCGCCTGGGGTTGGGCAAGGACGAGTACGAGGCGGCGTGCGCGCAGATCACCCATGTGTGGCACCTGGCCGCGGTCTACAACCTGGCGATCCCGCAGAACATCGCCTACCAGATCAACGTGCTGGGCACCGCCAACGTGCTGGACCTGTGCGAGGCGAGCCACCGGCTGCAGCGGCTGGACTACGTGTCCACATGCTACGTGGCCGGCGACCGCACCGGGCGGGTGATGGAGAGCGATCTGGACGCGGGCCAGGACTTCAAGAACCACTACGAGTCCACCAAGAACTGGGCCGAGCAGGAGGTGCGCCGGCGCATGGATCGCGTCCCCACGGCCATCCACCGCCCGGCGGTGGTGGTGGGCGACTCGCAGACCGGCGAGACCGACAAGTACGACGGCCCGTACACCATGATCACCTTCCTGAACAAGCTGCCCACCTGGATGCCCTTCGTGTATGTCGGGCCCTGCCAGGCGCCCATCAACCTGGTGCCGGTGGACTTCCTGGTGGACGCCATGGCCGAGATCTGGACCCGGGAAGACGCCCTCGGGCTCACCTTCCACCTGGCCGACCCCTACCCCCACACCTCTGGCGAGGTGCTGGCCAAGATCCTGGAGGAGCTGGGCCACCCCAAGCCGGTGGTCACGGTGCCGCACCAGCTCATCGAGGCCGCCCTCGGCGTTGATCAGCTGCGCGGGCTGATGGGCATCCCCCAGGAGCAGGTGGCTTACATGAACCACCACGTGGAATTCGACACCGCCAACCAGCGGCGGCTGCTCAAGGGCACCGGCATCGCCTGCCCCGACCTGCTCGAGGTCCTGCCCACCCTCATCGACTACGTCAAACAACACCCCGAAAAACCCTTCCTCGACGGCCGCGTCATATAAGCCCCGCCCCCCTGGATCGCTCACGCCCGCCGCAGCGTGAACAGCACCACCTCCGGTCGCACCAGCAGCCGCACGGGCAGGATCGTCACGCCGACCCCCGTGGTGACGAACACCCGGAAGGCTGGCCCCTGGACGAACCCGCGGGCGTACTTCACCCCGTAGAGCGAGGGCGCCACCAGCGCGCGCGTGCCGGGCAGGCGCACCTGGCCGCCGTGGGTGTGCCCCGCCAGCATCAGGTCGACCCGGTGGTTGCCCACCCGCGCCAGGCGGTGCTCGGCGAAGTCGGGGTTGTGGGCCAGCAGGATCCGGGCGGTGCGTGGATCCACGCCCCCAAAACAGGCCTGCATGTCCTTGTGCCCCTCCCACAGGTCGCCCACCCCGGCCAGGCACAGCCCTCCCCCCGCGGGTGGATCCGCGGATAGTCCCCGCGGGCCCAGGAAGAGCCGGCGGTTCTCCACCAGGTGGATCCCCTCGGCCGTAAGGGCCGCCCTGCACCGCGCCGGGTCCTCCCAGTGATCATGGTTGCCCAGCACCGCCAGGGCGCCGTGCCGCACCTCCACCCCGGCCAGCAGCTTCGCCACGGGCTCGAGGAAGTCGGGCGATCCGTGCACATAGTCCCCGGTGAGCAGCATGAGGTCCGCGCCGAGCCCATCGCACTGCCGCAGCACCGACCGGATGTAGGCGTGGGAGTTGAAGTTGCCCAGGTGCAGGTCGGACAGGTGCAGCAGCCGCGCCCCCTGGAGGCCGGCGGGCAGATCCCGCACCGGGAGGTCCAGGCGCCGCAGCCGCGGCCAGATCGGCTCCACGTACACGCCGTAGCCCGCCAGGGCGCCGGCCCCGCCCACAGCGGCCCCTGTCGCGGCGCGGACCAGGAACCGCCGGCGCGACCGCCGCTCGTCAGGGAACTCGGGGAAGCGCGGGCCGCCCCGGCCCAGGCGACGCAGCGTGAGGAAAGCCAACATGAAATAGACCGCCCCCGACACCAGGCAGATGGTCAGGGCCGCGGCCACCCAGGGTTCCATGCCGAGGGGCTGAGCCGAGAAGCGCACGAAGCGCGCCACCAGCAACCCCGGCAGAGCCAGCATGGTGCAGGCGGCGTTGAGCACGGTGGCCACACGATCCAGCAGCCCCGCCTGCTGCAGCGGACGCACCACGAAGTAGTCCAGCAGCAGCAACGCGGTCAACCCGCCCGCCACGACCGCGGCGCCGGCTAAGGGCCGGCGGGTTAGCATCCTCAACCGCTCCATGCCTCCCGGAAGATAGCACGCGGTCGCCACCGTACTAGGAAGACGGACGGTCCACATGATTGCATCAGCTTCAACCCTGCTTTGCCCGGTCCACATCCCGACCCACATGCTCATCGCGCTGCCGGTGTTCCTGCTCTCCAGCGGGATCCTGCCGCTGCTGGCGCTCTACCGCCTCTACTGGTTCGTGCTGTACGCCCGCGGTCCGCTGCTGGGCAACGGGCAGCGGGTCACCGGGCGGGTGGTCTCGCCGGAGCGGGTGGTCGGTCAGCGACCGGTGCTGTTCGGCTACACGGGCGACGGCGAGCTGGTGGTCCGCCCCTTCCTTGTGCTGCACGGCGACGAGCAGGTGCTGGTCAACCCCGCGGGCGCGCTGCTTCGGGGGTGGCCCCGCCGGATCCGCCTCGGCGACCGGGTCACCGTGGACGGGCTGGAGGAGCCGGTGGCCCTGGACGGCGAGCAGATCTACCGCGAAAACGGCGTGGCCCCCGGGCTCTCGGCGGTGCAGGTGGTGCGCGGCTGTCCGCCCCCCCTGCGCAAGCTGACCATGTTCCTGCTCGGGGCCTGGCTGCTCAGCCTCGGGGTCCTGCTCTCCGGCCTCATTTTTTGAGGTAGCGCCTCAGCCAGGCCAGGGTCTCGGCCATGGCGTCAGCGAACCCCACGGCCGGCTGCCACCCGAGCTCCCGCTTCGCCTTGTGGCTGCGGAACACGCAGTCGCGGCCAGCCAGCGACACGCGGTAGCGGTTGATCAGCGGCGGCCGCCCGCTGACGCGCGCCCATGCCTCGGCCACGGTCGCCCCCGCCATGGCCAGGCCCAGGGGCACGCTCGCCTGCACCGGCGCCAGGCCCATTCCCTGGAACAGCGCGTCGGAGAATTCGCGCCAGGTGGGGGTCTCGTCATCGGCCACCACGTACACCTGGCCCGCCGCTTCCGGCACCTCCGCGCAGCGCAGCAGCGCGTCGGCCAGGTTGGGCGCGTAGGCGCTGCACAGCCGGGCTTCGCCGCCACCCACGTGGCGGTAGGCGCCGTGGTTGCGCACCAGCTCCGGCATGGAGAGCCGGTCGCCGACGCCGAAGGGCACCACCCCCGGGCGCACCACCACCGCCTCGATCTCCCCGGCGGCCTGGGCCTGCATCAGCAGGTCCTCGCAGGCGATCTTGGAGGCCCCGTACGGCTGGGCCAGGTTGTCCCGCGGCCATGTCTCGTCGCCGTCGGTGATGCCCACGTAGCGGTGCACCGCCAGGCTGGAGACGAACACGAACCGGCGCGCGCCAGCCTCCACCGCGCCGCGCAGCAGGTCGCGCGTGCCGCCCACGTTGACCCGCTCGAACAGCTCCCGCGGTCCCCAGTCCTGAACCACGGCGGCCAGGTGGAACACCGCCTCGCAGCCGCTGCACGCCCGGGCCAGCCCGGGGGCGTCGAGCAGGTCGCCCTGCACCAGCTCCGGCGCCGGGTCCACGTCCGCCAGGCGATCGTGGTCCGTGCCCTGCTGGTACAGCACGCGCACCTGGTGGCCCGCTGCCGTCAGCCGCCGCACCAGGTGGCTGCCGAGGAACCCGTTGCCGCCCGTGACCAGCGCCCTCATGCCAGCCACGGCGCCTCCAGCCGCGCCGCGCAGCACAGGTCGTTGATGACCCCGATCAGGTAGTGATAGAGGAAGATGTACAAAAAGGAGCGCGTCCGCGCCGCGGCCATGCCGAACAGCGGCCCCACCAGCACGGCGCCCCAGGTCTCCACCAGCGGCTTGTCCACGTGCAGCAACACCGACGGCAGCCACTGCACCATCATGGCGCCGGTGAAGCCGAGCGCCGGGGCGAGGCCGAGCTGCAGCGCGCCGCGGAAGAAGAACTCCCAGCCCCAGTAGTACAGCGCGTAGCTCAGCTCGTAGATGGCGAACACCGCCGGGTCGGCGATGGCCTCGGCCGCCATGGGGTAGGTCTTGAGCATCTCGGGCGAAGCCGAGCCGAACCAGAGGAACGGGGTGGTGGCCAGCACCCCCACGCCGGCCAGCTTGAGCCCCAGCCGCCAGTGGCCCGCGCGCAGGCCGAGCTCCGCCAGCGGCCGGCCCGACAGCAGCCGCCAGCCCGCCGCGGGCACCAGAAAGAAGAGCAGGAAGATGGCCCCGAACCGCCACAGCTGCGCCTGGACGCCGGGCCACTGCGGCGCCACCGGCCCCACGTGGGTCTCGAAGAACCAGGGGCGCCCCTGATAGAAATAGACCACCGGCATGCAGACCGCGCAGAGCAGCAGGAAGGCGCTGCCCCGGTCCAGCCTGGCGGTGGCATCGCGCCAGATGTCGCCGAATGTGCGCTCCGGCTCAGCCACGGGTAAACATCCTGAGCAGCAGCGGCGGGATGAGCGGATCGAGCCGCCGGCGGTAGGTGCGGCGGCTCAGGTGCAGGCCGTCGCCCGAGTGGAGCGCACCGTCCAGGTGCCGATCCGTCGGCGAGACGCGCAGGGCGGCCTCCAGGTCCAGCAGGGGCACCTCGTGGCCGCTGCAGTAGTCGCGCAGGGCGTCGTTGAAGCGCCACAGCCCCTCGGCCCGCCCGGGCACCTGGGCGGCGTGCTCCCGGGTCACCGGGGCGACGGTGGCCAGCGCCACGGCGATGCCCGCCGTGCGCAGCTGGTCCACCCACCGGGGCACCATGTGCAGCGGCTCCCGCTCCGACGGGAAGTAGGCCGCGCACTCCTTGAGGATCACCCCCTCGGGGCGCTCCGCCGCCGCCTGCTGCACCAGCTCGCTCTTGTCATACTGGTAGGCGGCCACGGCGCGAATGTTGGGGAACACCAGCTCGAGGCGCCACGCCCTGCCCACCGAGGCGCCGATGAACATCACGCGCCGCTCGCGCACCGACCCGGGCAGCGGGAGCGTCGGCGTCACCAGCGACAGGAGCCGCCCTCGCGCGGCCCACTCCACCCGCTCCGCCAGGACGCGAACCCGCCAGGGGACCCTCTCCTTGAGCCAATCAGGGAGCATTCGGCGCATTGTATCACCCTCCTCGCACCTGGCGGATCCCCGGGGTATCATGTGCAATCATCGCAGGAGGGAGTGGGCATGACGGCCGCTGGCGACAAGCCGGACCTGGTCCGGCTTTGTGGGTTCCTGGAGCAGCGTGAGGCGTGGTTGATGGAGCGGATTCACCACTACGCTGCGCTCCAGGACTACACCAAGTACACCTCCACCCTGACCGAGGCGTGGCGGGCCTCGATCCAGGGGCTCACGGAGTCGGTTACGAGGGCGGCGAAGGTCCACGAGCTGGCGCCGGAGCTGACCCCGGACGAGGCGTATAGCGAGGATCCGATCTCGGCCTTCGGGGTGCTCGAGGCGCAGCGCCACCGGGCCAGGGGCATCACCCTGGCCATGTTCCTCGGCCTGTTCAAGTACTACCGGCAGGCGTACCAGGATTGCCTGGACGAGTTCGAGCTGGCAGAGGGGCAGGACCGCGAGCCGTACCGGCTCTACCTGCGGCGGGTGTTCGACCGGGTGGAGATCAGCTACTGCCAGGAGTGGTCCGACGTGGGCGGCGGCGACAAGATCGCCGAGCTGCAGACCGCCAACCGGCAGGCCACCAACGAGAAGAGCAAGTACCTCACTCTGTTCGAGAGCCTGCCCGAGCCGGTGATGCTGCTGGACGACGACCTGAAGCTGGAGAATGCCAACCACGCGGCCCAGGCGCTGCTCGGGCTGCCCCACGGCACCGAGGGCGAGGCGTACTACGGCAAGCAGGCCGCCCTGGACAAGCTGCCCGGGCTGGCGCAGGAGGTCGGCGCCTTCCGGGACGGGCAGAAGCGAAGGCACACCTTCGACATGTCGGTGATGCGCAGCGGCGCCTCGCGACACTTCGACGTCACGCTGACCCGCATGCTGGACTACAGCGGCAAGTTCACCGGCGTGGTGGTCCACCTGCAGGACATGACCTCCGACCGGGAGGCGCGCCTGGAGCTGGAGGGGAGCGAGCGGCGCTACCGCGCGCTGTTCGACGACGCCAGCGACGCGCTGATGCTGCTCACCCCGGACGAAGGCTTCTACGCCTGCAACCCGGCCAGCCTGCGCCTGTACGGCTGCGGCTCGGAGGCCGAGTTCCAGCAGCTCACCCCCGGCATCCTCTCGCCGCCCTTCCAGCCGGGTGGGCAGGAGTCTTCGGACCTCGCCCGGGAGATGATGAACATCGCCCTGCGCGAGGGGTCGCACGACTTCGAGTGGACCCACCTGCGCCAGGACGGCAGCACCTTCGAGGCCAGCGTGCGCCTGACTCGCATCTCGGAGCAGGGACAGGACGCGCTGCTGGCCACGGTGCGCGACATCAGCCAACGCAAGGCCCTGGAGCACCAGGTGGCGGTCATGGTCAAGCAGCTGCAGGCCTCCAACGAGGATCTTGAGCAGTTCGCCTACGTGGCGTCCCACGACCTGACCGAGCCCCTGCGGGTCATCGCCAGCTTCCTCGAGCTGCTGCAGCAGCGGTACGCCGACACCCTGGACGACAAGGCGAACCAGTACATCGACTTCGCCGTGGACGGCGCCGGGCGCATGAAGCAGCTGCTCGACGGCCTGCTGAAGCTCTCGCGGGTGGGCACGCGCGGCAAGGAGATGCGCCCGCTGGACGCCGACGTGGCCCTGGACCGCGCCATGTCCAACCTGTCGAGCACTGTGCAGGAGCAGGGCGCCGAGGTCACCCGTGAGCCGCTACCCCGGGTTGAGGGCGACGAGACCCAGCTGACCCAGCTGTTCCAGAACCTGGTGGGCAACGCGATCAAGTTTCAGCCCCCGGGTGGCAGCGCCCGGGTCCACGTGGCCAGCCGCCGGGATGGAGACCTGGTGGAGTTCAGCGTGTCGGACAACGGCATCGGCGTGCCGCCGGAGCACGCGGGCAAGATCTTCGAGCTGTTCAAGCGGCTCCATGTGCGCAAGAAATACGACGGCTCGGGCATCGGCCTGTCGATCTGCAAGAAGATCGTCGAGCGCCATGGCGGCGCCATCTGGCTGGAGTCCACCCCGGGCGAGGGGACGGTGTTTCGCTTCACTCTGCCGGGAGAGCCCGAGTCCGGAACCCCAGCAGCCCCTGACGCCTGATCAGCTCCATGTTCGGCGGCGCGCGCCGGGCGAACAGGGCGTGCCGACCGTCGAAGTAGACCAGCGCCCAGGCGGGTGAGCGGCCCAGGTGCACGGCCAGCGGGCGCATGCGCTCCTGGTCGGCGTCTACATGGGCCAGGGTGACGCCCGCGGCCCGCACCTCCCGCTCGAACTGCGCCGGCGAGGGCAGCAGCCAGTCAAGGTAGCGCGCCAGGCGCTGGCCTCCCAGGTTGTTGCGCGGATCGATGTAGACCCTGACGCCCCGCTCTGCCGCCAGCCAGAGGAAGTACGGTCCGCTGTTGTAGTCGTTGAACAGGTTGGTCCCGGCCGGGGCGTGGCGGCCGAGGAAGCCCGCCGCGCCCGCGGCGCTGCCCTGGCGCCCGAGCGCCGCCGTCGGGGGGTCAGCGGCCGCGTCCCTCGCCACCCGAAGGACACCGAGCGCACCCACCAGCAGCAGCGCCCCCACCGCCAGGCGCGCCATAAGTGGGGCCACGCGCGCGAGCACGCCGTGCAGGCTGCTCGCCACCACCGGCGCCGCCAGAAAAACCAACAGCGGGATGAAGCGCTGGGACACCAGGGCCGCGGCCAGACCGCCCAGCAAGAGGATCAGACCGTGCAGGTCCTTGCGGTTGTAAGCGGGCGTGAAGCTCGCCGCGCCCACCACCATCAGCAGCAGCAGAGGCGTCCTGGCGGTCTGGGTCAACGTCTCGGCGGGGCCGCGCCACTCCTGGATGTGCTGCCGCAGCAGCGATACCTGGGCCAGGTGATCCAGCAGCTGGCCGTAGTTGTAGATCCCGTGGGGGCTGATCAGGGCCAGCAGCGGGTGGACCAGCAGGATCAACGCGAGGCCGCGTATGACCGGGTCGCGGCGCCCCTGCTTCAAGGCCCCGACCAGGGCGGCGGCCAGCAGGAACCAGCCCACCACGAACGATGCGTGCAGGTTGGCCCACAGCAGCGCCAGGGGCAGCAGCAACAGCAGCAAGCGCGGCCGCGCCCGGGACAAGGCGCCGTGGATCACCAGGCCGTAGAGCGGGACGAGCACAAAGAGGTGAAGGTGGTTGCGCAGGGTGAAGCGCCACGCCGTGCCAGGGAGCAACAACAGCAACAGCCCGAGGGTCAGCCACGGCGGCGCGCCGCGGGCCACGGCCAGGCCGAACAGCAGGCACCACGCACCGGCGAGCAGCGCCCGCTTGAACCGCTGGAGGCCGGCCTCCCCGCCCAGGCGATGGACCTGGTACATGAGCAGCGAGGCGAGCCACTCGGGGTTGCTCCATCGCGCCTCGCCGGCGCCGAAGGTGAACGGGTCCACCGCAGGCACGGCGCCGGAGGCGCTGATGTGCCGGCCCACCGCGAGGTTGGTCAGGGCGTCGGGGTCGGTCATCACCGGCGGCGCCAACAGGATCACCGCCAGCGACAGGACCGCCAGGCAGGTGCCCATGGAGGCTGCGCGAAGCACTGCTGAGAATCTTACATCACGCCCTTGACACCCCGGGCCCAGGCGCTACATTTGCACCGTTGTACAAACATGAAACTAACAACGAGGGTGCTGACGACATGACCTGCAAGACCACACAGAGTATCTCCGAGTTGATCCCGACCCGGCTGTTCAAGGCGCTGGGCGATCCCAACCGGGTCTCCCTGCTGGCCATGCTGGCGGAGTGCCGCCGCCCCTGCTCGGTGAGCGAGCTGTCCACCTGCTGTCCGGTGGACCTCTCCACCGCGTCGAGGCACCTGGCGGTGCTGCGCGACGCCGGCGCCGTGACCTCCAAGAAACAGGGCAAGCAGGTGTTCTACGCCGTGAACTGCGGCAAGCTGGCCGGCATGCTGCGTCAGCTGGCCGACGCGCTGGACACCTGCTGCCCGCCAGAATCAAGCGACAAGGAGAGCTGAAATGGACAAGAGCGAACAGATCAGGAAGCAAGTCTCGGCCGACTACGCGGCGGCGGTGAAGAGCGCCACGGCTGGCCAATCCACGGGATGCTGCGGGGGCACCGTCCCCGGGCAGGAGGGCGCGGCGGCCTCCTCATGCTGCGCGCCCTCGGCGGAGTCCGTGCCCGAGGGCGTGGCCGCGAAGCTGGCCGGGTACAGCGCCGCCGAGCTGCTGGACCTGCCACAGGAGGCGGTGGTCTCCTCCTTCGGCTGCGGCAACCCGGTGGCCCTGAGCGGCATCGGCCAGGGGGACACGGTGCTCGATCTCGGCTCGGGCGCGGGCATCGACCTTCTGCTCGCGGCCAAGATCGTCGGTCCGGAGGGCAAGGCCCTCGGGGTGGACATGACCGACGAGATGCTCGAGCACGCCCGGCGCAACGCCGCCGCCGCGGGGCTGGATAACGTGGAGGTGCGCAAGGGGATCATCGAGAAGCTGCCTGTGGACGCGGGCACCGTGGACTGGGTCATCTCCAACTGCGTGATCAACCTCTCGCCGGAGAAGCAGCGCGTGTTCGACGAGATCTCCCGGGTGCTCAAGCCGGGCGGGCAGATGCTGGTCTCCGACATCGTGGCCACCGACCTGCCCGACTGGGTGCTGCAGAGCGCGGGCCTCTACAGCTCCTGCCTGGCCGGCGCCATCGACGAGGACAGCTACCTCGCCGGGCTGCGCGCCGCGGGGCTGGAGGGTGTGGAGGTGCGGGAGCGGCTGGTGTACGACGCGTCGCAGCTGGCGGCCTTCGTCACCGCCGAGGGCGTGGGCGAGATGTCCTCCTGCTGCGGCGACGACGCCCTCGTGTCGGTGATCCAGGAGATCGCGCGCTCCCTCGAGGGCAAGGTCTGGAGCGCCAAGGTGTACGCGCGAAAGCCCGAGTAGAGCACCGAACGGCCAAACGGACCGAGCCAGGGGAAGCAATTGGAATCACTGGCACGGCGCGAGAAGGGCGCTTGCTGGAGGCAAGCAACCGACGAGCAACAAAGCCAGTGATTTCAAGAGCGAGCCTGGCGACGGGAGCTTGCCTGATCGGTGCTATGGTCAGCAGACGAGCGGGGCGGTAAAATCGCCCTGTGCCTCACCGAAGTTGCCTCATCATCCCCCTGCTGCTCCTCGGATGTGGAGAGGTGCGTCCCCCGCCCGCGGGGGAGGCCCCGGCGTTTGTCTACGTCGAGGACATCGCGCCGCTGCTGCAAAAGAGATGCGCCGGGTGCCACGCCGCAGGGGGCAAGGCGGCGGCGGGCTACGACCTGACCCACTGGCGCGGCCTGCTGGGCGCGGGCAGCGACCTCAAGCGCAACGCCCTGCCGGGCGAGGCTGCGAGCGCGCTGCTGTCGGTGTTCAAGGGCACCCACCGGCAGCGGCTCACCCCCGCCGAGTTGACCATGCTCACCGACTGGGTGGTGAAGGATCGCATGGCCTATTTCCGATCCAGCGTCCACCCGCCGGGCTGGCTCTTGCCGCTGGACCGCGACGCGCGCTCCTTCCACGGCGGCGAGCTGCGCCGGCAGCGCTGGAAGACCGAGGTGTGCGCGCCATGCCACGGGGGGAAACTGCTGGGCGGAACCTCGGCCAGGAGCTGCACCAGCTGCCACCCGGGCGGCCCGATGTCCGGGTGCACCACCTGCCACGGCGCGCCGCCGCCGCCTGACCTCTCCTGGAACCTTGATCCCACCCGGGCCCCTGGAGTGGGCGCGCACCGCAGCCACATCGCCTCGTCCATGATCACCCGAATCTCATGCAAGGATTGCCACACCGTGCCCGCGACCGTGAAGGCGCCGGGGCACCTTTTCGACGACCTGACCGGCCAGACCACCGATCTCAAGGCCGAGGTGACCCTCGGCGCCCGGGGGCGCGTGGCCGGCGTGGCCCAGGAGTATGATCGCAAGACCGGCCGCTGCACGGTGTACTGCCACGGCGCGTCCCTCAAGAGCTCCGGACCGCTCAGCAGGCCGAGCTGGCTCTCCTCCGGGGTGGGCGACTGCACCTCCTGCCACGCCGGGCCGGGGAAACACCACGGCGGGGCTGACTGCTCCCAGTGCCACCCCCAGACCGTGGCGCGCTGTACGCCGGGCCAGGCGGGCTGCTTCGACATCAACGGCACGGTGGGTCAGCGATTCGTCCGCCTCGACCTGCACATCGACCGCAAGGTGCAGGTGGGCAAGGGCGCGGCCACCGGCTGCAATGGCTGCCACGGCAGCGGCAGCCTCGGCGCGCCGCCGCCCGACCTGATGGGCCGGACCGCCATCACCGCCCCCGGCGTGGGACTGCACGCCATCCACCTCAGCAAATCGAGCCACCGGGTGGCGCTGCCGTGCAGCACCTGCCACAAGGTCCCGAAGGCCACCTACGACAAGGGGCACCTGGACAACACGGTGGGCGCGGAGGTGGTGTTCGACGACCTGGCCTCGGGCAAGAAGCGGGATCCCAAGACCAAGACGAAGGCCCGCTATGACCCCAAGACGCGCACCTGCATCGACGTCTACTGCCACTCGCGCCCCAAGAGCAAGGTGGGCTCCACCTGGAAGTGGACCTCCAAACTAACCGGCGGGCTGGTCTGCGACTCGTGCCACAAGGGCAAACCGCAGTACCCCCTCACCTACTGCAAGGTCTGCCACATCTCCATGTTCGCCGACGGCAAGATCGACATCACCAGGCACATCAACGGCAAGCTCGACTTCCTCTGATCCGCCCCTGGCCACGAGGCCGCTTCAGGCGGTATCGTGCCCCCATGCCTCGCTCCGCCATGATCCTGCTCGCTGCCCTGATGCTCGCGGGCACGCCGGCGTGGGCCGAGGCGCCCCACCCGCCGGCGGAGCAGCCGGATCGCGACGCGGGCCACCGCTTCGGCGTGGACTTCGCGCCCTACAGCGTCTGGAGCTGGTACTTCGGCGACGTGCAGGGGCGCAGCGACAGCAAGCTCGACGCCTCGCGCAGCGCCTTCGGGGTGGGGCTGCACTGGGAGTACGCCCCGATCCGCTACTTCGGCGCCGGCGTACGGGTGGACGTTCAGCTGCCTGGGCGGGACGAGCAGTTCCTGCTCGTGCTGCCGTCCATCACCCTGCGCGGAGTGCTCCCCATCGGCAGGTGGGAGATCTTCCTGCTGGCCCAGGGCGGCGCGGCCTACCTGCAGTACGGGGATTTTGTCGGCTACGGATACAACCTGGGCGCCGACCTCGGCGTGGGCTACCGCGTCAGCCGGCGCTGGGGCGTGCAGCTGCACGGCGGCTACCAGTTCGTGGCCACCTACAGCGGCGACGACACCATCCGCCAACCCTTCGCCCTGCGCGGGCTCCTCGGGTTTTACTACCTGCTCTGAGGCGCGGGGGATTGCCCCGAGACATCCCTGAGGTTCAGCCCGAGGCGCCACATCCAGAACAGGCCGCCGCCAACCACCCAGACGAACATCAGCAGGTGCAGGCCGATGGCGTAGGACAGGGCCAGCTCCTTGTCCACGCCCAGCGCCATGAGCACGCCCCCGCACGCCGCCTCGAACACCCCCACGTATCCCGGCGCTGACGGCACGGCGATGCCGAAGTTGGTCACCGCGAGGCAGAGCGCCGCGGCCCACAGCGGCAGGTTCACGCCGAAGGCGAGCATCACCGTGTGGTACACCACCACCTCCATGCCCCACACGACGAGGGTGATGGCGCCGACCCCCGCCACCAGGCGCGGATCGCGCAGGGCGCGGGTGCCGTCCACGAAGCGCCTGAAGAAGCCGAGCACCCTGCCCCGCACGCCCTCGGGCAGGAAGAAGAGCGCCCGCTCGGCCACGGCGAAGAAGCTGTGGTGGTGGAAGGCGAGCCAGACGCACACGATGAGCGCCACCGTGAGCACCGCCGCGGTGACATGCCCCATGCTGCGCGCCCAGCCCGGCACCCTGAACATGGAGCCGATCACCGAGATCAGCCCCACCAGCACGATGCCGTCGAAGATCCGCTCAACGCCGACGCTGGCCAGGCCGCCGCGGCGGCTGGTGCCCGCCACCTTCCACAGCACCAGCGGGCGCGCGATCTCGCCGGCCCGGGCGGGCAGCAGACAGTTGACCATGAAGCCGGTCCACAGCACGTCTCGCACCTGGCCGTAGGGCAGCCGCTTCATGGGCGCCAGCAGCAGCTTCCAGCGGTAGCCGCGGATGAAGTAGGTGCCGATGAAGAAGAGCGACGCCACGCCCATGAGCGACATGTCTGCCTGCAGCAGCGAGCGGCTCACCTGGCCCAGGTCGAACAGCGCCACGAAGGTTCCGATGGCCAGGGCGCTCAGCAGGAACCCGACCCAGACCGAGGGGCGGCGCCACAGCGGGCGAGGCGGTTTGGGGTCCGGGGTCATGGCGGCTTTCTTAGCACAGATCGCCAGCGCGAGGGGTGAATCGCCGGCTGGAGCGAGGGCGCCGTCGGACTACTGGCAGAGCTCCACGTGGTCCAGCTCCACGTTGTCCCGGGCCGGGCCGCTGGCGGCGCGGCAGACCAGCAGGTGGCGCAGGCTGCCGGACGGCAGCGGGATGGTCCGCTGCGCCAGGGTGCTCGTGCTGGCGATGAACTGCGTCAGGTAGCGCCAGCTGGCGCCGTCGCTGCTGGCGTAGAGGTTGACATGGCCGCCGGTATTGCAGGCGGTGCCGGTGCAGCTGTCGTTGCATGCGGTCTGGACCCGGCGGACGGTCAACCGCGCCGCCCGGGCGGCCACCGCCTGGTTGAAGTCCACCGCCACGCAGGCCGCCACGACGGAGGTGCTCTGGGTCGGGTCGGGCGCGTAGACCTTGCCCGTGGCGGCGAAGCCCATGCCGGCCACCGCGCCGTCCTTGCTCAGCACATTGGTGGCGCCGCAGACCAGCGCCGTGGGCTCGGCGATGTCCTTCTTGGCGGTCCACGGCTGATGCACCGTGGCGCAGAGCGGCCCCTTGTCGCCGCCCCCGCCGTCGGGCGGCGTTCCGGGCAGATCCGCGGACGACGACGCGTCAGCGATGGTGTCGCTGCCGCCGCCGCTGTCTTTGGGCCCCGCGTCGGGCGGCCGAACGCACTTGTTGTTCACGCAGGTGGAGCCGACGTGGATCGCCTGGCAGTGCTGGGTGGTATTGCACTCCTTGCAGTAGCTGTCGATACACAGCCCGACGATGCAATCATCCGATGCGGTGCAGAACCCGCCGAGGGGTACGTGCTGATCGTTCGGGCAGTTTCCGCCGCTGCAGAACACCGCTGCGAGCAGGACGGCAACCTTGTGGACCGGGCGAGACATACAGTAATTGGCGTAGCACCGATTCCAGCGCCCGCCAGCCCGGGGCCTCAGCGTTTCATCAGCCCCAGCAGCCGGGTCAGGCCCATTGCCTGGGCCAGGTCGCGCGGGCTCTTGCCGTCGATCCCCTTGATGGTGACCGAGGCGCCGGCGCGGATGAGCACCTCGGCGGTCTCCTCGTGGCGGTTGAGCAGGGCGTCGTGCAGCGCGGTGTAGCCGTTGTACGGTCCCTGGGCGTCGAGCTTCAGGCCGTGCTTCACCAGCAGCCGCGTGATCTCGGCGTGGCCGAAGAAGCCCGCCTTGTGACCCGGGGTGGCCTTCATCAGCCGGTCCACCTTGTTCGGGTCGGCGCCCTTCTCCAGCAGGGTGCGGATGATCTCGGTGTAGCCGAACTTGGCCGCGATGAGCAGCGGCGTGTTGCCGTCCCTGGCCACCTGATCCACGTCCGCGCCCTGCCCCACCAGCTGCTTGACGCGGGCCAGGTCATTGGCGCGCACGGCCGCCAGCAGCGCCTGCTTCTGCGTGAGGTCTGCATCGCGGCGGCCCTGCTCCTGCAGCAGCGCCTTGATCTTGTCGTCCTTCTGGCGCAGCGCCCAGTCCATGGGGGTGAGGCCGAGGGTGTTGCGCAGGGCCATGTTGGCGCCCCGCCGCAGCAGGAAATCGATGGCCGCGTAGCGCTTGTAGAAGCAAGCGTCCAGCAGCGGCGTGTGGCCGTTGACCGCCGACTGCTGGTCGATGTAGGCGCCGCGGTCCAGCAGCGCGGTGAGGATCGGCACGCTGCCCGCCTGGGCCGCCCGGTGCAGGGCGGACACGCCCATGGCCCCGTCCACCACGTGGATATCTGCCCCGGCCTGCAGCAGCGCGGACACCGTCTGCTCGTCGCCCAGCCCGGCTGCCACCAGCAGCAGCGACGCCCCGGCGCCGTCGCGGTGATCCGGATCCGCCCCCGCCTCGAGCAGCCGGCGGACCTCCTGGTGGTCTCGCGATCTGCAGGCCGCCAGCGCCGCGCGGGACAGCTGCGCCGGCGCCCGGGTCTCGGGTGCCTTGTCGGGACGCGGGCACGCCTCCACCGCCGGCGCGGAAGGAGCCGCCCGGCAAGCGCAGAGGCCCACCAGCGCCAGCGTCAGGCCCATCGGTTTCAGGATGTCCAGTCGCCTCATCTCGTCCTCCGTCTGGCAGGCGCCGGCTGCGGGCTCACTGCCTCAGCCGACCCGCCTCAAGATCCAGTCGCGCACCGCGCGCACGTACCTGGCCTTGCCCAGGGGGACCAGGTGGCTGCCCGGATAGGTCAGGGTCTCCGGGCCGCCCCAGTGGTGCGCCAGGGCGTACGGGTGCGCGGCCGGCACCACCGTGTCGCCCTCCCCCAGCACCACGAGCAGCCGCTCGCGGGGCAGCAGCGGCGGGTGGAGCAGCGGGCAGTGCACGGCCCACACGGTGCGGAAGTCCCACAGGGTGAACCCCACCGCCTCGGCCTGGGCCCGGCCGGGCCTCCCCTCGCCGTGCAGCCAGAACACGTCCGCGAAGGAGCAGGGCGCCATGATGGCCACCGTGAAGGCCAGGTCCGGCACCAGCCCCGCCAGCAGCGACGCGGTGTAGCCCCCCAGGCTGAGCCCCACCAACCCCACCGGCCCCACGTCCCGCTCGCGGCGCAGCCACCCCAGCAGGGCCCGCAGATCCCAGACCGCCTGGCCGAAGGCCTCGTTTGTGCGCTGCAGATCGCGGTTGGGGAACAGCTGGCCCGACAGCCGCGCTTGCCCCGGCGTGCGCGCCCCGTGAAACGGCAGGGTGAACAGCACCACGTCGAGGCCGGCGCGGTAGTAGGCGCGGGCCGAGAGGATCAGCTCGTCCATGGGCAGGTGGCCGCCATACCAGAAGTGGATGAACACCACCGTGGGGGCGCCCGGCTTGCCCCGGGTCAGGTACAGCGCGTGGCAGCGCTGGTTCTCGCGGAAGGCGTCCAGCTCCGGCTGAAACGCCCGGTCGTGGGTGCGGTAGGTGCTGGGGAAGCTCAGCCGCAGCCGGCGCCCTCGCCGCACCAGCCCCCGGCGCTTGACCGTGACCTCCGTCGCAGGCGGCGGCTCGGGGAAGTAGCTGCCGGGCGCGGCCAGCAGCTCGGGGCTGGCGTAGGTGCGCCCCACGCGACGCATACGCGCGACGATGTCGCCGGAGAGGTCGGGTGCGTCCCGGGACATGAACAGCCGCTCCAGCACCGAGACCAGCAGGTTGTCCGCCCGGCCGCACTGGCGCGTGATCAACCGGCTGGCCAGGTCATGGCCGTGGGCCATGTGCCGATCCAGCGGATCGTAGGCGCGAAGCAGAAGCTCGGAGGGCGGGGGCAGGAGTCCAGAGCTGGCGGGCACAGCGCTCACGGGATCAATGATACCGCCTGCAGCCTGCGCCCGCATGATTCCTCCAGCCAGCGCGCCAGACGAGCCGGGGTTCTCAGGGTGTGGGAGATGCTGGCATAATTCAGCGTGCCGAAGCATTCAGCGCGAGAGTCCACGGCATGGAGCCGACCCATGTCCTCGAGGTGGCCGCGGAGACCTGCCCATGAGAATCGCCTGCGTATCAGACCTTCACCTGTCCAACAGCCTTGATGGCCACGAGGCCTTGGAGTGGTTCGACGAGTTCCTGGCCCTTGCCAGCGAGGACGGGTACATAGACCACCTCCTCATCGCTGGTGACGTCCTCGGCACATTGACCAGCCCCGGAAACAAGCAGCACCTTTCATGCTTCCGGGATCAACTTCGGGCCCATGGCTTCTACGATTCGAGGTATTGCACCATCGCGCCGGGCAACCACGACGTCCGGCTCGCCGGCTTCTTGGTCAACATGGCGCCCACGCGCATGCTGTATCAACGCCTGCCCAAGCTGCACCGAACCAGGGTCCAGTCGACGGGGTATTATTATCCATTCGTTCGGATACTCCGCGACGCCGCCATTATCGTGCTCGATACGGTGAGCGGAATGGGTAACATCGCCCTCCACTCCGGAGAGCTCGGGTACGAACAGATCGCGTCCCTGAAGAAGATCCTCGGCTGGAAGAAGGTCCGCGACCGGCAGATCATCCTGCTCATGCATCATCCGCCCATTGCTCCCAAGCACGGCGTCGCCAGCGGGGATCTCCGCGACGCCAACCTGTTTTGGCATGTGGTGGACCGGCACCGCGTAGATGCGATTGTTTGCGGCCACTACCACAAGAACTGGACCGACGAGATGCATGGGGTCCCGGTTCACCGCGTGGGCGGGCTTCTCACCGGAGAGGACAGTTGCCTCGTCCTGGAGATCAACGGAAACGGGATCGAGGAGGACTGGTGGCAGGTCTGGACCTGACGCCGCCGCTGCATTACCGGGGATCAGGTTATAAGGCGGGCCGGAGGGTGCGAGCTGGCCTCAGACCGCCGGCCGCTGGGCGGTGACCACCGTGGAGCAGATGGGGCCGCCGATGTTCAGGGTGGTGCCGAGCTTGGCGTCGGGCACCTTGAGGGCGTCGGGCACGAGCCCGAGCAGCTGCTGGTGGGACCAGCCGATCATGGCCACGCCGGTGGCGCTGATGGGGTGACCCTTGGCGATGAGGCCGCCCGAGGTGTTGATGGGGCACTTGCCGCCCAGCTTGCCGTTGCCCTCGAGCCACCAGTTGAGGCCCGAGCCGGCGTCGGTCAGGCCGGTGATCTCGGCCGCCAGGGGCACCATCACCGAAAAGCAGTCATGGATCTCGGCGAAGGAGAGCTCGTTGGGCGCGGCGCCCGCCATCTTCATCGCCTTCTGGTACGCGGCGCCCGCGGCCACCGGACGCAGCAGGTCCTCGCCGCGCGACGAGATGGCGAGGCCGTCGGTGGCCTGGCCCCAGCCCACCAGCTCGGTGGCCTGGTCCCTGGGGATGCCCAGGTCGGCCAGCCCCTGCTCGTCGCACACCAGCAGGCGGGCCCAGCCGTCGCTGACCTGGCTGCACTCGAACAGCTTGAGCGGCAGCGGCGGATCCTGGAACAGGCGGTAGCTCTTGAGCACCGCCTCCGCGGTCACCGGCTCCTTGGTCTTGTGCATGTGCGCCAGCGGATTGTGCGAGGCGTTCTCATACAGGGCCGGCGGGATCTCGGCGAACTGCTCCTCGGTGTAGCCGTACTTGTCCATGTACTTGTGCATGAACATGGCGAAGGCGTGGGGGAAGGTGTAGGGGTGGCAGACGTCCTCGTGGTGGGCCGCGGTGCCCAGGGCGATGCCGATCTTCTTGGAGTCCAGCTTGCCCTCCAGCGGGTGCATCTTCTCCAGGCCGATGGCCAGGGCCACGTGGGCCTGTCCGCTCAGGATCTGGGCCACGCAATCAAGCACGGCCAGGCCGCCCGAGTCGCAGGCGTTGCCCACGCCCTTGATGCTCTTGGCGCGGTACGCCTCGTCCATGGCCACGAGCCCGGCCAACAGGGTCTGGTCGTTGAGCAGCGGCGTGAGCATGCCGGCGATGGCCACGTGGTCCACCAGGGTGCGATCCAGGTCGTCCAGGCCGTTGAGGCCGGCCTCGTGCACCATGGTGTCGATGGTCGTGTTGCCCAGCTTGCCGAAGGGGCTCTGCTCGTAGCGCGTCAGGAAGATCTTGCCGTGGTGCATTTCGGGTCTCTCCTTGGTGGGGTGAAGGCCGGATACTACCCTGGCCAGTGGCGCCCGTGATCAGAAAAATCGGGGGGTCACGGCCCCCAGGGCGAAAGGCACGGTCGCCAGCGCAGGATCAGTCAATTCGCCTCAAGCATTTGGAATCTTGCAGATTTCGATCTTGGCACCCTCCATGCAATCTCAAGGCGACAAGGAGGAAACATGAAAAAGACCGCCGCCATCGTCGCCCTGCTCATCCTGGTCCCCGCCGCTGCCCTGGCGCAGGACAAGACCTATTACTACAGCGCCACGGGCAAATTTTCGCTCGAGACCGGCTACCGCAAGACCTCCGGCGTGTCCGGCGCGCTGTTCGGCCACCTGAGCGTGGCGGACGAGAACCAGGTCAGGAAGAACGGCCAGGCGGCTGCGGTCAAGGCGGTGGAGAAGGCGGGCATCGGCGCGGACCGGGCCCAGTTCCTGCCGGTGCGCCTTTCCAACACCCAGACCAGGGTGCTCTCCACCGGCACCGCGGACAGCGCGGGCCTCCTGGGCACGGTCAAGACCCACAGCTACGCCAACTTCGGCCTGACGGGGAAGATGCACATGGGCTTCCTGAGCAGCGTCAAGGCGGACATCCCCGGCTACGAGCGGCGGGAGGTCACCAGCGCCACGGTGCGCGTGCGCGGCGGCTTCGACATGGACAGAGCCCACACCCTGGGCGAGGTCAAGGCGCCGGTCAAGAGCCTCCGCCTGGGGGCCTACACCACCGCCAACGCCGAGCTGAACGTGGGCGGCCTGCGGCTGACGAAGACCCTGCCCAGCCTGGTGCGGCACAAGCTCGGCGACAAGATCCGGCAGGTGCGGCGCAACCCCAAGGGCGCCCCCGATTATGTGTCCACCTCGGTGCTGCTCAAGCTCAACGACGGCTCCACCAAGAAGGTGAGCCTGGGCCGCCCCGAGCTGCCCTCCGAGCGCAAGGCCATGCTGCGTCAGGTCAAGGCCCAGGGCGCGGGCCGCTTCTTCTCCCCCAACTACTACAAGGTCAAGGCCGCCCGCGTCATGGCCCGCCGGCGGTGATGGCGGTCGACAGTCGACGGTTGACGGCAAGCCAGGCGAGCAAAGCCCGCCCAAC
>CAZEFW010000010.1:0-46786 GCA_964511535.1 uncultured Myxococcales bacterium | reverse complement strand
CATCTCCCCTGAAGCCTGAAGTCTGAAGCCCGAAGCCGGCGAGCGAAGCGAGCCCAACCATCTCCCCTGAAGCCTGAAGTCTGAAGCCCGAAGCCGGCGAGCGAAGCGAGCCCCCCCTACCGTCCGTGCTGCTCCTTGCACCGCTGCCGCACCACCGGATCCTCCAACAGCGGGCAGTCGCGCCGCGTCAGGTGCTGCAGCGACACGCGCCTTCGGCAGTAATCGCTGGCGTCGATGCGGCAGAGACGGGGGTCGTCGAGCACCATGGCGCGGCAGGCGCGGCGCATGTTGTGGGGGCTGTCCCCGTCGGGATCCCCCAGGGGCAGGGCCGCGCAGTGGGAGGTGTCGCCGTCGATGAGCGCCAGCGCCTGGGCCAGCCCGAGGTGGCAGCGTCGGCGCTCCGCCGGCTGCAGCGCGTCGCACAGGTTCGGCTTCCGGCGAACCACCGCCAGGCACTGGGTCCGCTTCGGCTCCTGCAGCGCCTCGCACGGCCCAACCGCGCCGTCCACCAGGGCGCCGCACAGGGTCCGGAGCGCCGCATCAGCGACGGCCGCGCAGCTCCCCCGCCCCCTGACCGCCAGGATCAGCCGCGTCTCTTCCATGCACTCGGCCTCGCCGAGGCAGAGCTTCGGCTCCTCCCGGGTCACCGCCCGGCACACCAGGTCCGTCTCCTCGCGCACGCACCGGTCCAGCTGCTCCTGCACGAGGGTGTTGATCAACGCCGCGCCCTCCTGGCCCGGTCGGGCCCCCGAGGCCGACGCCGCCGGGCTCGGCAGGTGCATCAGCCCGGCCCACACGGCCAGGGAGATCAAGCTGAGGCTGAGGGAGGCGACCAGCTCGGCGCGGCGGGGGCCGCGGCTCACTGCTCGACGGTGAGGCAGTCGGTGGGGCAGAACAGGGCGCAGCGCGGGTAGTCGCCGCAGCCGCGGCACAGGTCGCACTTGTGGATCAGCTGCTGCACCGGGTCGTAGTGCATGTTGCCGAAGGGGCAGGCCACGGTGCACGCCATGCACCGGATGCACCGCTCGTTGTCCACCACCACCAGGCCGCGCTCGGCGTCGTGGGTGATGGCGTCCACCGGGCAGACCTGCACGCACGCGGCGTGGTCGCACTGCAGACAGATCATCGGCACGTACTCCTCGTCTTTCGCCGAGAGGGTCTCTGTCTGACAGCGGCTGGCCGCCGGCTTGCCGTCGGTGCCGTGGGTGAAGGCGCACGCCATCTCGCAGGCGCGGCAGCCGATGCAGGACTGGGGCTGGATCACGAGGCGCAGGTTCATTTGCTCACCTCCTCCTCCTGGTTCAGCCCGAGCTTCTCCCACCTCGCCATGCGGCCGAAGGCGCCAGCCATCTCCTTGCGCTGGCACGGCTCACACCGCGCGAGGTACTTCTCGTCCAGCTCGCGGTCCTTGACCAGGAAGGCCGCGAGCTCCTCGGTCACCGGCAGGGGCGCGCCGCAGTCACCGCACCGCTTGAGGGTGAACTCCCGGCCCCAGATGGAGCGGGACAGCCCCGCGTCGGTGTACTCGATGTGGCCCGTGGGGCAGATGTGAGCGCACGCCAGGCAGCCGATGCAGTCGGGCGGCGGGCCGCCCCAGGGCGTCCCCACGCACCGCTCGTGGCCGCGGTTCACCGTGGAGATGGCCGAGGTGGCCGCCTTGGCGCAGATGCGCACGCACAGCCCGCACAGGATGCACTTGTCCGGGTCCTCGCGCGGCGTGAAGCTGGTCTGCCGCACGTCGTGCTCGGCCGCCATGTTCTGGATCACATCGCTCTCGGGGCAGCGCGCCAGCAGCAGGTCGAGCACCGTACGGCGCACCTCCATCACCCGCTCGCTTTGGGTCTCGATGATGAGGTCCGGCGCCGCCGGGTAGAGGCACGCGGTCATCAGCCCCTTCCAGCCGCCCCACGACTCCTTGGTCACCTCAACCACGCAGAGGCGGCAGGCGCCGAACGCCTCCACCGCCGGGTGCACGCAGAGGGTCGGGATCTCGATCCCCTCGCGGCGGGTGGTGTCGAGCACCATCTCGCCGTCCTCGGCCTTCACCCGCTTGCCGTCTATGGTCATGAAGAAGGACATCACTTCTCCTCAGCTAAAACGTCTCAGGCCACCGCCACCGCGCCGCGCTTGCACACAGCCGCGCACGCGCCGCACCGGTCGCACTTCAGCTCCTCGATCTGGAACGTGTCGCCCTTCTTGGGCGTCCCGATGATCGCGTTGGCCGCGCACGCCGGCAGGCAGGCGCCGCAGCCGTCGCACGCCTCGTTGTCGATGCTGTAGGTGATCAGCGCCTTGCACACCCCGGCGGGGCAGCGCTTGTCGTTGATGTGGGCCTCGTACTCCGCCCTGAACTGCTGGAGCGTGCTGAGCACCGGGTTCGGCCCGCTCTTGCCCAGGCCGCACAGCGACCCCACCAGGATGGTCCGGCTCAGGCTCTCGATGACGTCCAGATCTTCGGGCTTGCCCTCGCCCTCGCAGATGCGGCTCAGCAGCCGGTACATCTGGTACAGCCCCTCACGGCATGGCACACACTTGCCGCACGACTCGTCCACCAAAAACGAGGTGAAGTAGCGCGCCACGTCCACCATGCAGGTGGAGTGGTCCATGACGATCATGCCGCCGGAGCCCATCATGGAGCCGGCCTTGGTCAGGCTGTCGAAGTCCACCTGCAGGTCGAGCTTGTCCTCGGGCAGGCAGCCGCCAGAGGGGCCGCCGGTCTGCACCGCCTTGAACTTGCCCTTCTCCCCGCCGTCCAGCATGCCGCCGCCCGGGCCGAAGATGATGTCCCGCAGGGTGACCCCCATCTCCACTTCCACCAGGCCGGTGTTGCGCACCTTGCCCACCAGGGAGAACGCCTTGGTGCCCGCGGAGCGCTCGGTGCCGAGGGAGGTGAACCACTCAGCCCCCTTCTCCACGATGCGCGGCACGTTGACCCAGGTCTCCACGTTGTTGAGCACCGTGGGCTTGTCCCACAGGCCGCGGTCGGTGGCGTGGATGTATTTGGCCCGGGGCTCGCCCACCTGCCCCTCCACGGAGCGCATCAGCGCCGACGACTCGCCGCAGACGAAGGCGCCGCCGCCGCGGCTGATCTCGATGTCGAAGGAGAAGCCGCTGCCGAGGATGTCCTCGCCCAGCAGGCCCCGCGACCGGGCGTCCTCGATGGCCTTGCTCAGGTTCTCCACCGCCAGGGGATACTCCTGGCGCACGTAGATGTAGCCGCGGGTGCCGCCCAAGGCGTAGGCGCCGATGATCATGCCCTCGATGACGCCGTGGGGGTCGCCCTCCATGATGGAGCGGTCCATGAACGCGCCGGGGTCGCCCTCGTCGCCGTTGCACAGCACGTACAGCTCATGCTCGGGCAGCGCCTCGGCCGCGTGGCGCGCGTGACTCCACTTGCGCCCGGCGTCGAACCCGCCGCCGCCGCGGCCGCGCAGCTTGGCGTCGGCCACCGCCTTCATCACGTCAGCCGGCTGCATCTCGGTCAGCGCCTTGAGCAGCGCCCCGTAGCCGCCGCGCAGCAGGTAGTCGTCGATGTCGGCCGGGTCGATGAGGCCGATGTTGCGCATGGCAACCCGGGTCTGGGTCTTGTAGAAGTCGATCTCGCCGTACTTGGCCACCGCCTGGTCGCTGGCGTCCTGGTAGAGCAGCTCCTCGATCACCTCGCCGCCCTTGACGCTGCGCTCCACGATGTCGGCCACATGCTTCGGCTTGACCCCGACGTAGAAGGTCTCCTCCGGCATCAACACAACCAGCGGCCCCTTCTCACAGAAGCCGTGGCAGCCGGTGCGCTTGACCACCAGGTTCAGCTCGACGCGCTCCTCTTCGGGCAGCGCGGCCAGCGCCTCGTCCATCTTCTCGGCCACCGCCGTGGCGCCGCTGGCCACGCAGCCGGTGCCGAGGCAAACCAGCACCCGGCGCTTGTCGGCCAGGCCGCTGGCCTCGAGCTGGGCCACGTGGTCGCGAAACGCCCGGGCGTCCTTGTAGAGAATGCTTTCCATCTATGCCTTCTCCTTCTTGACCTTCTTCTTCTTCTTCTTGGTCAGCCGGCGGACCTTGGTCACCGACAGGTTGCCGTGGGCGGTCTCGTTGGCCACCACCACCGGCGCCAGGGCGCACGCCCCGACGCAGTTGACCGCCTCGAGCGAGAAGGCCAGGTCCTCGGTGGTCTCCCCCGGCCCGATGCCGAGCTGCACCTCCAGCTCGTGCAGCAGCAGCGGCGCCCCCCGGATATGGCAGGCGGTGCCGGTGCACACGTGCAGGATCGTCTCCCCCCGCGGGGTCAGCGAGAACGCCTTGTAGAAGGTGGCCACCCCGTACACCTTGGCCAGGGGCACGGTCAGGGTGTCGGCCACCTTCTCAAGCGCCTCCTTGGGCAGGTACCGGTACTCCAGCTGGATGTCCTGCAGCACCGAGATCAGGTGCTGCGGCTCCGCCGGGTAGCGGCCCAGGATCTCGTCAGCTTGCTTGAGGTCCACTTCGATCTGGTTCATCTCGTGGTCGCTCCTGTCTACTTCTGGTCTCGCGCGCGCCCCTCGGCGCCCAGCGCGTGGCCGCGCTCCAGCACCTTGAGGTTCGGCTCGATAAATTGCGGCTTCTTCTCGAACTGCCAGCGCACCAGCGGCTCCAGCGACTCCAGCTTCACGGCCTGGGTGTAGCCGACATAGGCGCCCAGCATGGCCATGTTGGCCGCCTTGGCCGTGCCGTTCTCCAGGCCGATGTCGTTGGCCGCCACGTGCAGCACGCTGATGTCATCGCGCTGGCTGTCAGCGTCGATGAGGGAGGTGTTGATGATGATCAACCCGCCCTTGCGCACCTTGCCGTCGAACTTGTCCAGCGACGGGCGGTTGAGCACCGCGATGCACTGGGGCCGGTCGATGATGGGCGAGCCCACGTCCCGGTCCGACACCTGCACTGTGCAGTAGGCGGTGCCGCCGCGCATCTCGGGGCCGTAGCTCGGCATCCAGATGACGTTCTTGCCCTCGTTCATGCCGGCGTAGGCCAGCATCTGCCCGATGAGCATGATGCCCTGGCCGCCGAAGCCGCAAAACATCACCTCAGTCTGCATGGGGCGTCCTCCTCTTGATCGGCGTGGGCACCAGGCCCTCGGCCGTCTCCTGGATGTCGGGGTCCTTGAACACGCCGAGCGGGTAGTAGGGCATCATGTTCTTCTGCAGCCACTCCAGCGACTGCACCGGGGTCATGCCCCAGTTGGTGGGGCAGGTGGAGAGCACCTCCACGAAGGTGTAGCAGCGCATCTCCTCCTGCAGCTGGAACGCCCGCCGCAGGGCCTGCTTGGTCTGCACCATCAGCTGGGGCGTGTGCACCGCGGTGCGCACCACGTAGGCCGGCGTGCGCAGGGTGGAGAGCATCTCGCACATGCGCATGGGGAAGCCGGCCGAGGCCGTGTCCCGCCCCTGGGGCGATGTGGTGGTCACCTGTCCCGGCATGGTGGTGGGGGCCATCTGCCCGCCGGTCATGCCGTAGATGGCGTTGTTGACGAAGATGGTGGTGAACTTCTCGCCCCGGTTGGCGGCGTGGATGATCTCGTTGGTGCCGATGGAGGCCAGGTCGCCGTCGCCCTGGTAGGTGAACACGATCAGGTCCGGCCGGCAGCGCTTGGCGCCGGTGGCCACCGCCGGGGCGCGCCCGTGGGAGGCCTCGAACATGTCGCAGTTGAAGTAGTTGTAGGCCAGCACCGAGCAACCCACCGGGGCGACGCCCACCGCCTTGCCGACCACGCCGAGCTCCTCGAGGGACTCGCCGACCATGCGGTGGATCGTCCCGTGGGTACACCCGGGACAGTAGTGGGTCGGGACGTCGACCAACCCCTGGGGCCGCTGGAAGATGATCTCCATCGACGTCTCCTTTCTAGTCGTCAATCAGGTTGAGCATCGCGTCGCGGACCTGCTCCGGCGTGGGCACCAGCCCCCCGGCCGTACCGAAGAAGTGGACCGGCTTGGTCCCCTCCATCGCCAGCTTCACGTCCTCGACCATCTGGCCCATGCTCATCTCGATCGAGATGACCTTCTTGGCCTTGTCCCCGGCTTTTCGCACGGCGTCGTAGGGGAAGGGGTACAGGGAGATGGGCCGGATCAAGGAGATCTTCTTCCCCTCGGCCCGCAGCTTGGCCATCGTGGTGCGGCAGATGCGGGACATGGTCCCGTAGGACACCACCAGCAGGTCCACCTCCTCGTCCGTGTGGAAGTCCTGCCAGCGTTGCTCCTTCTCGGTCACCTCGGCGTACTTGGCCTGCAGCTTCAGGTTGATGGCGTTGCACTCGTCCGGGTCGAGGTAGAGCGAGTTGACGATGTTGCGCGAGCCGTCCGTCCGCGAGCCGGTGCCGGTCAGGGCCCAGGGCTTGTGGGGCTCCTCGTGGAAGCCCGGCTGGGGCAACGGGTGGTCGCCGAAGTCCACCGGCTCCATCATCTGGCCGATCATGCCGTCGCCCAGGATCATCACCGGGTTGCGGTACTTCTCGGCCAGGCGGAAGGCGAGCATGGTCAGGTCCACCGCCTCCTGCACCCACGACGGGGCCAGCACCAACAGGCGGTAGTCGCCGTGGCCGCCGCCCTTGGTGGCCTGGAAGTAGTCGCTCTGGGCCGGCAGGATGCCGCCGAGGCCCGGACCGCCGCGCACGATGTTGACGAACACCGCGGGCAGCTGCGCCCCGGCGATGTACGAGATCGCCTCGCTCATCAGGCTGATGCCCGGGCTGGAGCTGGTGGTGAACACCATCTCGCCGGTGGCGGCGGCGCCGAACACCATGTTCGCCGCGCCCACCTCGCTCTCGGCCTGCAGGAAGGTGCCGCCCACCTCCGGCATGCGCCGGGAGAGGTACTCGGCCACCTCGCTCTGGGGGGTGATGGGGTAGGCGAAGAAGTTGAGGCATCCGGCCTGGATGGCGGCCTCGCCGATGGCCTCGTTCCCCTTCATCAGCTTCTTGGCCATGGTCAGCTCCTGGCGCCCGGCTTGCCGCCGGCGGGGAAGTAGTTGAACAGGCGGTACTGCACGGCGGTGCCGTTGACCGTTATGGCCACGTCGGGGCAGGTCACCGCGCAGATCATGCACCCGAGGCAGCGCCCTGGATCCTTGACCTGTGCGTAGAAGTAGCCCTTGACGTTGATCTCCTTGGACATCCCGAGGATGCCGGTGGGGCAGTAGTGGGTGCAAAGCTCGCACCCCTTACAGCGATCCCGTTCGACCTTGATGCTGGGCATGTCGCGTTTTGCCTCCTTTACAACCTGCGCTCACAACCTGCGCTTACAACCTGCGCATGGGGGTCCTGCTCCTGCGTCGTCTCAGGCCCCCCGAAAAACCTCCGGTCCAGTCAGCCCGTCGGGCCGCCGCAGCCAGGGCGGCACCATCAGCCGCCGCATCACCAGCAGCGGCGCGCCGATCTGCTCCCGGTCCAGCTGCTCCACCAGCGGCTCCATCACTCCCACCAGCTGCAGCTCCACGCCGAGGCGCGCCGCCACCTCCCGGCTCAGGGCCGCGCCCTCGGTGATCATCTCGGCGCTGGTCTCGTCCATCAGGTGCGTGTTGGACACCAGGCCGCTGATCTTCATCTGCGCCGAGGCCTCGATGCCCCGGATCACGTCGAGGCAGCCGTCCGCGGTGTCGCAGAAGGGGCGGTTCCTGTTGAGCACGAACCAGACCCCGTGCAGGGCCGGGTCGAGCACCGGCCCCAGGGCGGACAGCACCCTCGATCCCACCTCGTCGCCGCCCACGTCCAGCACCGCCCTGCCCTCGCCGGCCGGCCGCTGCAGCAGCCCCTTGACCCCGGGCAGCAGGATCGGCAGGTCAGCGAACTGGTGCCCCTCCCGGGGCATGATCACCTCGACCCCGGCGGCCTCCATCGGCTCGCTGGCCTCGCGGCAGCGGAAGTAGGGGTTGACCAGGTCGAGGTCGGCGATGGCGACCTTCCCCTCCCCCTCGACGGCGGCCAGGCTGAGCGCCAGGTTCACCGCCACCTCGGTCTTGCCGCTGCCGTAGTCGCCGAGCAGCAGCACGCCCTGGGGGATATGGGTCGGGTCTATTGTCATCCTGCGGCTAGATCGCTCCGAAGAAGTTCAGGGGCCGCTCAAACTCTTCCGCGTAGCTCTCGGCGTCGTCGCCGTGGTGCTCCACCAGCGACTTGTCGGCGCGGTCGATGAGGAAGGTCGAGGTCTTGCCCATGGTGCGGTTGAACGCCACCACGAACTCGCGCCCCGCGCTGTCCTCTGCCCGGATGGCGGCCAATTCCTGGTTGAAGCTGGTGGTGAAGCTCCGGTCGCAGCGCGGGTTGATGCAACGGAAGTCCACCTCCGCCCCTTCACGGACCTCCACCCCGCCCGGGATGACGGCGCCATACTGGCCCAGCCGCGCCGGGAAGTAGAACTGGGTCCGCACGGTGAAGGTGTCGCAGGAAAGGACCCCGTCCATCTTGATCACGGTCCCCTCCAGAAATGACAGCTTCTCCCCACAGTAAGGGCAGTAAAAAGTGCGCTTCTCTTTCTCCACGAATCTCCTCCATCTCCGACTGAATATCCGGCAGCTTTATATCGCCCGGCAGGGGGTTTTGTCCAGGGTTACGGGGATTTAGATCGCAGCGAGATACTCCACTGAAATCGCTGGAGTATTGCAGGGGAGCGGTGGGATCCGGGGTCCGGAGTCCTGAGTCGGGAGTGGGGAGTGGGGGGCCGTGCCGGCCACGGGGAGGAGATCTCCTGGCGGCCACGCGGGCCAGGGGGTCCCGCTCCGTGACCTGTGACATAATGGGACCGATCCTTGATCGTCTGGCTCCCACCGGAGCTTGTATTGCCTGCAACCAGGGAGGGCCGATGCCGCTCATCGCTGCAGCAGCCTACGCCGGAAAGCGCCGCGACCTGCGTCTGCACGACAATGAGCACCCCTGGCGGCTCACGGTAAACCTGCATGTGCGCTTCTCCTTTAGGCAGCGCATGGGCCGCATCGAGAACAGGGGCCAGGAGGACCAGCGGGTGACCTGGCGCGACTGGCACAGCTGGGAGGAGAGCAGGTTCAAACGGGCTTTCGCCCGGGAGGTCATGGACGCCTGGAGCCACAAGTGGCTGCTGCTGCCCGAGGGGTGGGACGAGTCGTCCACGGCGTGCAACTCCGGTTCGCAGTGCCGGCGCAACCCACAGCCGGTGGATGTGACCCTGAGGGTGCGCGATGCAGACATCCCCGCCCAGGCGCCGGTGGGGGGCAACATCACGGTTCACCCGGTGGTTGTGAGCGGCAACCCGCACGACGGCTCCCACACCGAGAACGACACCATCCACCTGACCCAGTGGGACAACGTGGCCGACGAGACGGCGGACAGCGGCCACTTCCAGGTAGCGTCCGCCCACGAGGTGGGCCACGCCCTTGGCCTGGGGCACCCGGGCGATGCGCGCATGCCGAGGCTGTGCCGGCCGCGCGGCTCGGCCCTGTCGGTGCCCGGCCTGCAAGGGGCCTCGATTCAGCGCCGCCCCACGCCGACGGAGTGCTACCAGGACCGCTCGGGCCGCTCGAGCATGATCATGGGCCAGGGCATGTACGTGCGCCCGAGCGACTACGCGGTCTTCCGCTCGCTGCTGAACATCGCGCGCTGGAACGTCGACGGCGGCATGTGGTTCGACAGCTCGTTCCGGTACAGGCTCTCCAACCAGCGACCGTGAGGCGGCGACATCACGGCAGCTCGGCCGCCATCTTCAGCACCGGATCCTCGCTGGCGAGGTAATCCCGGACAGACGGGAGCAGCTCGCGATCCACGGCCACGCCGTTGCCCTCGATGAGGCTGCCGTCCTTTTGCCAGACCAGGGCGGTGGGGTGCACCACGCGGAAGCCGCTGTGGGGCGCGGTCCAGCGGGTGGGATCCCCGGAGCCGCCGTGGGTCCGGCTGCCCACCACCCTTCCCGCGCCGGCGTGCTTTAGCGCCGCCACCACGCCATCGCAGGTGGAGTAGCAGCGCGAATCGGTGAGCACCAGCAGCCTGGCGTCCTTGAACTTCGCCCTGTACCGCTGGTTCGGCTCGAAGGTGGCCGTGAACGGCTCCTGCCACTCGCCGTCGAACAGGCGCCACAGCCGCATGCCCACCGAGCTGGCCCGCAGCAGGTGGGAGATGCGGAACCAGAACTGGGTGCGGTCCACGAACAGGCCCGCGATCATCCGCCCCTCGGGGTCGTTGCCGCCGCCGTTGCCGCGCAGGTCGAGGATCACGCGGGGCTCGCCCCGGTATCGCCCCACCGCGGCGGTCAGCTGCGCCTCGAAGTGAGCCAGCGCGCGGGCATCGTCCTCGCCAGCGGCCAGGCGGCAGGTGAACGTGCTGACGCGCAACGTGAAGCTCTGGCCCACACGGCGGCCCTCCACGCAGCGCCGCTTCGGGTTCTTCCATCGCTGGTGCCGAGGGCCCTGGTCCTTCTGGCGCCAGACGACGCGGTGTTGGCGCAGCTTTCCTTGCAGGTCCTCCAGCTCCAGGGTCCGCGGCGGCGCGTAGTAGGTCAGCCGACGGTGGAAGCGCAGCCCGTCGATGGCGGCGGCCAGGCGGCCATGGTCCGACGAGCCGTACTGCAGCTCGGCGTCCCGGGCCAGCCATTTGGCCGCTGGCTGCCCGTCGATGGCGCGCACCAGCTGCGGCAGGGCGAGTCCGCGGCAGTTCTCGGGGTAGGTGCACGCAACCAGGGCGAACCCCTCGGCCACCCGGCGCACCGTCATGCCCGAAAAGCGGCGCACCTGCCTGACCGTGGCCCCCGGCTCCAGGCGCAGGTGGCCGTCGTGCAGCCGCCTGATGATGCGATCCAGCCGGCCGATGTACCGGTCGGGGTCCCCCTGCAGGTCCGAATCGATCTGTCCGAACAGGCGCTGGATCAGCGCCTCGTTGCGCGGCTCGTCGAGGTGCTTGTTGGACCAGCGCCGCGACAGCAGCTCCCGCAGCTCGGCCACCTCGGCGCGCCGGCCCGCCAGCAGATCCCCGGCGCCGCGCTGGGCGGCCAGGGCGAAGCCCAGCCCCGCGGCCAGCAACGCCGCGGGCAGCCCCACCGCCACCAGCGGGATGAGCCGCCGGGTCAGGCCGTGCGCCTGCCGCCGGTGGCGCCGGATGACCAGGGCGATGCAGATCAGGTTGGCGACGATGGCCACCGCGGCCAGGGCGATCTTCGCCCAGTGCACCGGCGAGAGCGGCCAGCGCAGGGCCGCCAGCACAACCCCGCTGGCCAGCACGCCCAGCACCAACGGCAGCTCCACCAGCAGATCGATCCACAGGTGAATCCGCGCCGCCGGCGCCCGCAGCTCACGGTTGCGGCGGCCCAGGTCCTCCAGCACCAGCTCGGCGGCCACCACCCCCGCCCACAGGGCGAGCAGGATCAGGTGCGCCAGCGGCGCCAGGCGGTCGGCGGTCACCAAGTGCCTCCACCCTTCACGACGCGCCTCCTACTTGTAGGTGAAGAACTCCAGCGCGCCGCCCTCATCGGCCTCGTCGTAATCCATGCCCTGGGGCCAGACCTCCAGGCTCAGGGTGACGCCCTGCTGCCCGGCGTAGCGCTCGAGCTCGGGCAGCAGGCCCTGCTGGGCCACGAGGCTCACCCGGTCCTCGTCCACGTCCAGCTCGTCCTGGAACATCTCGAGACCCGCGATGAAGTCATGGACCGCCCGGGCCGCCTCCTCCGACGGGCAGTCGACGCCGATGTTGAACACCGCCATGGCACTCTCCTGTGGTTGACCGGAGCCAGTATGGCCACATGAGGCGCCCCCTGAAAAGCGGCGCAAGCGGCTGCCTGATGACAAACCTGTTCTGGCATCCTGGCATTCTGGCATTCTGGCACTCTGGCATACCGCAAGCAGGAGAAACCCATGAGCACCCCTGAAGGCTCGGTCACCCTCGAAATCAACGACGACGTCGGCCTGATCACACTGCGCCGACCGGCCAAGAAGAACGCCATGGACGAGCCCATGTGGGAGCAGCTGGCCGCTTCCGTCGAGGCCCTGGCCCAGGAGCCGCCCCGGGCGGTGGTGGTGACCGGCGAGGGGGACGCGTTCTGCGCCGGACATGACGTGCACCCCAACAGCCCGCTCACGGCCGCCATGGGCCGGGGCATGGTGGAGCAAGACCCGGAGCCGGTGCGACGCGTTTTGGGCCAGCTCAAGGGCACGCTCAACGCCCTGGCGGCCTTGCCGGTGCCCACCATCGCCGCCCTCAACGGCGTGGCCTACAGCGGCGGCGCCGAGATCTCCCTCTGCTGCGACCTGCGGGTGATGGACGCCTCGGCCACCATCTGCCTGCAGGAGACGCGGCTTGGCATGATGCCCGACATCAGCGGCACGGTGCGGCTGATCCAGCTCGTGGGGCGGGCCCGGGCGCTGGACCTGATCTACACCGCCCGCGCCGTGGACAGCGACGAGGCCCTGGCCCTGGGCCTGGTCAACCGCATCGCGCCGGCCGGGACCTGCCTGCAGGCGGCCCTCGAGCTGGCCGGCGACATCGCCGGCAACGGCCCGGCCGCCCTGGCCGGCGTCAAGCAGGTGGCGCTGCACATGGACGCGCTGGAGCAGGCCCTGGCCGTCGAGATGGACCAGGCCGTGTCCACCATCCTCTCCGGCCAGCCCGCCGAGGGCATCGGCGCCTGGATGGAGCGCCGGCCGCCAAAGTTCTGATCACTCCGCCCCCTGGCCAGCCGCCGTGAACACCTCGCTCCGGGCGGCGGCCGAGATGGCCACCACCGCCGGGTTCTTCAGCCGCCGCTCGCCAGTGATGGCGTAAAAGCCATCGCGGATCCCGTCCGCCACGCCCAGCGGCAGGGCGCCGGTCTGGGCGGTCACCTCGTCGGAGATGATGGCCGGCGCGGCGAACACCCCGAGCCCGTCCGCGCCGAGCACCTTGATCAGGGCGCTGTCCTCCACCTCTGCCACCACCCGGGGCCGCAGGCCGCGCGAATCGAACCACCCCTGCAGCGAGCGGCGCAGGGGCGAGGCGTTGGTGGGCAGGATGAGCGGCGCGCCGTCCAGAGAGGCCGGGAAGCCAGGGCCCAGCCGCGCGGCCAGCGCTGGCGCGGCGAACAGCAGCACATCGCACCGGCCGAGGGGGTGGTTGAACGCCCGCACCGCGCTGCCGGGCGGCACGGGCGCGTCGGCCAGCACCACGTCCAGTTCGTGCAACGCCAGCGAGGCGAGCAGCCGCTCGTGCCGGTCCTCGTGGCAGATCACCCGCACCTCCTCGGGCAGCGCAAAGGCCGGCTGCAGCAGCCGTCTCACCACCAGCTTCGGGATCACGTCGGTGATGCCCACTACCAGGGTCAGGGGGCGCCCGGTGGCCCTGCCCTGCACCGCGTCCATCAGCTCCCGGCCCAGGGAGAAGATCTCCTCGGCGTATCCGTAGGCCATGCGCCCGGCCTCTGTGAGCTCCAGCCGCCGCCCGGCGCGAGAAAAAAGGTCCACGCCGAGGGCAGCCTCCAGCTGCTTCAGCTGGCCGCTGATGGTGGGATGAGCCAGCCGCAGCACACGCGCCGCAGGAGAGATTCCTCCTTCTCTTGCGGTGACATAGAAGTACAGGAGGTGATGATAGTTGAGCCAATCCATGGGTATTTAATGTCGGTTTTTCCGACATGATTCAACCGAATATTCTGAATTGTCGAATTGTTAGCCGCGGCTAACTTCAAAAGTATGGGGAATACGAACCCGGAGGCGAGCGCGCGTGAAGTACCAGGCCCACAGCGGGATGAGACACCAGCCGGCGGACCACGCGCTGTTCCGGTTGCTCTTCTGGCGCCGGGTGCGGTGGCACGCGCTGGCATACTTCATCCCGCTGCTGTTGCTGGCGGCCTTCTTCCACCTGCAGTACCTGCACCTGGCGCGCCAGGCGGGCCAGACCTATTTCTGGGGCGCCCCGGCAAGCGCCGTGCTCTACTCGGCCCCATTCTTCCTGTTGATGGGGCTGATCATCCTTGTCCGGGCCCGCTTCGCCGCGGCGCGTGAGCTCGAAGCGATCCGCCACAAAGAGGCCCTGTCGGGCAAGCTGATCCAGGCCGCCAAGCTCGCCTCGGTGGGCAAGCTGGCCGCGGGTATCGCTCACGAGATCAACAACCCGCTGGCCATCATCGGGGAGGAGGCGGGCATGCTCCAGGACTCCCTCGACCCGGCCCTGCACCTCGAGGACGAGGAGGAGCTCGACATGGCCGAGCACCTCGAGGCGATCCAGGCGGCGGTGTTCCGCTGCAGTGAAATCACCCGCAAGCTGCTGACCTTCGTGCGCCAGAGCGAGGTGACCCTGCGCACTGTTCAGCTCAACGTCCTGCTGGAGGAGGTGCTCGACGGCATGCTCGCCCGGGAGATCCACGGCGCCGGCGTGCACGTGGAGCGACGCCTCGACCCGACCTTGCCGCCGCTGCTCACCGACCGCACCCAGCTGGGGCAGGTGCTGGTCAACCTGATACGCAACGCCGTGGACGCCATGACTGGCGGCGGAACGCTGACCGCCCACACCGAGCTCAAGCAGGACGGGAAGCTGGCCATCTCCATCGGTGACACCGGCTGCGGCATGACACCGGAGCAGCTGGAGAAGGCGACGATTCCGTTCTTCACCACCAAGGAGCCGGGCCAGGGCACCGGGCTCGGCCTCAGCGTGAGCACCAGCATCATCAACAGCTTCGGGGGGGAGCTATATGTGCAGAGCGCGCCGGGCCAGGGCTCCACCTTCACCGTGATGCTCCCCGCGAGGGTGGAGGCGTAACATGGCCGATCCCAGGATCCTCCTCGTCGACGACGAGGCCGGCTTCCGCGCCAGGCTGGCCACCCGCCTGCGCGCCCGGGGCTACCTGGTGGACGAGGCCGACAGCGGCGAGGACGCGGTGAAGCTGGCCCGGCGCGACCCCGCCGTGGAGGTGGTGGTGCTCGACCAGCGCATGCCCGGCATGGACGGCTTCCAGACCCTGGCGGAGATCAAGGCGTTCCGGCCCGCCCTGCAGGCGATCATGCTCACGGGCCACGGCTCGGTGGCCAGCGCGCGCACCGCCGGGACCCTCGACGCCTTCCGCTACCTGCAGAAGCCGTGCCCCCTGGAGCAGCTCATCGAGGCCATCGACGCCGGGCTGGAGGAGGCGGTGCGCGCCAGGGCCCGCCACGAGATGCCCGTGCGCCAGGTGCGGCCGACCACCCGCAGCTGGCTACTGGGCAGCCACGGCTCGCGCCCCCTGTTCATCCTGCTCGGGCTGCTGTTGCTGGGGGCCGCGGTGGCGGCGCCCGCCCCCGCGCGGTTGCTGAAGCTGGTGGGCACCCCGCGCGGACCTGCCGCCGCGGGCGCCGACGACCCGGTGTTCGGCTACGCCGAGTACCGCAAGATGAGGCCGGGCCAGACCATCGCCGCCCACTACAGCGAGCAGTACGGGCTCGGGGGTCGCGGCCTGGACGGGGTGCTGTCGCCGGAGCAGGTCGCCTTCCGCGCCAAGCTGATGCTGGGCCTGGTGCTCATGGCCGCGACCTTCTGGGCCACCGGCGCGGTGCCGGTGGCGGTGACGGCGCTGATGGTGGGGGTGGCCATGTACCTGTTCGGCGTGTTCCGCCCCGACGGGGTGGCCGCGGCCTTCGCCAAGGACGCGGTGGTGTTCATCTTCGGCGTGCTCGCCCTGTCCCGCGCCATCAACAAGACCGGGCTCGACCGACGCATCGGCCTGCTGCTGCTGGCGCCGGCGCGCAGCCTGAACATGCTGCTGCTCGGCTTCCTGCCGCTGCTGTCGCTCGCCTGCTCGTTCATCTCCGAGCACGCGCTGGTGGCGTTCCTGATGCCGCTGTTCGTCATGATCTACGGCCAGGCGGTGCGCGAGGCGGGGCTGAAGCGGGACCGCTCGCTCATGGTGATGCTGGCGCTCTCCCTTTGCTTCGCGGCCAACAGCGGGGGCCCGGGCTCGCCGGCGGCGGGTGGGCGCAACGCCATCATGATCGGCATCCTGGCCGACTACAACCTGGCCCCCTCCTTCGGCCAGTGGGTGTCCTACGGCCTGCCCATGGTGCCGGTGCTGTCGCTGGCGGTGGCGCTCTACTTCCTGGCGGTGGTCAGGCCGCGGGTCAAGGTGGGGCACCTGGACGCGGCGGCGGTGGTGCGCCGCGCGGCGGAGCGGCTGGGCGGCGTCACCGGGGCCGAGCGCGTCACCGCGGCGGTGCTGCTGCTGGTCATCGCCCTGTGGATCACCTCCAGCGGCTCGCTCGGCATGGGCGGCCCGGTGATCCTCGGGCTGGTGCTGCTCAACCTGATGCGGGTGCTCACCTGGCGCGACATGGTGGGCATCCACTGGGAGGTGGTGCTGCTGTACGCCGGCGCGGCGGCCATGGGCAAGGGGCTGGCCGCCACGGGCGGAGCGCTGTTCCTCGCCGACACCTTCGTCGGGCTGCTGCCGGCGTCCCTGGCCAGCGGCCCCGGGCTGGCCATCGCCTCGAGCCTGTTCACCGGGCTGGCCACCAACTTCATGAGCGACGGCGCCACGGTGGCCGCGCTGGGGCCCATCACGGTGCCCATGGCCACGGTGGCGGGGGTGCACCCGTGGTCCGTGGGGCTGGCCACCGCCTTCGCCTCCTCCTTCGCCCACATGCTCGTCATCGGGACCCCCTCCAACGCCCTGGCCTTCGCCATGGCGAGAGATCCGGTGACGGGCGAACAACTTTTGACCCTGGGGGACTTCATGAAGCATGGCGCCGCGGTGCTGGTCATCAGCTTCGCCGTGCTCTGGGGCTGGGTCATCCTCGGCTACTGGCAGTGGCTGGGGTTCCCCGGCGGCTGATGAAACGGCCGCGCGCAACACCGAACCAAAGGAGCCAAGCCATGGACAACAAAATCAAACTGCTCATCGTCGACGACGAGGCCCGCTTCCTGCAAACCCTCGGCCGGCGTCTGCGCAAGCGCGGCTTCGAGGTATGGACCGCTGCCAACGGGCTCGAGGCCCTGGACCTGGCCCGCTCGGAGCGGTTCGACGTCGCTCTTGTGGACCTGAAGATGCCAGGCATGGACGGCGGCCAGGTGGTGGAGCGGCTGATGCTCCTGGACCGGCTGCTGGAGACCATCATCCTCACGGGGCATGGCACCCTGGAGAGCGCCGTGGAGCTGACCAAGCTGGGCGCGTTCAGCTACCTGCCCAAGCCGTACGAGCTGGACCTGCTGCTCGAGACCATCGGCCACGCCTACCAGGCGCGGCTGGAGCACAAGAGCGCCCGGGAGCGGCGGCGGGTGGAGCGCATCACGCAGGCCGCGGCGGGCGCCACCGCGCTGGGCGTGCTGCAGGAGCTGGAGCAGCTGGATCGGACCCGCCGCTGACTGTCGAGCCGGGAGCGCCCGGCGCCGGGATCACCCCTGCCGGACGCTTGGCGTCAGCAGCCCCAGGCTGATGAGGGTGCGCGCTGCGGAGAGCGCCACCGGGGCGAAGTCCTCCTCCGGCTCCTCGAGCTGCCGGGCGAGCAGGCGGATCACCTCGCCCAGCTCGGCCCGGCCGTTGCAGCTCTGGATCAGGGTGGCCAGCGCCGGGTCATGGGCGATGCCGAGGTTCAGGCCGCCGTCCAGCAATGACTTGCAGCTCTCGATCTCCCACCCGCCCGGTTCGGGTTTGAGCCGCTGCTCGATACGCAGGTCCGCCGGCGGGCAGAGCCGGACCCGGGCCAGCGCCGCGTCGTCCGCCGCCTGCTGCAGCAGATCCTGGGCGGCGAACACCCGCTCCACATGGTGCCCCGCCTGCCCCCTGATGCTGTCGGGGGCGGCGTCCATGCGCACCCAGTTGGGGAGCCCCCCGGCCTGGCGCATGCGCAGGATGATCACACCGCTATACAGCGCCTCGATGCCGCACTCACGGTAGTAGTCGAGCCAGCGGGCGAGCATCGCCTCGCGCTGCTCCGCGCCCACGCACTCATCCACGAGCCACTGCAGCGCGTAGCCCGCCGGGTCCTGCTCGCCCGAGTCGAGCACCCACGCATCACACCCCGTCGGCTCGATCCATGCCGCCAGGCGCTCCTTCCAGTCCTCCCCGCGGTAGCGCGCCCAGTTCACCACCAGGTGGGCAAACCCGCCCTCGGCCAGCGAGCGCGCCGCGGCCAGCAGGGCGTGCCTGCAGCACTCGTCCCGCTCGTGGCCCGTGTCGCAGTAGTCGTGACGCGCGGCGGGGGAGATGACGAAGGGCGTGTGGAACGTCACCAGCTCGTAGCCGGGCGCCGCCAGCTCGTCGGGCAGCGCGAACGCGTCCCCATGCTCGAACCGCGCGTTGTCCACGCCGTTGAGCAGCGCGTTGCAGCGGGCGAACGCCAGCGCTCGCCGGTTGATGTCGACGCCCACCACCTCCTTCGCCGCGCCGGCCAGCAGCAGGGCGAGCACCCCGCCGCCCGTGCCCAGATCCAGCGCGCGCGCCGCCGGCCTGCGCACCGTGAGCACCGAAAGCAGCCCGGTGCCGCCGCCCACGTCCATCACGTAATCCTGCGCCAGAGGCTGGTCCGGCCCCGGCGGGCGGTCCGCCAGCAGCACCAGCTCCTTGTGGGGCATCAGCACCGCCTGGCCCACCAGGGACGCGCCGTCCCGCTGCACCAGCCCGGCCGCGGCCCAGGCGCCGGGGTCAGCGCCCGGGCACTCCCGCGCCAGCCGCTCGGCGGGGACCGGCCGCCCGAGGTAGAACAGCTCCACCAGCGCGCCCAGCGCCCCGCCGGACGCCAGCCTCGCCCTGACCGCCCCGGCATCGCCGCTCACCAGGCCGCGCAGGTCGGCGATGCCAGCCAGCTCCGTGATGTTCGCCTCGCTGTACCCGGCGCGATCCAGCTCCGCGCGCAAGTTCTCCAGCGCCGGCGCGTGTTCGGTGACCTCTGGTGGCGAAATAGTCATCTCTCCGCTTCCTCCTCCTGCCGATCACGCGGCGCCTCAGGATGGAGGACGCCGGGGTCACTGCACCAGCATCACGGGGGGGTGTCAATCGGGCTCAGGGGCGCCGGCGCGATAATTGGGCAGGTGGGCCTTTACCGCCACCGCCCCAATGCTATCTTCCAGAGCAGACAGGGAGGGTACAGGGAGTCAGGTCATGGGAAGCGACGCCAGCCACCAGCACACACCGGGAGGATCGGGCCGCTCCATGCGGCACCGACTGCGCATGCTGCGGCTGCTCCTGATCACAGGCAAGGGCGGCGTGGGCCGCACCACAATGGCGGCGGCCACCGGCATCGCCGCGGCGCGCGCAGGGCGCCGGGTCCTGCTGACAGAGGTGGGCGAGCCCGAGGCGGGTCACTCGCACCTGGGGCAGCAGTTCGGACATGAGCAGCTCACCGCCCGCCCCCTGGAGGTGGAGCCGCGCCTCGCCATCTGCACGCTGTCGGCCACCGAGGGGCACGAGGCCTTCCTGCGGGCCGTGCTGCCCGTGCCGGCCCTGGCCCGCGCGGCGCTGCGCTCCAAGGCGATCCGCAAGTTCCTCAACGCCGTGCCCTCTTTCCACGAGATGGGCATCTTCTATCACATGCTCTCGCTGCTTCGACAGCGCCGGGACGACGGCCACCTGGAGCACGACCTGCTCATCGTGGATATGCCTGCCTCGGGTCACACCCTGGCCCTGACCGGCCTGCCCATGACCCTGCTCCGGCTGATCCCGGAGGGGCCCATCACCCGCGAGCTGCTCGAGGGCATGGCCCTGGTGCACGATCCCCTGCTCACCGCCGCCTGGGTGGTCACCCTGCCTGAGGCCTTGCCCGTGAGCGAATGCCTCGAGCTCATCCATGGCCTGGCGGAGACCCAGGTGCCCGTGGGCGGCGTGGTGCTCAACCGCCTGCCCGACGATCCCTTCACCGAGGAGGAGCGCGCCGCCTTGCTGCCCCTGATGGAGGCGGCGCCGGTGTTCGGCAAGCTCGCCTTCGAGCGGATCCTGGCCACCCGGCGGGCCCTGCGACGGCTCACCTCCGCCATCGACCTCCCACTGACCGTCGTGCGCGACTTCTCCAGCCAGGCGAACGCCCTGCTGGAGGACATCGCCCCCGGCTTCGTCCCGAGGCCCGAGGCCGAGTGACGGGCATGGGGGAGCAAGCGAGCGGAGACCCGCCGACCACGGCGCGGCAGCGGCTGGGCGCCCTGGTGCGCGAGCAGGCCGCCATCGTCTGCTGCGGGGCGGGCGGGGTGGGCAAGACCACGGTGTCTGCCGCGCTGGCCCTGGCCGCGGCGCGCGCCGGCCGCCGGGTGCTGGTGGTCACCATCGATCCATCCCGTCGCCTGGCCGAGACCCTCGGGGTGGAGCGCAACCCGCCCGAGCCGATGCCGGTGCCCGCCGCGCTGCTGGAGCGGGCCGGCGTCCAGCCGCCCGGCAGCCTCGAAGCCTGGATGCTGGATCCGGCCAGGGTGACCGAGATCGTCATCCGGGCCGAGGCCAGCACGCCTGGTGAGGTGCGAGACCTGCTCCACAACCGCATCTATCGCCATGTCAGCACCATGATCGCGGGGCTGCAGGAGTACGCCGCGGTGGAGGCGCTGCACATGTTCCTCACCGAGGGCCGCTACGACCTGGTGGTGCTGGACACGCCCCCGTCGCGCAACGCCTTGCAGTTTTTGGAGGCGCCCACCCGGGCCAACCTGTTTCTGGACGGCCGGGTGTTCCAGCTGTTCATCCCCGGCGAGGGCGGCGTGATCCGCCGCGCCACCGCCAAGCTGGTGGGCAAGGTGCTCGACACCACCATCGGCGAGACCCAGCGCGTGGAGCTGCAGGACTTCTTCAAGCAGTTCTCGGGTGTGCTGGCCCGGGCCCGCCGGCACGCCGTGGAGATCCGGGACTTCTTCGCCCTGCCGGAGGTCTCCTTTCTGATGGTTACGTCTCCGGCCAAGGAGGCGCTGACCGAGGCGTTCCACTTCCAGAAAAAGACCCAGGACGAGCTGGGGCTCCGGGTGGCCGGCTACATCCTCAACCGCAGCCTCGCCGCCGCCGGCGATCTTGGTTCGCCAGCCGCGCCCCTGGGAGGAAGCGAGCTCTCCGAGGCCCAGCTCCAGGGGCTGAAGAAGCTGCGGCCCCTGGCCGAGGTGCAGCAGGCCCAGGCCGGGCGGGATCGCGAGCTGCTGGACGAGCTGATCGAGCGCGCCGGCGCCGACGGCTTCGCCCTGGCCCTGCCCTACCTCACCGGCGGCGTGAGCGACATCGCCGCGCTGGTGTCGATGCTGAGCTGAGCGAGCGGCGCCAGAGGCCCCGCCCTACTCGCCCTGCCGGAGCAGCCCCTTGCGCCGGAGCAGCGGCTCGATGCCGGGCTCAGCGCCGCGGAAGCGCTTGTAGAGCACCATCGGATCTTCGGCCCCGCCCCGCTCCAGCAGGTGGCGGAAGGCGGCGGCGGTCTTAGGGTCGAACAGCGAGGTCTCCTTGAACGCGGCGAAGGCGTCCGCGTCGAGCACCTGGGACCAGATGTAGCTGTAGTAGCCCGCCGCGTACCAGTCGCCGCTGAAGATATGCTCGAAGTAGCTGCTGCGGTAGCGCACCACGATCTCCGGGATCAGACCGATCTGGTCCAGGGCGGCCTCCTCGAACGCCGCCACGTCGAGGTCTTCGGGCAGCTCGGTCAGCTCGTGCCATGCCATGTCCAGGTAGCAGGCCGCCAGGTACTCCACGGTCTCGAAGCCCTGGTTGAAGTGGCGGCTCTTGCTGATCTTCTGCACCAGCGCGTCCGGGATCACCTCCCCGGTCTCGTGGTGCTTCGCGTACAGGCGCAGCACCTCGGGCTCGGTGGCCCAGTTCTCCAGGACCTGCGAGGGCAGCTCGACGAAGTCCACGCGGATGCTGGCCCGGCTGCCCGGGTAGGTCGTGTCTGCCAGCAGCGAGTGCAGGGCATGCCCGAACTCGTGGAACAGGGTCTCCACCTCCTCGAAGGAGAGCAGCGCCGGCTTGCCCGCCGCCGGCGCGGAGAAGTTGCCCACGTTGACCACGACGGGGGCCACGCGCTCGCCCCCCTCCTTGATCTGGCTGCGGTAGCCGCCGCACCAGGCGCCGCCCCGCTTGCCGGCTCGGGGGAAGTAGTCGACGTAGAACAGCCCGAGGTGGCTGCCGTCGCTGTCCTTCACCTCGTAGGCGCGCACGTCCTCGTGGTAAACGGGCAGGTCGTCGCGTGGCTGGAAGGTCAGGCCGTACAGCTTCTGCGCCACCGTGAAGGCGCCGGACAGCGTGTTTTCGAGCTTGAAATACGGGCGCAGCTCGCTGTCGTCCAGGTCGTAGCGCGCCTTGCGCAGCTTCTCTGCGTAGTACCACCAGTCCCAGGGCTGGAGCTTCTCGCCCGGGCGGTCCTTCTCCAGCAGCGCCTGCAGCTCCCCGGCCTCGCGCCTGGCCACGGGGAGCGCGGCCTTCCACAGCCTGTCGAGCAGCGCGCGCACCTTGTCCGGGCTGCTGGCCATGCGCGCCGCGAGCTGGAAGTGGGCGTAGGTCTCGTGGCCCAGCAGCTTGGCCTTCTCCATGCGCAGCCGGACGATCCGGCTCAGGTTCGCCCGGTTGTCCCGGGCATCGCCGTTTCCGCCGCGTGAGATGTAGCCCCGGAGCAGCTGCTCGCGCAGCGCGCGCCGGTCGGAAAACTGGATGAACGGGATCAGGCTCGGCTTGTGCAGCGTGAACAGCCACTGCCCGCGCTTGCCCCTGTCCTCGGCCGCCTTGGCCGCGGCTGCGCGCACCCGCTCGGGCAACCCCGCGAGGTCAGCCTCGCGGCTGATGAAGAGCTCGAAGGCGTTGTTCTCCTTGAGCATGTTCTGCTTGAAGGCCAGGCTCGTCAGAGCGAGCTCCTTGTTGATCTCCCTGAGCCGCGCCTTGCCCGACGCGTCCAGGGCGGCGCCGCCTCGCACGAAGTCCTGGTACAGCTCCTCCAGGAGCGTCTGCTGCTCCGCGTCGAGCGTCAGCGCTGCTTTCTGCCTGTGCACGGCCTCGACCCGGGCGAACAGGCGCTCTGACAGCAGGATGTCATCCTGATGTTTGGAGAGCTTCGGCGACAGCGCCTCGGCGATCTTGGCCATCTCGTCGGTGGTGTTGGCCGAGAGCAGGCCGTAAAAGACCCGCGAGATCCGCGACAGCAGCGCCCCGCTGCGGTCCAGCGCCTCCACCGTATTGGCGAAGTCGGGCGGCTTCGGGTCGTCGGTGATGGCGGCGATCTCGGCGCGATGCCGCCGCATGGCCTCCTCGAAGGCCGGGACATAGTGCGCCTCCTGGATCTGGTGGAAGGGGGGCACCTTGAACGGGGTGGTGTATTCAGCGAGCAGCGGGTTGCTTGTCATGTTCACGTCTCTGTTCTCCACGTCAGCGTGGGGCCAGCTGGCGGCCCGCTTCGGCTTCGGCTCATCACCCCGCGCCCCAAAGCGCCGCGCGAGGTAGGCCGCCAGGACGGTAGCGAGGGCCACCACCAGCATGACCTTCAACAACCGGCGCGGCCAGCCGCCGCCGGGAATTTGCTGCCTGTTCGTCATCGGTCGAGGGTGCTCACCCCGAGGCTCCCCACCGGGGCGCCCGCTGTCAAGCGCCCCTGGTGGAGGTGGGGGAACGGTGCGACAATCGCTCTGTCCCGGAGCCACCATGCGCGTCCCCCTGAGCAAGCCTCAGCTGCAACACCTGCTCCCGCTGCACTGGGTGGCCCTGCTCGGCCTGCAGCACCTGCACGCCTACTACACGATCTCCACGGTGCTGCACCCGGACGAGCTGGCGGAGGCATTCCGGCTCATGGACGAGGGCACCATCTTCGTCCAGGGCCAGGAGCTGGGGAGCACGGGCGTCGCCCCGGGCGGGCCCATGTACTTCTGGCTGATGCTGCCGGCCCGCCTGGCCGACAACCCGGTGCTCGGCGTGCAGCTGTGGCACCTGCTGCTGGAGCTGGCCAGCGTGCTCGCCTTCGTGGCCCTGGGCCGGCGGGCCGGCCTGGACCGGCGGCTGCTCTGGACCGCCGCCCTCTTCCTCGTGCTCTACCCCGAGACCAAGCCCGAGCTGTTCGAGAACCACACCGTGGCGGTCTACCTGGCGGCGCCGCTGTTCGCGGCTTTCCTGCTGGGGCTCCGTCGCCGAGGATGGCGCGACATGGTCCTGGCCGGCATCCTGGCCGGCCTCGCGCTGCAGGTGCACCTGATGGTGCTCTGCCTCGCCCCGCCCCTGCTGCTCGCGCTGCTGTTGCGCGGAGATGGGCGGCTGGCCCGCGCTGCCGGCCTGCTGGTGGGCCTGGCGCCCACCGCGGCGCTCATGGTTTTCGCCGCCGTGGCGCAGCCGCCCTCGGAGATCGCCGGCGAGCCTCAACTTGACGGCGGCGCGATGGGGGATCTGTGGGTGCTGCTGCCGAACATGCTGCGCTACCCGCTCAGCCTGCTCGGGCTCGCCTCGCTGGTGGTGGGCTGGCTCAGGGGACGCCGTGGCGGCCCTGGCGAAGCGCTGTCGGTGCTCTGGTTCGTCCTGGGCGGCGTGCTGCTCAGCCTGGCGCTGACCCAGTTCGGCGAGCGCCTCGGGAGCAGGGGCGTGGTGCGGCTCGCCCTGCTCAACCCCGCCCGGGCCATGCTCGCGGCCCACGCCCTGCTCTGGCTGCTGGACCGGGCGCTCGGCGCCCTGGGGCGCGTGGCCGGACCGCCCCCCCGGGCGATGGCCGTGGTGACCCTGGCGGCCATGGCGCTGGCCGGGGTGCTGTCCGCGGGCGCGCTGGCCCTGCGACGGGAGGCCGCGCAGGAAGCCCGGGCGGCAGACCAGACGCGCTGCTCCTTCCGCTTCGCCCGCCGCGCCTACCAATCGCAGAACGTCAAACAGCTCGACGACGCGCTGCTGGAGGCCTGGCTGCGGGGAGCCCCCCAGGGCGACCTCCAGGTGCACAGCACCCTTTACGAGTTTGTCCGTTCGCTGGCCACATGGAACGCGGGCGACCACATCGCGGACAAGGACTCCCCCTCGGACACCACCCAGGTGCTGCTGTCGCCGGTGATGACGCGCCATGACCTGACCCGCCTGCCTGGCGCCCGGCGCAGCGGGGCGCTGGTGGTCTTGCCCGGCGGACACCCGGTGCGGCACCGCTCGGCGGGCAAGCCCGGCCGGCGCACGCTGGAGCTGAGCCGCCCGCTGGGCCCGGCCGACAGGCTGTTGGTCTGGCTGCACGGGCGGAGGATGGTCCCGCAAGGCAAGGTGAGGCTGCGCCTCGGTGGCCGGTGGCGCCCACCGCTGGACGGCTGCCACTGGATCGGCTGGATGGAAGATGTGCCGCAGTCCGGCCCTGCCCCACGCGCCAGGGACATGGCGCGGCTCCACGGCGAATACCAGGGGTGGTTCCTTTTTGGCCCGCCGGCGGGCGCGGCCCGCGGGCCGAGCGCCACCACCGCGCTGCTGGAGCTCGGCCTCACCGGCGGAGAGGTGGAGCGGCTTTCGGTGCTGCGCTACTGAGCGGGTATAGTCATGTGATCGATCACGCCCACTGGAGGCCCCATGCCCTCGACGCCTGACCCGCCCACCCGCACCGAGCGCGACTCCCTCGGCAGCCGCGAGATCCCGGCCGACGCCTACTTCGGCATCCAGACCGCCCGCGCGGTGGAGAACTACGCCATCACCGGCGTCACCCTCAGCGCCTTCCCGCACCTGATCCGGGCGCTCGCCCTGGTCAAGAAGGCCGCGGCCCACGCCAACATGGACCTCGGCATCCTGGACCGGGAGATCGGCGAGGCCATCTCCGCTGCCTGCGACGAGCTGCTGGCCAACCGGCACCACGATCAGTTCGTGGTGGACATGATCCAGGGCGGCGCGGGCACCTCCACCAACATGAACGCCAACGAGGTCATCGCCAACCTGGCGCAGGAGCAGCTGGGCGGGGCCAGGGGAGCGTACGACCGCTGCCACCCCAACGACCATGTCAACCTGTCGCAGTCCACCAACGACGCCTACCCCACCGCGCTCAAGCTGTCGCTCTACACCCGGCTGGAGGACCTGACCATCGCCATGGCCGAGGTGAAGGAGGACTTCGCGCTCAAGGCGCTGGAGTTCGCCTCGGTGCTCAAGATGGGCAGGACCCAGCTGCAGGACGCCGTGCCCATGACCCTGGGCCAGGAGTTTCAGACCTACGCCACCACCATCGGCGAGGACATCCAGCGGGTGCAGGAGGCGCGCAACCTGCTGCGCGAGATGAACCTCGGCGCCACCGCCATCGGCACCGGGCTCAACGCGCCGCAGGGGTACGCCGATCGGGTGCGCATGCACCTCAACGACTTCGGCCGGCTGTCTTTCATCACCGCGCCCGATCTGGTGGAGGCGACCCAGGACACCGGCGTGTTCGTGCAGCTGTCCGGCGTGCTCAAGCGGTGCGGCGTGAAGCTGTCGAAGATCTGCAACGACCTGCGACTGCTGTCGTCGGGACCGCGCGCCGGGTTCAACGAGATCAACCTGCCCCCCATGGCCCCCGGCTCCTCCATCATGCCGGGCAAGGTCAACCCGGTGATCCCGGAGGTGGTCAACCAGGTCTGCTTCCAGGTCATCGGCAACGACATGGCGGTGTCCATGGCCGCCGAGGCGGGGCAGCTGCAGCTCAACGTGTTCGAGCCGGTGATCCTGTACAACCTGTACACCTCCATGGACATGCTCACCCGGGGCTGCCGCACCCTGGCCCGGCGCTGCGTGCGGGGCATCACCGCCAACGAGGAGGTGTGCCGCGGCTACGTGGAGCAGGGCATCGGTCTGGTCACGGCGTTGACCCCGCGCATCGGCTACGAGCGCGCCGCCGAGATCGCCAAGGAGGCGCTCAAGTCGGGCCGCGGCGTGGGCGAGCTGGTGCTGGAGCGCGGCTACATGACCGCCGAGGAGCTGGACGAGGCGCTGGCGCCGGAGAAGATGGTTCGCTGAGTCACCCGCCCCGGAGGCTGTCCGCGGGTGCAGCTGGCGGGCGAAACCCGTGGCCCCGGGCGCCGGGCAGGGTGTCGGAGGCCGGGGCGATCATCCAGAGGTGCTGGCTCGCTCCGCCCTTCATTGGCCGCGGCTCCCGGGAGAGGCCTGCTCTGCGGGCCCCTTGAACCGCGCGGCCAGCTCGCGGATATGGGAGGGGCCGACCTCGCAGCAGCCGCCCACGATGGTGGCGCCATCGCGGACCCAGCCACCGGCAAACCGTGCGTAAGCCGCCGGGGTCAAGTCCTCGCGCCGCTGGAGCAGGTCCACGCTCGCTCCAATGGCGTTGAACTGCTCATGGATGCCGGTGAAGCCGTTGGCGTAGGCTCCGACCCTCGCCCCGCAGCTCGCGAGCAGCGGGATGGCCCGGTCCACCGCCTCGGGGACGGAGCAGTTGACCAGCACCGCCTCGGGCGCGAACGCCTCGATCAGGGGCGAGATGGCGGTCAGCGCCTCGCCAGAGCGGAGCCTGGCGCCGTCCTGGTCGTGCACCGACAGAGCGAGCCAGACCGGCTTGCCCGTGACGCTGGCGCCGAGCAGCGCCCCGCGGGCCTGCTCCACCGAGCTCATGGTCTCGCACAGGTGCAGGTCCACCTCGGTGGCCTGGAGCCTGGCGATGTCGGCGTAGACCTCGGCGGCCTCCTCGGCCGGTGGCGCCTTGTCCGGCTGGTAAGAGAAGCCGAGGGGGCCGAGAGATCCTGCCACCAGGCCAGCCCCGTGGGCGTCGCGCGCCTCGACGGCCAGGCGGCAAGCGAGCGCCTGCAGCGGCGCCAGCTGCCCGGACATGTCGTGGTAGGCCAGCCGATCCGGGAGCAGCGCGTAGGTGTTGGCGGTGGCCACCTCGGCCCCGGCCGCGAAATAGTCATCGTGCACAGCGCGCACGAGCTGCGGGGCGTCCATCAAAGCCTTGATCGACCAGAGGCTGGTGGCCTCCCCCCCCGCCCGGGCGATGAGCTCCTGGCCCATGCCACCGTCGAGGATTGTGATGAGCTGTCGCCTCTGCTGGTCAAAACGATGTGCCATGGGCTGCCACGGTATCACACGGCCCGCGGCGCCATACCGGGCTCCCGGGCGCGAGCTCCCACGCTTGCTGGGCGGTGGTGAGCGCGCCTCAGGGCCGGGCCAGCTCGCCGTAGATGTCGTGCAGCTTGGTGCTGCGCAGGTCCTGCCAGACGTTGAGGCAGGACGAGGGGCCGCAGCTGGCGGCCATGCCGTACTTGAAGCCCTTGGCCCCGCAGATGACCATGTCGGCGGCGCCGGTGGTGATGATCCCGGCAGGGCTGACCCCGGCGCCGCGGGCGGTCTGGCTGTAGTTGATCCAGCTCACCAGCCAGTTGGGTCCGTGGTGCGAGACGCGGACCCAGAAGTTGCCGCCGCCGGTCTTGGACAGGGTGAGCCCCGCCTTGTCCAGCAGCGCGCCAGCCGGCGTCAACCGCGCGCCGCGGATGTGGTAGTAGGAGCCCAGGCGCTGGGGCCAGGCCACGAGGTACGCGCCTTGCCCCCAGGCCACGCGCGGGGCCACCTCGCCGTTGTACAGGTTGTACGGCTGGTAGCCGGTCTTCACCAGGGCGATGCCGCCGGCGTCCTTCAGCACGCTGCCCGCGATGCGCGCGGCGTAGGCGCTGTAGCCGGTTGTGTGGCGGTAGTCCTCCCAGGCGGCCAGGCAGTGGCCCTTGCCGCACGCCACCGACGGGTTCTTCTGCGGCTGCAGCGCCGCAGAGATGATCATGTTCTTGCTGCCGTGCAGGCCGCCTGCCGGTGAGACCCGTACGCCGTGCACGTCGAAGCTGTTCTTCTTGTTGCCCGGGTCCTGGAAGTTCCACACCACCTGGTAGGCCGCGCCGTCGAAGGCGATGGCGGGGCGGTAGTTCTGCCCGGCGTCGCGGGACAGGGTGATGACGTTCTTGTCCAGCACGACCCCGACCGGGCTGACGCGGCGGCCCTGAATGTCCGCCACCACCTTGCCGTAGGTGCTGGACCAAGTCTGCCACACCACCAGGTAGTTCTTGCCGTCGAACGCCACGGCCGCGTAGGTCTTCTGCACCTTGTCGCCGTCCACGATGAAGGGCGTGCTGTCGAGCACCTTGCCCTGGGCGCTGACGCGCACCGCGAGGATATGGGTGTGATAGGAGCTGATGAGGCGCTGGAACACCACCAGGTAGTTCTTGCCGTCGAACGCCACGGCCGGCGCGTACTCGTTGGTGCTGCTCTTGACGATGGCCAGGTCGCACTTGCCGAGCACGCCGTGGCAGCCGGACGCGTCCCGCTTGCAGGCCGCGGTGCACTTGAGGCTGCCCGAGGGGAAGCCGAGCTTGGCGCAGCTGTGGCTGCCGAAGTTGGTCCCGTCGCACTGCTCGCCGGGGTCGAGCTTGCCGTTTCCGCACCACGGCTTCAGGTCGGGCCACGGCTTTACGTCGGGCCACGGTTTGACGTCGGGCCACGGCTTCTTGTCGGGCCACGGCATCTTGTCAGGCCATGGCTTCTTGTCAGGCCACGGCTTTTTGTCGGGCAAGGGCGCGGCCTTGTCCTTGGGCGGAGGTGCCTTGTCCTTGGGCGGCGGCGCCTTGTCCTTTGTTGGCGGCGCCTTGTCCTTGACCGGCGGCGCCTTGTCCTTGACCGGCGGCGCCTTGTCCTTGACGGTCCCGCCCTTGTCCTTGACGGTAGTCGGCCCGTCCTTGCCCCGGTCGAGGGGTCGGCTCTGGTCAGCCACCTTGCCCTCGTAAGGCCAGTCGATGACCGCCCCCCGGTCGACAGGCGCGTCGCCTGACTGATCCAGGCCAGCGTCGGCCGCCACCACCGGGCCGTCACCGCCGCCGCCATCGGCCGCCCGCGTCAGGTCATGAGGGCAACCCGCCGCGGCCACGGCCAGCAGCAGCAGGGCGACCCGTACTTTCGGACAAAGGCCCATCGGGTGCCGATGATACCATCAGCCCGGCGGCATGATCGCCACACCGGAGGTCATCTGATGAGCCCAAAACAGACCAGCCTGATCACAGGCAGCAACTCGGGCATCGGCAAGGAGCTGGCGCGACACCTGGCGGGGCTGGGCCACGACGTCATCATGCTCGCCCGGCCGGGGGACAAGTCGGAGGCCGCGCTGCAAGAGATCCGCGAGGCAGCGGCCGGCGGAGCGGTCACCCTGGTGCCGGTGGACCTGGCCTCCTTCCCATCCGTCTCCCGGGCGGCCGAGGTCGTCGCGTCCGACCATCCGAAGCTCGACCTGCTGGTCAACAACGCCGGCCTGTTCAACCGCAAACAGCAGATCTGCGACAACGGCATCGAGGCCACCATGATGGTGAACTACTTCGCGCCCTGGCTGCTGACCCGCCTGCTGTTGCCCGGGAGCATCAACCGCGCAGGGGGGCGCATCGTCAACGTCGGCTCGGAGGTGTACAAGGCGGGCAGGCTGACGCTGGACGACCTGTGCTTCGAGGGCAAGTACAACGCCATGAAGGCCTACGCGCTCTCCAAGCTCTGCCTGCTGCTCTTCTCCAGGGAGCTGGCGCGGCGCACCGGCGGCGACGACCTGACCGTGCTCTGCATGCACCCCGGGGTCATCGGCACCAACGTGTTCAGGGACTTTCCCGGCTGGGTCAACTGGACGCTGAACCTGTTCATCACGGACGTGATCAAGGGCGCGCAGCCGCTGATCCACCTGTGCACATCGGACGAGGTGGCCGGGGCCAGCGGCGCGTACTACGACCGGCTGAAGCAGCGGGAGCCGAAAAACCGGGGCATCTCCGACGACAACGCCGCGGCCCTGTGGCAGCGCACCGAGGCGCTGGTGCAGGAACAGCTCGAGGGGCCCCTGCCGCCGCCATGACCGCACAGTAGAAGCGGCGCCGCAACGCTGCAGGATGCCGCGTCTACCCGCGGCAGAAGCGGCGTCTCGCCGCTTACCTCCGCGGCAGCTTGATCTCCGGATCGTCCGGGTGGGGGCGGTACAGGATCACCGTGTGGCCCACCAGCCCGCACAGCTCGGCGTCGGCGCCGGCGGCCAGCGCCCGGGCCATGGCCTTCTTGTCCTCGGGCTCCCGCAGCCGGACCTTGATCAGCTCGTGGTCCAACAGGGCCTGGTCCACCGCCTCGATCACCCCCTCGGTGACCCCGGCCTGTCCCACCAGCACCACCGGCTCGAGCTTGTGCGCCAACCCCCTGAGGTACTTGCGCTGGTATCCTTCCATCACACTGCCTCCTGGATGGTGCTTGCCACGAGGGGCAGGAACTGCCCGCCGCCTCCCTGCAGGTAGAAGCCGGTCTCCGCCCGTTCGGCCAGGGCGGAGAATGGGTTCGGCTCCGGGTTGACGTCCACGATGAGCGCACCGTGGTGCAGCGCCGCTTGCCCCACCTGCATCGGCAGGTTGGTGGCCCCGCTGGTGCCCACCACCAGCAGCACGTCCGCGGCCACCGCCGCCCGCAGCGAGCTCTCGAAGCGGAAGTGCTCCTCGTCGTAGCACTCGTCGAACCAGAGCACATGGGGCCGGGCCCACCCGCCGCACGAGGGGCAGCGGATCACCTCGCGCTCCCTGTCGGTGAGGCCCGCGCCCCTGGCCTTGTCCGCCAGGTCGTCGGGCAGGGCGAAGATCGGCTGGCCGCAGTCCACGTCACAGCGGGCGTAGTCGATGTTGCCGTGGATCTGAAAGGTGCGCTCCAGGCTGTTGCCCGCGCGCAGGTGCAGCCCGTCCACGTTCTGGGTCAGGAGCAGGAAGCGGTCCCCAAGCGCCCGCTCCAGGGCCACCACCGCCCGGTGCCCGTCGTTGGGCCCGGCCGCGCGGCAGACAGTGCGCCGGTACAGATACCAGGCCCACACCTCCTCGGGGTAGCGGCTGAACATGGCGTGGGTCGCCATCTCCTGGGGGTGATATTCCTTGGACCCCACGGTCCAGTAGCCGTCCTTGCCGCGGAAGGTGGGGATGCCGCTCTCGGCGGAGATCCCGGCGCCGGTCAAGGCCACCAGGGAGCCCTCCTGTCGTGCGAACGCGACGAGTCGTTTCTCGAGATCCTCTGGCAACTGCACGGATTCTGGATCCATGGACGGGCTCCTTGGGCCTTGTTTCGCGGGCCGATTCTACAGTATAATACCCTGCTTTTTTTCCGGACCGGCGCCCTGCAACGCGCCGGAGAGGCAGGCTTTGATGCGGCAACATTATCACTTATCTTCTTTTTGGATCCTTCCCATTTTCATCGTCGGAATCCTGGCCCAGAGTGGCTGCGGATCGGAGGAGTTCGACTCTGGCTGGGACGCGGGGGGCAACCCGGGCAAGGACGGCTGGGATCCAGGGGCGGACGCCTATGTCTTCCCCGACGTGGGCGGCGGCGGCCCCTGCAAAAAGGGCCAGGACCTGGACAAGGACGGCATCCCCGATCACATCGAGGGCTGCGGCAAGAACCAGAAGGACACCGACGGCGACAAGTTCCCGGACTACAACGACACCGACTCGGACGGCGACAAGATCCCGGACCGCATCGAGGCGGGCAACCCCAAGGCGCCCAGAGACTCGGACGGCGACAAGACGCCGGACTACAAGGACAAGGACTCGGACAACGACGGCGTCAAGGACGGCGACGAGGACCTGAACCTGGACGGCAAGCTCGGCTGCTGCCTGAACACCTGCGGCGAAAAGCGCAAGGGGTGCCCCGACTTCGGCAAGGGCAAGTGCGGCAAGGGCCAGAAGTGCGGCGCCGGCAACAAGTGCTCGCCCGCGGTGCACTTCCTCTGCTCCAACGGCGAGAGCGACCCGAAGAAGAAGGTCACCTTCCCCGACACCAAGACCAACGACAAGGACCTGCCCACCTTCGTCTGCCACAAGAAGGGCGAGACCACCGGCTCGGCGGGCCTCAAGCCGATGCAGTTCAAGAAGAGCACGCCGGGCGGCTGGCACCTGGCCCTGGAGAAGAAGGCCCTGTACGGCGACCTGACGCTGAAGAACGCCAAGGCCAAGGAGGCGGCGGGGGCCATGGAGCTGATCAAGGACGACAAGAACAAGCCGGCCAACGTGGCGGGCTTCATCGTCTCGTTGCCCTCCACCGCCAAGGACGTGGTGGGGGTCGTGGGCCAGCTGGTGGCCAAGATCAGCGGCCAGCTGCCGGGCAAGTCCAAGGTGAGCCAGATCGTCAGCGGCACCAAGATCACCAGCCACGACGGCTACCCCACGGTGGTCAGCACCCAGCTGGCGATCAAGCTGACCGGGGGGCAGAACGCGCCCTCGGTGCGCAACAACCTGTACCAGGTGCTGCTCAGCCGCCCGGGCAACCAGATCGCCAACGCGCCCAAGCCCAACTTCGGCGCGGCCAAGACCGAGCATGTGCTGTCGTTCCAGACCCAGCTGCGGACCAAGGAGGGGCGCTTGCTCGTCATGGGCGCGGTGGCGGCGCGGGATGACGTCAACGACTTGACCAAGATGACCGGCATCTTCCAGGACGACCTGTCCAACGGCACCGGCCTGGCCACCCTGTCCGACGGTGACACCGTGGAGTGTGACCCGTTCTACCTCGCCGGCACCCCCATCGCAGACATCATCTGGGTCATCGACGAGTCGGGCTCCATGAGCGACGACCGGCAGAACATCATCAACAACGCCACCGACTTCTTCGCCCGGGCCATCAAGAGCGGCCTCGACTTCCGCATGGGCGTGGCCGGCATGAAGGACCCCACCAGCTCCTACGGTGGGCCCGTGAAGGAGGGCAAGTTCTGCTCCGTCGCGTCCTCGAGCACCAGCCACGACGGCGGCCCCGACCGCTTCCTGTCCAAGACCGAGCAGAACACGTTCAAGGCCTGCATCAAGAACCCGCCCTACTACGAGGGCGGCTCGGAGTACGGCCTGGCCCACACCTACCAGGCAGTGGTTAGCCACTTGCCGCGCAAGCCTGGCGCGGCAAAGGACCAGACCAAGATCCGTACCGAGGCGAACCTAGTGGTCATCATCGCCACCGACGAGGCGCCCCAGGAGCTCAAGACCTACGGCAAGTACAAGGGCAAGAGCGGCTTTTTGAGCTACAGCGACTACAGCATCACTCAGTGCAGCAGCAGCAAGATGAGCCAGATCAACAGCTACATGAAGGACTGGATCACGCTCTTCTCCGGCAAGCACCCGCAGTGGAAGAACCAGGCCAAGGCCACGGTCCACCTCATCGCGGGGGTGTGCAACTCGAAGTGCGGCTACGGCCCGGAGTTCCCCTGGGGCTACCAGGAGCTGGCCAAGGCCACCAACGGGCAGAGGGCCGACATCTGCCAGAAGAACCTGGGCGCCACCCTGCAGAAGATCATCGACTCCATCGCGGGCGGCTCGTCCAAGGCGAAGCTGCAGTACATCCCCATGAGCGCCTCGCTGGCGGTGGCCATCGGCAAGAAGAAGCTGAACCGCAGCCGCAGCGCCGGCTTCGACTACAGCCGCGCCTCCAACACGCTGGTGTTCATCGGCGTGGCCTTCAAGAAGGGCGACATGGTGGTGGCATCCTACCGCCGCTGGACCAAGCAGCAGCAGGTTCAGTAGCGCCCCGCCTCATCCCGCAAGGCTCGCGGAGCACGCCGAGGACAGGCGCGCTGCGCGGGCACAGCGTTCTACTTCCGCCGCCTCCGCCGCCTGATCCCCACCATCAACAGCAGCAACGCCGCGGCCGCGGCCGGCAGGCCGCCTCCGTGCCCTGCCCCCGCCACGGCGCAGCCGTCGTCGCCGCCGGTGGTGGGAGCGCCCTTGTCGGGCCATGAGATGACGTCGGGCTCCGGCACCAGGTCCGGGGTGGCGCCCTTGTCGGGCGACATGTCGACGCCCTGATCAGGCGTCTTGGACAGGTCGGGGGTCAGGTCTGGCGTCCCCGCGTCCAGGGCAAGGCACTTGCCCTGCTGGCAGTACCCGCCGGTGCATTGCAGTCCGTCGGACTGGAACACGTCGGCCGGGCAGGAGGTCACGCCGCCGCAGGTCTCCGCCTTGTCGCACTCGCCCGCCGCGGCCCGGCACACCTTGGTGGCCGGCTCCAGCTGGTCCGCCGGACACAGACCAGACGTCCCGGTGCAGTTCTCGGCCTTGTCGCAGTCCCCCGCGGCCGCGCGGCAGACCTTCGCCGAGGGCATGAAGGTGTCGGTGGGGCACTTGGCCGACGCGCCATCACAGGCCTCGGCCAGGTCGCAGCCGTCCACCGCTGCACGACACACCGTGCCGATGGGGAGGAACTTGTCGGCCGGGCAGGTGGCGGCGCTGCCGCTGCAGGTCTCGGGCGCATCGCAGTTGCCCAGGCTGGCCCTGCACACGGTGCCCGCGGCGCTCAGCGTGTCCGCCGGGCAGGTGGCCAACGTGCCATCGCAGGTCTCGGCGGCGTCGCAGGGGCCCGCCGACGGCCGGCACGGGCTGGCCAGGGGCAGCACGGTGCATGTTCCATCTGCGCTGGCCCCGCTGGCCTTGCTGCACGCCTGACAGTCGGAGGTGTTTGTTCCGCCGCACGCCTTGTCGCAGCAGACGCCGTCGGCGCAGAAGCCGCTGAGGCACGCCGCGCCGGTATTGCAGGGCAGGCCGGCCTTCTTCTGCGGCGTGACGCTGCGCCCCATGATGAGCCGAGACCCCGCCCTCACTGCGCTGTAGGCCACCATCACCTCCCCAGCTGGTCCGGTCACTGCCACGGGCGACAGCTCGCTCCCGGCGGCCGCCGAGATGGCGAACCCCAGGGGGCTGCTCACCACGACCCCGGCCAGGAGCTGGACCCCCATGATGTCGTAGTTGTGAACGCCGCCGCGCTCATCGCGCCACACCACCAGGCACCCGCTGCCGCTGGAGCAGGCCAGGTCAACATTGTCCTGGGATCCCACGGCCGTGCAGAGTGGTATGTCCGAGGCCCCCACCACCAGCCCCTTGCTGGTCACCTGCCGGCCATAGATGTTCAGCGCGTTGTACAGCGAGTCTCTGCCGTCGGACCACGCCACCAGGAAGTTGGTCCCCTCGGCGCTCACAGCGGGCAACTGCTGGGAGGCGTGGGCGTTGGTCACCTGGATCCCCTTCTGGTCGAGCACCGTCCCGTTGCTGGCCACGCGCGCGGCGTATATGTCCAGGCCCGACATGGTTTGATTCCGCGAGTCATCCCATACCACAAGGTACGAGCCTCCGCCGTAGGCCACGTCCGGGCTCATCTGGTACCCGGTGCCTGAATAGATGGGCACCACCTTGGTGGACGCGCCGCCGAGGTTGTTGACGATGACGCCGAAGATGTCCGACCCGGTCAGGCTGACCTGCTGGTCCTGCCACACCACCAGGTAGGCCTGCCCATCCGAGGCCACAGCGGGGGAGGACTGGCCGTTCTTTCCGATGTAGATCTGAATCCCGTTCGGGTAGGAGATGGCGCCAGTGGACGCGTTGACCACGGTGCCGAAGATGTCGGCGTAGGTCTTGTTCAGCCGGTGGTCCTGCCACACCACCAGGTAGTTGGTGCCGTCTGAAGCCACCGCTGGCGCCTGCTGATTTCCCGCGGCGTTGGAGACCACCAGCGGCAAGCTGTCTTTGACCTTGCCCGAGCTGCTCACCCGCACGCCGTAGATGTCCACGCCGGAGGAGTTGTGGGCCCGATTGTCCTGCCACACCACGAGGTAGTCAGTGCCGTTGGTGGCCAGGGCAGGCTTCAGCTGTACCGCTGGCGCGGCCGAGACCACCAGGCCGTTGGGGTCCAAAACCAGGGAGGGCAGCTTCACCCGCGTGGCGTACACATCGGGCGACAGGGAGGGCGAGTTGCGCTTGTCGACCCAGACGACCAACAGGTTGGCACCGTCGTAGATGACCGCCGGGGTCTCCTGGTGGCCGATCCCGCCAGAGATGAGGATCTCCGAGCCGGTCTTGAACACGCCCCCCGCGGTCATGGAGAGCATGTAGAGGTCGGCGTTGTTGGTACCCTTGCGCAGGTCGGACCAGATCACCGAGAACCCGCTCCCGGTGGCCACGGCCCGGGGCCAGGACTGGGTCCCGGTGCTGTTGTTGATGAGCATGTTGCCCTTGGTGATCGAGCCTGACGGGTTGACGAGCGCCCCGTAGATGTCAGCCTGGGAGCCGGGGGCCACGCGGTGATCCTGCCAGGTCACCAGGTAGATGTTGCCGTTGGCGTTGTACGCCACGCTCGGGTAATGCTGGTTGTACTTCGCCCTGCCGATGAGGATGCTGTTCTTGACCACCGTCGCCTTGGTGCTCACCAGGGCGCCGTAGATGTCGTTTTGATAGCTCGGCGAGCGGTAGTCATGCCAAACCACCAGGAAGTTGGTGCCGTCGAACGCCACCTGCGGGTGGAGCTGATGGTGGTAGGCGTTCGAGATGACCTTGCCCCCCTGGTCGAGCACGATGCCCTTGGACGAAACCCTGGCACCGTAAATGTCCCACAGGGTGCGGTAGTCATGCCAGACCACGAAGAACACGCCCCCTCCCACGCCGATGGCCGGGGCGTTCTGGTGCGACCCACCCGTGATGATGGGGATCCCGGCTGGATCCTTGACCACGCCGGCGCTGTCGATGCGGGTGGCGTAGATATCCGCATAGTTGACGTTGCTGCCGTGGTCTGCCCAGGCCACCAGGTAGGTGGATCCGTCATGGGCGATGGCGGGCGTGAGCTGGTTGCCCGGCCTATCACAGACGACGAAGCCGGTGGGATCCAGCAGCTTGCCCGCCGTGGTGATCCGCGCGCCATAAATATCAGAGTGGCCGGTGCTAAAATGGCGGTAGTCCTGCCACACCACCAGGTAGTCCGTGCCGTCGTACGCCACGGCCGGGGCCGACTGGCTGGCCCAGGCCGGCCCCAACGCGGACTTGTTCATCTGCACCTCGGCAGAGATGATCGGATCCAGCACCACCGGGTAGGCGGCCCCATCCACCACCGCCGCCGGCACCCTGAGCTCGATCATGCCGTCGCCCGTGGCGCGCGCCTTGATCGCGACCCGCTGCCCGGCAGCGTCGATCCAGGTGGCGTGGCCGTAGCGCAGCCCAGGCCCCTCCTTGCCGCGGAAATGCAGCCCGCCCTCGCTGGCGCCCGTGAGCTTCGCGCCTGACACCCGGACCCGAACCACCAGGTCGCCGGCGCCCGAGGGCGCCCGGCCAAGCTTCCAGCTCTGCTCCACCCCGTCCGACCGGTTCTTCAGCTGCTCGAGCAGCGGATCCGGACCGGTCCACGCCCGCTGGAGCGCACCCTCCTTGCCTGCCCAGGCAGCCTCGCCTGTTGCCAGCTGAACGTTACCCCGCCTGATGGTGGCGGTTCGGAAGGTGACGCTGTCGCCCCGGCGGAGCTTGCTCAGCCCGGTGGTACCCGGCCCGATCCCGGCGGTTTTGTCCCCTTGCTCGTGGTGCAGAGGGGTGATCCGCAGCGCGCCGTCCCGGGTGACCTGGATAGCGTGAGTGTCGCCGCCCGCCTGGAAGCTCTCGCCGTCGCGAGAGAACGCCAGCCGCGCCTGGCTCATCACCGCCGCCACGTCGAACGGGGCGGAGATCCCGGGGGATAAGCTGGGGAACGAGGTGGCTCCTGCGCCGGCTGTGCGGATCTCGCCCCCATCCGCAGAAACGGGTGTCGCCGCGGGCTCTTGTGGGGTCTGGCAGGCGGAAAAAGAGGTGAGCGTCAAGGCAGCCAAAAGGGCGCCCGGGTGAGCCGTTTTCAAAGAAAGCCGCATAAATTCAATACCTTTGGCAGATCTGACTGCTCATCCCTCTATCGTTGGATTACCTAATTATGGTACTATTTTAGTGGGTATTTAAAAAGCGAAGACATTGAGGCGTTGATCGTCGGGCTAAACCGACCCTTGGCGCCTCGAATTCGATTGCCCCACTGGAGGCGGCCATGAGGTTCAGGTTCACACTGCTCTTAGTCGGATTTGCCGGTCTCGCCATGCAAGGGACCGGGTGCGATGTCCACGAACCGCAGCCCGAAGATACGGGCCCTCAGAAGGACGGTCTGGGCCAGCCTGACCAGACGCAGCCCCTCGACTCGGCGCAGCAGCTGGACGTCAGCATGGATGCCTCGGTGCCGGATCTGTCTCCGCCCGATATCCCGCTGTGCCCCATGACCGACGCCTGTCTCTACAAGTGCGGTGATGGCACGCTCACGCCTCCCTGGGAGCAGTGCGATGGCAAGAACCTCGGCGGCAAGACGTGCAAATCGTTCGGCTATATCGGCGGCACCCTGTACTGCAATAAGTACTGCAAGTACAACACTTGGTGGTGCATCGCCAAGGGGTGTGGCGACGGTACTCTGAGCAGCTCCGAGGAGTGCGAGGGGGGCAACCTGCGCGGCAAGACCTGCAAATCATTCGGCTATCAGGGCGGCACCCTGGGTTGCTACAACAACTGCAAGTACAACAAGAGCGGCTGCTTCACCTGCGGCGACGGCATCATCTCCGGCACCGAGCAATGCGAGGGCAACAACCTCAACGGCCAGACCTGCAAGTCCCTCGGTTACAAGGGCGGAACCCTGAAGTGCAACCCGAAGAAGTGCGCTTACGACAAGTACGGGATCTGGCGCTGCGCGCCCAACAGTTGCACCTACGACACCTGGGGCTGCATCCCCTTCGGCTGCGGCAACGGGGTGCTCAACGCCAAGGAACAGTGTGATGGCACCAACCTGGCCGGGCAGACCTGCCAGACCCAGGGGTTCTTCAAGGGGTCATTGAAGTGCCACCACAACTGCAAGCTCGACACCTCGGGCTGCTCCAACTGCGGCAACGGCAAGGCGGACTTCGGCGAGGGTTGCGACGGCAAGGATCTGGCGGGCCAGACCTGCATCACCGCGGGGTTCGACTGGGGCCCCCTGAGCTGCAAGGCTGACTGCACCCTCGACACGTCCAAGTGCGAGCACTGCAAGTGCGGCGACGGGCTCGTGGGCGGGGTAGAGCAGTGCGACAAGACCAACCTGAACAACACGACCTGCAAGTCCCTCGGCTACGACGGCGGAACCCTGAAGTGCCAAAACAACTGCCTGTTCGACACCTCGGGCTGCCACAAGTGCGGCGACGGCAAGATCACCAGCCCCGAGGAGTGCGAATCCAAGGATCTGGGCGGCAAGACCTGCTCTGCCCTGGGGTACTTCGGCGGCAGCCTGACCTGCGGGCCCACCTGCATGTTCGACAAGACCGGCTGTACCAACTGCGGCAACAGCAAGATCGACGCTGGCGAGTCATGCGACGGGAGCGCGCTGGGCGGGCAGACCTGCAAGACCCAGGGGCTCGACTTCGGGCTGCTCAAGTGCACCAAGAAGTGCACCTATGACATCGCCGGTTGCTTCATGTTCAAGTGCGGCGACGGCAAGGTGACGGGCAAGGAGGACTGCGACGGGACCAACCTGAACGGCAAGTCGTGCCAGTCGCTGGGCTACCTGGGCGGCGCGCTGTCCTGCTCCTCCAAGTGCCTGTTCAACAAGTCCAAGTGCACCAACTGCGGCAACAACAAGGTCAACCCGGGCGAGCAGTGCGACGGGACCGACCTGAACAACAAGACCTGCCAGTCCTACGGCTACACCGCGGGGAAGCTGGCGTGCACCTCCGGCTGCAAGCTGTCCGCGGCGGGCTGCACCAAGTGCGGCGACGGAAAGCTCAAGCCGGGCGAGGCGTGCGACGGCAAGAACCTGGGCGGCAAGACCTGCAAGTCGTTCGGCTACTACACGGGCTACATCAAGTGCTCCCCCACCTGCACCCACGTGACCACCGGCTGCCACAACTGCGGCAACGGCAAGGTGGAGGTGCTCGAGGCGTGCGACAGCACCAACATGGCCGGCAAGACCTGCAAGTCGTTCGGCTTCGACGGCGGGTACCTGAAGTGCAGCAAGACCTGCCTGTTCGACACCTCCAAGTGCACCAACTGCGGCAACGGCAAGGTCGACGGCGCCAAGGAGCAGTGCGACGGGACCAACCTGAACAACAAGACCTGCCAGTCGCTGGGCTATGTCGGCGGCACCCTGAGCTGCAGGAGCTGGTGCGTGTTCGACCGGAGCAAGTGCCACAGCTGCGGCAACAACCAGATCGACAGCGGCGAGCAGTGCGACGGCACCTTCCTCGCCGGCAAGACGTGCAAGAAGCTCGGGTACGACGGCGGCACGCTCAAGTGCACCGGCGGGTGCAAGCTCGACGCCTCGGGTTGCTGGAAGCTGAAGGTGCTCTTCGACGACTCCTTCGCACACTTCAACAAGGGGACCGCCTCGGAGGCGGGGGCCAAGCTCTTCATCGCCGGCCAGGGCCGCGTGCAGCTGCTCGACCGCCTGGACCTCAACGGCGACGGCTACCTCGACCTGGCATTTGGCAACCACTCGGACGCCAAGTCGAGCAGCCTCAACTCCTACATCTACTGGGGCGGCGCCACGGGGTTCGCCGCTGGCACCCGCGCGGAGCTGCCCACCCAGGGCGGAGCGGGGACCAGCGTGGCCGATCTCAACGGCGACGGCCACCTGGATCTGGTGTTCTCCAACCACCGCCAGACCCAGCCGGCGGGCAACACCTTGATCCACAAGTACAAGGTCAACTCGTTCATCTACTGGGGCGCCAACAAGGGCTCCGCCGGCACCGGGTATAGCGCCAACTACCGCACCGAGCTGCCCACCCTGGGGGCCACCGGCAACAGCGTGGCCGACCTGAACCGCGACGGCTACCTGGACATCGTCTTCTCCAACACCACCGACGGCACCTCGTCCAAGGTCAACGCTTACATCTACTGGGGCTCATCGGGCGGCTTCTCCAAGACGAGCCGCACCGAGCTGCCGGTCACCGCCGCTGCGGGGGGCTTCCATGGCCCGCGCAACCTGCTGGCGGACCTGGACAATGACGGCTACCTGGACATCACCTTCGCCAGCCACTCGGACGCTTCGGGGGTCAAGGTCAACTCCCACATCTACTGGGGTTCCAAGGCGGGCTTCTCCACCACCTCGCGCACCGACCTGCCCACCGTGGGCGCCGCGGGCCTGGCAGCGGCAGACCTCAACAGCGACGGCTACCTCGACCTGGTGTTCGCCAACCACGGCGACGGCAAAAGCGCCGCGCCGCCGTCCTACATCTACTGGGGCTCGGCATCCGGCTTCTCGACGGCCAAGCGCACCTCGCTGGCCACCCTCGGCGCGGTGGGGGTCTCGGTGGCCGACCTGAACGGCGACGGCAAGCTCGACATCGTCTTCTCCAACCATGGCGCTTACCCGACCTACGCCGCCAGCTCCTATATCTACTGGGGCTCGGCCGCGGGCTACTCTGCGTCCAACCGCACCGGGCTGCCGACCCTGGGCGCCACGAGCAACCTGGTGGCGGACCTGGACGGCGACGGCGACCTCGACATCGCGTTCGCCAACCAGCACTCCAGTGGGAGCGCGGCCATCAACTCCTACATCTACTGGGGCTCGGCATCGGGCTTCTCGGCGACCAAGCGCGCCGAGCTGCCGACCAATGGCGCGGCCGGGCTGGTGCTGTCGGCCGACCCGGGCGCGGTGGTCGGGCGCGGCAAGGCCCAGACCTTCACCTCGAGGGCGCTGGACACCGGGCTGACCGCGCCGATCTACTACACCCTGGCCTGGCTGGGTACTGTCCCCGCCAAGGGGAGCCTCAAGATCCAGGTTCGCACGGCCACCAGCATCGCTGGCCTAAAGGGCGCCACCTGGTACGGGCCCACCTCCACCTCGGACTATTACCCCGGGGTGGCCACGGCGCTGAACACGATGCACAACGGCCACCGGTACATCCAGTATCGGGCGGTTTTCAGCAGCGACTTCAGCGGAACCCCGGTGCTGGACCGGGTCTCAATCTCCTACCACTGAGCCGGTCGCGGGTTAGGCCGGCGAGTTGCGTTCGCGCAGCCCGGCCCCTAACATTCCAACTAGAGCTTACCTTGAACGGGGAGATTGCCTCATGAACAGCCTAATTCATATCACCATGGCCGCGCTGCTGACGCTGTCGCTGGCCTGCTCCGACGACGGCGACACCACCCCCGCGCCCGACAAGGGAGCCGACCAGGCGGTGGCGGACAAGGGTCCGACCGGAGACAAGGCGGTGGGTGAGGCGTCGGTCGGGGATACAGGGAGCGATGCCGTGGCGGACGGCGGCCCAGACTTCAGCCCGGACACCGGCACCCCGGACGCGCGGGTGACCGAGAACAAGTACTGGACCGAGATGAAGTTCGGGATCCAGAGCCCGCTTCAACGGGTGGCAGGCGCCAACGCGACCACCGTGTTCGCCGTGGGCAAGAAGGGGCTGATCATGAAGACCGACGGCACCTCCTGGACCACCATGACCAACCCCGACACCAACAAGAGCACCCTCAGCACCCTGTGGATCCTGCCCACCGCCACCTACTGGTATGCCCTGGGCGACGGCATCATCCTCTATTACTCGGGGTCCAAGTGGTACAAGGGCTACTCGTCGTCCTACAGCAACTACTCGTATAACGACATGTGGGCCGCCAAGGATCCCACGGTCTGGGCCGTGGGCGACGGCGGGATGATCTACCGCAAGACCTCCTCGAGCCCCTCGTCCAACTTCAGCTACGTCTACTACTCCGGCCTCGGCGGCAAGGAGGATTTTAAGGGGATCTGGGGCACGTCGGACACCAACATCTGGGTCGTGGGGCACAAGGGCGCCATCTACCACTGCACCAGCTCGTGCACCTCGTCGTCAGGCTGGAAGAAGACCACCTCTCCCACCACCTGGAACCTGCGGGCCATCACCGGCTTCGCCAGCAACGACATCTGGGCCGCCGGCTACAACGGCACCCTGCTGCAGTACGACGGCACCAGCTGGAAGACGCACCAGGCGCCCACCAAGACCTACTTCAACGACATCTGGGGCACGTCCAAGACCAACCTGTTCCTGGTGGGCCACCCCCACTTCAAGCAGGACGAGTCGGCCTGGCACTTCAACGGCACCAAGTGGACCAAGATCTCGCCCCCACAGATCAGCTACATCAACAGCATCTGGGGCGACAGCACCGGCAAGACCATCTACGCCGTGGGCAACTACAACATCCTCAAGTGGAAGGGCGCCAAGCTCTAACGTGGACGCGGACCTCATCGTAGACGTAATCGTAGACGTAGACGACCAGCCCATCGCCACCAGCCAGCCTGCCAATTAAATGTCAAGTGTAGGGGTCAGACCCCCCTACTTGACATTTAATCTGACTCCGGACCGGCGCCCTGGCGCCGGCCCAGCGCCTGCCCCGCCGTTGCCAGCAACTCACGCGCAGCTTCTCCCACGCCCCTCAGATCGGTGAGGTTCAGCGTCACGTCACCCAGGCCCTTGCCCAGAGCTTTGGCCGCGGCGGGCAGGGCCAGGGTCACCAGGTCATGGCGGATGCGCTCGTCGCTGTACAGGTTCTCCACCTCGCGAAGACGCCGCAGCACCCAGGCCTCTGCCTCACCGGCCACCCGATCCACGGCGGCGCGCTTCTCGGCCAGGACTTCGGCGGCGTCGGCCTCCAGCTGATCCAGGGCCAGCTGCGACTCCATGGCGGCCTGTCGTCCCCGGCGCAGCTCCTCGGCCCTCATGCGCTCCACCTCTGCCTCCAGCCGGGCCTCGAGTTTCTGCACCTCGGCTCGCGCCTCGGCTGCCGCCGACTCCCGCTGACGCTCCTTCAGCCCCAGCGCCTGCCGCCGGTCCGAGGTGCGGTCCTCCTGCTCCAGCCGCGCCAGCTCCACCTGCTCCGCGCTCCCCAGGGCGGCCAGCTGCGCCTCCTGCTGCAGCCGCGCGCGAAAGGGCGCCTGCAGGTCCTCGAACACCTGCTCGCTCAGGATGCGCACGTCCTGGATCTCGATGGTGTCGATCACCACGCCCCAGCCCCGGTCCGTCTCATCGCCCGGCCGCCCCTGCCCTGCCACCACGGGCATGATCTCCCGCATCAGCTCCGCGGCGATGCTCTCCTTGCGCCGGGTCAGGCAGGCGTCCACCGTCATGGCGGCCACCAGCCGTCGCGCCGCGCCGATGAACATCTCCCGCAAGGTCTCGGAGAGCTCCTCGGCGCCGTCGCTCCCGTCGCTGAAGTCGAGCATGCGGAACGCGAGCAGCGGCTCGGCGATGCGGTACACCGCCACCCCCGTGACCTCCACGCCCACCCGCTCCGCGGTGACCTGGTCCGCCACGAAGGAGACACGCTGGATGGCCGTGGGCAGCACGGCCACCGTCTCGCCGGGCCAGACGAACACCGACAACCCCGGGCCGTGGGCCGCCACTTTGCCGCCGCGCAGCTTGATCATGTACTCGCTCGGCCGGGCCTGAACCCGGCCCCAGTTTCTGTCCTGCGCTGCTGTCATGGATTCACCTCCCGCCCGGACTAAATGCAAGACCCGGACCTTGCTCAACCCCCCCGGAACATGGACCAGGAACGTGCGAACCCGCGCAAAGTGATCCATCCTGGATCAACAGACCGATCCAGAATGGCGTGACAGACCAGTACGGGGGTCTACCCCCCGGCCCCTGCGGAGAACCCTCACGATGCCCATCGAGCTACCCGATTCCTTCTGGAACCAGACCTGGACCCACCAGCGCGAGGTCGCCGGACAGATCAAGGGGGGCCTGCTGGCCGCCGGCCTCGGCTCGCGCATGAGCCCGCTGACCACCGGCCGCATCCCGAAGCCCATGTTCCCGCTGGGCGGCAGGGTGCCCATGGCCGAGCTATGGGTGCGGCGGTTCGTCGAGTCGGGCATCACCGACATCTCCATGAACCTGTGCGTGCTCGCCGGCGCGATCCGCGACCACTTCAGCGACGGCGCCCGGTATGGCGCCAACATCAGCTACGCCGGGGAGGACGAGCCCACTGGCACCCTGGGCGGCGTGTGCAAGCAAGCCCTGGGCAGCGAGGCCCGCGCGGTGCTCCCGGGCGAATCCACGGCCGGCTTGCAGCCCTTCGGCGGCTCCACGGTGGTGATCCCGAGCGGCGACATCGTCACCAACTTCGACGCCGGGATGCTCGAGCAGATGTACTGCAAGCATCGCGAAGTGGGGGCCGCGCTCAGCATGGTGCTCACGCCGGTGCCATGGGAGCGCCGCATCGACTTCGGCACCGCGGTGCTCCATGACCCACGCCCCGCCGAGGGGCTCATCTCATCCGCAGGGCGGATCAAGGAGTTCCGCGAGAAGGACCCCGACTCGCCCTCCAACCTGAACAACGCGTCGATCTACATGATCGAGATGGACCTGCTGCGCGCCCTGGACCCGCTGCGCACGCCGGCCAGCCTGGACGTGGACCAGCCGTTTTACGACTTCGGCAAGCAGGTGTTCCCGCTGCTGCTCGGCGAGCTGGACCGCGGCGCCCTGCCCCGGGACTTCGAGCTGTGGGGGATGCAGTACGATGGCGCCTGGTTCGACGTGGGCAACAAGCGCGACTACATCCGCGTCAACCAGGCGATCCTCGACGGCGAGGTGCAGGTGCGGTTGCCGTACGAGCAGGTGCCCTGGGGTCATGTGGGCAGCGGCGTGGACATCGACTACGGGCGGGTGACCATCGTACCGCCCGTGGTGATCGGCGACGGCTGCGCCATCGAGCCGGGCGCCACCATCGGTCCCCACGCGGTCATCGGCGATGGGTGGAGCGTCGGCGCGGGCGCGCACATCGAGCGCTCCGTGCTCTGGCCGCGCCTGGCCTTCCGCCGGGACGACGGCCAGGTCATCGCCGCGGCGGACCGTCAGGAGGTCGAGCCTCATGAGGTCGCCGGCGGCGTGACCATCCGCGACAGCATCGTGGTGGGCGGCCGCATCGGCCGGGACCTGGAGGAGATGGTGGCCGACGTCAACGAGGCGGGCGAGGTGGCAGTGTACGACCTGGACTACGTGCCGTCAGGGCCGCGGGCCTGATCGGCGTCCTTGCATCCGCTCCTGCTTCGACCGTCAACAGTTAACAGTTAACGGTTGACGGTTGAGGGTTGGGAACCAGAAGCCTCCGCTCACACAAGCGCAGCAAGCCCACAATCTACCCTCAAGCCCCAAGCCCCAAGCCCCAAGCCAGGCGAGCGAAGCGAGCCAAAGCGGTGAGTTTCAAGAAAGATGTCGCATCAAGTGTGATCACTGGGCGACCTCC
>CAZEFW010000009.1:0-106665 GCA_964511535.1 uncultured Myxococcales bacterium | reverse complement strand
GCAGCGGTGCGTGCGTCAACCTGCAGACCGACCTGTCCAACTGCGGCGCCTGCGCAACGGCGTGCAAGGCGGGCGAGGTCTGTTCGGCGGGCAAGTGCGCCCTGTCATGCCAGTCGGGGCTCACCGACTGCAGCGGCACCTGCGTCAACTTGCAGACCGACCTGTCCAACTGCGGCGCCTGCGCCGCCACCTGCAAGGCGGGCGAGAGCTGCAAGGCGGGCAAGTGTCTGCTCACCTGCCAGGCCGGGTTGACCGACTGCAGCGGCACCTGCATCAACCTGCAGACCGACGTGCTCAACTGCGGCGGCTGCGGGACCAAGTGCGGCGCGGGCAAGTGGTGCTGCGCCGGCGTGTGCCGGGACGTGCTCGTGGATCCCGCCAACTGCGGCGCCTGCGGCTTTTCCTGCAAGGCCGGCGAGGCGTGCACCGGCGGCGCCTGCGGCTGCGCGGGCAGCTCCAAGACCGCGCCGGGCGCGTCATGCCAGGCGATCAAGAAGGCCGGCTGCTCCTCGGGGGACGGCGTGTACTGGCTCGACCCGGACGGCGGCAGCGCCACCAACGCCTTCCAGGCCTACTGCCGCATGACCGCAAAGGACGGGCCCTGGACCCTGGTGATGCTCAACAGCGCGCACAAGACCCCGCCGAAGCCCAAGTGGGTGGCCGCCATCACCGGCAGCACCGTCACCGGCAACATCAACAACGGGCTCAACGCCTTCGATCAGCTGGTGGGGCTGAAGTACTGGACCCTGCTGGGCAACACCTTGCGGCTGGAGGTCGGCGTCGGGCCCAACACCGTCACCCAGCACGCCACCTACCTGTTCAACCTGGACAGCAGCAAGTTCTACGCACTGAAGCTGTGGGCGCAGCAGCTGCAGCCGACCACGGCCTCGGCGCCCGGCCTGTTCGCCTACCACAACGGCCTCCCGTTCAGCACCGTGGACGCGGATCACGACAGCTACGGCGGCAACTGCTCCCTCGCCTACGGCAGCACGGCGTGGTGGTACAAGCAGTGCTGGAGCGGCAGCCTGTGGGGCGGAGGCGGCGCCGCGAGCCACAAGAACCGGCCCTACTGGGCAGGATCCGTCGTGGACAGCCACCCGTGGGGGGCCATGTGGATCACCTCACGTACCCTGCCGCGGTCGTGCAAGGAGGCGCTGCAGGCCGGGGTCACCACCAGCGGGCCGCAGGTCATCGACCCCACCGGCGGCAGCGTGGCCGACGCCTTTGAGGTGTACTGCGACATGACCACCGACGGCGGCGGCTGGACCCAGATCGAGTACCTGACCACCGACACCGAGGGGTACAAGGCGGCGTACGCCTCGGTGTTCTCTTCCCTGGCGCTGGGCACCGCGGGCAAGGGCTCGTACAAGGTGCCGGCCACGGGGTTGCTGGCCCTGTCGTCCGAGCTGCGCTACTCCGAGCCGGCCACCGCCATCACCGACGGCCGGGTCAGCTCCTGGGCTCACGACGTGAAGTGCGGCATCACCGCCGACGTGCGCGCCAAGATCGCCGCCCCCGGCTACCAGAACCAGAAGCCGGCCAAGGTGACCTGCACCAACCTGAAGAGCAAGAAGGTCTCCGCCAGCGCGGTGCTGTTCAACTACATGGGGTGGAGCGGCTGCTGGACCGGGCCGCGCCTCTGGGTGGGCAAGGTCGCCACCGCCCCTCAGTACCACGGCGACTACTGCGTGGATTGCGTCGCCACCTGGAAGTGCGGCGCCACCACCAAGGGGATCTACTCCACGGTCTCGGCTGCCGGGTCGAGCTTCGGCTCCGGGGCGTTCTGGCTGCGCTGAGGATCTCCTCGTCGCGTAGACGCGGCATCTTGCCGCGTGGCCTCAAGCGGCGAGACGCCGCTTCTACGTCCTGGCGCTGGCGCCATGAGCAGCCTACAGCTTGCTCGTCTTCCACTTTCCCGAGCGGAAGTTGACCACCATGGCCCCGGCGGTCAGCAGCCGGCCCAGCCCGTTGAGCAGCCAGCCCAGGGCCACGCCGCCGCCCATCATCACGCAAAAGACGTAGGTCATCGGCAGAGTGATCAGGTAGGTGCAGACCAGCGTCGCCACGGCGACGAAGCGGGCCTGCCCGGCGCTGATCAGCACGTTGGAGAGCACCATGGAGGCGGCCACGGCGAACTGCCCGGCGGCGGTGACGCGCAGGGCCAGCATCCCCTCGCTGATGACCGCCTGGTCGTCGGTGAACAGGCGCAGCACCGGCCCCGGAACCACGGCCATCACGATGCCCGCGATGGTGAAGCCGTAGACCGCCAGGCGCACGGTCTCCCAGCCCCAGGCCTCGGCGTCGTCGGGCTCGCCGCGCCCCATGGCCTGGCCCACCAGGGTGGCCGCCGCCAGGCCCATGCCGAGGGCGGGCAGGTAGAACACCGACGAGATGTTCACCATCAGGTTGGTCACCGCGACCGCCATGGTGCTGATGCGCCCCATCATCCAGTAGAAGGCGAGGATGCCCATGGCGTTGCCCATGCTCTGCAAGCCGTTGGGCACCATGATGGCCACGATGCCCGCGCAGGTCTCCCGCGTCACCTGGGCGAAGCGCAGCGCGCCGAAGCGAACGCGCAGGCGAGTCACCGGCGCGGCGCGCAGCACGTAGTACAGGGTCCCGCCCATCAGCCCCAGGGAGGTGGCCAGGCCGGCGCCCCTGGCCTCCATTCGGGGGAAGCCGAGCAGCCCGAAGATGAGCAGCAGGTCGAGCACCACGTTGAGCAGGTTGGTCAGGGCGATGGCCTTGAGGTAGGTCCGCGTGTCGCCGATGCCGTGGTAGAAGCCGCGGAAGGCGAAGTTGAGCACCACGAATGGAAAGCCGATGGTGCGCATCTGCAGGTAGCCGGTGCCGATCTCGGCCACCTGGGTGTCGTCGGAGAGCAAGCTGAAGATGCCGGGCGCCAACATGTAGATGGCCAGCGCCGCCACCAGGCCAGCGGCGCCTCCAAGCAGCAGCGAGTTGTCCAGCACCTGCCCCGCGTCTGCCGGGCGCTCCTCGCCGATGCGTCGGGCCACCAGCGCCTGGGTGGCCGACCCGATGCCGAGCAGCAGGCTCACCGACAGCCAGGTGGCGGTGGCGCCCATGCCCACCGCGGCCAGCGAGGCCGCGTCCAGCCGCCCCACCATGGCGGTGTCCACCAGGTTCTGCAGGATCTGCGACAACATGCCCCCGACGATGGGCGCCGAAAGCACAGCGATGCTGCGATCACGGGCCAGATCGAGTCGGAGGAACGAGAGCATCAGGGGCAAGTCCTAACATGCGTCCGATCCCGCGGCATTTTGTCATTTCGTCGTTTTGTCATTTCGTCGTTTTGTCATTCGCGCCCGAAGGGCGCGGTTTCACCGAGGTCCAGCCCCTGATCGCCAGATGCTCCGCCGTCCGCCGCCCCTCCCCATCCCGCAACACCAGCGCCTCCCCCGCCTCACAGTGCGGGCCGCCTCCCGCCCGGGCCACGAACAGGTACAGAAACGGCGCCCGCCCAGCCCGCGGCACCACGGGCTGCAAGGTGACAGCCTCCAGCCCAGCCTGCTTCAACGCAGCCAGGGTCCTGGCCAGGTCCGCCCCGGTGCAGCCCACGAAGCGCCCGTCCGGCGCCAGGGTAGCGGCCGCCGCCGTGGCGTACGCCTCGATGCCGCCCCGCAGCTCGAAGTGCGCGGCGGCGCGGCCCGGGTTGGCTGGCACGGTGCCGGCTCGCGGGTCGAAGTAGGGCGGCGAGCCGGTGACCAGGTCGAACCGACCCTGCGATTCCACCAGCGCGAGGTCACGCAGGTCGCCCTGGACGACGCGGGCGCGGCCCTGGCATCCGTTGAGCCGGACGTTGCGCCGGGCCAGATCCGCGTGCTCGGCCAACGCCTCGAGCCCCACCAGCTCGGCCTTCGGGAACGCCCAGGCCGTGATGAGCAGGATGGAGCCGAGGCCACACCCGAGATCGAGAGCCCGCAAGGGCGCCGGCGCCCCGGCGCAGGCCAGGTGGGCCACCAGCATGTCGTCCACCGAGTAGCGGTGGCCGCGCTCCGGCTGCAGCAGCCGGAAGGATCCGGCCAGCGCGATGCTCTGCTCTCCGGGTGCCGCCGTGATTTCATCTCCGTGTGCCATGCCAGGACCCCGCGTCCGCAGTAGTATTGGGGCTCCGGCCCCTGCTCGACAACCCGGTACCGATATGCTATCCACCCTTGCAACCCGGCACGAGGCGGATCCAGGACACTCAAGGTGGATCTGTTGCCGGGGTAAGTTTTTGGAATCAATTACCTATCTGGAGAGAAGACGATGAGCGACACCAGCGCCGGCAACCACAAGCCGGCCCCGGCGGCCGTCATGTTCTCGGGGGGAACTGACTCCACTCTGGCGGCTGCATTGATGCTGGAGGAGGGGCGGGACGTCCACCTGCTGACCTACAATCCGGGATTCGTACTCTTCCTGAAGAACTCCAAGTTCAACGCAGGCCGCCTGGTTCAGGTGTATGGCGAGGATCGCGTCAAGCACCACTACATGAGCAACCACGAGCGGATGAAGAAGATGGTGTGGAGCACCATCAAGGACGACATCACCGAGTACGGCTTCAACATGAACGCCCTGATCTGCCTGTCCTGCCGCATGGCAATGCACGCGGGCGCCGTGTCCTTCTGCCTCGAGAACGGCGTGCCCTACCTGGTGGACGGCTCCATCGCTGACCAGGCCACCATCCCCGAGCAGCTCCAGTCGACCCTGGTTCGCCACCGGCAGTTCTACAAGGACACCTTCGGCATCTCACACCGCTCGCCGATCTACGACGAGTCGCGCTCGGACCAGCGCCTGGCCGAGATGGGCATGACCGAGCAGGCCGGCGCCAAGAAGCAGTTCATCCTGTTCGACACCCAGGGCACCTGCCCCCTGGGCGTCACCGCTGATGTCTACGCGCGCATGTTCTACCGCCTGATGCCCAAGACCCGCGAGCGCGAGTCCAAGGAGCTGGGGCGCAAGAAGTACCCGCTGATGGTCAAGACCGTCCGCGACCACTTCCCCGTGGGGGATCTTTCCTTTGACGCCGCGGTTGAGCGGCTCCGCCAGCTCAAGCAGAGAGACGATGAACAAGAAGACAAAGCGTAAGATCGCCAGCAAGGTGCGCTCCGTCATGCGCTACCCGTGGGCTGTCGCCCTGATCCCGGTTGGCCTGGCCATGGGTGTGGGGGGGCTGATCCAGCACGCCGTCCGCGCCATCTTGCCCCGCAAGGACTGAGGGGGAAGGCCGGCCACGCCGTCCAGACCTTTAGCTCCCCAGGGTCCTCGAAGCTCACGACGCCATCATGCGCCTGCTGCTCATCAACCTGCCCGGCAAGACCAGGCTCCAGCGACGCTACGTCGCCTCTTACTACGCGCCCAATTTTCTGATCCCGCCGCTGGAGCTGATGGGTCTGGGCGCGCTGGGCAAGCAGCGCCCGGGCTGGGACGTGCGCCTGCTCGATTGCATGGCAGAGGATCTGGGGCTGGAGGCCACCGTGGCCCGGCTGCGCGCCACGCAGCCGCACATGCTGGTCACCATGCTCGGCTTCGAGGTGTGCGGCGACGATCTGGAGATCCTGGCGCGGCTCAAGCAGGAGCTGCCCCGGACGAAGATCTTCGTGTTCGGCTACCTGCCGACCCATGTGCCTGAGCAGGTGCTGGAGCGCGGCGCGGTGGACGGCATCTTCCTCAACGAGCCGGAGGAGACCTTCGCCGAGGTGATGGGGCGGCTGGAGCGGGGCGAGCCCCTTGCCGGCACGCCGGGGCTGGCCTGCGTGGAGGACGGCGAGGCGGTCATCTCGCCGCTGCGTCCCCGCATCGACGACCTGGACGCGCTGCCCTGGGCGGACCACACCATGATCCGCCCGGCCGCCTACCGCGAGTCGTTCATGCCGCGGCCCACCGGCGTGATCATGAGCGCCCGCGGCTGCGCGTTCTCCTGCACCTACTGCGTGCGCACCTTCGGGCGCGACATGCGCTACCGGTCCGCGGCCAGCCTCGCCGGCGAGGTGGCCTCGCTGCGGCGGCAGGGGTTCCCCCACGTGCGCTTCCTGGACGACACGCTGACCATCAAGCGCGACCGCATGGTGGAGCTGTGCCAGCGCCTGAGCCGGCAGGAGCGGGGGCTGACCTGGACCGCGCTGACCCGCCTGGACCGGGTGGACGCGGACCTGCTCGGGCGCATGTACCGCGCCGGCTGCCGCCGCCTGTACGTGGGCGTGGAGAGCGCGTCCCCCCGGGTGCTGAAGCTGTACAAGAAGCGGCTGTCGCTGGACGAGATCCGAGAGAAGGTGCCGATGATCCAGGCCGCGGGCATCGAGGTGTGCACCTTCTTCATCGTCGGCGCGCCCAGCGAGACCCCGGACGAGATCGAGGCCAGCATCCAACTGGCGCTGGAGATCGAGCCCGACTACATCATCGTCACCCGGATCCAGTACTGGCCCGGGACTGACCTGTTCAACGAGCATCGCGACAAGCTGGACTTCAACCTCTACCCCACCTCCTGCGAGCCGCTGCCCGGCAACGGCATCATGACCCACAGCGAGTACATGGCCTGGGAGCGGCGCTTCTATCAGCGCTTCTACCTGCGGCCGAAGTACATCTCACGGCGGGTGCGGACCCTGCTCCGCACCCCCGCCGACGTGCTGGAGGGGCTCGGCAGGCTGGGCGCCTTCGTGGCCAACAGGAAGCGGGAGCGAGACTTCATCTGATGGAGCGAGACGCGTGACTTGCCAAAGCGAAACGAGCAATGAGAACAGGGACCGGGAGCCCCAGCTCTCGGTGGTCGTGCTTGCCTACAACGAGGAGGAGAACCTCGAGGACGTGGTCAGCCACGTGGTGGAGGTGGGCCAGGAGGCGGACTGGACCTACGAGGTGGTCATCGTCAACGACTGCAGCACCGACGATACGCCGTGCATCGCCAACCGCCTGGCAGAGGCCCACATTACGGTGCGCTGCGTGCACCACAGCCAGAACCTCGGCTCCGGCGGCGCCATCAAGAGCGGCGTGAGCGCGGCCTGGGGCGAGCGCATCATCTACGTGCCGGCCGACGGCCAGTTCGACCCCAACGAGCTGAACCGCTTCATGAAGGCGGCCGAGCTGGCGGACATCGTCATCGGCGCGCGGCTGGAGCGCAGCGACTACACCTGGTTCCGCATGCTCTCGTCCAATACGTTCCTGTGGATGGTGCGCATCATGTTCGGCACGACCTTCCGCGACGTGAACTGGGTCCACCTGTGGCACCGCAAGGTGTTCGAGCAGTGCAACATGAAGAGCGAGGGCGTGTTCCTGCTGGAGGAGATCATCGTGCGCGCCACCCGCAACAAGTTCTCCTTCGTGGAGATCGAGTCGGACTACCGGCCGCGCCAGGGGGGCAAGGCCACCGGCGGTAACCCCGTCACCATCCTCAAGACGATCCAGGAGATGCTGTCGGTCCGCTGGGAGCTGTGGACCGGCTGACAGCATGAAGCGCTGGCTGCGCATTATCGCGGTCCCGATCTGGCTCTCGCTGGGAGCCGCGCTGCTCTGGTTCGCGCTCAAGCAGGTGGACCGGCACGACCTGCTGGAGAGCCTCACCGGCGTGGCCATCCTCCCGCTGCTGGGGGCCCTCGTCGTGGACATCCTGTCGGTAGCGAGCAAGGCCACCAAGTGGCACATGCTGCTGCGCCCCCTGGGCAAGGTGACCCTCTACAAGCTGCAGGGCTCGATCTACGCCGGCGGCGCGGTGTCCATGGTGCTGCCCTTCCGGCTGGACGAGGCGGTGCGCGCCTTCGTGGCGTCTCGCTTCTCGGGCATCCCCATCGTGAGCATCTTCGGCTCCATGGCCCTCGAGCGGCTGGTGGACGTCTGCGTGCTGCTCGGCTTCGTGCTGTCCCTCACGCTGATCCTGCCCCTGCCGCCCATCATCAATAGCGCGGTGCTGGTGGCGTCGGCCATGGCCGGGGTGCTGGTGGCCATGCTGGTGGTGGGGCACATCTTCTCGTCCCGGGACTGGCTCAAGGGCGTGCTGGCGAAGCTGATGGACCGCTTCGCCGAGGGGAGCCGCGCGCTCATGCGCCCGCAGCTGGTGCTGGCGGCCATGGTCTTCTCGGCGGGCGAGTGGTTCCTCACCGGCTCGGTCATCGCGCTGGTGTGCGAGGCCGCGTCCGTGCCCTTGCCTCCAGGGGGGATGGTGCTGGCCACCACCCTGCTGTTCACCTCCTTCGCGCTGCCGCTGGCGCCGGCGGGCATCGGCGTGTACCAGGTGGCGTGTGAGCTGGTGCTGCCGCCGATCTACGGCATCAGCAAGGTGCAGGCCGTGACAATGGCGCTGCTGGTGCACATGCTGCTGCTGGCGCCCATGGCCACCATCGGGTCCACGGTGATCATCCTGGCGGGTGTGCGGCTGAGCGACCTGAAGCGGCCGGGGGGCGACGAGGGCGGCGAGGGCGGCGAGGGCGGCGAGGGGGCGTAAGCGCGCTACTTGCTCGCCTTGCAGGTGGTGTGGCGCAGGCTGATCTCCTCCTTGCCGGCGTTGTTCTTGTGCATGACGTAAGCGAGGTGGATCTTCTGCTGGCCGTCCACGGCGATGCGCGTGGGGTAGCCCAGGTAGCTGGGGCTGGCGATGTCGATGACGTCGACCCAGTTGGAGTTGCCCCAGTTGCTGGGACCCTGCTTGCACCTCACATGAAGCTTGGCCACCCCGCTGATATGGTGCCACAGGGAGATGCATGGCTGGATGCCAAGGATGGCCAGGTTCACCGACATGGCGTCGTTGACGGTGTTGCCCTCCAGGGGCGTGAAGGTGCCGATGGGCTTGCCGGGAATCCACTGGTAGTGGAACAACGCGCCCATGTTGGTGTTTGACGCCGCGGCGCCCCACGCGAGCTGGACGCCCCCGTGGCCGTCGAAACCCAGGGCCGCCGGCGAGCCGCGATCCACGCCCTTGAGGTCGGTGAGCTTGGGGCAGGTCATTGCCGCGTCCTCTTTCATGACCCCGAGCTTCCAGCCCTTGCTGATGGAGTCGTAGAACGAGTAGCCGACGTGGGATTTGCTCTCATGCTTGCCGAGGGTGATACGCGGCGAATCGATGAGGCCCTTGGTGGGCTCGGCGCACAGCGAGGTGTACTGGAACTTGCTGCCGACGTAGGCAATCCGCGCGATCCGCGCCATGGCGGAGCCGGACTTGGGCCGCTCTGCTGCGGCCATGTAGACCGCGGCGGTCATGCCGGTGTGACCTGCGAGGTCCAGGTCCGTGACGTCCAGCCCCGGGATCTTGTTGACCGCGACCCAGGCCAGGGGGGGCTTGGTCAGGTCCACGTGGTCATGCCACACGGTGTGGGGCAGCCCGCCGCTGGCGGTGCGGCTGAAGACCACGGCCAGCTGGTCGGCGTCGTTGATGGCCAGGGCCATGGTGCGGATTCCTGACTGGGCGTGGGGTGTGCCGGTGAGGTGGCCGGTGCTGGTGCCCTTCATGGACGCCGCACGCAGCGTGCCGCCCTCGTCGATCCAGCCGAAAACGGGCGTGCCGTCCTTGGCCAGGGCCATGTCGAAGGTGGCCGCCCCGAGCTTCACCTTCTCGGTGATCTCGCGGAACCCCTCACACTTGATGGACCCTTTGGGGATGTGCTTGTCGTCGAGGTGCGGGCCGTCGGTGATTGGGTTGCCGCCGTCGTGGGGCTTGTTGCACGGGTTGTCCGCCGCGTTCTTCTCGCAGCGGCTCTGGCCGTCGGTGCAGACGCAGCCGTAGCCCTCGGGGCAGCGGCCCGCGCTGCACAGGAAGCCGCCGGCTCCGTACTCCGGGGTGAAGCAGCTGTTGGTCAGCAACAGGGTGAGCAGCATCATCGGGATGGCGAGTCTCATGGTCAGAACCTCACGCCCGCGGTGACGCCCGCCGCGCCGGGGCCGACGGCAGGGGCGAGCCAGGCTGACTTCTTCTCGCCGGAGTCGCGCCGGGCGTCCAGGATCAGCAGCACGGCCCCGGTGACCGCCACCGCGCCTCCCACGGCCAGCGCGGCGATCTGGCCGGCCTGCAGGTTTCGGCCGGCCTCCTCGTCGCCTTCCACGTCGGTGTACTCGGTGGTGCCACTGGCGTTGTGGTCCTCAAGCTCGCTGGCCCTCTCGGCGGCCATGGCCCCCAGCACCAGGCCCGCTGCCAGAGACGCCGCGCCCACGCCCACCAGGCTCCACCCGGCGATCATCATGGGCCGCGAGCCGTCCGCCCGGGGCAGCGGCTGCGGCTGCTTCTGAGGCCGAGGCTGCGGCTGCTTCTGAGGCAGCGGCTGCGGCTGCTTCTGAGGCTGCGGCTGCGGCTGCGGCTGAGGCTGCGGCTGAGGCTGAGGCTGCGTCTGAGGCTGAGGCTGAGGCTGCGTCTGTGGCTGCGGCTGTGGCTGCGGCTGCGGCTGGGCCTGCTGCTTGCGCTTCTCGATCAACTTCTTCAGGTTGGCCACCCGCTGCCGCACGATGTCGGCCTGGGGCGGATCATGCTTCAGGAACGTCTCGTACAGCTCCACCGCCCGCGCGTGCTGGCCCAGCAGCTCATTGCAGCGGGCCATGTTGAACAGCAGCGCCGGCTTCTTGGACAGCTCGTAGCTCTTGGTGAAGTGCTCCAGCGCTTGCTCGTAGTCCGCCCGGTTGTGGTACTCCTCGCCCAGCTTGAAGTGCCGCTTGGCGAACTCCTCGTCATCGGGGGTCTGCGCCACGGCCCCCGCTCCCGGGAGCAGTAGCAGCGCGGTGGTGAGCAAGAACAGTATCCGTGTTCGCATGGTGGTCCCGGTGCCCTGGTTGCAGATATCCCAGTTTGCACGAAATGACAGACCCGCGGCAACTTCGTGGATGAGCGCCCCCGGCTTGACCGACCCCGTAGAGGCCGGGCTATTGTCTCCGGGAGGGGTGAACATGCGCTGCTTCTGGTTCTTGTGGTCGTTGTGTGGGCTGGTCCTGGCCGGGTGCCATGACACGGGCAGCGTGCAGCGCCCGGGCGGAGATGGTCCGGTGGTGGACCTGGCTCGGATGGACCAGGGGGCGCCCGACCTGCCCCGGGCCGACGGCCCAGCTCCTGATCTCCTGGCGCCGGACCGCGCCACGCCAGACCTGGCGCAGCCGGACGCGCCGCGCCCCGACCTGGCCGCAGCAGATCTCGCGGACCCGGACCAGGCGGTGGCTGACCTGGCGCCGCCGGACCTGGCGTCGCCTGACCTCCCGCCCCCGGATCTGCACCTGCCCGACGCCGGGCCGCCAAAGCCGCTGACCGGCTTCTGCGACAAGGACAAGTGGTGCTGGATGAACCCGCTGCCCCAGGGCAACGACCTGAACGCCATCTGGGGCAGCGGCGCCAGCGACGTCTACATGGTGGGCGAGGGCGGCACCATGCTGCGCCACGACGGCGTGGCCTGGAAACCCGAGGACCACGGCCTGGGCAACTGGACCTTCACCGGCATCTGGGGCAGCGGCGCCAGCGACATCTACGTGGTGAGCGAGGACGGCAAGATCGCCCAGTACGACGGCCTCGGCTGGCAGGACATGAAGGCCAAGACCGGGGGCAAGCTGTACGGCGTGTGGGGCGCCGGGGCCAAGGCGGTCTATGCCGTGGGGGAAAAGGGTATCGCGCTGCGGTACGACGGCAGCGCGTGGAAGGCCGAAACGTCGGGCGTGTCCGTGGCGCTGTACGGGGTGTGGGCGGCGCCAGGCGGCGATGTGTTCGCGGTGGGGCAGGTGGGCACCATCGTGCGCCGCCAGGGTGGCAGCTGGTCCACCATGCAGAGTGGCGTGACCGAGGCCCTGCGCGCGGTGTGGGGCGCCGGGCCCAAGGCGGTCTACGCCGTGGGAGAAAAGGGCACCCTGCTGATGTTCAACGGCACCCAGTGGTCCGCGCTGACCAGCGGCACCACCGAGGACCTCGCCGCGGTGGGCGGCAGCTCTGCGACGGACGTGATCCTGGGCGGCAGCAAGGGCACGCTGCGGATCTCGTCGGGCGGCAGCTTCAAGCCCGCAACCAGCGGGGTGAATTCACAGCTACGCGCCGTGTGGCCCTCGCCGTCGGGCGAGACCTTCCTGTGCGGCGCGGGCGGCGCCATGGTGCGGCGCAAGGCCGGCGCGTGGAAGGCACTGTCCAGCGCGGTGACTCACGACTACCTCCGCGATCTGTGGGGCGCGTCGGACACCGAGCTGTACGCCGCGGGCTACGCCGGCGTGCTGCGCTACCACGGCGGCGCCTGGAAGCAGACCAGCGTCACCAGCAAGTACCCCATGACCGGCATCTGGGGAGCCAGCGCCAGTGACATCTTCGCCGCCGGGCCCAAGGGCCAGATCGTTCGCTTCCACAACGGGAAGTGGAACCTGATGCAGAGCGGCATCACCGCCGATCTGGTCGACATCTGGGGCACGGGGCCCAAGGATGTGTGGGCGGTGGGGTACAACCCCTATGTGCGGCGCTTCGACGGCACCAGCTGGGGACCGGCTCCGAAGTATCCGGGCAACCAAACGGCCAGGGGCGTGTGGGCCAAGGGCAAGGATGTGTTCGTAGGGGCCTATCATGAGATGCACCACTACAACGGCACCTCATGGAAGACCTGGAATCTGTCCACCGCCTCCTGCGCGTACTGCACCGCCAACCGCGTCTGGGGGCTGAGCAGCTCCTACGTCCTGCTCACCGTGGTGCGCTCCTACGGCGACCCGGCGGTGGCGCTATTCGATGGCGCGGCCGTGACGCCGGTGACCTCCAAGTGGTACTACCCCAAAAAAGGCGAGAGCATGAACGGCATCCACGGCAACTCGGCCAGCAACATCTGGGCCGTGGGCGGGAGCTACAACACCCCCGGACCGTACCGCTCCATGTACAGGCGCCTGAGCGGCGGCAAGTGGAGCATGAAGGCCATGACCCCGGCCAACGCGCTATATGGCGTTTGGGTTACTTCAAAGGGGGGGGTGTTCGCCGTGGGGCATGACGGCGCCATCCTTTACCGCGCCCCCTGACCCGCCGCCTCACACCTGGTCGAAAAACCGCTGCCACTCGGTGCGACCGAACAGCGCCTGCATGCCCGCCTCCATGCCGCGCGGCTCCACGCCCAGGTCGGTGGTCACCGTGGTGGGATCACCCGTGGTGTCCTGGGCGAAGCCGAGCACCTGGTCCGGCGTGACCACCGGGTGCTGCCAGAACTTCCCCATCACCACCGCGCCCCAGAATATGAGTCGGAGGGGGATGCGCAGCGGCCGGCGGCGCTTGCCCAGCAGCTTCGCCGTGAGCTGGATCAGCTGGTTCAGGGTGATCCCCTCGGGGCCGATGATGTCGTAGGTGCGGCCGTCCAGATCGTCCAGGGTCAGCGCGGCCACGGCAGCGGCCACGGCGTCGTCGATGAACATGGGCCGCAGCACATGGTCGCCGCTGCCCGGCACCGGCACCAGCGGCGTGCGCGCCACGGTGTGCACGAAGGTGGCGAACTCCCGGCTCCCCTCGCCGTACATCATGGCCGGCCGGAAGATGCGCAGGTCGAGGTCGAACTTCTGCAGCAGCTGCTCGGCCTGGAACTTGGTCTGGCCGTAGGCGTCCTGCAGCTCGCGCACGGCGCAGTTGGTGGAGAAGAACAGCATGCGCCGCACCCCGGCGCGCGCGCAGGCGCCGGCCAGGTTGGCGGTGCCGTCCACGTTGACCCGCGCGTTGAGGGCAGGGTCGGCCACGTCGGCCGCGCCGCCCAGGTGGGCCACCGCGCCGCAGCCGTCCAGCGCGCGCTCCAACGAGGCGGGGTCCAGCAGGTCGCCCGGTGCGAGCTCGGCGCCCAGGCGGCGCAGGGCGTCGGTGTCGGAGGTGGCGCGCACAAGGGCGCGGTAGGGCAGCTTGGCGCGGCTCAGGGCCCGGGCCAGGTGGAAGCCCACGAACCCGGTGGTGCCGGTGATCAGGATCGGTTGGGTCATAGGGGGGATCGTGGGTAGTCGGCGGTTTCAAGTCAACATTGCTATTATCAGCACCGGTGATGCGAACCGACTCCAGGATACCGAACCCCCGCACGGCCATGGTGATGCTGCTGGCCCTGATCTGCCCGGCGTGGGCGAGCTGCGAGCGAGGCGCGCGCGGCCCGGCGGCGGCGGATCCCGTGGCCGCGGCCGAGGCGCTGCTGCGGGACGGCAAGGCGGCAGCGGCCGAGGCGGCCTTTCAGGTCCTGGCGAGCAAGGAGGCGGGCAGCGCGAAGGTGGCGCTGGGGCTGGGGCGCGCTCTGCTGGTTCAGGGCAAGCACGCCGAGGCGGCTGCCGCCCTGGATACGGCGCTGAAGAAGAAGCCGGCTGACGGGGAGCTGCTCTGGCTCAAGGGCAGGGCGCTGCTGGGGGCGGGCAAGGCCGCGCTCGCGGTCAAGTCGCTGAAGGCCGCGGACAGGGCCGCCCCGCGACGGCGCGCCATCATGCGCGATCTGGCCCGGGCCCTGGCGGCAGCGGGCGAATTGGCCGGGGCGGTGACGGTGGCCCGGCGGGTGGTGCTCGGCTGGCCCGACAGCGCCTCGTCGTACCGCGACCTCGCCGGCCACCTGGCCGCGGCGGGCGATGTGGCGGGGGCGGCGGGCGCCCTGCGGGTGGTGCTGACCATGGCCGCGCGCAACCCCACCGACCTGCTGGCGCTGGCTGGCCACTGCCGCAAGCTGGGCCGCGCCGACGAGGCGGCCGCCCTGAAGAAGGAGGCCGCCGCCCTGGGCCAGGCAGGGGGCGCCCCGATGACCGGCGGCGCGGCGCCGTCCGCTGCGGACGCCGGCGCGCCCCTCTCCCCGGCGGCGCGCGCCCGCCTGGACCGGGCCGCGGGCCAGGAGCGCAAGGGGGATCTGGACGCCGCTGCGGCCTCGTACCGGGAGGTGCTGAAGCTGGCGCCCGGCGCCGCCGGGGCGTACCTGGGCCTCGGCCGGGTGCTGGTGCGCGGGGGCGGCACCGTGAGCCAGGCCATGGGGATGTTCATCAAGGCCCTGGCCCTGGACATGGGCCAGGCCGAGGCGCTGTCCCGGCTGGCGGCCGCCCTGCGCCGGGAGGGTCGCAAGCAGGACGCGGCGCGGATCCAGTTGGAGCTGGGCAAGGCGCTGCTGGCCAGGGAGGACCACGCACGCGCCCTGGCCGCGCTGGACGAGGCGGGCCGCTCCAGCCAGGAGGCGCCGCTGGTGGAGCAGCTCAAGGGCAGGGCGCTGGTGGGGCTCGGGCGGCATGCCCAGGCCCAGCGGATCCTGGAGGCGCTCTGCGCGCGCCAGCCAAAAGACGCCGAGGCCCACTACTGGCTCGGGGTAGCCCACGAGAAGCAAGGGCACGCGGGCAAGGCCGCCAGGATCATGGCCAGGGCGGCGGCCCTGCGTCCGGGGCACGAGGCGGCTGCTGCGGCGCTAAAGCGCCTCAGGGCCCGGGGCGAGGCAGCGGACCGGGCCGAGGCCACCCTGCGCAAGGCGCTCGAGGCCCAGCCCTGGCGGCCCAAGACCCACGTGGACCTGGTGATCCTGTTCGGGGACGAGGGCGATGCGGCCGGGGCCGCCGCGGCGGTGAAGCAGGCGGTGGAGGCAGGTAAGTCGAGGCCCGACTTCCTCGAGGGGCTGGGCAAGGGCCTTGCGGACGCCGGGCTGTACCTGTTCGCCGAGCGGGCGTACCGGGCGCTGCTCAAGGCGCGGCCCGGGGACCCACGGGTCCTCGGCGCGCTCGGCCGGGCCCAGTACTCCATGGGGCGCATGGCCGAGGCGGTGGCCACCCTGAGCCGGGCGGCGAAGGCGCGTCCCAGGGACCCTGACATCCTGCTGGCCCTGGCCGAGACCCGGCGCGGCATGAGCCGGTTCGAGCAGGCGGTGGTGCTCTACGGTCGCGTGGTGGGCCTCGATCCCGACCGGGCGGCGGCCCACCACGGCCTCGGCCTCTGCCGGCGGGCCATGGGGCAGCACCGGGACGCGGTCAAGGCCCTGGCCCGGGCCATGGCGCTGCGGCCCGGAGACCGGGACCTGGCGGTGGACCACGCCATCTCACAGGCGCTGCTCGGCAGCCGCGCCGAGGCGGGCCAGGCCCTGGACCGGGCGCTGGCCCACAAGCCGCTGGACCTGGGCTTCGCGGCCCGGGTGGCCAACGCGCTGGCCAAGCATGGCCTGGTGGGGCTGTCCCGCCAGGTCTTCGCGCGCGAGGTGACGGACAGGGAGCTGCGCGCGTACCTGCGCTGCGGGCTGGCCTTGACCGAGCGCGGCGCGGGAAAGCAGGCCGCGGCGCGCGATGCGCTGTCGGCCGTGCGCCGCCTCAGCGCCGAGCGCGGCGACGCTTGCGCTGACTGGCTGCGGGGGGCCGCGCGGCCGTAGCCCCGCGCACGAACTCCCAGCAGCGGAAGGTGGGCGCCGGGGCGTCGGTGTGCACAAGGCGGAAGCCGAGGGGGGCCATCTCCGCGGCCAGATCGTAGCTCAGCCAGGAGGCGAAGGACGCCGGCTCCCAGAGCTTGAGGTTCAGCTGGCTGAGCATGCCCATCTGCGGATCGTAGTCGTAGACCAGCACCCGCTCCCGGGCGCGCGCGGTCATGGCCTGCAGCAGCGGGCGCCGTTGCTCCAGCTCGTGCAGCACCAGGCAGAGCAGGGCGGTGTGGCGGGGCTGCGGCTCCACCTCAGGGTCGGCGGGGTCGGCCACCAGGAAGGTCTTCTCCGGTTGCTCCCGCCGGGCCACGTGGATCACGCCGGGGTCGGGGTCCAGCCCGACGTAGTCGCCGGGACAGCGGGCCGCGTTGAAGCCGAACCCGCAGCCCGCCTCCACCACGCTGCTGTCACCGACCCGCGCGGCGAGGTGGGCGCGCACCCGGCGCACGCCGGCGTCTCGCTCGAACAGTCGCGCCGCCAGCAGGCGGGCCCATATCGGTCTCGGGATCATGGCGCACATGGCGAAATAGTAACCCCTCCGTGAGCGTTTGTGAGAGCGACGATATCGCTGTTAGTATGGACCGAGCATCGGAGCGAGCCATGTCGGAAAAAGAGATCAGGAGAATCATCCAGGAGGTGTGCTCGGATCTGGATCGCCACGCGCGGCTCCGGGCCCTGGCCAGCAAGGGCGTGCGCAAGCTGGTGCTCCCGGCCGTGGTGGGCGCCGGGCTCGCCCTGGGCGGCTGCGTGGAGTCGCGCTCTCTTTACGGCGTGCCCATGCCGGACGGCAAGGTGGCGGCCGACGCCAAGGCGAGCAAGAAGGACGGCAAGGTGGGCAGCGACCTGGCGCCGGTGTACATGGCGCCGGACAAGGGCGTGGCCAAGGTGGACTCCGGCCCGCAAGTGGACTACATGGCGCCGGACAAGGGCGCCACCAAGGTGGACACCGGTCCGATGCCGCCGTACATGGCGCCTGACGCGGGTCCGATGCCGCCGTACATGGCGCCCGACGTGGGCACCGACAAGAAAGACAAGGGCCCTGACGGCGCCGGCCCGAACCCGCTTTACATGGCGTCCATGCCAAAACGTGGCCCGCGCCAGAGCTAGCACGGCCCGGCCTCTCTCCGCATGATCGAGCTGCTCGAGCGACTTGGGTACTACCCGCGCTACTGCGTCTGGGAGTTGACCCTGGCTTGCGACCTGCGCTGCAAGCACTGCGGCTCCTTCGCCGGGACCCGGCGCCCGGACGAGCTGGACTTCGACGAGCTGCTGCGGGTGGCCGAGCAGCTGATCCGGCTCGGCTGCGAGAAGGTCACCCTGGGGGGCGGCGAGCCGACCCTGCACCCCCGGTGGCACCAGCTGGGCAAGTACCTCACCGACGGTGGCGTGCGGGTCAACATCATCTCCAACGGCTGGGGCTGGGACGACACGCAGATGGCGCGGGCGCTGGAGGCGGGCCTGGCCAACGTCGCCTTCAGCCTCGACGGCTTCCAGCCGGACCATGACCGGGTGCGCAAGGCCGGATCCTTCGACCGGGTGGTGGCGGCCCTGGAGCGGTGCGCCGCCGCGGAGATGCCCGCCAGCGTGGTCACCCACATCAACCGCCTCAACTGCCGCGACCTGCAGCGGCTGCGCGACTTCCTGGCGGAGCTGGGCGTCTCATCCTGGCAGCTGCAGCTGGGCAACCCCTCGGGGGTCATGGGGGACAACCGGGAGCTGGTGATCCAGCCCGCGGACCTGCTGTGGCTGGTGCCGGAGATCGCCCGGCTGCGCGGCGACGGGCAGGACCTGCCGGAGGTGGTGGCGTCGGACAACGTGGGCTACTTCGGCCGGCACGAGCCGGAGCTGCGGGACCAGGGCTCGAAGATCTCGTTCTGGATCGGCTGCCGGGCGGGGTGCCATGTCATCGGCATCGAGAGCGACGGCAACATCAAGGGGTGCCTGTCGCTGCCCTCCACGCGCCACGGCCGCGACCGGTTCGTGGAGGGGAACCTGCGCCAGCGCTCCATGGCCGACATCTGGTGCGGCGAGGACGCCTTCGCGTTCAACCGGGGCTTCTCCACCGATCAGCTCACCGGCTTCTGCGGCGTGTGCCGCTACCGCGACATCTGCCGCGGCGGCTGCGCATGGACCGCCTTCTCCCACACCGGCGACCGGTTCGAAAACCCGTACTGCTTCTACCGCCAGGCGCTGGAGCACGGTCGCCTCGACCTGCTGGGCGACGACGACGAGCCCAGCCCCGAGGAGCTGGCCCACTTCCCTCCCCCCACCAAAAATGTCAAGTAGGGGGGTCAGACCCCTACACTTGACATTTTACTAATATGTCATATAGGGGGGTCAGACCCCACCACTTGACATTTAATTCAGGTGCGCAGGGGCTGGTACAGTTCGAACGGGTTCCCGTCCGGATCCTTGAGCCTGGCGATGAGGCCCAGGGCGGAGCGGGTGGGCGAGGAGACCACCTCCACGCCGTCCTCCCTGAGGCGGTCGAAGGTGAGCCAGACGTCGCGGACCTGGAACGCCACCGCCGCGAAGCGCCGCTCTGGCGCGCCGGAGTCCTCGCTCTCCTCGGGCCAGATGGAGACGTAGAAGTCGCCGATGTCGCAGGCCCAGTGCGGCGGCACGCCGTCCAGCCGAATGGGCGCCAGGGGGATGCCGAGCTGTTCCCGATAGAAGCCCGCCAGGGCGTCGGCGTCGCGGGAGAAGAGCAAAACGGCGGCCACGGCGAGCGGCGGCGGCGGCAGCGGGGGTCCGGATCGTTTATCCATGGTCAGATCGTCTCCTGGCAGAGAGGGCCCCATGTTACGCTGATGGCCAACGGCAACAAGCCCCTTGACGACCGGGGTGGCGCGGTGGTGCTGTATCCGGGGGTCGCAAGTCGCGCCAGGGTTCTGATGTCCGTGTCGACCCCACCGGGAGGTACTCATGCGAACAGTTCTTATTGGCCTGCTCACCTTGCTCGTCATGCTGCCGGCCGCGGCCCACGCCGAGGCGCCGTTGCTCGTGGTCTTCGACATCGAAGACAAGGCCAGGGCCTTGCGCGCGTCGGACAAGCGCTCACTGGGCGAATACATCGCCGCCAAGCTCGCCGAGACCGGCGACTACCGGGTGGTCCCCATGAGCCGCCTGCGCAAGCTGCTGCGGCAGCGCAAGATCCGGCGCTGCCACGAGTGGGGCTGCAAGAGCTCCATCGGCTGGGAGTTCAAGACCCACAAGCTGCTGGCGACCCGGCTGATGCGCCTGGGGCGGCAGTGCGTGCTCACCTCCAACCTGCACGGCCTAAAGAGCGCGGCCGTGGAGCGCTCGGCCACGGCCAAGGGGGCGTGCAAGCAGGAGGCGCTCACAGCGTCGGTGGAGCGCGTGGTGGCCACGCTCACGGGGCGCGGCGATGTCGAGCCCCAGCAGCGCGCCGGGCGAAAGTCAGCTGAGCCGGGCATCTCTGGCGCTGATGAGCCCGGGCTGAGCCGGGGCAAGGCGCGCTCCAAGAAGCGGGCGCGCAAGGCCAAGCGCCGCAAGGCCCCGCCGCCCAAGGCTGACGAGCCGGGCAAGCCGTTCCCCATGTGGCCCTCGTTCATCACGGGCTCCGTGGGGCTGGCGGGCATCGTCGCTGGCGCTGTGCTGCTGCACCTCGACGGCAAGGGCGCCAACTGCGAGGGGCCCACCCAGCCGAACTATGAAAACTGTGCCGACCTGTACGACACCAAGGTCGGCGGCGGCATCGCCCTGGCCCTCGGCATGGCCGGCCTGGCCGGCACGGGCCTGCTGCTCTACTTCCACTTCACCTCGCCCCGCGAGGAGAAGGCGGCCAGCGTCGGCATCCGCAGCGTGGGCATCGCGCCCATGCCCGAGGGCGGCGCCGCGTTCGGCATCACGGGACGGTTCTGAGCCACCCGGACATGCCGACCCGTCTCGGCTGTCTGCTCCTGCCCTGGCTGCTGCTGTTCGCCGCGTGCAAGGAGCGCCCTCCGTCAGGCAAGCCCGCTCCCGCCGCCGCGCGCCTCACCAGCAAGCGCGCGGAGAAGATCCAGGCGCTGCCCTACCTGGCCACCGCACCGATCCCGGAGGAGGAGAAGCGCAAGGTCGGGGTCACCCTGCACCGCGAGGGCGAGGCCGCCGCCGGGCTGACCGTCTTCTGCTCCGAGGAGACCGACAGCATCCTCTGGATCGACCTGGCTGGCGAGGTGCGCCGGTCGCTGCGCGTACCTGGCGAGAAGTGCAAGCAGGTCAAGCCGGTCGCTGGCGGCGACCTGCTGCTGCTGGGCGACGGCACCCTGTCCCGCCTCGGCCCCGACGGTGAGCCCCGCTGGCGGCGAGTGGCCCAGTACGAGCCCACCGAGCCCGGGCGGCAGGCGTCGTTCCACCACGACATGGACGTCACCGCCCGGGGGGAGGTCTACGCGCTGACCAACAACAACCGGCTGGTGCTGCACCGGGGCAAGAAGATCCCGATCCGGGATGACGAGATCACCGTGCTCGGCAAGGGCGGCAAGCGGCGGCGGTCACACTCGCTGTTCGACCTGCTGCGCAAGGGGTGGGTGCCCGAGAAGCGGCTCGACGCCATCCTCGCGGCGGTGGAGGCCAGGGGGCTGGCGGGCGTGGGCTGGGATGACCTGACCGACCTGCTGCATGTCAACACCCTCGAGGTGCTGGAGCGGGGCACCCCCTTCGGGCGGCCGGGGCAGGTGCTCATCTGCTCCCGCTACCTCGACCTGGTCGCCCTGCTCGACCTGGCCCGGCGCAAGGTGATCTGGAGCTGGGGGCCGGGCCAGCTGCAGTGGCCCCACCACCCGACGGTGCTGCCCAACGGCAACCTGCTGATCTTCGACAACGGCTCCCGGCGCAAGTGGAGCCGTGTGCTGGAGCTCGACCCCAGGACCAACGAGGTGGTGTGGCAATACGGCGCGGCCAAGGGGGAGCGTCGGTTCTTCACCGACACGCGCGGCAGTGCCCAACGGCTCCCTGGCGGCACGGTGCTGATCACCGAGTCGGACCGCGGGCGGGTGTTCGAGGTGACCCGTGCGGGCGAGCGGGTCTGGGAGTATTTCAACCCGGCGCTGGTGGAGGTGGACGGCAAGACCGAGCGCCGCCTGATCTACCGCGCCATGCGGGTGCCCTCAGAAAAGTAGCTGGTACACCACCACGCCGAGGCCGGCGAGGGTGGCGGCCCCCAGGGAGATGGCCACGGTGCGGCCAAACCGCCAGCCGCCCTGGTAGACGGCGATACCCGACTTGACCACGCTGTTGGAGACCACGGCGATGATGATGCCCGCGGCGCCCACGTCCCGGGCCAGCTCGCCGGCGCCGGTCTGCTCCACGATGGACAGGGTGATGGCGTCCACGTCCGCCAGGCCCGAGGCTGCAGACGCGATGTAGAGGCCCTTGTCGCCCAGGTAGAGCTTGGCCAGGCGCGCCAGGAACAGGATGCCCACGAAGAAGGCGCCGAACTTGAGCGCCGGGCCGATGGAGAACGGGTTCTTCAGCTTGACGGTCCCCTCGCTGCCGGCGCCCTTCTCGCCCGTGCGCGATGCCTTGACCCACAGGATGATCGCCGCGGCCACCGCCACCAGGGACATGGCGCCGATGGCCCAGGCCAGCTGCAAGGCCAGCGGCAGGTCGAGCACCCCCACCACCACCAGCACCCGCACGAACATGGTGGCGTTGGCCGCCACGGTGGAGAAGGCGCAGATGGCGATGAGGTCCGGCAACCTGCGCGCCTCGGTGGCCATGGCCGCGGTCACCGCCGTGGAGGAGGTGAGCCCGCCCAGGATGCCGGTCAGCCCCAGGCCGCGCTGGGCGCCGAGGATGCGCGTCAGGAAGTAGCCCACGAAGCTGATGCCCGAGATGAGCACCACCAGGAACCCGACCTTGTACGGGTTGAACGCGCCGTACGGGTCGAGGGCCCGGTTGGGCAGCAGCGGCAGCAGGATCAGGATGATGACCAGGAACTTGAGCGTGTCGGTCAGCTCCACCCGGCGCATCCTGGAGACCGTGTCGTGGGCCAGGTTCTTGGACGCCAGCAGCACGGTGATCACCAGCGCCAGCGAACCCGCCACGTCGGGCTGGTAGCGGCAGAGCATGCCGAGCACGCAGGCGCCCACCGCCGACGACTCGGTGGTGATGCCGGGCCCGAACGCGCTGACCCGCAGGTACATGGCCACGATGATGGCCACCACCCCGAGCAGAACAGCCGGGGGCAAGAAGGGGATCTTCTCGCCGGCCAGCGCGGCGATGAACCCCACCAGCGCCAGCACCGCGAAGGTGCGCACGCCGAGCCGGTCGCCGGCGTCGAAGATCCCCTGGCGGGGCTCTCCTTCGTCCGCTGAATCGTCCCCCCCGGGCTCCCCTTCCTCTGCCGCAGCCTTCTTGTGGGTCAGGGTCCGTTCGAGCCCGATGAGCAGCCCGATGCCCAGGGCGTACGCCATCTGCACCAGGATTGTCCGGTCCATGAGAATCGAGTCTACCTGCAACAGCCTGGCGTCGACAGTTTCTGACAGCGGCGGGGCGGTTGCGCGGCGGCGGCGGGGCAGATAGATTTGCACAATGGCAGGACCAGTCCAGCGGCGGAACGCCGAGGAGGCAGAGGCGCGCAAGCAGATCATCCAGGTCTGCCGGCGCATGTACGACAAGGGCCTCATCGCAGGCGGCGACGGCAACGTCAGCGTGCGCCTGTCCGAGGACCGGCTGCTGATCACCCCCTCCGGCATGCACAAGGGCGACATCTCCGAAGCCGACCTGGTGGTCACCGACCGCACCGGCAAGAAGATCAAGGGCGAGTACCGCCCCTCCAGCGAGATCCTGATGCACCTGCTGTGCTATCAGGTGCGCGAGGACGTGGGCGCGGTGGTGCACGCCCACCCGATCCACGCCATCGCCCTGGCCATGTCCGGGGTGTCCATGGCCAACTGCGTCCTGCCCGAGTCATGCATCTCCCTCGGCTTCATCCTCACCGCGCCCTACACCACCCCGGGCACCGAGGAGGTCCCGCGCGCGCTCAAGGAGCTGGTCACCCGCGCCGACGCGGTGCTGCTGGACCGCCACGGGTCGCTCACCATGGGCCCCAACCTGGCCGTGGCTTACAACCGGCTGGAGAGCGTGGAGCACACGGCGAAGATCACCCACGCCGCTCGCTGCCTCGGACCGGTGGCGCCCCTGAGCGAGCGCAACGTGGAGAAGCTGCGCGAGGTGGCCCGCAAGTACGGCTGGGCCGACATCCCTCACGGCTGCGACGAGTGCAACGCGTGCCCCAACGGCCAGCAGGCGGGAGCCGAGGAGAACCAGGAGGTGTCGGACCAGATCGACGACGCCATCAAGCGCTTCCTCAGGTCCTGACGCGTTGCCGCACCTCCGCACCCACAGCACCCCTCGCCCATCGCCCGACCCCCGCCTGACCCCCGCGGCGGTGTTGCGCGCGGTGACGCCCCTGATGAGCTCCAGGCGGCGCCGGCGCATCGACCGGGTGCTCGCGCACCGGCTCGCCTCGGTGACGGTGGTGCTGGAGAACCTGCGCGACCCGCACAACGGCGCCGCGGCCCTGCGCTCCTGCGAGGCCATGGGCCTGACCGATGTCCACGTGGTGGAGGAGAAGGAGCGCTTCGACGCCTCGCCCAAGGTGAGCAAGCGCTCGGACATGTGGATCAACGTGCACCACCACGCCACCGCGGAGAGCTGCCTGGAGCGCCTGCGCGCCTGGGGCTTTCGCTGCTTCGCCGCGCTGCCCCCCGATCTGGATCTGGCCGTGGGGCAGGGCGCCTGGCCAGCGGCTGACCGGCCGGTGGCCATGGTCTTCGGCAACGAGCACTACGGCCTGAGCCAGGCCGCCGTTGATCTGTGCCACGGGCGGTTCTCCATCCCGATGTTCGGCTTCATGGAGAGCCTCAACCTGTCGGTGACCGTGGCGGTGACCCTGTCCGAGATCACCCGCCGCCGCAGGCAGCAGCTGGGCCGCCCCGGAGACCTCCCGCCGCGCTATCTGGAGCAGCTCCGTGCGGGCTATTATGCCCGGGCAGTGGACCACGCCGCGGACGTTATCTGGCGCCAGCTGCGCTCCCGGTAACCCCTCAGGAAATAAAAAATCAATGATTATAGTAGATTGAATGAGTATGTTTGCCTTTCAATGACTGACCGGTCATTTTTTCCCTTGTATCAATTACGCACCGCGTCATAATGGTCGCGATACTCAATCGGAGGAGTCAGACATGGCAAAGAAGCTGAAGAAGCGTGGGCGCCGCGTGGCCATCGTGGCCGGGCTGCGGACCCCGTTCTGCAAGGCCGGCACCGACCTGGCCAGGTTGACCGCCATCGATCTGGGCAAGGCGGCGGTCTGGGAGCTGCTCCAGCGCACGGAGGTGGAAGCCGACGACATCGACTTCATGGTGTACGGCAACGTGGTCCCCAACCCGATCACGCCAAACGTGGCCCGAGAGATCCTGCTGGGCCTCGATCTGCCCGGACATATCCACGCCACCACGGTGATGCGCGCCTGCGCGTCCAGCACCGAGGCCACAAGCCAGGCGGCCAACGCCATCGCGCTGGGCTACCACGACTGCGCCATCGTGGGCGGCACCGACTCCCTGAGCGACGTGCCGATCCTGCTGGGCAAGCGCCTGACCGACACCCTGGTCAAGGCGAGCCGGGCCAAGGGGCTCAAGGCCAAGCTGCAGCTGTTCGCCGAGATCCGGCCCAAGGACTTGACCCCGCGACCGCCGGCCATCGCCGAGCGCGCCACCGGCAAGTCCATGGGACAGTCCGCGGAAGCCATGGCCAAGCTCAACGAGATCAGCCGCGAGGCCCAGGACGAGCTGGCCTGCCAGAGCCACCTCAAGGCCCACGCGGCCACCGAGGACGGCCGCCTGCCCGCCGAGATCGCGCCGGTCTACATCCCGCGTACCGGCAAGGCAGTGGCCGAGGACAACCACATCCGCGGCGACTCCAGCGTCGAGGCGCTGGCGAAGCTGCGCCCGGTGTTCGACAAGAAGTACGGCTCGGTCACCGCGGGCAACGCGTGCCCCATCACCGACGGCGCGTCGGCCCTGCTGATCATGGCCGAGGAGAAGGCCAAGGCCCTGGGCTACGAGCCGATGGGCTACATCACGACCCACGCTTACGCCGCGGTGGATCCCCACTGGCAGCTGCTCATCGGCCCGGCGTTCGCCACCTCGGCGGCGCTGCAGCAGGCGGGCCTCGAGCTGGGCGACATCGACCTGTTCGACATCCACGAGGCGTTCGCCGCCCAGGTGCTGTCCAACATGAAGGCCCTGGCGTCGAAGAAGTTCGCCCAGGAGCACCTCGGCCGCAAGGAGGCGGTCGGCGAGGTGGACCCGGAGCGGTTCAACGTCTGCGGCGGCTCCATCGCCATGGGCCACCCCTTCGCCGCCACCGGCGGCCGGCAGATCGTCACGGTGCTCAACGAGCTGAAGCGGCGGGGCGGACAGTACGGCCTGGTCACCCAGTGCGCCGCCGGAGCCATGGGCGGCGCCATGATCCTCGAGCGGGAGTAGATGTTCGAGGCGAGAATAATGCGCGGTATGGGTGAGCAACTGGCGTCGAGGTCAAGGCGCGACGACGAAGGCGTACCAGAGGTACGTCGAGGAGGAGCAACGCAGAGATCGGCGAAAGGGGCCGGCCAGACCGCGTTGTTACTTCTGCCGAGGACATCTTAGGAGGCAACAATGGGCAAGATGATTACGACCCACCAGGCAGAGGGCGGGGTGACCGTGGTGGTCATCGACATGGAGGGGGACAAGGTCAACAAGCTCACCGCCGAGCTGGGCGACGAGCTGGGCCCGCTGCTGGAGCAGCTGGCGGCTGACACATCCTGCGCCGGCGTGGTGATCATGAGCGGCAAGCAGGACAACTTCATCGCGGGCGCGGACATCGACCAGCTGGCCCGCATCAAGAACGCCGCCGAGGCCGAGGCGCTCAGCCGCATGGGGCAGCAGATGCTCGATCGGCTGGAGCAGAGCCCGATCCCGGTGGTGGCGGCCATCAACGGCGGCTGCATGGGCGGCGGGCTGGAGCTGGCCCTGGCGTGCCATGGCCGCGTGTGCACCGATCACGACAAGACCGTGCTCGCGGTGCCCGAGATCATGCTCGGCCTGATCCCGGGCGCGGGCGGCACCCAGCGCCTGCCGCGGCTGGTGGGGGCCCAGGCGGCCCTCGACATGATCCTCACCGGCAAGAACATCCGCCCCAGGAAGGCGAAGAAGATGGGGCTGGTGGACGAGGTGGTCTCACCCGTCACCCTGGAGCGGGCGGCCGTGGCCCGGGCGCTGGCCCTGGCCGAGGATCGCCAGCGGGAGCAGGGCCAGGGGAGGCTGCAGCGCGAGCTGGATCAGCTGCGCGACTGGGCCGCCGACGCTGACATGCAGGACCTGCTGCTGGCCCACAACCCGCTGGGCCGCATGGTGATGTTCAAGAAGGCCGGCGAGATGGTGGAGAAGAAGACCCGCGGCCACTACCCGGCGCCCTTCGCCGCCCTGCGCGCGGTGCAGGCCGGCCTGGAGAAGGGGAGCTCCCGTGGGCTGGAGGTTGAGGCCGAGGAGTTCGGCAAGCTGGTGGTCTCCGACGTGAGCCGGCGCATGGTGGAGCTGTTCTTCTCCATCCAGGCCATCAAGAAGGACACCGGCGTGGCCGACCCGGAGGTGCAGCCCGCCGACGTGGACCGCCTGCTGGTGCTGGGCGGCGGCCTGATGGGCTCGGGCATCGCTTACGTCTCGGCCAACAAGGGCGCCCACGTGCGCATCAAGGAGCGGGACCATGACAGCGCGGGCAAGGCCCTGGGCGCGGTGTGGGACATCGTCGGCCCCAAGGTCAAGCGGCGCTTCTTGCGCAAGCCGGCCGCCGAGGTGCTCATGTCCCGCATCACGGCCACCACCGATCTGAGCGGCGTGGCTCGCAGCGACCTTGTGGTGGAGGCGGTGTTCGAGGACCTGGAGCTGAAGCAGCGGCTGCTGCGCGAGGTGGAGGCGGTGACCCGCGACGATTGCATCTTCGCGTCCAACACCTCCAGCATCCCGATCAGCAAGATCGCGGAGGCGGCGGCGCGTCCCGGGCAGGTGCTCGGCATGCACTTCTTCTCGCCGGTGCACAAGATGCCGCTGCTGGAGATCATCGTGCACCCGCAGACCGCGGACCAGGCCACCGCCACGGCTGCGGCGTTCGGCAAGCGCCTTGGCAAGCAGGTCATCGTCGTCAACGACGGGGTCGGCTTCTACACCAGCCGCATCCTGGCGCCTTACCTCAACGAGGCGGCCCACGTGGTGTTCGAGGGCGCGGCCATCGACGACGTGGACCGGGCCATGGTGGACTGGGGCTTCCCGGTGGGGCCGATCACCCTGATGGACGAGGTGGGCCTCGACGTGGGCGAGAAGGTGGGCCACATCATGGTGCAGGCGTTCGGCGAGCGCATGGCCGGCCCAGGCGACATGGCCGCCATCACCGCCGACGGGCGCCAGGGCCGAAAGAACGGCCGCGGCTTCTACCTCTACCCCGCGGACAAGAAGAAGAAGAAGGGCAAGAAGCAGGTGGACGAGACCATCTACGAGCTGCTGCCGGGCGGGCAGGACCGCCAGCCCATCGACGTGGCCGAGGTGCAGCTGCGCATCGGCCTGACCATGGTCAACGAGGCCATGCACTGCATGGGCGAGGGGATCCTGCGCTCACCGCGGGACGGCAACATCGGCGCCATCTTCGGCCTCGGCTTCCCGCCGTTCCTCGGCGGCCCGTTCCGCTACGTGGACCAGCGCGGCGCCGACCGGGTGGTGGACGACCTCAAGCGCCTGCGCGATACCCACGGCCTGCGCTTCGAGCCCGCCCCCGCCCTGCTGGAGATAGCCGCCGACGGCCGCAAGTTCTGCGACTGAGCCGCTGGCGCCGGCGCTGGAGCCGGCATCGAAGGTTGGTGCCGGCGCGGTCCTGGCTCCGGCGGGCGGCAGGTCGACAGTCGACAGTTGACGGTTGACGGTTGACCGGTCGTGCCCGACCCCGACCCCGACCCCGACCCCGACCCCGCTCCCCGACCCCGATCCCGACCCCGACCCCGACCCCGACCCCGACCCCGCCCCCGCTCCCGCTCCCGCCGGAGCATTCTGGCATTCTGGCATCCCGGCGTCCTGGCATCCTGGCATTTGCATCCGCAGAACGCGCCGATTCGATCTCCATAATTCAACTGAAATGCAAAAATACCCCCCCCTGCAAAATATGCGCAAAAAACAACAAAATGGGGGTTGATCGAACGATCCGCGCCGCTAGCGTTTCCCTCATCATCAACGAAGGGGGGGCTCCTTTCACAACCATGAGCCGGCCCACGCGTGGGCGCCTGATTGCATCCTCGGGCGCGGTGCGCGCAGGTCCGGCCGGGACGCCCGCCCACAAACCGGAGGGAGCGAAGGTGGCAGACAACAGCTCGAACATCCTGATGAGGGACGGGACCATGATCACAGACGAGACGGGAGAGGTGCTCGACCTGCTGCACTACAAGACCATGCAGGTGCAGGTGCAGGTCAAGGTGGCGGCCAACAGCGGCCAGACGCTGCAGCTGCAGCACTCGGCCGTCAACGAGGCCGACGCGTTCATCGACCTCGGCACCACCTTCGACATCGCCTCCGTTGGCAACCAGATCAAATCGTACGACGAGTTCCTGCGCTACGTGCGGCTCAAGGCGAGCGGCAGCATCACCACCCAGCCCACCCTGTCCATCGCGGTGATGGCCAAGGAGGACTGAAGGGCGGCGCCGGTATCGACCACCAACCAGAAGAAACAAGCAAAGAGGGGAAGAAAATGAAAAACAAGGTGATCACCCTGATCAAGGACGGCACGGTGGTAAGCGACGCCAGGGGCGAGGTCGTGGACCTCGGCTCCTACGGCAAGTTCTTCATCCACGTGCATGTCAAGGTGGCGGCCAACGCCAGCCAGACCATCCAGATCCAGCACTCTGCCTTCAACGAGGACGGCGCCTTCGAGGACCTGGGCACCACGCTGGACATCGCCTCCACCGGCAACAAGACGCAGAACTACGAGAACTTCCTGCGCTACGTGCGCTTCGAGGCCAGCGGCTCCATCTCCACCCAGCCGACCCTGTCGGTCTACCTGGTGGCCAAGGAGCGCTGACCGCGGGCCCGAAGCCCCACAGCAAAGGAGAGAGCCATGGCAGACAACAAGGTGATCAACCTGCTTAAAAACGGCACCGTGGTCAGCGACAGCAAGGGCGAGGTGCTCGACCTGCTGCACTACAGCCGGTTGCAGGTGGAGGTGAAGGTCAAGGTGGCGTCCAACGCCAGCCAGACCATCCAGCTGCAGCACGCCGCGGTCAACGAGGCCGAAGCGTTCGAGGACCTGGGCCCGACCTACGCCCTGGACTCGGTGGGCAACGTGGTCAACAGCTACTCGTCGTTTTTGCGCTACGTGCGCATGGTGGCCAGCTCGAGCATTTCCACCCAGCCGATCCTGTCGGTGGGTGTCATCGCCAAGCAGTACAAGAGACCTGACCAACAGTCCTCCCGTCGCCAGGCTCGCCTCTGAAATCACTGGCTTTGTTGCTCGTCGGTCGCTTGCCACCAGCAAGCTCTCTCCTCGCGCCTCGCCAGTGATTCCAGTTGCTTCGCCTGGCTCGGTCCGGACCATTGATCAGGTCTCTAGGAGGGGAACATGAACAACCGAGCCATCACGGCCATCAAGGACGGCACCGTCATCAGCGACGAGCGGGGCGAGGTCCACGACCTGCTGGGCTACAAGAAGCTGCAGGTGCAGGTCGCCGTCAAGGTGGCGGCCAACGCCAGCCAGACCCTGCAGCTGGAGCACTCGGCGGTGGACGACGAGGACACCTTCACCAGCCTGGGCAGCACCATCGATATCGCGTCCACCGGCAACCAGATATCCGAGGTGGAGAACTTCCTGCGCTTCGTGCGCTTCAAGGCCAGCTCCAGCATCTCGACTCAGCCCACGCTGTCGGCGTACATCATCGCCAAGGAGAATTGAGCGGGAAGCGTTGACGGGCGCCGTCGAGCAGGCAACGATCTCTGGTGGGGTCCAGGGTGCCGCCCAGCGGCACATGAAGCCCGGCTGCGGCTGGTCGGACAGGGAGGCCAGGCGATGACAGTACGCAGGAAGAAGCTGGTGGCGGTGGCGTCCATGGCGGCCATGGTGCTCCAGACGGCGGCATGCGATCGGCACACCGTCCACCCAGATGACGCCCGGCCTGTCCCTGACCTGTCTGCAGTGGCTGATCGAAAGGTGACGCCGGACGCCTGGGCCGACCAGGACGCCTGGCCCGACCAGAGGGTGGATGACCTCGGTGCTGCTGATCTGGGCCCAGATGCATCGCCGGACCTCCCCGCGGACATGTCCAAAGACAAGTCGCCTTACGACCTGCTGGGTTGCTATGTACCTCCGGATCAGAAGCTCGTCCTGGACAAGGTGGGAGCGAGCAAGGACCTGAAGCAGGCGGACGCGGCGGCGAAGGCGAAGGGATTTCTGCTCACGGCGGACCACGCTGGTGGAGATATTGTCGCGGCTGACAAGGCGGGCAATATCTATATCGCAGGCTATGCGTACAAGCAGGTCAATATCGGTGGAAAGTGGATTGGATTGCCGGCCCAGTGGACCACGATTGTGGTCAAGCTCGACAGCAAGGGCAAGGCTATCTGGGCTCAGCAAGGTATTGTCCAACAAGGGTCGTACGCGATCATCAATGATATGGCCGTGGACAGCAAAGGGAACACCTACATCGTCGGATTTTTCAGTGGGCAATTAAAGATTGGAAATGCAACGCTGAACACGCTGAAAGGGCGTAAATACCCGAATTCTGACCTTTTCATTGCCAAGCTGAGTCCGAAGGGAGCGTGGCTCTGGGCAGAGAGCGCGGGGATGGGAGCATTTTTCTTGCCGTCGGATGACGAGGCGAGTTCCATCGCGGTGGATCCCTTCGACAATGTGCTGGTGGCTGGGACTGCAGATACGGGGACCGTTTTTGGCTCCTTTGTTCACCCCGGCGGAACCTATATTGTTAAGCTTCATGCAAGCGGCACATTCCTCTGGCTTGCAACAGCAAAAGGAGGTCCGACTATTGGTGCGCTAAAGGCGGATGGGAAAGGTGCGGTGTATGCATATGGCGATTTCTGGGGACAGGTGAGCTTTGGCAAACACAAGTTGTTCACACCTGCGTACAAGACAAAGGCAGCATTCGTGGCCAAGCTGGATTGCATGGGCAGCTACATATGGGCCACCAAGGTCCCCGGTACCAATTGGTCCAGCAGCGCGCTCGACAGCGCCGGGAATCTCTACATCCAGCCTGAGGCAGGACATTTCGCCAAGGTTGGCCCCGGAGGAAAGATTCTTAAGACAGCCAAACCTTGCCAGCTCTTAAAAGGTGCCGGCGGCGGCGGCGGTTCTATTGGCCTGTCTCCGTCTGGTGACGTGTACCTACAGTTGGGTTTCATGAACAACACGCATTTCGTGTGCGGCACGAAGAAGTTCGTAACCCAGGCACCAAGAGAAATCGCCATTATCAAAGCCTCAAAATTCGGAGTGATGAAATGGATTGAAAGAGTCCAAGGATACTGGAATTCCACGGGAAATATGGTTCGCACAAAAGATGGAGTATTTATGACAGGGTACTATTCAGGAGAAGCCTATTTCGGCAAGAAGTATGTAAAGGGAATCAAGAACGTCAACAGCTTCTACTTGTGGAAGTTTGCTGAGCCGTGATCTCAAAGACACGAAAAAGTTGCACAGCTCAGGCGCGATGTAACGTTGAATAGATGCTGCTCACTGGCGCCTGACCACCAGGCACTGGAAGGGGACGATGGCAAGGACAATTGCAGGCAAAGAAGCAACCATCGAAAAGGTCCCTGGACCGGATCCGTATACCGTATGGGACGATGACAGCGAATATATCCTGGAAGATACCCTTGATATCAGGCCAGGTGGGGAACTCAGGATTCCTGACGGCACTCTAGTCCATGTCAAAAAGAGCATCGAGGTGAGAGGCGGCGGAAAGCTCGTGATCAACCCAGGTGTAGTGCTGCGTTTCGCGCACTACACTGACTACAAGCAGGATACGCGAGCCGGCATCCGAGTGCATCCTGGCAAGAAGCCAACAAATGCTGGCGTGCTCGAGGTAAAAGGAGACAAGGACAAACTCGTCAAGTTTACCTCCGCCAGGAAGATCAATGGGCAAAATCGGGGCATCAACGGCGACTGGGCCGGCATCAACGGTGAACTCGAAGAAGGCCTCGATCCTGGCCTGTACAACGGCCCTGTCCTTAACATTGAAGGCGCAATCATTGAATACACGTCCGATTTCTGCATTCAGATCCTTCGGGGTGAATTGGACCTGTCATACTCCATCATTCGCTGGTCCAACGACGAGGGCGTGTACTGTGAGGGCTCAAATGTCACGGTAAGGAACTGCTACTTCTACCAGGTCGGCAATGGCCTGATTTCACTGGAGAAGCAAAATAAGAGTGTCATAATTGAAAACAACAGCTTCTTTCAGGCCGCTGTCGCGATCAATTTCCTCAGCGGGAGCCCTGCTCACCAACTGAAGATTGTCGGGAATCACTTTCTCTGGTTCGACGGTATCCACCCGGTGCGTGTACATAACGCCTGGGGTTATGCTCGCTCAAATGATTTTGTAACTGCTGGAAGCAAGGATTTGGTCATTCTGAGTAGAAACGATGATCCCGCTTTCAAGAACAAGCCGTTTAATGTCGAATCGTTTAATCCTGCCGCGGCTGGCGCCCATGCCAACTCATTTACACCCTTTACCGGTCCTCCTGCCAGTCCCCGGCAGGCGCCGGTAAACCGAGGGTTTCCCATCCCGGACAAGAAGCTGCTCGGCTACCGGCCCGGTACCGAGGGGCGGGACCTGTTCCAGTATGTCTATGCAAAAAAGGACGCGACCAGGGAGGTCGTCGGCAGGATCGGAAAGGGCCTGGGTCCTGCCTGGGCCATCGCATTTGATGGCCAGTACATCTGCCGCGGGTACTACCGTGGTTTCGCCCGGCTGAGCCGGAAGCCGGGGGTCGGCCTGGTCGAGAAATATGAGGAGTATGGCTGGGATTCAAGCATTGGGAAGCTCCGAAAGACACAGGCACAGATGCAAGCGCTCACTTTCGATGGGCGCTACTACTGGGCCAATGTCTTCGTGCCGGGCCAGGGTGCTCGGCTGGTTCGTTACGAGCTGGTGCACGCGCCGCACTGGAAGGGCTCGGTCCGATACGACGGCAACCTGATCCCGGTGGGGTATTACACGGTCAAGCAGGACGTGAACTACAAGAGCATCGCCTCCGACGCCGCCAACCAGCAGCTCTATCTGGCTTCCAAGGACGGCAAGAGGATCTATCGGTATGACATTCCGAAGGCTGGACGGCTGGACGGCAAAACCATTCAGTTGCCTGACGATGGCTTCATCAATGTATCGGGTGGCAACATCACTGGATCTCTGTGCATAATTCCGGGACTATCGGCAGCCCCGCCCAGGGGATTCTGGTGCCGGTTCAACAACGACACGACGCGGGAGCTCGTCAAGTTGTCCATGAAGGGCAAGCCGCTGGGGAGCATCTATCCGCCCGCTGAAAAGGTCTGGGCGTTGACCCATGACGGGACCTATCTGTATGCGGTAGCAAGGACCCATGAGGGATTTCAGGACAAGAAGATCTTCATCATCGACACGTTCCTGGATGGGGCACACCGCCTCCCCTTCCTGGGCACCGACCCGGGCATCCTGCGCAGGCGAGCGCTGACGAAGCCTCTGCTGCACGGCGACGACGCGCCAGTACAACCGGCCGTGCGGGAGAGCGGGCTGGAGCGTTTCGAGCTGCTGACCTCGGCCATGGCACCGCAGGAAGATTTTGACCAGGACGGCCTCATGTTCTTCGATGAGCTGATCGAGGAAGTTGACCGGGAGCATCTGCTGCGCCCTGCCGAAATCCCTGACGCCTCCACCAGCTGGGAGATCTTGTCACATGTCGAGTACGATGAGCCGGATGACCGGGAGCTGTTGAACACCGGCGCTGATATCGGCATGCCCCTGGATTCATCCTGGCCCATCGTCACAGATCACGATCTTGAATACGGAGGCGCAGCCGAGGCTATCCCTGCGCACCAGGACGATCCCGACAACCTGACGCCTGATGCAGTCAATGAACTCGCGGCTTCGTCCATCACCGTGGTGGAGTGCTCCGGCTGCGTGACGGAGACGCTGAGGAGCTGAACGCTCTGACAGAACCCCCGTTCCCGCCCCCGCCCCCGCCCCCGCCCCCGCTCCCGCTCCCGCTCCTGCCCCCCCATTCCGTCATTCCGTCATTCCGTCGTTCCGTCGTTCTGTCATTGCCTCTCAAGTGATAGTATTCCCCCCCGAGGAGGAGGCCCCATGAACGCCACCATCTGTCACTTCGAGATCCCCTGCGACGATCTGGAGAAGGCCAAGGAGTTCTACGCCGGCCTGTTCGGCTGGAAGCTGGTGCCGATGCCGAACATGGAGGACGAGTACTTGCTGGTGCAGACCTCCGCGGAGCCGGGCTCCCTGGGCGGCGGCCTGACCCGGCGCGGCGACGACGACCCGGGCACGCGGATCTACGTCATGGTGGAGGACCTGGACGCCAGCGCCGACAAGATCGACGCGCTGGGCGGCACGATCCAGGGTGAGAAGACCGCCATCCCTGGCGTGGGCTGGTTCCTCACCGCCACGGATCCAGAGGGCAACCAGATAGGCATGTTCCAGGAGGACAAGGAAGCCGCGTAGGCTCATGAGAATCCTGCACGTCCTCTCCCAGCTGCCTGACCGGACCGGCTCCGGAATCTACCTGCAGTCGCTGGTGCGGGAGGCGGCCCGGCGCGGGCATGAGCAGCGCGTGCTCGCCGCGGCCAACCAGGACCAGCAGGTGGCCCTCGACGCGCTCCCACCCGGACAGCTGGAGCTGGTGCGCTTCGACACCGACCGCCTGCCGTTTCGGCTGCCCGGCATGAGCGATGTCATGCCCTATCCGTCGAGCCGCTGGTCCACCCTCGACGAGGGCCAGCTCGACCAGTACACCGCCGCCTTCACCGCGGCCCTGGAGCGCGCCGCTGCCTGGCGCCCGGACGTGATGCACACCAACCACCTCTGGCTGGTCTCAGCCCTGGCCCGGCGCACCCTGCCGGACGTGCCGATGGTCACGTCCTGCCACGGCACCGAGCTGCGCCAGCTCGACCTGGCGCCCCACCTGGCCCAGCGGGTGATCCCTGCCGCCCGGGAGGTGGACCGGGTGCTGGCCCTGACGCCGCCCCAGCAGGAGCAGCTGGTGCGCCGCTTCGGGCTCGACCCCGAGCGCGTGATCGTCAGCGGCGGCGCCGTGAACACCGACCTGTTCCACCCCGGCCAGGGGGCCCGGGCGGAGGAGTTTTCCCGCTTCGCCGAGGAGAGGGCGCTGGCCCCCGAGTCCACCGGCGCGCGCGCGGTCTACGTGGGCAAGCTGAGCCTGTCCAAGGGGGTCGGCTCGCTGCTCGACGCCGCGGAGCGCCTGCGGGCTCAGGGCGTCGACTTCACGCTCTACCTGGTGGGCGGCGGGGACGATCCCGAGGCAGACGCCCTGCGCCAGCGCGCCGGCCACATGGCGCCCGCGGTCCAGCTGCTGGGCCACGTGCCCCAGGCGCAGGTGGCCCAGCTGCTGCGCGGGTGCCACCTGCTGGTGCTCCCCTCCTTCTTCGAGGGGCTGCCGCTGGTGATCCTCGAGGCCCTGGTCTCCGGGTGCCGCGTGGTGGTGACCGACCTGCCGTCGATCCAGGGCTGGCCCGACGACGGGCTGGCCGGGGCAGGGGCCATCGAGCGGGTCAGCTTGCCGCCCATGCAGGCGGTGGACCGCCCGGCGCCACAGGGCCTGGGCCCGTTCGCGGACCGCCTCTCCGCCGCCATGGCGCTGCAGCTGAAGCGCGCCCGGCAGCGCCCGGACGAGCCGGGCGAGGGCAGCGCGCGGCTCTCGCGTGCCTTCGGCTGGGCGGGGCTGTTCGATCGGGTGGAGCGGGTATACGCTCGGCTGATGGAGACAACCGCGTGAGGGGCCCGACGCACCGCGAGGAGGTGCTCGAGAGAGCGCTCGACCGGGTCCGCCGGGAGCTGGCGATCCACAAGAGCATCACCGGCGCCATGCTCGGCACCCTCGATCTGGAGCAGATCCTGTACGTCATCCTGTCCGGCATCACCTCCGCCGAGGGGCTCGGGTTCAACCGCGGGTTTTTGTTCCTGGACGACGAGGCGGGCCGGGCGCTGCGGGTGGTGATGGCCCTGGGGCCGGCCAGCGAACGTGAGGCGCGAAAGATCTGGGAGGAGATGGAGCAGGCGGGCCTGACCCTCAACGGGCTGCTGCCGCGCTACCAGGCGTACCGCCAGGACAACCGCGCCCACCGCCTGACCCGCTGGCTCGGCGGCGCGGTGATTCCCCTGGACCGGATCCACGAGCTGGCCGCGCCGGCGCTGTGGGACTCCGAAGGTGAAGAGGCGGAGCTGCTGCCCGTGGTGGCCCACTGCCTGGCCACCCGGACCGCCTACGCCTCCAACACCGTGACCCTGCGCTACCGCCCGCCCCACCTGGGCGCCCAGGGCATGACCTTCAGCAACCTGGCCCTGGTGCCGATGTCCGTGGGCAGCCGCCTCATCGGCGCCATCCTCGCCGACTGCATCTACTCCCAGCACGAGGTCCACGATGACGACCTGGAGCTGCTGCAGGGCCTCGGCGACCTGGCGGCCCTCTCCATCGACCGCGCCCGGCTGCACGCCAAGACCGTGGCCATGGCGGAGGTTGACGGCCTGACCGGCGTGTACAACCGGCGCTTCTACGAGGAGGAGCTGGCCCGGGCCATGGAGGCGTGCGGGCGGTCGGCCCAGCCGCTGTCGATCATCGTGTTCGACCTCGATCACTTCAAGCGCACCAACGACGCCTACGGCCACCTGATCGGTGACGAGGTGCTCAAGCATGTGGCCCGCACCATCATGCGCAACGTGCGCCAGAGCGACAAGCTGGCCCGCTACGGCGGCGAGGAGTTCGTGCTGCTGCTGCGCGACACCGACGGGTCCGAGGCCGAGCACATCGCCAACAAGCTGTGCCGGCGCATCGCAAACGCGCCGGTGGAGGGCACCCCGGTGACGAGGCTCACCCTGAGCGCCGGCGTTGCCAGCTCCCGCGGCGGCGAGCCACCCAAGGCGCTGTTCGAACGCGCCGACCGCGCGATGTACCACGCCAAGGAGACCGGCAGGAACAGGGTGATCCGGTGGACCGAGGAGCTGGGGTAGGGAGCGGAATCTTGGCCGCCCGCACCGTCCGTCCCCGCCCCGGGGGGAAGCCCCGCAAGGTGAAGCTGGCCTGGGAAACGCAGCTCGGCTCCCCGGAGGTGAGGATCTGTTTCTACACCGAGGGTGGCCACCACCTGGCCTGGTCCCCGAACAGCGCGCGGCTGGCCGTGTGCGGCATCACCATGGACGAGGAGTGCGTCATGGGAGACTCGTCCACCCCGACCCTGCGGGTGGTGGACGCAAAAACAGGCCGCCGCGAGGCCACCCTGGAGTGTGGGGACCGCGCCGCGGTCTGGTCCCCCGATGGGCGCCTGCTGGCCACTGTGACCGGATTCTACCTGGGCTCGGACGACCTGCCCTCGGTCCAGCTCTGGGACACCAAAAGCTTCGCTCCCCGGAGCGGCGTGGGCCGCCGCGGCGAGGCCTTCTGCGCTGCCTTCTCCCCGGACGGCGCCCAGCTGGCCACGGGCACGGGCAAGGGTGAGGTGAAGCTCTGGGACCTGTCCGACGGGCAGGTGGCGGCGAGGCCTCACACGCACCCGTCAGTGGTGTGGGGGCTGGCCTGGTCGCCCGATGGCCGCTGCCTCGCCTCGGTGTGCGCCCGCGGCCAGGTGCGGGTCTGGGACCTGGCCCGGGAGCGCATCGTCTGGAAGAGCCGCCCGCGCAAGGGCCCGTACTTCGTGCATCGCCCCGCCTGGTCCCCGGGCGGGCGCCGGCTGCACACCCCGGGGGGCCCGGTCACCGTGTGGGACGCTCGCACCGGCGCGGCCCTGCGCCGAATCACCGGGGTCGACGCGTTGACCGCGGCGCCCGGTCTGCGGCGCTACCTGTATGTCTCGGGGCAGCGGCTGGCGATGATGGACAGCGCCACGGGCGCGGCGACGGTGCTCGGCTCCCTGGACGGGCAGGGGAAGCTCGAGCTGTCCTGCTCGCCCGACGGCCGACGCCTGGCGTACATGGCAGACACCCTTTGCTGCCTGAACCTGGGGCGCGCGCTGGCGCGCTGAGGTCAGCGGGCCAGCGCCTGCCTGGCCGCGTCCTGCGCGCTCGCGCCCACCGCCGCGTCCGCAGCCACCGCCTCGAGCAGCTGCTTCAGCTCCTCCCCCTTGCCCTCGAAGCTCGCCAGCGCCCTGACCTGCTGCGCCGGTACGCGCCCGCGCCCCAGCTTCGCCCGGGTGGCGTCGCGCAGGGCGGCGTACGCCTGGTCATCGCCGATGGCCGCCAGGGCGGTGGCGCACCGGTGGGCGATCTTCGGTTCGCCCAGGCCCGCGGCCAGCTCCTTGACCGCGGCCGCGGCGCCGAGCATCCCGAGGGCCTCGCAGGCGGCGCCCCGGACCGCAGGCTTCTCCTTGCCGGAGAGCAGCTTGCGCAGCCGGGTGATGTGCTCGCTGGCCGGCGCCTTCGCCTTGCCCAGGCAGGTGGTGGCCTCGGCGCGCACCTGCACCGGGAGCTCCGCCTTGCCACCCAGCGCCGCGGCCGCCGTGGCCGGACCCCCGCCGCCCGGGGCCAGGCAGAGCATGCGCAGCATCGTGGCCTGGATCGCGGGCACGTCCTCGCCGACCCACGCCGCCCCCACCGCCTTGCGGATGTCGGGGTGCTTCAGGTGCGGCTGCAGGCTGGCCGCTGCCATGAGCCTGGTGCGCGGGCGGGTGCTCTCCAGCAGGTTGGCCAGGGTGGTCACCAGCTTCTCGCGCATCTTCGCCCGGCGCTGCCGGGTGGACATCCGCGTGCGCAGCTCGGTCACGGCGGGGCAGGAAAAATCGAGCCGGCCGTCGGCGTAGGCGCACGCCTCGAGGTTGTTGAAGTCGGCCACCAGCTCGGGGTCATTGCCGAAGCGCTGCTCGGCCGTGATCGGCCCGTGGCCGGCGTCAGGCTTCACCGCTCGCTGCCGGCACGCAGGTGCGAGGCACACCGCCAGCGCGGCCACCAACAGGATTTGGCGTGACCCCATGGTCCCCGGAGACTAGATGCTGTCCTCGGTGTCAGCCTCGAATCGCACCAGCGGGGTCTCGTCGTTGGGGTCCAGTCCCGGCTTCCACAGCAGCACCCCGCAGTGGGGGCAGCCAAAGACCGCCACCGGATCGAACTCGGGCTTCAGCTCGACCGTGGTCACCTTCCCCCCGCAGTCTGGGCAGGCTTTCTCATTCTCGAACGTGAAGGTCTTCATAGACCCGTTTATAGTCCAGAAAATCGTAGTTAGAAAGTAGTGAAGCTGATATAGGGTCTGGCCATGAGCACGCCAACTTTCAAGGCCATCATTCGTGCAGAGGGATCCATGGTCGCGGGCCTCGCCGCGGCGGGTGAGGGAAAGGCACGGTTTTTCGTGGTGCAGAAGCGCGAGTCCCAGGAAGCGTTCATCGGGCGGGTCACTTCCTGGCTCAAGGAGCAAGGATCGGAGGGGCTGCAGATGCTCCCCCCCGAGGTCCTGCCAAAGGGCGTGGAGCCGGGGGAGGTGATGATGCGCCTGAAGCACACCCTCGGGCTGAGCCGCCAGCCGGACGCCCCCGCCTACGACGTGGAGAACGTGGACCTGACGCTCCAGGGCGGCGCCAAGAACGACCAGCCGAGTTGACCCTCCAGCCTCGCGCATCCTTTCGGGAACGCGAGGTTTTTACCCTGTAACGCCGCGGGTTATAAATTGACGCCGCCGGCGGGTTCTGAGTACTGTGAGGCCGATGGATCTGATCGGCTCCGTGGAGAAACGCGCCAAAGCAGCTCTGGGAGAGGTTCGCGAAAAGGCCGAGGCCGAGGGGTGGGGTGTCGAGCAAATCGAGGCAGCCAAGGCCACGCTGGTGCTGAATCACGAGGTCACCCTGTGCAGCGCGCCGGGATGCCTCGAGATGCTGTTCGCCCTGCCCGGGTATGACAACCTCGGCTACACCTGCGCGGCCCACACGCCCGCGGACGAGGGCTGAGGAAAGACCGCGACCTTGGCACCCAAGAAAGGACACCCGGAGCGGCACTTCAATGACCTCGAGTTCCTCTCGGAGGTAACCCGGGAGACCCTCTCATCGCTGGAGCTGGGCACCATCCTGCGTCGGGTCGTGGAGATGGTTCGCCATCGCTTCGGCTATGACTACGCGGCGGTGGCCCTGGTGGAGGGCAGCGAGGTGGCCTTCCGCGCCGGCAGCGGCGGCGACCTCGACCTCGTCATGGAGGACGTGGACATCGGCTACGCCTGGCGCATCCCGGTGGGCAAGGGGATCGTGGGCACGGCGGTCTCCAGCGCATCGCCGCGGCTGGTCAACCGGGTGGATGAAGACGAGACCTACATCCGCGCAAACTTCCTGGCCCACACACGCTCCGAGCTCGCGGTGCCGTTGATGCAGCACGGCGAGGTGCTCGGCGTGCTCGACGTCCAGAGCAACCGGGCCGACGCCTTCGACGACGACGACGTGCGGCTGTTGGAGATCCTCGGCGGCATGGTGGCGCCGGCGGTTCAGATCGCGAGCCTCTACGAGATGGAGCTGCGCCGGGCTCGCCACCTTCAGCTGGTGGGCGAGATCAGCCGCCTGGTGATGTTCTCCCTCGACCGGAACAACGTGGTGAGCGTGGCGTGCAAGGCGATCATGGAGACCCTCGACGTCTCCTTCGTGGGCATCGCGCTGCTGGAGCGGGGGCGCAACCGCCTGGTCCACGCGGGCCACGCCAGCGACCTGCCGCTGCTGCTCGACCCCGCGCCGGTGGCACGGTTCGGCGAGGGCCTCATCGGCAAGGTGGCCGCCAGCGGCAAGAGCATCCGCACCGGCGATGTGACCTCCATGCCAGGCTTCATCCACCTCGTGCCCGGCATGCAATCCGCGCTCTGCGTGCCCCTGCGGGTGCGCGACGAGATCATCGGCGTCGTGGACGTGGAGCACAGCCTGCCTGACCACTTCACCGAGGAGGATGAGCTGCTGCTCAACTCCCTGGCCGCCTACCTGGCCCAGGCCACCGAGAACGCGCAGCTGTTCGAAAACCAGCGCCGCCGCTGGCAGCAGATGCTGCTGATCAACGAGGTGACCCGCATCGCCACCGAGCCGTACGCCCTGCAGGAGATCCTCGCGCTGATGGCGCGGGAGATCCACGACCGGTTCGGCTACTTCGCGGTGGCGGTGATGCTGGCCGACGAGCGGGAGGTGGTGATCCGCGCCCTGGCCAGCGAGGAGCCCATGGACCTCGGGCCGGGGCACCGTGAGCTGCTGGGCGAGGGCATCGCGGGTCAGGTGGTGCGCACGGGCCAGAGCTTCCTGGCCGGGGCGCGCGACTCGTTCGGCGGCAGGTCGTCGCTGCGCGGGGACATCCAGAGCATCCTGTGTGTTCCCCTGAGGGCCCACAAGCAGATCATCGGCGTTATCCAGGTCCAGAGCGCCAGGATGGACGCCTTCGACGAGGACGACCGGCTGGTGCTCGAGACCCTGGCCAAGTCCGTGGCCGGGGCCATCGCCAACGCCCGCTCCATCCGCCAGAACGAGCAGCTGCGCGAGGACCTGAGCCGCATGATGGTCCATGACCTGCGCAACCCGATCCAGAACATGCTGCTCAAGCTCTCGGAGGTGCAGCGCACGGCGGCCAATGACCTGGACTCCCTGGCGGCGCGCTCGCTGGAGGAGGGCCACGCCCAGGCGGGCGAGATGCTCAACATGGTCAACAGCCTGATGGACGTGTCGCGGTTCGAGGCCGGCCAGACCAAGCTGCGCCTCTCCCCTGCGGTGCTCAACGATCACATCCGCCAGGTGCTGGTGCGCATGGTGCCCCAGATCAAGGCCAAGCAGATCGAGGTCACCACCTTCCTCTCCCAGGAGATCCCGGTGGTCTGGATTGACCCCGAGCTCGTGGGCCGGGCCATGGCGAACCTGGTGGGCAACGCCATCAAGTTCACGCCTCAGTCCGGCCAGGTGATGCTGCGCACCCAGCTGGTGACCGAGCCCCAGGACGAGTGTCCCACCGCTGCCCCGTTCGTGCTCGTATCAGTGGAGGACACCGGCGAGGGGATCCCGGCCAAGTACCACAAGAAGATCTTCGAGAAGTTCGGCCAGGTGGAGACGCGCAAGGCTGGCATCAACATGTCCACCGGCCTCGGGCTGGCCTTCTGCCGCTACGTGGTTGAAGCCCACGGCGGCCATGTCTGGGTCCAGAGCGATCAGGGCGCCGGCGCCACTTTCAAGTTCTCCCTCCCCCAGGGCCGCCCCAAGGCGTAGAGGCGAGCTTCGCTCGCCTGGCTTCAGGCTTCAGTCTTCAGGCTTCAGGTCCCCGACTCCTGACTCCCGGCTTGAGACTTGGGGCTTGAGGCTTGAGGGTAGATAGTCTGGCTCGCTTCGCTCGCTGGCTTGAGGCTTGGGGCTTGAGGCTTGAGGGTAGATAGCCTGGCTCGCTTCGCTCGCTGGTATTGGCTCGCTTCGTTCAGCGTGTTCGAGGTCAGCCCAATTTTTTGTTCTTTGTTCTTTGTTCTTTGTTCTTTGTTCTTTGTTCTTTGTTTCTAGCTTTTCCCTCCCTCCCCCAACAACCTCCGCAACGCCTCCGCCTCGAACACCGGCGCATTGCAGCTCCCTTGCTCACAAACATACGCCGCCGCCACCCGGCCCTGGCTGGTCTTGCCTGCCGTCGTGGGCATCAGCGCCGCCGTCTGCTCGTCAGGACCGTCTGCTGGCACGGTGATCAGCAGCACTTGCGCCAGGCCAAACTTCCGCACCGCGGCCACCAGCGCTCGCGTCTCATCCGCGCCGGGTTCCCCGGCCACCACCACCTCGTACAGCGGGCCGAGCAAGCTGTCCGCTGCGTCCATCCATGCGGCCATCTCCAGGCCGAAGCGCTTCATCCAGGGGCTGAAGGCGCCGAGCATCGCCTCGGCCTGCTGGCGGTAGGCCGCCCGACCGGAGAGCGCTCCCGCGCGCACCAACAGCAGCGCCATGGCAGCGTTGGCCGACGGCCGCACGCTGTCCAGGAACTCCACCTGGCGCCCCATGGGGGCCGGATGATCCGCCGGTGTCTGGTAGAAGCCGGCCTCGGGGTGAGCAAAGCGCTCCCTGACCACCTCCACCAGGGCCAGGGTTCGCCGCAGCCACAGCGGGTCCTGGGAAGCCTGGTGCAGGTCCAGCAGCCCGAGGCCGAGGAAAGCATAGTCACCGAGCACCGCCTCGTTGGCCGCCACGCCGTCGTTGGAGCTGCGGAGCAGCCCCCCGGCGGGGCGCCGGTGCAGCGCCCAGAGCCGCTCGGCGGCCCGCTCGGCGGCCTCCAGGTAGCGTCGGTCGCCCAGCGCGAGATGGCCGGCGGCCATGGCCGAGATGGCCATGCCGTTCCAGGCAGTGACGAGCTTCCGGTCCAGACCGGGAGGCTCCCTGCGCGCGCGGGCCTCCAGCAGCGCCGGCCGCCACCGCTCCAGGAGGTCGCCGAGCGCCTCGACGGGTACCCCGCTCTGGCGCGCCACCTCCTGGCGGTCAGCGCGAAGGGTGGGGATGGCGCGCCCTTCGAAGTTGCCCTCCTGCGTGACGCCCAGCAAGCCGGCCAGGGCCGCCCCATCGTCGTCTCCCGCGATGCGCCGCAGCTCGGCCGGGGTCCAGACATAGTAGGTCCCCTCCGCTCCGCCGCTGTCAGCGTCGTAGCTGGCGTGGAACCCGCCCGCCTCGTCCTGCATCTCGCGCAGCAGAAAATCCAGCGTCGCCCTGGCCACCTCGCCATACCGCAGCACGCCGAGCGCCTGGTACGCCTCGCAAAACAGCCCGGCCAATTGCGCGTTGTCGTAGAGCATCTTTTCAAAGTGCGGCACCACCCAGGTCGGCTCGGTGGCGTACCGGTGGAACCCGCCGCCCAGCTGGTCATGAATCCCGCCCGAGGCCATGTTGTCCAGGGTCCGGCGGACCATGTCAGCCCAGCGCTCCTCCCCGGTGCGCCGGTGGTGGTGCAGTAGAAAACGCCACCGCGGCGGCGTGGGGAACTTCATCTGCCCGCGGAACCCGCCCCAGGTCATGTCGTGGTACGCCTCGGCCTGGCGCGCGGCGTCCTGCAGGACCTGGCGATCCACCTCCGCCTCCGGCGAGAGCTCCGGGTCCGTGGCCACGCGCCGGTGCAGCAGCGCCGCCTGCCCCGTGACCATCTCACGGTGCTCGCTGAACAGCTCCATGATGCGCCGCGCCAGGGCGAGGAATCGCTGCCGCGGCATGTAGGTCTCCCCGTGAAAAGGCTTCAGGTCCGGGGTCAGGAACAGGCTCATGGGCCAGCCCCCACCCCCCGACAGGGCCTGCAGCGCCTCCATGTATACAGCGTCCAGGTCCGGCCGCTCCTCGCGGTCCAGCTTGATGCAGACAAAATGCGTGTTGAGCAGCTCGGCCACCTCGTCGTCCTCGAACACCTCCTGCTCCATCACGTGGCACCAGTGGCAGGAGGCGTACCCCACCGAGAGGAAGATGGGGCAGTCCGCGGCGCGGGCTCGCTCCAGGGCCTGCTCGCCCCACGGGAACCAGTCGATGGGGTTGTGAGCATGTTGCCTCAGGTAGAGGGATCCCTCGTCCTTGAGGCGGTTGCCCTGTTCGCGGATCTCCTGTGGCTGCCTGCTCATGTCTCGCTCCTCCCGGTCCTCCATCTGGCTCAGCATGCATCATGCCAGGAGTGATGTCCTGGCATACCCCCCTGGGATGTATCGGCGGGTCACAGACGAGACACTTTGGCGAGACAAACATTGCCTGGTCTGAGACAGAATGATATACGGCAGATCTGGAGCCGTACCGCTGTCGGAACATATGATGTCAAATACTGTATCAACGCTGGTTTACGACGAAGATCAGGGCGTCTACGCACAGCTTTTCGAGCTGGCATTCTCCCTCATGACGCCAGGGGCGCCGATGGAGATCGCCACCGCGACCCTGGAGCCGGGCCAGATCCCGGATCCGGTCCGTCGATACCTGTTGCGCGAGCGCCCGGTGTCGGCGCCGGCGCCGGTGCCGGGGCTGGAAACCCTGCATCATCAATCATTTGATCTGGTTATCCGGCTGCACCGCCAGGGCCAGACCGCTTTCCCCGAGGAGGAGGATCCCCGCGCCGTGGACAAGCGGCCGCTGCTGGTTGGGGATCCTATCCACCTCCGCTGGGCGCTGCCCGAGGCTGCGCCCGGCGAGTCCACCTGGTCGCCGGACCACCTGCAGCGCGTCATCAACAGCATGCAGCAGCAGCTGGACGCGCTGGCCTGCGGGTACCTCGAGGCCCTGCAGGGGCAGCGTCAGCGGATCCATCGCATCCTGGATACCTTGAGCGAGGGCATCATCGCCCATGACGAGTTCCGCTGCATCAGCCTGTTCAACCAGGCCGCCGAGGCGCTCACCGGCTACAGCCGGAAAGAGGTGCTGGGGCGGGACTGCCACGACGTGTTCGGCAAGGAGGGGATCTGCGGCAACGGTTGCCTGTTCCGCGGCACCAACGAGCGCGTGACCGAGCGTCAGGAGTACTACACCACCTTCACCACCCGGGATGGCGAGGACCGCCGCCTGCGCATGGACGTCCGCCCCATGCCCCTGGGCGCAGGCCGCCTGTATGGCGTCATGGCCAGCATCGATGACGTGACCGAGGTCAACGACCTGCGCTGGCAGCTTCGCCGCGGCTCGCCGTTCCATGGCACCGTGGGCAACTCCAGGGCAATGCAGGAGATTTTCACGACAATTCGCCAGGTGGCCAGCTCGGACTACTCGGTGCTCGTCGCCGGAGAGAGCGGCACCGGCAAGGAGCTTGCCGCCCGCGCGATCCATGCCGAGAGCCGGCGCTCCAAGGGGCCCTTCGTCCCGATAAACTGCGGCGCGTTGCCTGAAAACATCCTGGAAAGTGAGCTGTTCGGCCATGTTCGCGGCGCGTTTACTGGCGCCATCCGTGACAAGAAGGGGCGCTTCGAGCTGGCCAACCGGGGGACCCTGTTCCTGGACGAGGTGGGGGAGCTGACCCCCGCGTTCCAAGTCAAGCTGCTGCGGGTGCTGCAGGAGAAGCGCTTCGAGATGGTGGGCGGCGAGCGCTCCTATGCGGCAGACGTGCGCATCATCGCGGCCACCAACCGGGACCTGCGTCAGATGGTCGCCAAAGGCGACTTCCGCGAGGATCTGTTCTACAGGCTGTGTGTGGTGCCGCTCACCCTGCCGCCCTTGCGCGAGCGGGTCGAGGACCTGCCGCTCCTGGTTGAGCATTTCCTCGGCACCATCCGCGAAGAGACCGGCAAGGATATCCAGCGTGTCTCGGCCGGGGCCCTGGAGAACCTGCTGCGCCACCGCTGGCCGGGCAATATCCGGGAGCTGATCAACGCTCTGCAGTTCGCGGCCGTGCGTTGTCAGGGCGATGAGGTCATGCCGCACCATCTGCCGCCGGAGGTTCGTGACTTCGAGGGCGAGCCCATGCCCCTGGTCCAGACCACTCCGCCCGCGACGGCGACGGCCACCGAGCTGGCCCCGGCGCCGGCGACCAAGCAGGGCCGGTTCAAGCTCAACCTCGAGGCCGTGGAGCAGGCCCTGCAGCAGACCGGCGGCAACAAGGTCAAGGCCGCCAAGCTGCTCGGCGTGGGGCGAGCCACCCTGTACCGCTTCCTCAGCCGCAACCCCATCTCCTAGCGCAGGGGTAGTCGCAGCCGTCGTTGTCGCCGGACGGCTTTCCCAATCACCACCAACTGTCTCACTATCAGTGGCATGTGGTTTGCACTCCTTGGTGGCGCTGTGACTCGTGAGACAAATGTTCCCGAAATGATCGAGGCGGATGAACTGCGCCCATTCAACAAGAACCTGCGCCGCCTGATGCGCATGACTCAGGAGATGCTGGCCCTGGCCGAGGAGGGGGACCGGGACCGTCAGGACGCCTCATGCGGCATCCTCTACGGTATCTTGAGAGACACGGCCTATCGGCTCCGGAACATGGCGGCCGAGGAGTGCAAGCGTCACGAAGACGCCGGGAAGTGGCGGTAGTCCAGGTTTCCTTCGCATGCCCGAGCTCCCCGAGGTCGAGACTGTTTCGCGTCAGCTCCACCCACTGGTAAGGGGGCAGCGCGTCACCGCCGTGGAGGTCATCGACAGCCGGTGCACCGAGCAAGACCTTCAACAGCTGCTGGGGTGGAGGGTTGAGAGGGGCACCCGGCTCGGCAAGCAGGTTGCGCTGGTGCTGATCCGCGGATCGAAGCGGCTCTGGCTGGCCGTTCACCTGCGGATGAGCGGACGCCTGCTGTGGCAGGCGGGCGCAGGCCAGCGAGCGCGGGACCACCTGCGGGCCATCATCGAGCTGGAGCAAGGGGCGTTGCTGTTCGTGGATACCCGCCGGTTCGGCACCATCCGCTTCGACGCCGATCCTGCCCGGCTCACCCCTGGCGGGCTGGACCCCATGTCAGAGATGTTCACCGCCGCGCGGCTCGGCAAGCTGCTGGAAGAGAGCCGGCAGGCGCTGAAGGTCTGGCTGCTGCGCCAGGACCGCCTGGTGGGGCTTGGCAACATCTACGCCTGCGAGATCCTCCACCGCGCCCGGCTGAGCCCGACCGCCGTGGCAGGGGACCTGGACCGCCTGGAGACCGCGCGCCTCTGGCGAGCCACCCGCTGGGTGCTCCAGAAGGCCGTGGACAACTGCGGCACCACCTTCTCGGATTTCCAGGACGCCTCCGGCAGCGTCGGGGGCTACCAGCGGTACCTGAAGGTATACGGGCGGGAAGGGGAGCCGTGCCGTCGCTGCGGCGCGGCCGTGGTGCGGCAGGTCCTCCAGCAACGCAGCACGTTTTATTGTCCGGCGTGCCAGCAAGATTTCGGCGCGCGGCAACAGTCCGCGCAGGGGGAGCAATCTTGACCCTTCGCGGCGCGATAGCAGGTTGTTTTTTGGCTCCATCTGGGGTACGAGGGGAGGCGCTTGGAGCTTCCTGTTCTACCGACCGGCTCCTCGCCCCTGGACCCGGAGCTCAGCTAATCAAATGGTCCAGAAGAGGGCCGGTTGAGCAAGGAGATCATAATGAGCACCCGTGAACAGCAAGAGAAACTGATCCTCTGCATGAAGAAGTGGCAGAAGCTCGAGGACGCCGCCGTGGCCCAGACGGCAAAGATCATGGAGGAGATCGATCAGCCCCTGATCCGCCTCGTGGCCGAGATCATTCAGCGCGACTCCAACATGCATCATCGTATCCAGCAGATGATCATCGACACCCTCGAGCGGGAGACCGTGGCGCTCAACTTCGACCAGATGGCCCAGGCCTGGGTCGCCATCGAGAAGCACATCGAGCTGGAGAAGAAGACCATCGAGATGGCCAAGGTCGCCCTGGAGCTCGTGCCCGAAAAAACGAACCAGGTTCAGCGTTACTTGATCTCGTACCTCGCCGAGGACGAGAAGAAGCACGACAAGATGCTGGACGATCTGCAAATGCTCAAGAAAGGTGTCTACAACTAGGCGCCCCTGATAACCCCGTTCATCCACAGCAACGTCAGAAGGAGCACTTAAATGAACAGCGTTGATGAGATCCTGGACTTCGCCATCGGCCGGGAGCAAGCCGCTCACGACTTCTACATGGACCTGGCCAAGAAGATGGAGCACCGGGGCATGAAGGACATCTTCGTGCAGTTCGCTGGTGAGGAGCTGGGCCACAAGGCCAAGCTGACCGCCATCAAGGACGGCAAGCGCCTCCTGCCGCACAAGGACAAGGTCCTCAACCTCAAGATCGCCGAGTACGTCGTTGACGTGGATCCCAACGAGGAGCTCGACTACCAGAAGGCGCTCATCCTGGCCATGAAGCGTGAGAAGTCCTCTTACAAGATGTACCTGGACCTCTCCAACTCCGTCGACGATGAGGACCTGCAGCAGACCTTCCTGGCCCTGGCCCAGGAGGAGGCGCGGCACAAGCTGCGGTTCGAGGTGGAGTACGACGACGTCATCCTGGCTGAGAATTAGCCCGACCTTCATCGCGGAGTGTCCCGCAGGGACGCGAGCAGGGAGGGCTCCGCCGGAGGCGGGTGGCTCGTCCGAAGCAATCCAACGAAGCGACGCGAGGACTGCGGGCTCCGCCGGAGGCGCGCTGGCCGTCCTGAGCGATCCAACACAGCGAGGCGTGCAAGGGCTGCTCCCCCGGAGGGGCGTAGAGCAACCTCGGCGTTTAACAGCAATCCAGATCCGATCTCGCCTTGACCCGGGCAGGGACAGGTCTACCTTTAATGCGTTCTTGACCCGAGAAACAGGACCAACCAGGAGGATCAGATGATCAAGGAGTCGATTCAGGAGGCTCTCAACAAGCAGATCAACGAGGAGCTGTTCTCCTCCTACCTCTACCTGGCCATGTCGGCCTACTTTGAGGACAAGGACCTGCCCGGTATGGCGGGATGGATGCGCGCCCAGGCGCAGGAGGAGCTGTTCCACGTCAGCAAGTTCTACAGCTACATCTGCGACCGCGACGGCAAGGTGACCCTGGCCCCCATCGCCGGCCCTGCCAGCGAGTGGGAGTCGCCCCTGGCCGCCTTCCAGTCAGCCTATGAGCATGAGTGCAAGATCTCCCGCCTCATCGGCGGCCTGGTGGATCTGGCCAAGAAGGAGGGGGACCACTCCACCGAGAACTTCCTGCAGTGGTTCGTCGGGGAGCAGGTCGAAGAGGAGGCCACGGCCAAGGGGATCGTTGGACAGCTCCAGCTGATCGGCGACAACGGCTACGGCCTGTACGCGGTGGATCAGGAGCTCGGGGGCAGGGCGTTCACCATGCCCACCCCGGGCGCCGAGTAGCCCGGCCACCCGGCCTCCCGCCTTACTTCTTTTTGGAGCCCTTGCTGGCTGCTCGGAGCTTGTCCCGGGCGTCCTTGAACGTCTGCGCCGAGTTGGTGGGCAGGTCCAGCGGGATGACAGGCACCTGCTCGTCGGCCGCGCCGTAAAGCAGCGCGTAGGTGAACAGGCTGCTCAGCACCCGCTTGGTGTAGCGCCGGGTCTGGTCATACGGGATCCGCTCCATCATCTCATCCAGCTTCAGGCCCTTGAACCGCTTGAGCCAGCGCATGGTTGCGCCCTCGCCGGCGTTGTACCCCGAGATGGCCAGCGGGAACGTCTGCCCGAACGCCTCGAACAGGAAGCCGAGGTAAGTGGCGCCGAGCTTGACGTTCACAGCCGGGTCGTGCAGCGCCTTGCGGCTCACCTTGATCTTGTGCTGGAGCGCTGTGGTGCGAGCGGTGGGCAGGATCAGCTGCATCAGCCCCACCGCGTTGGCCCAGGACTCGACGGTGGTTGAGAACCCGCTCTCCTCTCGCATCACGGCCAGCACCAGCCAGGGCGGGATCCCCACCCCGGTGGCGTTCTCCTTCACCTCGGGGAGGAACGCCCGGGGGAATGAGAGGGTCCACCGCCGCAGCCCCTCGCCCTGGGGGTAGCTCCAGCGGTACGCCCGGTCCATGGTGCGGGGGACCATGTGCGACAGGTGCCACAGCCCGGCGCTGTCGTAGAGCACCGCGGCCAGCCACAGGTCGGCAGAATCTTGCCCTCGCTTGACCGCCACGCCCGCCGCCGACAGCTCACGTCCCGCTGCCCGGCCAAAGCCGAGCCGCGCCAGCTCCACGCCGCGCAGGAAGCCCGGCGAGCCGAACAGGGGCCGCGCCTTGAAGGACCACGGGCCCGCGGGCCGGCCGGCCGGCGACAGCAACACCTGGCGCAGCGCGGTGAAGGTCTCGTTGTGGGCTTCGCGCAAGCGGTTGAACGACAGCAGCGCGTAATAGGACAGCGGGTAGTCCCGGATGCAGCGCACATACAGCTCGCGGGCGGCCTTCGCCTTTTTCTGGCGCGCAAGGATGCGGGCCTTCCAGTAAAGGGCGCGACCGTGGGCGTAGTAAATGCGCGCGCGCCCCATGGTGTCGATGATCCGGTTGAGGTGCTTGAGCGCCTGGTCCAGCTTGCCGCCGAAGTATGCCTGGCGGGCCAGGCGCCACAGGGCCTCCCGCTTCATGTCGCCGGCCGGGTAGCGATCCGGGATGGTGGCCAGCAGCCTGGCCGCGCCATCGGGGTCCTTCATCTCCACGTGGGCCTCGGCCGCGCGGAGCCGCGCGTCGTCGGCGTAGCTGTGCCGCGCGTGCTTCTTCTCGATCACGGCGTATCGGGCCACCGCCGCCTTGAACTTGCCCTTGCGCACCAACCCCCGCGCGCCGTTGTACAGGCTCTTGACCACCAGATCGTCCAGGCCCGCGGCCCGGCAACGCTTGATCGCCTTGACGTACAGCGGCTCGGCCCGCGCCCGGTCGCGCTGCTGGAACACCGCCCGGGCCTGGTAGTAGCTCGCCTTGCACCGCAGCTCTCTGGCGAGGCGCTTGCGCCTGAGCAGCTTGCCATAGGCGGCCTCGGCCAGCTTGTTACGCATGGCTCTGCTCAGCACCCTCGCCTGGGCGAACTGCTCGTCGGGGGTCAGGCGGGCGAGGCCCGCGCCCCCCCGTAGCCGCCGGCTGAGCCGGGCCAGCCGCTTTTTGGCGGTCTCTCCATGGGCCGAGAGCACCCCCGCGATCACCACCCGCTTGAGCTGGCCCAGGGCCTCCTTGCGCAGCCTGGTTCGCTGCCGCTTGCTGCGGGCTGCGGACGCCATGGCCTCCAGGCTCCTGGCCAGCAGCAGGCGCGCCTCGAGGTGGCGGCTCGCGGACTCGCGAGCGCTGCCGGCTCGCACGGCGCCGAGGTGCGCCCGAAGGTGTTCCGCGCACGCCCTGTGATGTCCCAGCCGGGACAGCGCGCGCGCCCGGAGCCACCGCGCCCGCCGGTGGGGGACCGCGTCCTGTCCAACCCCGGCCGCCAGCGCCGCCGCGGCCTTGTAGCGCTTGAGCTTGAAGAGCGCCTCGGCTGCGTTGACGCGGTGGTACGCCGCCAGCAGGGGGTAATCCTTACGCAGCGACTGGAACAGCTTGAGCGCCGCCGAGACCTTGCCCTGGCGCATCAGCGCGTGAGCCAGCAGGAACCTGGCCTGCACCACATCAGCGGGCTTCTTCTGCTTCAGGTGACGCTGGAGCTTGGCCGCGGCCCGGGCGGGGTGGCCCGCCAGCAGCAGCCGCCGCGCCGCTGCGCCGTCACCGTCGGCGAGGTAGGGCGAGAGCCAGTCGGAATCGAAGGGGGCGGCCGAAGCCACGCTGCACACCAGCAGCAGCCCAAAGGTAGGACAGTAACGGAGACATGTGGCGAGCCAAGACACCTGACACATACTACGCGCCGGGGGTCAGGTTTTCGACTTTTAGCTGGGGGAGAGGGGGGGAGGGGGGTGTTACTTGGCGGTCCCGAAGCACTTGGTCTTGCCGGACGCCGTGCAGCAGGTGATCGGATCGTCCTGGGGCGTCCCGCAGTAGTTGGTCAGGATCTCCTTGTCCTTCGCCGGGTCCGGGCAGGTGGTGCGCAGGTCCACGAGGCAGCCGTTGCACAGGTCCACCGGGTAGATGAAGGTGGAAGATTCCTTGTCCCCGCCGGCGTGCTTTGCGGTGGCCTTGATGCTGATCATCACCAGCGGCTTGAGGCCCACAGGGATGTTGAGCAGCTGCACCAGCCGGTCCGGGATCGCCTTGAGGATGCTCGCGATGGAGCCCGAAGGCGAGATGACGCCTGAGGTGGGTTCCCAGAACTTGAGCAGGTCATCAGGGAACTGCCCAGGGATCTGGCCCAGGTCGATCTCCACGTCGAAGCCACGCATGTGCAGCGTGTTGCGCTCCGGCTCCTTGTCCGAGGAGCGGGTGGAGGTGAGGTTGTTGACCAGCAACGGGTAGAGCCAGTAGCCCTGCTTGACCGAGACGTCCAGCGTGCCCCGCGGACGATAGATCGAGGCGGCCGTGGTGATGGTGCATTTGGATTGAGGAATTTGATTCTGAGTGATGACGAAGGTTCGGTCATCCTCGATACATCCGGTCCCAAGCGAGGTCGCCGCGAGAGCGACGATACCAGCGACCAGGAGAGATCTTGATGTGCGCATGGTTTCCTCCTCCACTAAGCGTATCACTGCGCCGCCAGCTGAGCGCGATTTGTTATGCGAGGGGTGATGAATATCAGGACCTCGGTGCGGTCAGTGGTCTTGCGCTTGAACTTGAACAGGTAGCCCAGGATCGGGATCTCCGCCAGCCAGGGGACCTTCCGATGCACGATACCTTTACGAGTGGTGTAGATGCCGCCGATGACCGTGGTATCGCCGTCCTTGACCATCAGGTTCGTCTCGGCCTCTTTCTTGATGATGGTCGGGTTACCCTGGGGGCCGGTGTTGACGAAGTCGGCCTCGTCGCGCTTCACCGTGACGTTCATGATCACGGTGCCGTCAGCGGTGACGTGGGGCTTGACCTTCAGCTCGAGGGTGGCCTGCTTGAAGATGGTCTGCACGCCGTTGGCGCTCACCTGCGAGTAGGGGATCTCCACGCCGGACTTGATGGTCGCCATCTCGTTGTCCAGAGTGCTGATGCGCGGCGAGCTGATGATGCGGATGTCACCGAGGCTCTCCGCGGCGCTCAGGCGCAGGTTCAGGTTCACGGCGCCTGTCACCGAGCCGAGGGTCAGGCCGAGGGCGCCACCAGCACCGGAGGAGGTGGCCGCGGGCAGGTCGACCGCGAAGCCGGGGTTGGCGTCCTGGCCCAGCAGGAGGCCGCCGCCCGGAGACTTGGAGTCCACGATGCCGCCGCCCACGCCGATCTGGTTCGGGAACACCAGGCCGGTGGAGTTACCGGTGGAGTTGGCTGCCTGGAAGTTGCCGCCCCACTGGATGCCGAACTCACGAGAGAAGTTGACGCGCGCCTCGACGATTCGGGTCTCGATGGTGATCTGAGGCGTCTGGGTGTCGAGGTTACGGATCAGCTGCTCCACCACGTCGAGGTTGGCCGACAGGTCACGCGCGATGATCATGTTGGTGCGATCGTCGTAGGTCAGCTTGCCGCGTGGGCTCAGCGCGTACTTGAGCTTGGTGATCACGTCCTTGGCGTTGGCGTAGCTGATCGGGATCAGCCGGGTCTCGAGCGGGCGCATGAGGAGGATCTGCTTCTGCCGCGCCAGCTCGATCTCGCGCTCCTTCTCCAGCTCGGTCAGGGGCGCCACGCGCACCAGGTTGCCTTCCCGGACCTGCCCCATGCCCTTGGCGCGCAGGATCACGTCCAGCGCCTGGTCCCACGGCACGTTCTTCATCCGGATGGTGATGGTGCCCGTCACTGCATCGCTGGTGACGACGTTGACGTTGCCCACGTCGGCCAGGAGGCGGAGGATGTTGTGGATGTCCGCGTCCTTGAAGTCCAGGTCGATGCGGCGCCCGGAGTAGCGGCGCTTCTTCTTGTCCCCGCCCGCGCTGGTGACCCGCGGAGCGAAGGACTGGATCCCTGCCTCCTGGCCCACGGCATCGCCATCGGGGGCGCCGTCGCCGCGGCCGCCGTGAGAGGGCAGGGGCCAAAGCAGCCCTGCCATCGCGACGACGAGGGGCAAGATCAGCCGCCGTCGTGCAGGACTGACCATGTTCAGGAGTCCCCTGGTCTCTGTTGAGTGGTGCAACGTCTCGGAGCTCATCTTCTGCTCTCCTTGGCTGATGCTGCCGGTGGCCCGGTCCGCCGCCTCTCTGGCCGGCGGGTGGCTCTCGCCACGGCCGTCGGATTTACCTCAGCGTATCGTACTGAGCTTCTTCGTCCGTCTTCTCAGTGTCCTCGTGCAGCACGATCACCCGGTCAGTCCGGGAATTGCGACCGTCCGCTTTCTCCTCGATCTCGATGATCACCTTGTCAGGCAGGATCTGCTTGACCCGGCCCTCGCTCTTGCTGATGTAGTCGCCGCGCTTGATGGTGACGCCCTTCTTGCTGGGATCGATGAACATGGCCACCGGGCGGGTGTTGCCGCTGACGATGGCGATGAGCTTCAGCTCGTCGAGGCTGTAGGACTTGAGCAGCACCCGACGCTGCAGCTTGACCGTCGCCGCGCTGGTGGTGCTGAACATCCCGAGGAAGGAACGGAACGGGTCCCGGTTGCTGGTGGACTCGACGAAGTCGGTCTCGGTCAGGCTCAACTCCACCTTGGCCTGAGTCGCCTTCTTCGCGGTCATCTTCTTGGTCAGCTTGGCTGCTACCGCCCGGGCCTCCGGGTTCGCCTCACCCTTGGTCGGCTTCTTGCTTGGCGCCTCATCCAGGGGGGGCGGCCCGTCGTCGCATGCCACGGGCACCAGGAGCAGCAAGGTCACCAGGAGCGACCAGGGCCGCGGCCAGGAAGTTGCGGAGTATGCTCTCAAAGGCTTCGCCATATCGTTTCTCCAGCGCGCGCCGCGCCGTTACCTAATGCTTCTTCTTCTGTTTCCCTTTCTTGTCCTTGTTCAGGAAGCGGAACGTGCTCGCCACGAAGGTCGCCGTCAGGTTGCCCTTCGCCTTGGTCTTCTTTCTGGACGGGGCCTTGAACTTCACGCCCTGGATATTCACGATTCGCTTGAGCTTGCCCACGCTGTAGAAGAACCGCAGCACCTGGTGGAACGAGCCGTTGATGGCCATCTTCACCGGGATGCGCGCGTAGTACCGCTCCCTCACCTCTGCCATCTGGTTGAAGCTGAGGATGTTCAGCCCCGCCAGCTCGCCCTGAGCGTGAATCGACTGCAGCAGACTGTGGATCTCTGCAGCGGAGGGCAGGACCTTGAGCAGGTCCTTCTGGGACTCCTCGAGCTTCAACACCTTGTTGCGCAGCGTGAGGTACTCGCGCTTCTTCTTCTCCAGCGTCTCCTTCTCGGTCTGCAGCTCGCCGATCTTGCGCACGAGGCGCTTCTCCTTTTCGGCGAGCTCGGTGTAGAAGAAGAAGTAGAAGATCACGCCGAGGAAGACCACGACGAAGGCAAAGCCGAGCGCTTTGTGCTGAACCGGAAGCTTTGAAAACTGCTCTATGTTGTCGGCAATCGACATCGCCAGCTCCTAGTAGACCACGCGGCAACGGAGTGAGAAGACCACCAGCCTCTGCTTGACATCCTTGTCCTCCGTCAACCTGTTCTTCTCCAGGAAGTCGTCGTCGAAGTAGCGAGACAGGTTGATCCGCTTGTTGAACTCGGCCACGTCATCGTAGTCCTTGGCCTTGCCAACGAAGCGCATCATGCCGCCCTTCTCCGACACGGAGGTAAGCCAGAGCCGGTGTGGGTTCCAGCGTGGGTTGTAGCCCGCGTTGGGGTTCTGCCGAAGCAGCTCCTCGTAGGCGGCCTGGTCGATGGTCGGCCCCTTCCCCGGCGTAAGGATGTCGCTGATCTCCTTGAGCACCCAGACCGGTCCGGTGCGGCCCTTTTGCAGGTCGTCGATGACCTTCTTCTGGGCCGTAAGCTGATCATGCCGGGACTTGAGCTTGTTGTAGTCGCCCACGTCCTTCTTCAGCTGTTCAATGACGGTGTTGAGCAAGTTGGCCTTGCGCTGCTTCTCGTCCACCACGCCCTTCTGCATCTGATAGAGGAAGAACATGATGGCCAACACCGCCAGCAGCCCGAGGCAGAAGATCACGAGCTGGCGTTGGCCGGCCTGGACCTTCTTGACCTGTTTAACTGGCAGCAGGTTGATGCGTATCATCAGCGAGCCTCCGCGCCGCCGGCGCTAGGGGGTGTCTCCTTCGCTACGAAGCGCCAGCCCGACGGAGATACACGCCATCGGGGCGTAACGCTGTACGTAGTTTAGATCGAACTTCGAATCGTCAACCAGTACCTCCCGGAAGGGGTCCACCACCTCCAGGGGGATGCGAGCGCGCTCTTCGATGGCGCGCTGCAGCGACGGCACAGTGGCGCTACCGCCGCTGAGGAAGATGCGGTCGATCTGGCCCTCCGAAGTGGTGGCCAGGTAGAAGTCGAACGAGCGCTGGAACTCCGAAGCCATCAGCTCGCCCTGCTGCACCATGATCTGCTCGACCTCTTCCGGGACCACCTCGTCGCCAGAGGTGCCGCCGCACTTGTAGGCCTCGGCTTCCTCATAGGAGACGTTGAGCTGCTTCTGGATGTCCTCGGTGAAGGCGTTGCCGCCGAGGGTCACATCGCGCGTGAAGGTGCTGATCCCGTTGGAGAGGATGGTGATGGTGCTGATGGCCGCGCCCACATTGAGCAGCGCGATGGCCTCGCCGCTGATGCCGTAGTTCAACTCGAAGCAGTTCTGCAGCGTAAAGGAGGCCACGTCGACGATGACCGGGTTCAGGTTCGCCTCTCGCACCACCGAAGCGTAGTCCGACACCACCTCCTTCTTCGCCGCCACCAACAGAACCTCCATCTGGTTCTGTCCGGTGTCGGGGTTCAGGATCTGGTGGTCGATCTCCACGTCGTCCTTGGCGAAGGGGATGTGGTGTTCGGCCTCCCAGTAGATCTGGTCGTCGAGCTCGTCGGTGCTCATCTTGGGCACAGTGATCTTCTTGATGATCACCGAGTGGCCGGAGATGGCGATGGCGGTGTCCTTCTGCCTGATCTTGAGTCGGGAGTAGAGGCGGCGGATTGCATCCGCCACCTCGGCGGAGTTCATCACCGAGCCGTCAACGATGCACTGAGCCGGAACCGGCTCGATGCCAAAGTTAACGAGCTGAACGCCGCGCTTGGTCTGCTTGACCTGGACAACTTTGATGGCATTGCTGCCGATGTCGAGGCCTACGCAGTTTTTGGCCATATTCGCCCATCGCTTCCGGCCCTCAAGTCTGTCTCAACCCAACTCCTCGAACCGGGGCCATCGTTCGAGCCCCCACCAACGCAGCTGTCAATCCTCCTCACCAAAGACAGCCACGCGATCCGTTGGAGTCAGCCCCAGGGCTTCCAAGATTTTGCGCTTGGTGTCCATGCGACAGGGCAATCCCTTCTCGACCCTGTCGATGGTCAAGGTCGAGAGCTTCGCCCTGCGGGCCAGCTCTGCCTTGCTCATCATTCGCTCCATCCTGAACTTCCGAACATTGTTCTTCTGCCTGGGTTTCGCCTTGACCGAACCCTTCTTGCCCTTGCCCTGCTTGCTGCCAGATGCAGGGGAATCAGTGGACGCTGTCTCGCCGCTCTTCTTCTTCTGGTCTGACTGCTTCACGTCCTCATCTTCTCGTTGCGTTTGCTCGGTCTTTGGGTTGTCCATATTCCGTCCGTTCTCAGGCCTTGAGGGCCGGAGGATCGCGCCTGAAGATCGGACCAAGTATGGAACCCATGTCTCTTTCCTGTCAAGTGACGCAGCAACGTAAATTAAACATAATTAAGTTAAATTTACCTATTACATAGGGCTCTTTCGAGCACCACGAAATACCAATCAATGCTCCAAAACAGCCTGTGCTGCGCGGCGCACTACCCTAGTACGGGTACCACCTGCACCACCACCCCAACGCCTGCCTGCACCATGCCCTGCATTATAAGGCAATTTCAACCTCGTCACCTGTTTTCACCACTATTGTTTTCGTTCACCTGTCCGGGACGAGGGGACTTGGTAGTACAATGTCTTACTCTATTCCACATTTGACTACATGCTAGCTTTCGTCATGGGGGATGTCAAAAAAACAGGCCAACGATTGCTTCGCACCTGACCACGCCATGAGGCCGTCCGGAGGCAGCGCTGGATCCATCACAGGTCTGTGATGCCGTACTCCTTGATCTTGTAGAGCAGGGCCCGATGGCTGATCTCCAGCACCTTGGCCGCATTGGTGCGGTTGCCGCCTGTGCGCTTGAGAGCCCGGCGGATCAACTCCTCTTCAATGATCCTGGTTGTTTTTTTGATGCTCAGCTCACCAGACAGCAGGGTCAGGCGGATGCGATCTTTGCTCTGCTGGATCTTGGGCGGCAGCGCCTCGGCCTGAATGGCCGGCTTCTCGGCGAGGACCATGGCGTGCTCCACGGTGTTCTCCAGCTCGCGTACGTTGCCGGGCCAGGTGTAGTCCATCAACATCTGCATCGCCTCGGGCTCGATGCCCTGGATCTGCAGGCCGAGGCGGTGGTTGTTCTTGTTGATGAAGTGATCAACCAGCGCGGGCACGTCCTCCTGCCGCTCACGCAAAGGGGGGATCTGCATGGGCAAGACGTTGAGGCGGTAGAAGAGATCCTCGCGGAACAGGCCGGCCTTCACCTCCGCGGCGAGATCCTTGACCGTGGCCGCCACCACGCGGACGTCCACCTTTTGATCCCGGCTGCTGCCCACGGGGCGAATCTCCTCCTCTTGCAGGGCGCGCAGCAGCTTCACTTGCAAGTTGAGCGGGAGTTCGCCGATCTCGTCGAGGAAGATGGTGCCGCCGTCCGCCTCGGCGAACAGGCCCTTCTTGTCCCGGATCGCGTCGGTGAAGGCTCCCTTGACATGGCCGAACAGCTCCGACTCGAGCAGGTGCTCGGGGATGGCGCCGCAGTTGACAGGCGTGAAGGCCTTGTCGGCCCTGGCGCTGTTCTCGTGGATCGCCTGGGCCACGAGCTCCTTGCCGGTGCCTGATTCGCCCTGGATCAACACGGTGGTTTTGTACTCGGCGATTTTGCGGATGGTTTTGAAGATCTCTTTCATCCGCTCGCTGTGGCCCACCATCTTGCCCAGGCCGCCGTAGCGAATCTTCTCCAGATCAGAGCGGAGGTTGAGGTTCTCGCGCTTGAGCCGCTCGCGCTCCTCGGCCTTGCGCAGCACGAGGATGATCTCGTCGGGCTTGAAGGGCTTGGCGATGTAATCGTAGGCGCCGCGCTTCATGGCCTCGATGGCCGTGTCCACGTTGCCATACGCCGACATCATGACGACCACCATCTGGGGCTGCTTCTTCTGCAGCCGGTCCAGCAGCTCGAGCCCGTCCACGCCGGGCATGCGGATGTCGCTGATCATCACGTCGAAGGGCTGCTGCTCCAGCTGCTCCTCGGCCTCCTTGGCGGAGGCTGCCAGAGCCACGTTGTAGCCCTCGCGTTTGAGGATCGTGTTCATCATGTGGCAGATGTTCTCCTCGTCATCCACCACCAGCACGTCTTGAAGCTTGAACGACTTCAGTGTGAGGGGCGCCATGGGGATTGATAATGCCAGAATGCCAGAACGCCGGGATGCCAAAATGCCAGAATAGTTGGATCGCCGGCGGCGCGGTCGCGGCCGCCGGCTCTAGCCTGGCATAGCCAGGCGAAGCAACCAGGCGCGGCGAAGCCGCGCAGCAGAGAAGCCGGGCCGCCAGGCGCGGCTTCTCTGCTAACCAGAACGCCGGGATGCCAAAATGCCAGAATAATTTGTCCTTCGGTGGCGCTGGAGACGTAGGTAGGTGAAAGGATCCAGGATTGTGGTGTGTAAACAAAGTTGACGGTTTTGTTGCCAATGTTGGCGATCTGGTGATGGGGAGTTGGAGCGGTACTCGAGAATAACTGTTGAGTTACAACAGGATGGCAGGTCCTTTGGTGATAGGGGACCTGGCCCTATACTTGCTCCGTATACGGGGCAGCACAGGAGCGTCCGGCGTGGACTGCAACACCGGCTTGCGGGCTGGAGGCTGTAAACATATAATCCGCGCCTGGATTCAACGATTTGACCCCTTGTTCAAGGAGGAGAATATGAAACGGTTTCGTCTCGGCAGCTGGGTACGCATCGTCGCGCCGCTGCTCGCGATCCCACTGGCAGCCTGCGTGGTGAGGCCTGTCGAGAAGCCCAACCCCCAGGGCACTGGCGAGGCATGTAAGACCCAGCCGCTGTTCCTGGACAAGGACGTCGACCTGCTGTTCGTCATCGACAACTCCGGCTCCATGGAGCAGGAGCAGAAGAATCTGGTGGCCAACTTCCCCAAGCTCATCGACGCGCTCAAGACCAGCAAGCTGGGCGGCAAGCTGCCCAACGTGCGCATCGGCGTCGTGAGCTCGGACCTCGGCGCTGGCAACCTGTACGTTGACAACGCCTGCGTCACCGACGGGGACAAGGGCAAGCTGCACAACAAGGCGCAGGTCGCCGGGTGCACGCCGCCCAAGAACCCGTGGATCGAGTACAACGACAAGAACGGCACCGTGACCACCAACATCCCGGTCGGCGGCGATCCCATCGCCAAGGTCAAGGCTGCGTTCTCCTGCATCGCGGCTCTCGGCACCGACGGGTGCGGCTTCGAGCAGACCATCATGTCGGCCAAGAAGGCGCTGGATCCCACCGGCAACATGAACCCCGGCTTCCTGCGCAACGACGACCCGTGCAAGGCGAACCGCGAGGACGCGCTGCTGGCGGTGGTGTTCATCACCGACGAGGACGACTGCTCCGCGGCCAACCCGCAGCTGTTCGATCCGAGCCAGCAGGGCCTGAACGATCCTCTGGGCCCGCTCACCTCCTTCCGCTGCTTCGAGTTCGGCGTGAAGTGCTCCTGCCCCGGCAAGTCCAAGTGCGACCGCTTCACCCAGGGCGCGCGCAAGAACTGCGTGCCGGGCGGCCAGTACCTGCACAAGGTGGAGAACTTCATCTCCTTCTGGCGCAACCTGAAGAAGCTGCCGGACAAGGACACCACCACTGGCAAGTGCAAGGGCAAGGCGAACCCCAGCCGCGTGATCATGGCCGCCATCGCTGGCCCCACCGACAGAGTCGAGGTGGGCCAGGAGGGGAGCTACCCGACGCTCAAGCCGTCCTGCTCCTCATCCCAGGGCTTCGCGGTTCCGGGCGTGCGTATCAAGGCGCTGGTGCACGCGTTCGCCAAGGAGCTCACCGTGCAGGAGATCGCCGACATCAAGGCCAAGAAGAAGAACATCCCTTACTTCGTGGACTCCGCGGGCAAGTGGCGCGAGGAGAACTTCACCTCGGTCTGCTCCTCCGACTTCTCCCCGGCGCTCAAGCGGCTGGGCGAGCGCATCGTCGGCTCCCTCGGCACCCTGTGCCTCTCGCCGCCGGCCCTCACCGACAACGGCGGCATCCTGTGCCGCAAGGGCGATGTCATCTGCGACGCCAAGACCTGCGGCAAGCAGGTGGTCTGCCAGTCGAGCTGCCTGACCAAGGCGAACTTCACCATTCAGGAGTACTCCGCGACCAAGCGCGCCACGGTGCCCAAGTGCTCGGACAAGCTGTTCAACCCGAGCGTCAACCGTACCAAGTGCGGCTCCGAGTGCCCCTGCTGGCGCATCGTGCCCTCCAACACCTGCAAGGGCACCGCCGGCTCCTCGCCCTACTCGGTCGAGATCATGCGCCCGGGCCAGGCCCCCAAGGGGACCTACGCCTCGGTGTGCGCCCTGACCTCCACCTACAGCTGGGGCAGCAAGGAGTTCGGCCAGCTCAAGCAGTGTAATTAGTCCACCTCGGACAGTCGGCGGTCGCCTGGTTGCGGCCGCCGATTTCCATCCTCCCCATCCGCGAATATTTCCAATAGGCTGCCGATCAGGGTAGAATCACATGACGTTCGTCATGGCGCCTGGCATGCAGGATTATGCGGGGGGATTTCTGTCTTGACTGTAGTATTACAGGGTAGTATTTAAGTGAGAGAGATTACAGTTTATCCCCATGGACGACAAGTGGAAGACAAAGGTCACCACCCTCAGCCCGCCGGTGGAAATCAGCTCCGAGCCGGCGTGCATGGTGCTGATCTACCCCACCGGTGAGTTGCTCGGAAAGCGGTTCACCCTGGACCGGGCGGCCCTGCTCATCGGCCGGACCAACGAGTGCGACATCATGGTCGAGCTCGACTCGGTCTCCCGGCGTCACGCCCGCATCCAGCGCGAAGGGCACAACATCGTCGTCCACGACCTGGGCAGCACCAACGGGACCTACGTCAACCAGATCCAGGTCAAGACCCGGGTGCTGTCCGACGGCGACCAGATCAAGATCGGCAACGCCATCTTCAAGTTCCTCTCCGGCGGCAACGTGGAGGCGGGATACCACGAAGCGATCTATCGCATGGTCATCGTCGACGGGCTGACCGAGGTTCACAACAAGCGCTACTTCATGGAGTTCCTCGAGCGTGAGCTGGCGCGCTCCGCCCGCTACGATCACGCCCTGTCCCTGGTGATGTACGACCTGGATCACTTCAAGAACGTCAACGACACCTACGGGCACCTCGCCGGCGATCATGTGCTGCGCGAGATCTCCAGGCGGCTGCACGGCCGCATCAGGAAGGAAGAGCTGCTGGCGCGCTACGGCGGCGAGGAGTTCGTCATCTTGCTGCCGGAGACGGACAGCAAGGGGGCCATGGCGTTCGCCGAGCATATCCGCGAGCGCGTGGAGGCCGAGCCGGTCAACTTCGAGGGGGAGACCATCCGGGTCACCATCTCGGTGGGCGTGGCCACCATCAAGGGGGAGAAGCTCGAGGCGGACGCGCTGATCAAGATCGCCGACGAGAACCTGTACGAAGCCAAGCGCTCCGGCCGCAACCGCGTCTGCGGGTAGGGGCCGCTGCGCGGCCCTGACTTGGGGCTTGAGGCCATGAGGCTTGAGGGCTGATAGCCCCGGGCCATTCAACCTCAAGCCTCAAGTCTCAAGTCTCAAGTCTTAGCAGCCTCCCCCTGGCATGTGGTATCTAGGTACCCATACGCCAGGCAACAGCTTCATCGGAGGAAACATGGCCAAGTACATCCTCGCCCTCGACCAGGGCACCACCGGCAGCACGGTGATGGTCATCGACGAACAGATCAGGGTGCGCGCCAAGGTGAACCAGGAGTTCCCACAGATCTATCCCAGGCCGGGGTGGGTGGAGCATGACCCGGCGGATATCTGGGGCTCGGTTACCGGCGCGCTGGAGAAGGCCCTGGCCCAGGCAGAGGTGGACCCTGCTGACATCGCCTGCATCGGGATCACCAACCAGCGCGAGACCACGCTGATCTGGGACCGGGCCACGGGCGAGCCGATCCACAACGCCATCGTGTGGCAGGACCGTCGAACCGCCGATCGCTGCAAGGCCATGCGCGAGGACGGCCTGTCCGAGACGTTCAAGAAGCGCACGGGGCTCGTACTCGATCCCTACTTCTCGGGGACCAAGATCCGCTGGCTGCTGGAGAATGTCAGCGGGGCCCGCACGGCGGCAGACGCCGGAGACCTGGCCTTCGGGACCGTGGACAGCTACCTGATCTGGCGGCTCACCGGTGGGGAGGTGCATGTCACCGACGTGAGCAACGCGTCACGGACCCTGCTCTACAACCTGGATGATCTGCGCTGGGATCCGGAGCTGATGTCGCGGCTGCGGGTGCCCGAAGGCATCCTGCCCCAGGTGCGCGGCTCGTCCGAGGTGTACGGGTATACCCAGGGGGTCCCGGGGCTGCCCGATGGCATCCCCGTGTCCGGCGCCGCCGGCGACCAGCAGGCCGCGCTGTTCGGCCAGGCTTGCTTCGAACCGGGGGACGCCAAGTGCACCTACGGCACCGGGGCCTTCCTGCTGGTAAACACGGGCAACAAGCCCGTGGCCTCGGAGAGTGGCCTGCTGACCACCGTGGCCTGGTGGGTGGGCGACGAGATCACCTACGCCCTGGAGGGGAGCGCGTTCATCGCCGGCGCGGCGGTGCAGTGGTTGCGCGACGGGTTGAAGATCATCTCGTCGGCGCCGGAGGTGGAGTCGCTGGCGTCCAGCGTGCCCGACAGCGGCGGGGTGGTGTTCGTACCGGCGCTGGTGGGGCTGGGCGCGCCGCACTGGCGGCCCGAAGCGCGGGGGCTGATCAAGGGGATCACGAGGGGCACCACCGACGCGCACATCGCCCGGGCCACCCTCGAGGGCATCGCCCTGTCGATTCATGACCTGACCCGGGCCATGGTGCAGGACACGGGACGGCCGGTGGCGTCTTTCAAGGTGGACGGCGGGGCCACGGCCGACGACCTGCTGATGCAATTCCAGGCCGACATCCTGGACCAGGAGATCGTGCGGCCGGAGGTGACGGAGACCACTGCGGTCGGGGCCGCGCTGCTGGCCGGGCTGGCGGTGGGCGTGTGGAGCGGCCCGGAGGCCATCAGCGAGGCGTGGAAGCCGGAGCGCGTGTTCCACCCCGAGATGAGCGCGGGGGGGGGCCAACACCTTCTGGCCCGGTGAAATGGGGGGGGGGGGGGGGGGTGCCGCGGCGGGGCGGTGGCGCCACCCCAATGCCAGGATGCCAGTACGCAGAATGCCAGAATGGGAAATCGGTGTGAGCGTCAGGCGGCCAGGGCCTCGGGCATCTGGGTCCTGGCCAGCTCCACCAGGCGGTTTCTGATCTTGTGCTTCTTTGAGTAGACCGTCTTGACCGAGATGTTCATGCGGCGGGCCACCTCGGCGGGGGACATGCCGTGGCCGTAGTACAGGTCCATGAACCGCCGGTCGGTGCGGGAGAAACCCTGGGACAGCTCGCCGACGATGTCCCACCGCTCCTTGTCCAGCAGGTCGTCCAGGGGCGAGGGGCTGTGATCCTGGCGGTCCAGCGCCCCGTCCAGCCGGTCGAGCACGGGCTGGCGGGCGGTGACGCGCAGGTGGTCGTAGGTCGAGTGTACGGTGATGAGTCCGATCCAGCTGCCCAGCTTGCTGCCCTTGTTCGGGTCATAAGCCCGCAGCTTCTTCATGTCGTTGCGAAGCAGGTTGAGGCACACATCGCTGAACACCTCGTTGACCGCCTCGCTGGAGATGACCGACTCGTAGCGACAAAGCACCTTCGTGATGCAGCTGAAGATCAGCCCGCGGAACCGTCTCAATAGCTCGCGCCAGGCCAGCTCATCTCCGGTCAGCACCACCTGAAGAAGGTCCATGTCTTCCGCCTGAATCAGGTCTTCTCGCGTGCTCGGGATCTGGTCCATTTTGCGCTCCTGTATGATTGACACACGCTGCGTCACTTCTCTTGGGCAGCTCACTATTTGGAACGCAACTCGGGTGCCAAAGTTCTACAGTTGGGGCAAAAAGGGACAAAGATTCTGTTTTATCCTTTGATTTCGGGTGGGTGCGGGGGGGAGGGCCAGACCCGTAAGCGCCCAGATCCCCGGGGTTTGTGGACAAACAGACACGGGCCTGACGGCTGGATTGCCACACCGGCAGCGGCTCAGGGCGATTGTTGCCCGGTGGCGAGAGAGCACGACAGATCCCTGCAGAGCATGTAGACTTTCGCGGCCCATGGCTTCAGCCCCGATCAACCCGTCCCCTCGCGTCGCCCAGATCCTGCTGGTAATTATGCTGATGGTCATCATGGCCATGGACATGCGCGCCATCTTCTCCGACGGCGGCCTGGGCAGCACCGACACCACCCTCGAGGAGGCCATGGCTCTGCGCCAGGCACTCAACTCGGACGCGCCGCTGCGAGAAGCAAAGGACTGGCTCGGGAGCGTGCCCAAGGGGCCGCTGGCGGGTGTGCTAGGCGCGGCGGTGGATTCCGTGGTGGATGACCCGCTGCTCTCCGTGCGCCTGGTGGGCGTGGTGGCGCACTCCCTGACCCTGCTCGCGGTCTTCGGCCTGGTGCTGCGGCTCGGCGGGGGGACGCTGGCCGCGCTGCTCGCGGTGCTCTGGTCCGGCACCTTCTCGGCCCAATATGGCTGGTTCCGGCTGGAGTACCACGACGCCCTCAACGCGCTGCCCACGGTGCTGGTGATCGGACTGCTGTCCACGGGCCTGACCCGCCGCCGCCACGCCGTGCTGCTCGGGCTGGCCGTCGGCCTGGGGGCCCTGGCCAAGACCGCGCAGCCGATCTACCTGCTCGGGCCCTGCGCCATGTTCCTGGCGCTCTGGCTGCGCTCCCTCCGGCAAGTAGCCCACATCGGCCTCTCACTCGGGGTGTTCGCGCTGGTGCTGCTGCCCTGGCTGGCGGCGGCGTGGTCCGACATGGCGCTGTACATGGACATGGCCACCGGTCGCTCGGTGCATGGCTGGGATTTCAAGCTCAGGCTCTACAGCTACCAGGGCCTGGCCGACGCCTGGTACCTCTACCTGGCTGCGGCAGCCGGGGCGGGGGCCACGGCCGCCCTGGGCCGGATCCCCAGGCGTAACCTGGCGCTGCTGGCGAGCGCGCCGCTGGTGACGTTGCCGCTGCTGATCTTCGTCATCGATCCATGGTCTCGCTACGCCGTGCCCCTGCTGCCGGTGCTCGCCGTGCTCGCCGCGCTCGGCGCGGCCGGCCTGCTGCACCTGCTGCATGGTCGCGTGGGGCCGAGGCTGGCGTGGGCGGCGCTGGCGCTGCTCACCGTGGCGCCGCTGGTCAAGTACGGCCACGACAACCTGCGCGGGATCTCGTGCGAGTTCGAGGACCGCGGGCAGTGCAGCGGCATGGTGGCTCCGCAGCTGGTGGCCAACGATGGCTACGTGCGGGCCATCCGCTGGGCCGCGGCCAGGAACCTGCCCCTGTTCGAGGTCCACGGCTACCCGGTGCTGCACGGGCATCGTCCCCTCGCCGAGCGCGAGCTGTGGGAGCGCCGCGGCGTCAAGACGCCCATCATGGGCAGCCCCGAGGCGCTGAAGCGTATGCGCGGCGGCGGCGTGCACCTGCTGGTATGCCACCGGTCCACCGAGCCCATGGGGCCCCAGCTGATGCAGACGCGCTCCTACGACTGGATCAGCCTGGACATGGCGGTGGCCGTGATGACCCAGCGCCGCAAGGTGCTGAAGACCTTCAAGGACCAGAACGAGCTCGCCTACTCGGTGGTTCGGCTCCAGCCCGCGGCGGCCGGGCAACGTCAGTAGCGGGCGCGAGCCCCGCCGCTACATGCAGATCCCCTTGCCGTCACCGGCGTAGCGGACCCCGCCCTCCAGCTCCACGAAGTGGAAGATGTGCTCCGCCTTGAGCATGTGGTAGCTCGGGTGGGGGCTGGACATGGTGTTGATGCTGTGCTCGAGCTCGAGGTGCATGTCGTGGTGCGTCGCGAGGAAGCGGCCGAGGCCCGCCGCGCACAGGGCGAGCAACGCCACGTAGATGACGCCGTGGATCAGCAGGGTGAGGCGGGCTGGTCGCTGTTGGATTGACATGACGAGGCCCAGATCTTGACCGCCGGGGGCTGCGCTGTCAAACATGCCGCTGGCGGAGAAAAACTGGTCGACAGTCGACAGTCGACAGTCGACAGTATGCAAGCCCATGAGCAGAGCCCACAGCATCGACTCTGACAGTGACCCCACGCGGCGCGAGTGGCTGCTCGTGGGGCTCCTGCTGCTGCTCTGTGCCGCCATCCTCGCCCTGCGCCACCTGCTTGCGTACTACACCCTGGCCGCCTTCCTGCACCCTGTTGAGCTGGGCAAGGCCTTCGTGCAGATGGACGCGGGGAAGTTCTGGTTCGCAGGGCAGCAGCTGGGTGATAGCCCGCTGGTGGTGGGCGGGCCGATCTACAAGTGGCTCATGATCCCGGCCCGCTTCTGGAGCAACCCTGCCGTGGGGGTGCACATGTGGCACCTGATCCTGGAGTTCGCTGCCATCGGGACCTGGGTGGTGCTCGGGCTGAGGGCGCGGTGGCCGCGGGAGCTGGTGTGCGGCGCCGCGTTCTTCCTGGCGCTGTACCACGAGCCCAAGGGCGAGCTGATGGAGAACCACACGGTGATGCTGTTCCTGATCATCGTGCTGTTCGCGGTCACGCTGCGCGCGCTTCAAAGCCGCCGGCTGTGGCCCACGCTCCTGGCAGGGTTCGTCTTCGGCGTCTGCGGCCAGGTGCACCAGATCGCGGCGTGCCTGGGGCCGCCGCTGCTGCTGGCGGTGTTGCTGCAGCCGGGGCGGCGGATCAAGCGCTCCTTGCTGCTCATCGGCGGCGCCCTGCTGGTGGTGGGGCTCGCCCTGCCAGGCATGCAGATCCTCGACCCCCATGAGATCCCGCCGCCGCGGATGAAGTGGGACGCGCCCTACCTGGAGGTGTATCTCCACCACCTGGGCGTGATGTTCCGCGATCCGATGACCGTGCTCGGGCTGGTGCTGGTGGCCCTGGGCTGGCTGCAGGGGCGCCTGCGGGGACCGTTGGTGCGACTGTCGGTGCTCTGGTTCCTGCTGGCCGGCCTGGCCCTGACCGGCATGCTGCTCTTCTTCGCCGAGCGGTCCGGGCCGCGCGTGATCATCCGCTACGGGCTGCTCAACCCGCCCAGCGCGCTGCTCTCGGCGGTGGCCCTGACCTGGCTGCTCGGGCTGCTCCGGCGCGTGGCCGGGCGCGTCCTGCGCTGGACCCCCAGGCCGCTGGTGGTGCTCACCGCGGCCGCCCTGGTGCTGGTGGGCGTGCTCGGGCAGGCGGTGCACGCCCAGCACGCGGCGCACCGCAAGAGCTTCGAGCGAGAGAGCGCCCGCGCCTGCTACTTCGGCCACTCGATCCATCACTTCCGCACGCCGTACATCAAGATGCTGGCCGACGACTTGCTGGTCAACTTCCAGGACCCCCCCGGGGACTACCGATCCTCGTTCCACACCCACCCCGGGCTGGCCGGCTTCTCGGAGCTGGTCTGGCAGTGGAACCGCGTCGCGGACCAAGAGCCGAAGGACGGCAACACCAACCACGCCACCCTGACGCCCAACTTCACCCGGTTCGATCTGTCCAAGCTGCCCTTCGCCCAGCGCGCCGGCCTGTTGTGGGTGCTCCACTGGGGCGCGCCGCTGGAGATCAACCCGGGCAGCGCGCCGCATATCTACACCTCGGGCGATCACCTGATGCGCCCGGGGGATTACCTGCTGGTCTATATCAACGGGACGCGCGTGGAGCCGCCCCGCACCGTGCGCCTGCAGCTGGGCAAGGCTCAGGTCAAGCCGCTGGACGGGTGCGACTGGATGGTGATGCCGTGCGGTCCCCGGCTGGTGGGGACCTTCCAGGGGTGGTACCTGTTCGAGGCGCCCAGCGGGGTGGAGGGGGCCTCGCTGACCATCCTGTTCGAGGGCCTGCGTAGCGAGACCCTCACGGTGACCGCCCTGCACCTGCCCGCCGACGGGAGGTACCACCCGTCCAGGCGCCAGCGCCAGCGCTGAGGGGAGGGGGCGGCGATGCATCAAGAGCTGGCGCAGGCGCTCCGGGAGCTGGCGGCGCAGCACCCCGGGCCGCTCGGGTTCATCGGCGCAGCTGATCAGGGCGAGGCCCTGGGGGCATCCCTTGTCCTGGATCCCGTGACCAGCCGCAAGCGGCTCCAGGCGCGCGGCGCGGCCCTGGTGCGGGGGGACGCCGCTTATCCGCCGCTAGCGCGGGGCTGCCTCGGCGTGGTGATGACCGCCGGCGAGCTGGGGCGCCAGCCGGACGCCGCGACCGCCGTGGAGGCGTGGCTGCGCCTGCTGCGACCGGGCGGCGCGCTGCTGGTGGCGGAGCCGGAATCATCACGGAACCTGTGGCGAGGCCTGCGCCGGATGGTCGGGGCGGCCCCACCCTTCCGGCCCCCGCAGACCATCTGCGCCCTGTTGCTCAACGCCGGCTTCACGCGGGTGGGCCAGTGCGTGGCGCCCGGCAGGCCCCGGGTGGTGATTACGCGGGGCGTGCGGCGGAGCTGACCCTCGCCCCGGACCTTGCCCCGGCGCTGTTGCCAGCCGGGTGTTGGCAGATTATCCTGTGCCGGTCGAGCAGGCGTTGGGCCTGCCACTCACTTGCCGCAATGACGAGGTCGCCTTGCCCCGGACCGCCAGTTCAGGAGAAGGAATCCTTCCCCAGGTCACGCCGACCATCCTGAAGGTGGTGCTGCTGGTGGGGGGCCTCGCCCTCATCTTCCTCACCACGACGCTGATCTATTCCACCTCTGATCTGCCGCCGGCCAAGATCCCGCCCAAGGACGTGATCAGGACCACCGCGCTGGTCAAGAAGGTGACGCCCACCGACGCGTTCTCCCGGGTCCTGCGCCGGGACGCCAAGGAGTGGGGCATCGACCGTGATGACGTGGCGCTGGACATCATCCGGCGCGGCCACCCGCACTACATCGAGTTCTCCGGCGACCTGGTGATCGAGCCGGGCAAGCCGTTCGAGACCACCCACCTGAAGCTCACCACCAGGCTGGAGAAGATCGCGGTGGGAGAGGAGGGCATGGAGCTCCGCACCGACCATGTCGTGATGCAGATCGAGAACAAGTCAGACCGCTACCTCGCCTACCGGGTCAAGACGGTGGTGGAGGGCAAGTGCGGTTCCAAGGCTGTGTTCGCCCACAACGCCATGGCGCTCAAGCCGCGGGAGACCCTCAGCCGCACGGAGTGCCTGCCCAAGGGGCCCGGCGAGCTCCGGCTGCGCCGCGTGGAGATCATGGAGCTGCGCCAGCTCGGCTACTACTACATCAGCCGCATCGACCCCGAGCGGCTCTTCATGGATCCCCGCACCACCGAGGGCCACCAGATCCCGTTCGACAAGCCGTGCAAGATGCTGCCCTGGCGATCGATCCACCAGGCAGTGAAGAAGGGCGGCGCCGGCTGGCGGGACATCATCGACTACTACGCGCGCCACAACTGCGACAAATACTTCTTCTTCCCCGCTTACCGATACGCCCAGGGCGGCCTCAAGGGGCTGCCCGCCAGGGCCGAGGGCGACAAGGCCAAGAAGTAACGAGGCGAGCGGCGCAGCAGATCGACCCGGGAGAGACGTAGCTCCAGATGAACAGCTTCGGCAGGATCTATCGCACCTCCACCTTCGGCGAGGAGTACGGCCCCGGGCTGGGGGTCCTCCTGGACGGGGTCCCCGCGGGGCTCGAGCTGGACCTGGAGCAGATCCAGTACCAGGTGGACCGCTGCCAGGGCAGGGCCGGCGGCGCCCCTGGCGACGGCGTGGCCAGCGAGCAGGACCGGGTGAGCGTGATGTCGGGGTTGTGCGAGGGGGTGACCACGGGCGCGCCGCTGGGGCTGATGATCAGCAACCCCCCCATTCCGGAGGAGGGCGACGACGCCCTCGACGGCGTGGTGCGACCCGGCCACCCGGACTTCACCTGGCGCGCCAAGTTCGGCAGCGCCGGCAAGGGGGCGCCGGGCCGCGCGACCTTCCGGGAGAACCTGACCCGCGTGGTCTCCGGCACCGTGGCGCGGCAGGTGCTCGCCACCCAGGGGGTCACCGTGCTGGGCCACACCAGCGAGCTCGGCGGGGTGCGCGCCCTGTGCTACGAGCCGGTGGAGATCGCGCGCAACCCGCTGTGCTGCGCCGACCCGGATCAGCTGGAGGCCATGGCCGAGGCGGTCCAGATCGCCTTTCAGGATGGCGACACCCTCGGCGGCGTGATCGAGGTGCGGGCCAGCGGGGTGCCGGTGGGGTGGGGCGACCCTGTGTTCGCCGCGCTGGACGCGTTGCTGGCGGCAGCGCTGATGAGCATCCGCGGCGCACGGGGGGTGGCGTTCGGAGCGGGGTTCGCCCTGGCGCGTATGCAGGGGAGCGAGGCCAACGATCCGATCACGCCGGACGGGTTCGAGACCAACAAGGCCGGGGGCATCCTCGGCGGAATCTCAAACGGCGAGGAGGTGGTGGCGCGGGTGGCGTTCAAGCCGGCGCCCTCGCTGCTCAAGCCGCAGAGCACCCTGGACGGAGACGGCAACCCCATCGTCTTCTCTCTGGCCAGCGGCTTCGTGCCCTGCGTGGTGCCGCGGCTTGTGCCTGTGGTGGAGGCGATGGTGGCCTCCGTGCTGCTCGACGCGAATCTGGCCCACCGGGCGCTGTCCGGCGCGGCCGAAGAGAAAGGAACGGACGACCCATGAGCGACAAGACTGTATGGCTGCTCCGGGGGCCCCACGGCGCCCCTGGCTGGTTCAAGCTTGAGGCAGATTTCCGGGCGGAGCTGGTGGACGTGCTGCTGTTCGACCGGGACCGCTGGGCCCTGGTGCAAGCGGCCGAGCCGCCGAATCAGTACGACGATATGACCCCCGAGGTGCCCCGCGATGGCCTGTACCTCGATCAGCACGGCAGGCCCTGCTACATCCTCGGCGCCAGGGAGGTGCACTCGGCCCGGGCGGTGGTCAAGGAGCTCGGCGACGAGGCGGACGCGCTGATGCAGAAGCTCGGCGACGCTGACCTCGTGCTGGAGCGGCTGGGCCGGGCGTACTGAAGCGCCGGGGGCCTCGCGGCGGCGCGCCCATGGACTGGCTGACCAACGTGCGGCTCAGGTTCGGCTTCCCCTTTGACGACAGCCAGGTGCTGGAGTGGGGCTGGGACGAGGCGCGGGTGGCTGCCTTCCACGATCCCCACGTGGAGGAGAACCGGCACTACCGGCAGTACACCTGGCGCAAGCCGGCCTTCGACGGGCTGCTGCAGAGCGTCTACTGCCGGTTCTGGAAGAGCGAGCACATGGATCGCGAGCTGCGCGAGCTGACCAGCGTGCTGGAGATCGGGTACGCGGGGGACGAAGGGTACGCCCGCTTCGACCTGGACAGGTTCATGCCCGGGCTGCAGGCGCTGCTCGGCCCGGGGGACTCGGGCGGCGAGGGTGATCACAGCTGGGAGGTCGGCCCGGTGACAGCGATCCTCTACGAGTCGGAGCCGGGGGAGTTCTCCAGCGAGCCGTTCAAGCTGAACCTGCACCTGCGGGTGGACCTGGACGAGGTGGCCCGGCTCAAGGCGTTGGCCTCAGACGGGTAGACCCACCGAGCGCATCAGCGCGATGGCGTTGGAGCGGCTGACCACCCCGTCGCGCACCTTGTAATCGAAGCTGAGCTGGCCGTCGCTCACCTGATCCACGAAGTGCACGTTGGCCGCGCGGCCGCCGAAGCGGTCGATCTCCTCGGACAGGGCGAGGTCGTGGGTGGTGACCAGGCCCACGGCCCCCGCGTCGAGCATGCGCTCGAGCAGCGCCGCCGCCCCCACGCGGCGGTCCTGGGAGTTGGTGCCGTGCAGGATCTCGTCGAGCAAGAAGAGCAGCGGGGGCTGCTCGCTCGTGAGGTCCATCAGCAGCTTCAGCGTGCTGATCTCCTGATAGAACCGGGAGGCGCCGCGCTGCAGCGAGTCCTGCACCCGGATGGTGGCGCCCGGCATCAGCGGGGACATGGCCAGGCGCGCGGCCATGACCGGCGCGCCGGCCTGGGCCAGCACCGCGTTGACGCCGACGGTGCGCAGCAGGGTGCTCTTGCCGGACATGTTGGAGCCGCTGACCACCAGCATGCGCCGGTCCTGGTCCAGCCGAACCGGGTTGCGCACGCACGCCTTGCGCGGCAGCAGCGGGTGGCCCAGCGCCTCGGCCTCCAGCAGCGGCCCCTGCTCCTGCAGCTCGGGGAACGGGTCATCCGGCCGCTCGTAGGCGTACCCCGCCAGGGAGGAGAGCGCCTCGAGCTGGCCCACCGCCGCGAGCCAGCCGCTGACCCGAGACCCGTGGCGCAGGCGCCAGCGCTCGATGGCCAGGCCGGTGTGAAAGAACCACATCAGGGCGAGCCCGACCGGGGCGAAGAAGGCGTTCTTCATTGAGTCTTGCAGGCTGACCAGGCGGCTCAGCTTGCGGATGGCCGCCGCGGCGGGCACTCCGTCGCGGCCGAGGGTCGCCGCCAGCTCGGCCAACATGGGCGCCTGCATCGGCTCGGTCTCCAGGCGCGCCAGCAGCCGCCCCAGCACCACGAGATCCCGCTCTGCTCGATCCACGCCGGCCATCAGGCGTTCCAGGCGACCCTTGACCAGCCGGTGGCAGGCCCAGGAGATGACCAGCGCCACCAGCAGCATGGCGCCGCCGGCCACGTCGGCGGCCCAGGCCACCGCGGCGGCCACCGCCCCGAGGGGGATCAGGATGGAGGCGGCGCGCATGGCGCCTCCCACCGCGCCGGGGAAGAAGGGGGCCTCGTCTGCCCAGCGCTCCAGGGCTCCGGGCCGCACTCGCGCCCGGACGCCGCCACCCAGCAGGGCCAGATCCTCGCGCAAGTCGAGGCGGCTGGTGAGCTCCTGCACCGCGGCCTGGCGTCTGCGAGCCTCCTGGATGGGCGCGGGGGTCAACAGCCACGCGGCCAGGGTCTCCTCGCCGGCCCGGGTACGGGCGGCGCACAGCAGCTGGTAAAGGGAGCCGCGCCCGAACAAGTCCAGGTCAGCGGCGTAGGGGTGGTCGTCGGGGCAGTAGCTCTCGTCGGCGATGCCGTGCTCCTGCCAGTTGTCGGCGAGGCGGTCCAGGCCGCGCTGGTAGTAGGTCACCGCGTCTCGGGCTCGCTCCAGGCGGCGGATGACGCGGTCGTGCAAGACCACGAGCACCAGGAAGCAGGCGCCGGGCAGCGCGAGCCACACGGGGTTGAGCCCGTCGCCCCACAGCAGGTAGGCGCCGAGGCCGAGCCCGGCGATGAACACGCCGAGCCGGGCGTTGGACAGGCGGGCGTCGGTGCGCTCTCGCGCCTTGAGCGCCCGGCGGCGCAGCACCAGCCGCTGCGAATAAGTGTCCTTCGGGTTTTCGGGAGAGCCGTCCGACATGGTCAACGGTAGTATCCTACCCGCGGCTCTCCCCGCAACCCCGCCTGCCAAGTACCGCCTGTGGGCGGGCAACATTTGCACCCGGGGGGGAGCTGTGAAATCATCGCTGGAGTCACATGCCAGATAACGAAGACAGCGGACAGCCCGGGATCTTTCGCGAGTTCATCTCCTTCCTCGTCAACGAGAAGAAGTGGTGGCTGGTGCCTCTCATCATCATCCTGTTGATCCTGGTGGGCCTGATGTTTTTGCTGGAGAGCTCATCGGTGGCGCCGTTCGTCTACCCCATGCACTGAGTGGGAAATCTGACGCGCCGAGTGTGAGATCTTCGCCACACCCATGACACTCATGTCAGGCTGCAGCCTCTCAGGTTGACGCCGCCGATCCAATTTTCTCAATGTATTTCAGGCCAGCAGGGGGTCTGACGCGTTTGGATCAAACGGAACGAGCCTTGCAGTCAACTAACAGAGTGGTGATGAAACTTCTAGCGAGATACCTGGGCATCTTCCTGCTGGTCGGTGCCATCTGCTTCGGGATCACGGTCTCCCTGACCTGAGGATTTCAGAAGCAGGAAGCTAATAGACCTCCCCCCGACGGGCGGGCAGGGTAGGAACTCATTACACCCACCGGGGGGCGGTACAACGGGAAAAGGGAAGGAGGAAGGATATGGGGTAGGGTCCCTGCCTTATAAAGCCACAGCCTGTGCATCGCTTCCGCCAGCGGACTGGTAGAAGATCGTGATGCTCAAACAGTGAAACTCCTTGTCAGAACTCTGTGTCACCACCGTGTCAATCACGCTCACCTCGGGATGATCGTCGAGCCAGTCGGTCAGACGGTCACCGAGGTGCTCTCGGTCTCTCGCCTTGGTCGCTGAAAAAACTTTGACCGCGTTGTATTTCATCCCTTACCTCGTCTGTGACACCGTTACAATGTGGATGTAATGTTACCCCCAAGCTGGAACATGTCAACCCCAGATAATCCTCCTGGTGTTGAAAAATTCCACCCTATATTGGGTTCCAGAGCCCGGGGATACGAGCACGGGATCGCACAAAATCCAGTGGGAGTGTAATGAGCGGGCCTTTTGTGCGCTGTCAACCACATCCTGGCGTCTCAGTAGAGTTGGATTCTTACACAATGATTCAATGACACTCTGCGCAACTACAACAGGTGACGCAGCGTGTCAACAACGAGATCTGCAAGAGGCAGGCAGCTGGTCAGTCCAGGGCTCTCGATGCCGAGCAGGTTGACCAGTCCGGGCAAGCCTGCAGCAGATTCTTCACGCACCACGAAGTCCCGCCACGGGTCGTCAGGCCCCTGAAGTTTGGGCCGGATGCCGGCGGTGTCCGGGGAGAGCTGGTCCACCGTGATGCCGGGAAGGTAGCGGCTGGCAGCCTCGTGGAATCTGCTGGCTGCAGACGGATCCACGTCGAGGGTCACGTCGTCACGCGCCACATACGTGACGTCTGGGCCCAGCCTGGTGCGGCCTGCCAGGTCGAGGGTCAGGTGGATGCCCAGGCTGGTGAGGCGGGGATTGGGGGCTGGGTAGATCAGGCGCTTCACCCGACGAGACCAGGGCCCGCCCAGGGTGAAGTACGCGCCCTTGCACCAGCGCAGCGGTTCTGTCGGCGCGCCTGCCAGGGCCGCCACCCGATCAGCCTCCAGGCCGGCGCAGTTGATCACCGCGCGGCAGGTGATCGCCTCCTGGCCCGCAGGATCCCTGACCCTGACGCTGTAGTGATCTTTCTGCCGGTGGATGCCGGTCACCGCGCACCGGTAGGCCACATGGCCGCCAGCGCCGCGCGCCTGCGCCTCGAGGGCCTTCATCAGCTCGTGGGAATCCACGATCCCGGTGCCCGGGGAGTGGAGCGCGGCGACGGCGCGCACGTGGGGCTCCATCGCCCGGACCTCGGGGCCCTCCAACAAGCGGAGGTCGGCGGCGCCGTTTTCGTTGCCCAGGGCAGCCAGGCGTTCGAGCTCCGGGATCTCATCCTGCTCCACCGCCACGATGAGCTTGCCAGGCGTTCGCCTGGGCACGCCGTGGTCATCACAGAAGCGCTTGAGCCGCCGGCTGCCCTCAACACAGAGGCGCGCCTTGAGGGAGCCGGTCGGGTAGTAGATCCCGGCGTGGATCACCTCGCTGTTTCGGCTGGAGGTTTCCCGGCCTGGACCCTCGTGGCGTTCCAGCAGCATCACCTGCACGCCGCGCCGGGCCAGGCGCGCGCTCACGGCCAGGCCTACCACCCCCGCGCCGATGACCACTGCGTCGCAGTCCACGCTGCTCATGGAGGCAGATTAACGCACAGAAGGGCTGCCCACGCTACTCGGCGGGAGGGGCTGGCGCTCGCCCGCGGCGCCCTGGCGATGGCGCCGGCTCTCTGGCCGGGGCAGGACCTGCTCGCCTGCCGCGGCGCGACGGGGCAGGCGGCGGCGCGCTCATGCGGCCGCGGCGTCGATCCCGTCCCATCACCATGGGGCTCGGCTGGCCCCCTGCGCTGGCCGGGGGCGCCGCGAGCCGGCCGCTGCGGTGTGGCGCGCGGTGGACGGTGTGCGCCGGCGCGCTCACCCGGCCGCGGCGATGGGGGCGGCGCTGGGCATGAGAGTGGCCGCTGCTGTGGGCGTGGCCATGTCCGTGGGCCCGGTGCCCTCGCCGGTGGCGGTAGCCACCGTGGTAGTGCCTCGGGTGTCGGCGGCGGTGCACGTAGACCACCGCTGGCTGGTGATCCATGTAGCCCCAGTAGCCGGATGACCAGGCGTAGCCGTGGCCATACACGGTGTAGCCCCCCACGTACCAGACCATGCCCGCCCGGGGTGGCGTGAGCCACCTGCCGGGGATCCAGACATAGCGCGCGCCGTTCCAGTACCAGTAGCCGGCCACCCAGACTGTGCCATGGCGGTGCTGGACCGGGACCGCTTCGTGGTGCGGCGGGGGCGGGGCCTGGGCGATGACAGATACGGGGCGGCCGCCCGCGTGGTAGGGCGCGCAGGCCGCCGGCGACAGAAGCAGCGGCACCAGGATGAGCAGAAAGGGTTTCATCAGCGTCACGTCTCTTTCCCCCTTTGAGGTACTCTGAAGACAAGTATGACATGGAGCGGTGGGCGGCGGCTGGCGCTGGCGTTGACCGGCGTGATGGATGACCTGGATGCGCTACATATTGCCCCTGGTGAGCGGGGGGCTGCTTTTCCTGTCGGACTTCCCGGTCCACGCCTGGCCGCTGCAGGCGGTGGCGCTGATTCCGTGGCTTGTGGCGCTGGAGCGCCATGTCTCCAGAGCCCGACATGCGCTGCTCGCCGGGCTGCTGCTGTCGCTGACCTTCAACGTGCCGCTGGCCATCCTGCTCCAGTTCCCCGTGGCCATGGCCGCCGGGCTCGGGCTCTACCTGTCGCTCATCTGGATGCTCACCTCCCTCGGGGCGTGGTGGGCGCTGCGCGCGGGGGGCATCATCGGCGCCCTGGGTGCGGCGGCGGCGGCCATGCTGGTGGAGTGGATCGACTTCACCCTGGTGCCGATCTGGGGCACCGCTCAGAGCTTCGTCCGCGTGTGGAGCGCCTTCCCGCCGGGCGCTCAGTTCGTGGCGCTGGTCGGGGTGCCGGGGGTGGTGTTCGTGGTGGTCGCGGTCCAGGCGCTGGCGGTGCGGGCGGCGGTGCAGCGGCAGCGACGGGGCAGGGTGCTGCTGGCGCTCGCCGGGCTGCTGGCGCTGGTAGGGGGCGTCAACGCATCCTACTGGTCCGAGCCGCCGGCGGCGCGGGTGAAGGTCGCGGCCATGGGCTGGACCCGGGCCCAGCTGGAGGAGCGCGGGGTGTCCGGGGCGAGCGCGCTGCTGGAACGGGTGTACCGGCCGCTGCTGGCGGAGGCGGCGGCCGCGGGCGCGAAGCTGGTGGTGTCGCCGGAGGTGGGGTTCTGGCTGGGGCCCGATAACAAGGCGGCGCACATGGAGGCGCTCTCGGCCCTGGCGCGGGGGCGCGGGGTCTGGCTCGCGGTGGGCTACTTCGACCGGGGCGCGGACGAGAACCGCATCGCGTTCATCGACGCGGGCGGGACCTTGCGGGGCGAGTACAGCAAGACCCACCTGATCCCGATGATGGAGGAGTACCGCGCTGGAAAAGGCGAGCTGGTGCTGTTGATGGCCGCGGGCGCGCGGCTGGGCGGCATGATCTGTCAGGACGACAACTTCACCGACCTGGCGCGGGCCCACGGCAGGCGAGCGGCGCAGATGGTGGCCGTACCGACCAACGACTGGATCTTCGTCAAGGACTACCACCTCGAGAACAGCATCTTCCGCGCCATGGAGAACCGCTACGGGGTCATCCGCGCGGCGAGCAACGGCATCAGCGCCATCGTCTCGGCGCGCGGCGTGGTGCTTGCGCGGCGAGATCATTTCGAGCAAGGGCCGGGGGTGATCACCGCCGAGCTGCCGCTGGCGCCGGGCGGGGCGCCTTACAGCCACGCAGGGGACTGGCCCCTGCTCGGGCTGTGCGGGGTGATGTGGCTGGTGGCGTGGCGGGTGGGGCGGCGGCGAGAGGGGGAGGGGGGATAGCTGGTGGGGGCACGGTGGTGGGGGCACGGTGGCGGGCGCACCCGGCCGGGGGCCCCACCCAAATATGTGAGTGATCCCTGGTCTGCCCTGACCCGCGCCGGTCCTCCCAATCACCTGCGCGGGCGCCCGGCTGCAGAGCGCGCCCCAACCCCCGCTCCTACGGGGCCAGCGCTGGCTCTTCATCGCAGCCTGACCCCCCAGCCGTCCCCGGGTATTCCCCGGTTCACCAGCGGTTATCGGCAGCTCCATCGGATTGTTGCGCCCGGCGAAGACCTCAGTAGGCGTTGTAGATCTCGAACCGCCCCGGCAGCTTCGGCTGCCCCACGACCTTGATGAAGGAGGCCTCGCTGTCGCTCAGGTCCACCGGCTCCAGCCGGCAGGCCGGCTTGCAGCGCAGGGTACGCAGGTGGTGGAACCGCAGGATCATCTCCTGCGTCCCGTGATGCGGCCGCGCCTCGCTCACGGTGATCCGGTTCAGCCCGGCCGAGACCTTGCCCGCGCCGCTCGCCAGATAGGTCCCGAGGTGCCGCACGCGGTAGATGCGGTGGTGCCGGATCATCTTCACCGGCTCCATCAGCTCCTTGCGCGACTCCACCTTGGCCACATACAGCCCGCTCATGACGACGTAGCGCACGTTGTAGCGCACCAGGTAGTCCGCCAGGGCCTGCCGGCTGTCCATGCGCGGGTCGTCGGACTTTCGGAACAGGTAGGAGCTCTCATGGATGGTGCGGCGGTCCGGGAAGCCGCCCAGGATGGGCCGGTCCGTGGCCCAACGCAGGTACTCGCCGAGGTACCACTCCTGGGTCAGGACCCTGCCGGGCGCGGTCCCGACATCCCGCAAGTAGGCGGCGAGCTGCTGCCAGTCCTCGGGCACGGACACCAGCCGGTAGGGCGCAGTAGTGTCGCCAGCGGCCGGCGCCCCTTCACCGCGGGATACGGCGGGCTCCCCCTCCGGCGCATCCCCGCGGAACGGCGCGGTGAGCTCGGGCACGAAGAAGGTGATCTCTCCCAGGGGCCTCGGCAGGATCAGCACCAGCGCAACGATGAGCAGGGGCCGCGCCGTCGCCGGGAGCTGTCGCAGCCGCTCCAGGCTCAGCGCGCTGCAGAGCCACGGGCCCGCCAGGGTCGCGGAGCTGAGCAGGGCCGCGGCGACGAACCGGTACGGCTCGGTCTGCTCCAGCCCCGGAACCCAGGCGCCGAGGTAGCTGATGCCCCATAGCCACCCCGTGGTCACGGCGCCCACGAGGAAGCGCGAGTCCCCGTCGCGCCGCCAGCCCACCAGGGTGAGCAGCGCCGCGGCCAGGGCGAGGTAGCGGAAGAAGGTGTGCTGCATGATGAAGCCGGTGTGCATCGGGTTGAGCACGATGCCGAGGTAGTCCGACAGGAAGTAGACCGGCGTGGCCTGTCCGAGCCGCGCGGACGGGGAGAGGATCTCCAGGTGCATCACCGCGGGCCAAAGCCAGTACAGGTTTGCCCCAAGGCCCGCCGCGGCCAGCGCCCAGACCTGCAGGTGACCCCGGGCGCCCAGCCCGCGCCAGCGCACGAGGTACAGGATCACCAGGGGCCCGACCAGGATGGCGAAGGCCCATACGTGGATCAGCATCTGCAACGGCAGCAGGACAACCAGGGGCAAGAAGTACCGCCATGACCCGCCTCGCAGCAGCCGGTGAAACAGCCCGATCACTGGCAACGTGGTGTGCGCCACGGTGGCGTACGAGATCATCCCCACCGACCAGGCGAAGCGGGGCCCGGAGTCGAAGTACCAGAGCAGGGCGGCCAGCCCCACGGCCCACAGGCGCGCCGCCCGACCGAGGCCGAGCAGCCAGGCGAAGAGCAGCACGCTGACCGGGGCCAGCAAGACCGAGAGGAACCCGAACAGGTTGTACGCCGCGGGCTGGGCCACTCCCAGCTTCATCAGCCCGACGGTGAACAGGAAGTGCGCCTTGTTGTCCACATCGAAGAACAGGCCGGCAGGGAACCCAGCCAGCATGTTTGGATCGTACGCCCAGAAATGGCCATGCTCGCTCAGGGCTTCGCGGATGGTGTTGGTCTGCTGATAGTGGGTCTGGTAATCCGGGGAGCCGAAGGGGGTGTCGCCGAACAGCACCGATGGCGGGCAAGCCAGCAGGACCAGGCCCAGGTGCGTGGCCAGCACCGCGCCGAGGATGACGTGGTAGCGGCGGCTTGAGATGTCTTCGATTGCCATGATCGCTTCCGGAGCGGGCCACTATACCAGGATTCCACGGGTGGCGGGTTGCTCCGATATTCGATGATGACGGCTGTCAGCACTCGCGATTTCCTGAATCATTTCGTTGCACGATCCTGGTACGATCCTTGCTTTTTAATCGCGCATGCGCGCTCTGGCCACAGCAACCCTGCTCTCACTGCTCCTGCACCCGACCCTGGCAGACGCCCGCGGCACCGGGGGGCTGAGCCCCGAGGCCACGCGCCTGATCCGAGCCTCCGGTTCGGCGCCGCGCTACCTGGTTCGTGGGAACATGCCGCGCAACTTCAGGCCGCAGCATCGCGAGAAGGTCCGCCCCGGCACCACCGCGTTCATCGGCAAGGACGCCCGGGGCAAGCAGGTCTGGGTGGTGGATCACCGGTCCACTTACCGCAAGGGGCCCAAAGACATCGCCAGCCGGCTGCTGGACGGCTTTTTCTGCGGCGCCTGCGCGGGCAAGAAGGGCAACGGCCCGCGCATGAAGGTGGTGGCGCTGAAGAAGGGCGGCAAGTGGATCGAGCCCGGCACCCGCGCCCATGGCCGGCTCGGGGCGCTCAAGTCCCCGCTGACCGACAAGGCGGCCGACAAGATCATCGTGGAGGTGGCCGGAGTTCGGCCGGTGCCCAACAGCGATGCCGTGCTGGCGCCCGCCAAGTTCCAGATGGTGATCCACCGCTCCTCCATCAAGGCTGGCAAGGACCTGGCCGAGTTCACCGGGCACTTCCTCAACCCGGACAAGCTCCGCGGCCCCTTCCCCGGCACCACGGACGGGGCCCTGCGCGTGCGCGCCCGCCGCAACGGCGACGGCAGCATCTCCCTGGAGGAGTTCTACGTCACCCGCGGCGCCAGCGAGTTCGTCGAGCCCATGGCCCGCTCGGTCAAGCCCATGGCCACGGGCCGGCGCCTGTTCAACATGGGCCGCTCGCTGCTGGAGAAGACCCCCGCCGGCTTCATGATGAAGCCGGTGACCTCGCTGAGCATCCGCGCCGCCCGCGGCATGGCGGACACTGCCCTGCGGCACACCGCAGGCAAGCAGGTCTTCTCCCAGGTGGCCAAGCTGCACACGGGCTACTGGGAAGACGTGATGTTCAAGAACCTGCGCGAGTAGCACCCCGCCTGCTGTAAAGTGGGGCGTGATGCTTCGCCCCGCCCTCCTCGCCCTCTCGATCCTGTCTTTGGCCTGCGGCTCGCGCGAGACCGCGCCGGCCAGCGATGCGGCGGTCGAAGCAGGCGCGCCCGACCTGGCCCGGGACATGGCCACGGATCAGGCCCGCCTGGACCTGCCAGCCAGCGACGGAGCGGCCCCGGATGGCCCGGCCCGGGACGTCGTTGCCCCGGACGGGCCCCCCGCGGACATCGCGCTGGCCGACCAGGCCGCGGCAGATCTCCTCGCCGCGGATCAGGCGGCCGTGGACGCCGGCCCCGCCTGCCCCGCCGGCAAGTGGTGCAGTACGCTCTACCCGCCGGGCTGGACCCCGGCCCAGAGCCCCGACAGCAAGGGGCGCTACCTGCACGACTTCTCCTACGCCGGCTACCAGCGCGGTGAGGTCAAGCTCCCGACCAAGCCGCCGGGCAAGCTCCACGACGTGGTGAAGGCCCACGCCGCGGACAACACCGGAAAGAAGGACGCCACCGCCGCGGTGCAAAAGGCGGTGGACGCGGCGTCCGCGGCGGGCGGCGGCGTGGTCTACATCCCCGCCGGCACCTACCGCATGGACGGCAAGATCACGGTCAAGAGCTCATACGTGGTGCTGCGCGGCGCCGGGCCCACCAAGACCAAGCTGCACTTCACGTCGCACAAGGGCATGTCCTACAGCAGCCACATTACGTTCTCCGGGAAGATCACCCGCACCAAGGAGATCTTCCTGGCCAAGGACGGGGTGGCCCGCTCCAAGGTGGTGCGCGTGGCCAGCGCCGCCGGCGTGAAGGTGGGCGACGAGGTGAGCGTGGGGTGGGTCATCACGCCGGCCTTCGTCAAGGCCCACGGCATGACCGGCCTGTGGAAGCCGTTTTACAACCAGTGGAAGGCGATGTTCCGCCGCACCGTGGTGGCGGTGGACACCAAGGCCACGCCTCACCGGGTCACCCTCGACATCCCCCTGCGCTACGCCGCCAAGGTCTCGGACAAGGCGAGCGTGAAGCTGGAGAGCGGCTACCTGCGCGAGTGCGGGGTGGAGTCGCTCGGGGTCTCCAACGCGGTGAAGTGGAAGGACGCCTGGGCCAACAAGCAGGCCCACGCCCTCGGCTTCAACCAGGTCAAGGACTGCTGGCTGCGGGACGTGGCCTCCGTGCAATCGCCCGGCGCCACGGGCTGGACCGCCGGGGACAAGACGCACTACCACCTGCAAAGCGGCGGGGTGCGCGTGGTGGACTCCAAGCGCGTGACCATCAGCAAGTGCTCCTTCGCCAACCCCCAGAACCGCGGCGGCGGCGGCAACGGCTACCTGGTGCACATCACCCGGAGCAACGAGGTGCTGGTGGCGGACACCATCGCCGTCGACGGCCGGCACAACCTGATCCAGAACTGGGACTTCGGCACCACCGGGTGCGTGTTCCTGCGCTGCACCAGCACCGGCAGCAAGTCGGTCACCCTGGTGGCGGGCTTCCCGGTGGCCCTGCCGGCCTACAGCGAATACCACCACTCGCTGGCCATGGCGAACCTGGTGGACTCCTGCACGCTCAACGACGGCTGGCTGGCGGGCAACCGCGGCTCCTGGAGCTCGGGCGCGGGCCACACGTCCACCGAGTGCGCCTTCTGGAACAACGTCGGCAAGGGCACCATCTTTAGCATGCAGTACGGCTGGGGCCATGTCATCGGCACCGGCCCGCAGCTCAAGGTGGTCACCTCGTTGCTGCACCCCAACGCGGGCGGCTCCAAGCCGGAGGACTTCGTGGAGGGCAAGGGCAAGGCAGCCACCCTGTGGCCCAAGTCGCTGTACGAGCACCAGCTCGGCAGGCGGCTGGCGCCCTGAGCCGGGCTACGCTTCCTCCTCGGTGGCCTCCGACGCGGCGGGCAGCAGCGCCGCCGCCTTGCCCCGCGGACACTCGCCCGACCTCTGGTAGCGCCGCCCGGTGAGCGCGCGCCAGGCCAACATCAGCCGCCAGGCGAGGTAAGCCTTGTTGAACAGCACCCCCTCGGCCGGATCGAAGATCGGGTTCTTGACGCCGCCGATGCTGGACAGCGCCATCACCTGCTCCGACACGCTCACCGGGCAGCCGGAGAGCCGCACGTGGGGGGCCTTTTTGGCCCGCCGCATCTTGCCCAGCACCGAGATCAGCTTGGCGTAGATGCCCTCGTGCTTGACATGGTACGGGTTCTTGGTGCGCCGGTCCTGGTACCGGCTCTCCACCTCCACCTGCTGCCCCCACAGCTCCCCCTGCCAGGTGGCGCAGTCGCCGATGAACACCACCTTCTCCCCCTCTGCGGCGGGGATCGGGCCCTCGTAGGCGCCGAACACCACGTGCAGCCGGGCCATCTGCTCGTCGCACTGCTCGTCGAACTGGCGCAGGATCTCGATGGCCTCCTCGATGGCGCCCGGGCAGCCGCCCCAGCAGTAGTCGGTGCGCTCCGGCTCTGGCGGCGGCCCGGCGTAGGCCGAGATGTTGGTGCCCTCGAAGTATTTCTCCACCCGGACAAGTCCCACCTCGAACCCCTCGGTGCGGGCGCGCGCCTCGGCGATGGTCACGTCCCCGGTGACCTGGATCGCGTCCAGGTCGGTGGGGCCGAACCCCCGCTCGGCGGCCAGGCGGATATGGTCCACGCTCAGCGGGTCGAGCCCCAGGATGTGACAGCACACGGAGTCGAAGGCCACCTGGTTGTTGCCCATGATGACCAGGTTCAGCTCACGGGGTTTGGGGGTGAGCATGCGCCCCTCGCCGGCGGTGATGGCGTCGATGACGATGAACTGCGGCTGGATGATGTGCTGCAGGTCGGCGATCTTCTCGTCGAGCCGGTGGTCATGATCGATGAGCCGGTGCCGGTCGTCCTGGATGCCGATGTAGTTCTTCAGCGAGAAGGTCACCGTGGTCCAGGGGTGGGCCTTGAACTTGGGCATGTTGACGAAGAAGTCGGCCTTCGCGATGGGCTCCGGCGTGAAGACGAAGTCTCGCAGCCGGTCCGGGTGGCGGTACGGGATCTCCACCTGCTGCACCTCGTCGAACAGGTAGCGCTTCACCCCGCCGACCCTGGCGAGCATCTCGTCGAAGCCTGACTGGGCGAAGGCGTAGCGGGTGGGGATGGTGATGCCGCACCGCTCGCCCACCGCCAGCTCCTCCATGTCGCCGCCGCCTGCGGCCTTCAACGCCCGCAGGACGCCCTCGGCCAGCTCGGGGCGGGTGTGGGCGTGGCGGAACTGCGGCCCCGCCGATACCAGGTTCGGCTTGACCAGGGTGCGGCCGAAGGGGCGCAGGCCCAGCTCATCCAGGCCCTCGGTGACCATGGCCTGGATCCTGTCAGCGTCGTAGGCGTCGCAGTGCCGGATGATCACCCGGGGCGCCGGCGTCTCGTTGTGCATCCATCCACGTTAGGGCGGCAGGGGCCGCGAGGCAATGATCAGCCCTCGGGCCAGGTGTAGCTGTTGTAGATCTCGAAGGCGGCGGGCGGGTCCTTGACCCGGATGAACCCGACCCGGTCGCCGTCCACGGCGAAGCGCTCCACCGCGCACCCGGGACGGCAGCGCAGGGTCTCCATCCAGTGGAAGCGCAGCACCACCTCCGGCCCCGAGGCGTCGCGGATCTTGACGCTGTTGAGCGCCTGGCTCGCCACCTTGCCCGCGCCGCGCAGGAAGTAACCCGGCTGGATGCGGCTGCGGTAGATGCGGTGCCCGTCGATGAGAACCACGAACTCCAGGTTCTCCTTCTGCCACTCCAGGTCCGGCATGGGCGCCTTGACCACCAGGAAGCCCACGGCGTAGCGCTCCAGGTAGGCCCGGGTCCAGTCCCGCGGCGCCTTGCCCATGGGGTAATGCTGGAACAGGTGGGCGTCGGCGTGCTGCAAGGCCCGCTGCTCCAGCCCGCCCACCAGCGGCAGGTCGGTGGACCAGGCCAGGTACTCGCTCATGATCCAGTCCTGGGTCAGCACGCGCCCTCTGCCGGCGTGGTGCTTGACCAGCCAGTCGCGGATCTTCTGGTAGTGGGGCGGCGTGCCGTAGTGCCTCAGGGCGGGGAAGGGCACGGCGTGGTTCCCGGTCAGCGGCTCGATCTTGGGCCCCACCGGCCCCTGCCCGGGCACCAGGCGGGGGCGCTCCGGGATGAGCCCCGGGATGGTCACCATCACGGTGCGCACGACCCGGGGCGCCAGCAGCACCAGCGCCAGCAGCAGCAGCACCCGCGCGCCGGGGGTGAGCCGCCTGACCTTCAGGTCCTGAAAGCTACGGGCCAGCGCCGCCGCGGCGGGCATGGCCAGGATCAACACCGCGGGGATGATCTGGCGGTACGGCTGGGTCTTGCCCAGAAACGGCAGCAGGCGGCCGGCGTGGGCCACCAGCAGCAGCCCGAGGCCCATGAGGGCCAGGGGAACCCAGCGCGGGTCCTGCGCCCGCCGCCAGCGCCAGAGCCCCACCAGCCCCGCTGCCAGCGCCAGAAACCGGAACAGGGTGCGCACCGGGGCCGCGCCGCTGTCCCACGGGTCACGCAGCAGGTCGAGGTAGTCGGCCAGCACGCCGTACAGCGGCGGCATCAGGAAGCTCTTGAGCTCGGTGAGGTAGTGGGCGAAGCGGCCGGCCGTGATGAGCCACGGCACCTGGGAGGCCACCACCAGCCCGACGGTGAGCGCCAGCCCGAGGTGGTGCTTCGGCGCGAGGATGCGAACCCGGCGCAGGTAGATCACCGCGCAAGGGGGCGCCGCGGCGAAGGCGGCGAAGGGGTGCACCGTCACCAGCAGCGCGGCGAGGGGCGCGGCCACCAGCCAGAGCCAGGGGCGCTCCCGCTCCACCAGGTTGTACACCAGCGCCACCAGCACCGGCGCCATGCACGACGCGCCGGCCCAGGAGATCATCCCGCAGTACCAGGTCCAGCGGAAGAAGCTGTCGAAGTACCACAGCAGCACCCAGAGCAGCACCGCCGTGGCGCGTTGCCAGCGATCCAGGCCCAGCAGCCTGGCCGTGAGCCAGGCGCACAGCGGCACCAGCAGGTGGATCAGCAGGATGAACAGGTTGAACGCCAGCCCCTGGGCCACGCCGAGGGAGGTCAGCCCGATGACGAAAAGCTCCATGCCCCGGGACGTGAGGTCCTCCAGCGCGCCGGCGGGCTGGCCGGCCAGCACCTGCGGGTCGTAGGACCAGAACTCACCCCACCCCTCGAACGCCTTGCGCGCCCGGTCCACCTGGTAGACATGCAGCGAGTAGTCGATGGCGTTGACCGGGTTGTCCTCGAGCATCACCGCGGGCGGGGCGAAGTGGTATGTCAGGCCGAGGTGCAGCAGCACCGCGCAGGCCAGCAGGGCGCGGGCCGGCCAGGGCCGGTCCACCGGCTCCGGCTTGCTGCTATGGGGCGGGCGCTCGCTCAATATCCGTTCTCGATCACCACCCGGCGGGGGAGCCGGGGCTGGCCCACGACCTTGATGAACCCGGCCTCGTCGTGGGGCAAGGACACCCGCTCCAGGCGGCAGCCTGGCGAGCAGCGCAGGGTGTCCATGTAGTGGTATCTGATCTGGAGCATCTGGGTGTCTTCAGCGGGCCGGGCGTCCTCGATGACCAGCCGGTTTAGGCTGGCGGTGATGCGGCCCGAGCCGGCCTCGAACTCGTCGCCCAGGTGGCGCACGCGGTAGATCCGGTGCAGGCCGATGACCTGCACCAGGGTCATCAGCTCCGGGCGCTTCTCCACCGCGGGGTGCGGCACGGTCACGACGACATACCGCACGTTGTAGCGCACGAGGTAGTCGGCCAGGGCCTGGCCCTTGTGCCGCGGGTCGGGCAGGTGGCGGAAGATGTTGGCGGCCTGGTGCACCATGCGCCGATCCGGGAACCCGCCCAGGATCTGGCGCGCGGTGGCCCAGCGCAGGTACTCCCCCAGCACCCAGTACTCCACCAGCACCCGGCCTGGCTCCTTCAGCTCCTCCTTGATGTAGCTGGACAGCTGCTTGAAGTCATCGGGGGTGGCCTGGTGGCGAAACGGCTGGTAGCGGCTCTCCGGCTGCAGCGCCTCCGGGTGAAGCTGCGCCGTCTCCGGCACGCTGACCTGCTTCGGCGAGGGCATCACCTCGGGGAAGAAGTAGAGCACCTGCCGCGCGGCCCAGGGCAGCAGCAGCAACAGCACGAGGGCCGCCGCGGGCCGCAGCTTGCCGGGCAGCTCGCGCCAGGTGCGCCCGCGCAGGGTGTCGGCCAGCCAGGGGCCGGCGGCCACCGCGCCCCACAGGGACGCCGGCAGGTTGAACCGGTACGGCTCGGTCTCCCGTAACCCCGGGATCAGGGCGAACAGGTAGGCGATGGCCAGGGGCCAGCCCAGGGCCAGGCCCACGCCGAAGAGCCGCTCGTCGCCGTCGCGGCGCCAGCGCCAGAGGGTCAGCAGGGCGGCGCCCAGGGCGGCGAAGCGGAAGAAGGTCAGCGTCGGGATCACGCCCCCCACCAACGGGTCGTGGTAGATGCCGAGCAGGTCGGTGAGCAGGGTGAGGGGGAACGCCTGGCCGCCGCGGCCCGACCCGGCCATGAGCCCGGCGTGCTGCAGCGCCGGGAGCAACCAGAACAGGTTGGCGCCCAGGGCCACCGCCGCCAGCAGCCAGACCCGCCCGTGGCCTGCCGCGCCGAGGCTCCTGTCCCGGGCAGCGCTTACGTAGATGCCCACCAGCGGCACCGCCAGGATGGCGAATGCCCAGGCGTGCACCAGCAGCGCCAGGGGCAGCAGCGCCAGCAGCGGCGCCAGGAACCTGCCGGCCCGCGCGCCCTGGCGGGTCATGCGCCAGAACAGCGCCACGATGACCAGCGAGAGGCAGGACGCCGCGCAAAACGAGATCATGCCTGCCGACCAGTACCAGCGGGCGGCGCTGTCGAAGTGCCAGATCAGCACGCCCATGCCGAGGCTGAAGGCCCGGGCCCGGGGGGACAGCCGCAGCAGCCGCGCGGCGCCCCAGACGCACAGCGGCGCCAGCAGGTGCCACAGCAGCACGAACAGGTTGAAGGCCACCGCGCGGTCCACGCCGAGGCTGTACAGCAGGTGCGTGAACAGGCCGTGCCCCTTGCTGTCGGCGTCGAAGAAGAGGCCCGCCGGGTGCCCCGCCAGCAACGACGGGTCGTACGCCCAGGTGCGGCCCGCGCTGCTCAGGGACTCGCCCAGGGCGATGGCCTGCCCGTAATGGGTGGGGTAGTCCACCCCGAACACCGGCTCGCCCCCGAACAGCAGGTCAGGGGGGCACGCCACGGCCACCAGCCCCAGGTGGAGCGAGTAGATCAGGGCGGGGGTGAATCGTGCGAGGCTGCGCAACTCCAGGGTCCCGGGAGGGTTGGTTAACGGTTCACGGTTGACGGTTCACGGTCGTGGCTCAACCGCCAACTGTCAACTGTCAACCGTCAGGCCGGTCAGGTCGCCGGCCAGGATCAGGCGATGCTCCCCAGATACACCTGGACCAGCACGCCGAACCAGACGGCGCCGAACAGGACCCGGCACAGGTCCCAGGTGCGGTCGGCGCGCTCGGGCGTGAGCGGGAAGAGCAGCGCCGCCAGCAGGATGACCCCGAGCAGGCTGCCCACCCAGAGCGACACGTAGGCCGCCGCGGCCACCACGATGGCCTTGAACAGCCAGGCCGTGAACCGGCGGCCCAGCAGCACCGCGGTGGTTGTGACGCCCGCGGCCCGGTCACCAGGTTCGTCCCGCATCACCTGGATCACCTCAAAGCTGGCGCAGATCAGCCCGAGGATGGCCGCCACCTTGAGGCCGAGCGGGTCATGCTCGGGCAGCCCCGGCAGGCTGATGGTGATGCCGCAGATGAACATCAGCACCACGTCCAGGATCGGCACCTGCTTGAACCACGCCGAGTAACACCACACCACCACAGTGTTGGCCACGAAGGCCATGGCCAGCAGCGGCGAGTGGGCCATGGCCCCCACCAGCAGGATGGCGCCCATGCCGAGCAGCGCCCCCCGGGCCGCGTGCCGGTTGTCGGCCATGAACCGGGCCTTGGCGTGGTCCTTCTGCGGCGAGCCGAGGTCGCGCTCGATGTCGCAGTAATCGTTCATCAGGTAGATGTACAGGTTCAGCAGCACCGCCCATACGGTGCGATAGAGCATGTCACCCAGGGGCAGCTGGAAGGCCACCATCAGCGAGACCGTGCTCACCAGGTTGTTGGCTTCGCGCTTTCGGATACGATACAGCGCCGCCTGTCCGGCGATGACGAAGGCTGCCCTGAGCGGGGACAATGGGAGAGCGGGGGAGGGCGGGGCGCTTTGGGGGGCGCGAGGCCCCCCGGGGCGCGTCTAGTTGCCGCAGCTACCGGCGGGAGCGGCCTCGGTCTTTCCGCTCAGCTTCTTGTCGCAGCCGACGAGGCCCTTGTTGTGCTGGCACACGTTGGTCTTGACTGCCTCGGCGGCGATGCCGTGGAACTTGTGCTTGTTGTTGGCCAGCCAGGTGGGGCTGCCGGTGATCTCCAGCGCCTTGGCGATCTTGATGTCTTCCTCCAGCATCTTCTTGCCGGGGCCGTCGAAGCACTTCTGGATCTTGGCGGCGTCGATGCCGTCCTTGGCGCACTCCTTCCAGTTGTCCACCTTGCGCCAGTGCTCGCCGGTGAAGCGGCACCAGTAGTAGTCGAGCCACTTGTTCTTGGCCGGGTAGAGCTTCTTGGCGCACAGCATGCGGATGTTCTCGTCCACCTCGGGCTGACCGTGCAGGGAGTTGAAGCCGGTCTCGGTCTTGTCCGCGATGAAGTGCACGTCGAACTTGAGCTCGCCCTTGGTGGCCTCCAGGACCTCCTTCATGGCGTTGACGGCCTGCACGCCGTAGGGGCACTGGCTCATGATGAACGCCTCAACCAGCTTCGGCTTCTCGGTGCGGCAGATCAGGCTGTTCTTGCAGGTGTCGTCGGCGCAGTCGACCTTGCCGTTGCCGGTGTCGTCCTTCTTGTTGTCGCAGATCTCGGCGGTGGGATCGAACTGGGCGGGGATGCGCAGCTGCTTCCACTTGCCCTTCTGCTCCATCCAGCGGGCGATCTGGCTGTACTTCTCGGCCTTCTCCGCCTGGGCGGTGAAGAGCATGACCGGCAGGTACTTGGCGCCGAGCTCCTTGTACAGGGCCTTGCCCTCCTCGGTGCCGTAGTCGATGGTCTTGATCTTCAGCTTCGGGAAGAAGCGGGACTTCAGGTTCCCCTCGAGGCCGCCGATGTCACACTTGGCGCAGCGCTTGTCGGTCAGCACCGTGGCCACGACCTCGATGTCCTCGGGGATGTTGGTGCAAGCCGCCGGCTTGGTGCCGGGGAACTTGCCGCAGATGGCGCGCAGGAAGTCGGTCTTTGACCGGCCGCCGCTGTACTCCTCGCCGCCGATCTTGATGGTGGGGCTGCCCTGGGCGTTGGCCGCCTGGGCCTTCTTCAGCGAGATGCGCTGGAGGTCCTTGCCCTCTTCGCCGTCGATGCAGGCCTTCATCTTGGCCTCGTCCATGCCCATCTTCTTGGCGCACGCCTCCCAGCCCTCGGGGATCTGCTGCCAGTTCTCGTTCTGGCACGCCAGGAAGCCGGTCCACTTGGCCATCTCCGGGTAATGCTTGCGGGCGCAGAGCTGCTGGATGTTGCCCTTGACCTCGGGCTCGCCATGCAGCGCGTTGAACTTGCCGTTCTCCTCGGTGGCGATGTAGTCGAGGTGGAAGTCGATGTTGCCGCCGATCTCGTCCAGCACCGGCTGGAAGCCCTGCTCGGCCTGCACGCCGTATGGGCACTTGGACATGACGTACATCTCGACCTTGACCTTGTCGCCGGACGCGGCGGCGCCGCTGGATCCACTCGTGGCGGCACCGGAGCGCGAGCCCCGCTTACCGATGGGCTTGAGCTTCTCGCAAGCCCCGAGCGTGGCCATCAGCGCCATCAAACCAATTGAAATTACCAGTTTATTTCTCATCTTTGCGCTCCTTCTCAGATGCCTGAGTACTATGCCTTAACCCATGTCCATGCCCACCTATTCCCACTGGATTGGGCACAGCGCAACCGTTCCCTACCATGATTCTGGAGCGGAAGCTAGAGTGTGGGGTGGGGCCTGGGGGCGCGGGGGAGTGGGTGTCCGGCAGCGGTCGTCTATGTCTACAACAAAGTCTACGTTCCCAACACTAGCGCCGCCAGGTGCGGGGGTAGAGCAGGACCATGACGCTGTACAGCTCCAGGCGGCCGAGCAGCTGGCACACCACGAGGATCCATTTGCCGGCCGCTGGTACCTCGGCGTAGTTCCGGGCCGGCCCCACCGTGCCGAGCCCGGGGCCGATGTTGCCCAGGTTCGACACCGCCGCCGAGGCGGCGCTCACCAGGTCCATCCCCATGAGGGTGAGCAGGAACGAGGAGACGAACCAGAGGAACATGAACATGGCCAAGAAGCCCATCACGTTGCTCACCACCTCGCGGTCCAGCGGGCGATCCCCGATGCGGATGACCAGCACGCCGCGTGGGTTGATGGTGCGCCGCAGCTCCACGACGGTGGCCTTGAAGAAGATGATCCAGCGCTGCAGCTTCATGCCGCCCGCGGTGGATCCGGCCATCCCGCCCACGAACATCAGGCTCACCATGATCAGCCGCAGCACGTCGGGCCACTGGTCGAAGTCTTCGGTGCCGTAGCCGGTGGTGGTGCTGATGCTCACCACCTGGAACGCCGACGCCCGCAGCTGCGCCTCGGCGCCCCCGTCCACCGCCCCCGCCTGGCGCACGATGGAGAAGACGATGGCCGTCAGCCCGGCGGCCATGATGGCGTACAGCTTCAGCTCCCCGTCCTGCAGCGCCTTGCGCAGCTGCCGGCTCAGCACGATCTGCTGGTAGATACCGAAGTTGATCCCGGCCAGGAACATGAAGGCGATGACTGTCCACTGGATAAAGGGAGAGGGCCAGCCGGCCATGCTCTGTACGCTGGTGGAGTAGCCCCCGGTGCTCATGGTGGTGAAGGTGTGGCAGACAGCGTCGTAAGCGGCCATGCCGCCCAGCATCAGCAGCCCCACCTCCACGGCGCTCATGCCGATGTAGAGCGCCCAGAGCACCTTGGCGGTGTCGCGGATGCGCGGCGCGTCCCGCTGGAAGGTGGCCCCACCGGGGACCTCCGCCTTGAACATACGGTAGCCGCCCATACCGAGCAGGGGCAGGATGGCCACGGAGAGCACCACGATGCCCATGCCGCCCATCCACTGGGTCTGGCAGCGCCAGAACATCAACGCCCGCGGCAGGTGATCCAGCCGGGTGAAGATGGAGGCGCCGGTTGTGGTGAAGCCGCTGATGGTCTCGTAGTAGGCGTCCGTGAAGCCGCACGCCCCGGTGATGACATAGGGCAGGCAGCCGATGAGCGAGAAGCTGAGCCAGGTGAAGGTGACCGTGGCGGCGCCCTCGCGGTTGCCCACGCGATCCAGCTGCAGCTCGAACAGGGTGCGCAGGGTGCCGCCCAGCACCACTGCGGTGGCGATGGCGATGAAGAAGGCCAGCACCTCGTACTGCTCCAGCGCCTTGCCGGCGTCGTCCAGGCCCAGGGCCACGCCCAGGGGCAGCAGCATGGTGCCGCCGAGGACCAGCAGCAGGTTGCCGAGGATATTGAGCACCGACGGGATGTGCATGGACCGGTCGCCTCAGCGTCTCAGAGCAGGAGCCGCCGCCTGGAGAAGAACTTCTCGATCTTCGGGATCGCCTCGGGCAGGGCGAAGACGATGACCACGTCGCCGGCGAACAGCTCGAAGTCGCCTCCCGGGATGTGCATCTCGCCGTCCCGCATCACCGAGCTGAGGATGGCGCCGGCGGGGAACTCCAGCTCCTTGAGCGGCCGCGAGATGGCCCGGGACTTGGGCACCACCTCCATCTCCAGCACCTCGGCGTCGCTCTCCTTGAGCCGGGTCACGGTGTGCACCGGCCCGTGGCGCACGTAGCGCAGGATCTCGCCCACGGTGACCAGCCGCGGGTTGACGACCACGTCCAGGCCGATGCTCGCGAGCACCGGCACGTAGGTCGGGCTGGTGGAGAGGCAAGCGACCCGGGACGCCTTGTTGCGCCGGGCCATGAGCGAGCTGAGCAGGTTGTACTCGTCGTCGCGGCTCAGGGCCATGAAGAAGTCGCAGTGCTCGGCGTCGGCCTCGCGCAGGATCTCCGGGTCGGTGGCCTCGCCGTTCAGCACCAGGGTCCCGGGCAGCGCGCGGGCCGCATCTTCAGCGATCTGCGGATCCCGCTCCACCAGCACCACGCGCTCCACCCGCTGCTCCAGCTCCCGGGCCAGGCGCAGGCCGATGATGCCCGCCCCGGAGATGATCACCCGCCGCACGGGATCCACCCGCCGGGAGATGATGGGCAGCACCAGGGGCAATGTGTCCGAGTGGACCATCACCGAGATATGGTCCCCCGCCTCGATGGTGTCGTCGCCCTTGGGGATGATGGTGCGCTCGTCGCGGATCAGCGCCACCACCAGGAAGGCGGCCATGGAGGACGCCTCGCGCAGGTCCATGAGCCGCCGGCCGGCCAGGGGCGCGTCGGCGTTGACCACGAAGGTCACCAGGAGCACCTTGCCGTCGGCGAAGGTCGCCACTTCTGACGAGCCGGGGATCTCCAGCACGTTGAGCAGCTCCTCGACGATGACGCCCTCGGGGCTGATCACGCTGTCGATGCCGATGGCCGCCGGGTCGAGGGTGCAGTTGGGGCCGGAGTACTCCTCGTTGCGGATGCGGGCGATCTTGTGCCTCACGCCGAACTGCTGGGCCAGCATGCAGATCACCAGGTTCACCTCGTCCACGCTGGTGACCGCGATGACCATCTCGGCGTCCTCGATGCCGGCGCGCCTCAGCACCGACGGCGACCCGCCGCCGCCCACGATGGCCAGGGCGTCCATCCGGTCCGCCACGCGGCGGATCACCTGGGCGTCGCTATCCACGATGGAGACCTGGTGGCCTGCCGAGGACAGGTCCTGGGCGAGGTTGGAGCCCACCACCCCGGCCCCGACGATGAGGATGTTCATGTGGAAATAATACGGGGGACGGTGCTGGCTTTCTAGACCGGCGCTGTGATCAAGCTCTCTGACCCTGTGCCCGGCGGGGTGTTAAGATGTGGCAAACAGTGCCAACGAGGACCTCGACCATGCGTCACAAAACGAACCTCCTGTTGATCATCATGCTGGCGCTCTTTGCCATCTCCTGCTTCCCGCCCCCGCCAGGGGCCGTGCGCCGGCGCCACCACCGGCGGCATCACCGCCCGCCGCCCGCGCACCACGAGCCGCACCACGAGCCGCACCAAGAGCCGCCGCATCACGAGCCGCCGCACCACGAGCCCCAGTGTCACGAGGCTTGCGTGGAGTGGGGCAACGAGCCGCGCTGCCGGCGAAAGTGCCGCCGTCGGGGGCCTCCCTTCGGCCAGTGCGTGCGCTGGGAGAAGCACTGCGAACCCCACAGGGTCTGCAGGCGCCACGAGCGGAGATGTCACTGAGTCCTTCAAACCATCTTTGATAGGAGAACGCGGGTCATGTGCACGCGCATCCCCATGAGCGCCCTCGCCCTGGCGGCGATGGCCCTGTCCAGCGCCGGGGGGTGCTCGGACGACGCGCAGTCGGCGGCGGACGCCGGGCCCGTCGCTGATCTGTCGAGCAAGGCGGACGCCACCTTCCCCAACAAGCCGGGGGGCAACCCGCTGGTGCCCGAGGTGGCGGCTTACCCGTTCCCGTCTGACTTCTACCTCAAGGCCGACAAGACGACGGCCACCGGCTACCGCGTGGCGCTGACCGACGCGGTGATGCCCAAGAACCTGCCGGCCAAGCTGCTCAACCAGGCTGACGGCTACTCGCGGGTTCCGATCATCCTGGCCTACCTCACCGGCGGCATCGATCCCAAGACGCTGCCCGATCCCCGGGACCACGCCCTGACCGTGGGGGCCTCGTCGCCGGTGTGGCTGGTCAAGGAGAAGACCTGGGACAGGGTTCCGATCCTGGTGGAGGTGGACCTGATGGCGGGCCTGGACAGCGAGCGGGCGCTGATCATCAGGCCGCTTCGGACCCTGGACGAAAAGAGCGGCTACGTGGTGATCGTGCGCAACAACAAGCTGCGCGACCTGATGGGCAAGGCCCACGCGCCCAACGCCGCCATGCAGGCTCTGCTCGACGGCACCAAGACGGCCGATCCCGCGGTGGAGAACCAGCGCGAGGCGTTCAAGCTGGTGGACAGCGCGCTCACCGCGCTGAAGGTGGACCGCAAGCAGGTGGTGCTCGCCTGGTCTTTTCACACGCGCTCCGAAAAGCAGGTCACCGCGCCGCTGCTGGCCATGCAGGACGCCATGATGAAGGCGACCCCCGGCAAGGCGGTGATCACCAAGGACAAGGTGGAGGGGGACAACCGGCAGATCGTGGCTACGGTCAACGTGCCCAACTTCATCGGCGCTGACGGCAGGATCAAGCTGGACAGCGCGGGCAAGCCCCTGACCAACGGCACCCTCGACGTGAAGTTTGGCCTCACCGTGCCCACCACCGTCAAGACCAAGCGGCCCGTGATCCTGTACGGCCACGGCTTCATGGGCGGCTGGATCCAGGGCACCCGGGGCAGCTGGAACGACATCGCGGTCAAGTACGGCTACAGCACCGTGGCCACCAACATGGGCTTCCACGAGGGGCTCACCGGCATCATCGCCGCGGCCTTCGGCGGCAACATGGGCCGCTTCGACGAGGTGGTGGCCGGCGTGATGCAGAGCCTGGCCAACGTCACGGCCCTGGGCCGGGCGGTGCAGACCGACCTGGCGGCGCGCATCACCGGCAAGGACAGCTCGGGCGCCGACGTGACCCTGCTGGACAAGGACAAGATCTACTACCACGGCATCTCCAACGGCGGCACCTTCGGCTACGTGGTGGCCACCACCTCGCCCATTGTGCAGCGCGCCTCGCTCATCGTCGGCGGCGGGGGGCTGACCCACTTCCTGGAGCGCGCGGTGCAGTGGTGGCAGTTCCTGCCACTGATCAAGATCCTCTACCCGTCGGCCTTCGACCGGCAGCTGCTGATGTCCATGGCCCAGGTGGTCATCGACCCGGTGGACTCCATGAACTATGTCTCTCACCTGGTGACCAACCGCTTCCCCGGGCGCAAGCCCATCGACGTGGCGCTGCACATGGCCGTCAACGACAGCCAGGTGCACAACCTGGTCACCGAGTGGGTGGCGCGAACGGCGAACATCCCCGCCATCACCCCGGCGCCCAAGACGGTCTACGGGATCAAGACCATCAGCGCCCCCTCGCCAGGCGGCGCACCCACGGGAACCCGCGCGGCCATGTTCATCTACGACGAGAAGGTGACCCCCTCGGTCTGGACCAACATCCCGCCCAAGAAGGACAACGGCACCCACGGCACCGTGCGCAAGCTGAAGGTGTACCAGCAGCATGTGTCCACGTTCATGGACACCGGCAAGTTCGTGCAGGTATGCAAGGGAGCGTGCGACCCGGAGTAGGGCGAGCTTCGCTCGCCGGCTTGAGGCTTGGGGCTTGAGGCTTGAGGGGAGATAGCTGGGCGAGCTTCGCTCGCGGCTCGAGTTGATCCTCCGCCCTGCCATCCCCCAAATTTTGTCATTTTGTCATTCTGTCATTCTGTCATTCGTGGCCCGGAGGGCCGCGCCCCCATCAAGCTCCGCATGGCTTCCCAGATCAGCAGCACGGCCAGTACGAACAGCGCCGCCGCGATGGTGCCGATCAGGGTCAGGCCGTGGAGCCAGACCAGCTGCCCCAGCGACAGCAGCGTGGCGGACACCATGAACAGCATCGGGAAGAGGGTGACCCAGATGGGTCTGCCGGTGCGCTTGAGCCAGACGGTGATCACGAGCAGCGCCAGGCCGCCGAGCAGCTGGTTGGTGCTGCCGAACACCGGCCAGATGATGCGCCAGACCGGCACCACCTTGCCCGCCTCGTCGTGGAAGGTCATCAGGGCGAATAAGGTGGGCAGCGCCAGGGTGGCCAGGGTGGAGATCCAGAGGGTGTTGCGGCCCTCCAGCTCCAGCAGCTCCTCGAAGATGTAGCGGCCCAGTCGGGTGGCGGTGTCGAGCGTCGTGAGCAGGAAGGTGGACAGCGCCAGCAGGCCGAACCCCTTGCCCAGCTCCGCCGGCACGCCGAGCACCGCGAGGAACCTGCCCAGGCCCGTGGCGAACATGGCCGGCGGCGCCAGCCCCAGGGCAGGGTCCCCCCTGGCCAGGATCGCCACGGTGCAGATGGCCATCAGCGCGAGCACCCCCTCCAGCAGCATGGCGCCGTACCCCACGGCCCGGGCGTCCTGCTCCCGGTCGAGCTGCTTGGCCGTGGTGCCCGAGGCGACCACCGAGTGGAACCCGCTGCACGCGCCGCAGGCGATGGTGATGAACAGCGCGGGGTACAGGTACCCGAGCTTCTGGCTGTGAAAGCCGAGGAACGCCGGGTAGGCCAGGGTCAGCGCGTGCCCCGGCATGATCGCGCTGCCCGCCACGCCCACCAGGCCCCCGGCCAGAGCCGCGTAGAGCAGAAACGACGAGAGATAGTCCCGCGGCTGCAGCAGCAGCCAGACCGGCATCACCGAGGCGAGCAGGCAGTACCCCAGCAGGATCAGCCGCCAGGTGGTGGTGGGCGAACCCTGCACCGCGGGCACCCACCCGGGCAGCAGCGGCGCCTGCTGGCCGGCCCAGATGGCCACAAAGAGCAGGGGCACGAACACCAGCGACGCGCGCAGCAGGGGCACCTTGAATCGGTGCAGCGCGGCGCCCAGCAGCAGGGCCAGCACGATGAACATCAGCGAGGAGCTTGCCACGCCGCCGCCCCGCCGCAGCATCGCCTCCGCCTGCGCCGGATCCAGGCCCGCTGGCAGACGCGGGGCGAAGGTCGCTGCTGTCAGGTCGAGGAACACCACCAGCACGTAGACCAGGGTGAGCCAGATGAACACCAGGAACAGCTTGTTGGCCATCACGCTCATGTGCTCGCGGCTCACCTGCGCGATGGAGTGGGCGCGGTGCTTGATGCTCACCGCCAGGGCGCCATAGTCATGCACGCCGCCGATGAAGATGGATCCGACCACCACCCAGATCACCGCCGGCAGCCAGCCGAACACCAATGTGGCGAAGATCGGCCCCACGATGGGGCCAGCCCCAGCGATGGACGAGAAGTGGTGTCCCAGCAGCACCGGCGTGCGCGCCGGGTGATAGTCGCGGCCGTCGTTGAGCGTGTGGGCCGGGGTGGGGCGGTCCGAGGCCACGTCGAACAGCCGGCTGAGGAACTTGCCGTAGCTGAAGTAGGCCACCGCGAAGGCAGCCACGCCGGTGAGCAGGAGCAACGCGACCATGGCCTTATATCCTGCCCCCTACCGCTGGCGGGATCCAGGCTGTTGGGGGGGAGGCTATTCGATGCTGCCCGAGGAGGGCGTCAGCGGTGGGTGCACCATCGGGTTTGGATCCCCGGCGGCGGTGACGTCGAAGTAGGTCTGCACGCGATGCTCGCAGCGGGGGCAGATCTCGATCTGGACCCAGAGCCGGCGGTCCTTTGAGGTGGTGGGCCCCTCGTAGGCCATCTGGGGCCGCTCCCCGCAGGTGCACTGGCGCCGCAAGCTGTAGGCACGTAGCTGCTTGAACGAGTCCACGGGCAGCGGGTTGAGCGGGGATCCACCCGGGCGCTGCCGCAGCTTGCGCCGGCGCCGCAGGGTCTCGCGCAGGGTGCGCGCCCAGCGCTCGATGCGGGCCAGGATGATCACGGAGAGCACGAAGGGGACCAGGAACCAGAGGGACTCGCGCACCGACAGGCTGTCCAGCGAGAGCAGGTCCGTCCCGAAGGCGGCGGACGGGACGAGAACCACCAGCGAGGCGGATACGAGGACTGCGCTGGTAGACCTAGTCAAATTCGTCATGGCTAATTTATAAGGGTAGCATCTTGCCCCCCGGGCAGCAAAGCGGGCCAACGCCGTCCTTACCCCGAAGGAGCGGATCCGGTAAGATACGGCCCTGATCAACCACAGCGGCTCTGGAGTTAAACGGGGGCCCCTCGCCGTCGAGGGGCTTTGGGGTAGTTGCAAGGATTGCCGGGGTAGATGACCGCCTCCCGTTACAGGCTAGCGCGCAAGATCGCCACCGGCGGCATGGCCGAGGTCTTCCTTGCGATCCAGCAAGGGATGGGCGGCTTCGAGAAGCTGGTGGTGATCAAGCGCATCCTGCCCCACCTGTGTGAGGACGGCCGCTTCATCCAGATGTTCCTGGACGAGGCGCGGCTGGCAGCGTCGCTGGCCCACCCCAACGTGGTGGAGATCTTCGACATCGGCCGGGACGACGACGGCTTCTTCATCGTGATGGAGTACCTGTCGGGAGAGGACGTGCTGTACCTCCTGCGAACCCTCGCCAGCCGGGAGGACGAGCACATGCCGGTGCCGGTGGTGAGCCATGTGGTGGCCCACGCCGCCGCCGGGCTGGCCGCGGCCCACCTGGCCACGGACGCCGAGGGCCGCTCTCGCGAGGTGGTGCACCGGGATGTCTCCCCAGGCAACATCCTGCTGACCTACGACGGCAGCGCCAAGCTGGTGGACTTCGGCGTGGCCAAGGCGAACGTGGCCAACGTCTACACGCGCCCCGGCACCCTCAAGGGCAAGCTGGGTTACACGAGCCCCGAGCAGATCCAGCACCTGGAGCTGGACGGCCGCTCCGACCTGTTCTCGCTGGGGGTGGTGGCCTGGCAGATGCTCACCGGGTGCCGCCTGTTCTCCCGCAAGAGCGAGGCGTCGGCGATCAAGGCGGTGATGGAGCAGCACATCCCGCCACCCAGCGAGCTGAACCCGGCGGTGCCGGAGCTGATGGACCAGGTGATCCTGGGCTGCCTGGAGCGTGAGCGGACCAACCGGATCCAGAGCGCGTCGAACCTGTGCGCCCTGCTGGAGCAGGTGGCGCAGGAGAGCGGCTGGAGCACCTCCGAGCGGCAAGTGGGCGAGTGGATGCGGTCGGCCTTTGCCGAGCGCAGGGACGAGCGCCTGGCCATGGAGCGCGAGGTCACCCTGGAGGCGCGGGAGGCGGACACGCCGCCGCCCAATTCCACCTTGCTGCCGCTGTTTTCGGGGGGGCCTCCCATGGTCGGCGCGGTCACGACGCCCTCGGGGGTGGGCCTGACCCCGACGCCTGCGGAAGAGCAAAGGGGCCCGCGCATCGGGCTCATCGTGTCGATCACGGTCATCGTCACCCTGGCCCTGGTCTGCGTGGTGGCCCTCGCTTTCTGGATGGGGAGCCGGAGCCGCTCCGAGTCACCGGAGCCCGCGGCCTCCACGGCCGAGATTCCGCCGCCGACGCCGGACCTCAAGCTGGCCAGCGCGACCCCGCTGGCCGGGCAAGATGCAGGGGCCGACATGCCGGTCATCGCGTCGGTCTCGGCCCCGAAGGAGCCGGCCCCGACCAGGAAGCCGCGCCGTGCGCGCCGCCCACGCCCGAGGCCCCGAAAGCCCGCCCCGGAGCCCGCTGCCGCGCCCGCTCCCGCTCCCGCCCCCGCCCCCGCGCTTGAGCCCGCGCCCGAGCCCGCTCCCGCGCCCAGGCCTGCTCCGAAGGTCGCCCCCTCGCCGAAGCCAGCGCCGAAGCCGGCGCCCGCGCCGCCCCCAGCGCCGACACACGGCACCCTCAAGGTGGCGGCCGACGCGCCAGGCTACGTCTTCATCGACGGCGAGAACACCGGCAAGGTCACGCCAGTCAAGCTGCGCCTGCCGGTGGGCACCCACGAGGTGGTGGTGCTGTTCAAGGGCACCAACCTGCAGGTCAAGCAACGCGTCCGGGTCAAGCCGGGCAAGGTGATCACCGTGAAGCTGAGGGGCACACCATGAAGCGATGGATGCTGGTGTTCATGCTGGCGCTCCTGCCGCCCTCCGCCGCCCTGGCCCAGCAGAGCGGGGGCATCCAGGTTGAAGTGACCGAGGAGGAAGAGGAACCCCGGACGCCTGAACCTGCGAGCGAGACCAGGCCCGCTCCCGAATCCGGCTCAGCCCTGGCTCCCGGTGGCGAACCCGCCCCCGCTCCCGAGCCCGAAAAGAAGCCCACGGTACCAGAGACCGACTCCCCGCCCGCCGAGCCGGTGGTCACCTCCGCCACGCGGACCCCCCAGACCATCACCGAGGCGCCGGCCATCGTCACGGTGGTCACCCGCGAGGAGATCCTCGCCCTAGGCTACCGCTCCCTGACCGAGGTGCTGCGCAACACCGTCGGCTTCGACGTCAACGACAACCTGCACTGGCCCGACACCGGCGTGCGCGGCATCAACGACCGAACCACCTACGGCGACAAGATCCAGATGCTGCTCGACGGCCACAACATGAGCTGGCGTCAGTTCAACCGCAACTACCACCACCCTGGCTGGGTGGCCATGGAGGACATCGCCCGGGTGGAGCTGATCCGCGGCCCCGGCTCGGCCATCTGGGGCGCCAACGCGCTCAACGGGGTGGTCAACATCGTCACCCGGGACTGGGCCGCCCTGGACGGCGCCGAGTTCACCTTCGGCATGGACCACCGCTTCGACCACCAGTTCGTCTCGGGCCGCGCCGGCACCACCCTGGGCGAGCACCTGAAGATCGGCGCCTCCATCGCCTACTACGGAGACGACGCGGACCTGCTGCTCCCGTCGCTCAAGGAGTTCAGGCGCGGCCGCAGCCAGGAGGTGTCGGTCAGCGGCGACGACGAGCAGGGCATCACCGTCGGCCTGCGCGCCCGCTACCGCTGGTTCAGCCTCACCTTCCACAAGATCCGCCACGAGACCGGCGCGCCGCTGTCCACCTTCAGCGTCGTCGGCGGCGACGACAGCGTCTTTGTCAGCGACCGGCACATCGCCCGGCTCGCCTTTTCGGCCATGCCCCTGCGCGGCCTCGACCTGACCGCCGAGGTCTCCTTCGACGACTACCGCTTCCTCGACGGCACCGTCTACGAGCGCTATCCCCTGGCGCCAGGCAAGACCAGCCTCTCGCGCGAGCTGATCCGCATGGACGCGGCGGATCAGCGCTGGGAGTTCAAGGTGCGCGCCAACTATGTCCCGTCGCTCAAGCTGCAGGTCATGGGCGGCGTGGAGCTGGAGTACCTCGACGTGGTGCGCTGGCACTTCCCGGACCAGTGGGCGCTGGCCGGCCTGGGCAGGGACCTGGCCGAGTTCCAGAACGTGCACTTCGGCGCCTTCTTGCAGGCCCAGTACTCCCCCGTGGAGATCCTGGCCATCACCGCGGGGCTGCGGCTGGACTACGACCAGATCTACGGCCTGGTGCTGCTCTACGACTATGTGCCGCCGCCCCGGCTCGGCGTGGTGCTGCGCCTGCCCGCAGGCGTGTACATCAAGGGCCTGGCCGGCATGGCTTACAAGGCGCCCTCGTTCCACGACCTGTACTACTTCCGCAAGGACGCGTACTACGGCAACCCGACGCTGGAGCCGGAGCAGGCGGTGACCGGCGAGCTGCAGATCGGCTACCGCCTCCCCGGGTGGCTCGACGTGCGCGTCACCGGCTTCTACAGCCGCATCGACGCGCTCATCGGCTACGGCAGCGTCAGCGGGCCCCTGGGGGGTGAGGGCTCGTTCCCCTCCAGCCAGCGCCCGTCAGCCAGCTACAACCAGAAGACCAACAAGGCTCATGTGAGCACCGCCGGGTTCGAGGCGGAGGCCCTGATCACGCCCCACCGTCGGGTGAGCCTCAAGCTGCACGGCTCATACCGCCACCCCTGGGACGCCGACGGCGAGCGCCTCCACTACTCCGCCCTCTGGTCCGCCGGCGGCAGCCTCACCGTGCGGGCCCACCGGCACCTGCAGCTCAGCCTGCGCGGCCTGGGCGTGGGCAACAAGAAGGTTCCCGCGCGCGGGCTCGAACAGCCGGGCTTCGGCTGCCCCCTGGATTCCACCACCGGCAAGGAGGTGTGCTGGACCTCCGCCAGCGATCCGACCCTCGAGGCGCCGGCGTACTTCATCGGCACCGCGGTCATCCGCGCGGTGAATATCCTGCACGAGGGGGTGGGCCTGCACCTGAAGCTGGACAACTTCACCGATACCACCTGGTACGACGCGGGCAGAGATCTGCTCTACCCCCAGCGACGGTTCCAGGGCATGCTCTGGGCGACGCTCAAGCTGTGAGCTGACCAGCGCTGGAGACGCGCGGGCTCTGCTACAATGCGGCCATGGCAGGCACGGTGCCCGGGGTGGGGCGAACGATCTTCAAGCTGGTGTTGCTGACCTTGGCGGCCGCGGCCGTGGGGCGAGGGGTCCCGGGGACGGCGCGCGCCGGGGGGCCCCCGCGGCACACCAACGGCGCGGGGCAAGGGGGCGGCGCGGCCTGGCCGGGCGGGGGCGGGGGGGGGGGCTAAGTTGTTGTGGGTGGGGGGGGGGGCCGTGGGGGGGTGGGGGGGGGGGGCGCGGGGGCGGGGGGGGGGCGCGCGCCGGGGGCCCCCGGCTGCACACCTTCGGCTCGGCGCATGGCGGCGGCGCGGCGGGCCTGGGCGGCGAGGCCCGCTTCAGCGTGTGGATCGCCGAGCGCGGCCTGGTCCACCGCCTGGCGGTGTTCGTGGACATCGAGGCGCCTCACCCGCGAGATGTGCAGGCGTCGCTGATCTCCCCCGCCGGGAGCCGGATTAAGTTGCTGCACGGCGCGCGCTCGGCCGGGTCTCGCCGGGGCGGCATCCGCGGCTGGTACGGCGCCGGCGGTGTCCAGCCGCTGGAGTCGCTGGCCGCCCTGCTTGACGAGCCGGCCCGCGGACGCTGGACCCTGCAGCTCTCCGGCCTCGGCGTCGGGCAGCTCAAGCGCTGGCGCCTGTGGGGCCAGGCGAGCGACGAGTCGCAGGCGGGGACTTACGCCACCTACGGCCAGTACAGTTCCCCCGATTCCTGGGGCTGCCACTGCGATCCGTTCCGCCTCGAGCGGGACTGAGCAGACATGGCGGGACGCCGCGTGCCTCAAGCGGCGAGACGCTGCTTCAACCGCTAGAACCCCCAGCCGATGTCCATGATCAGCCGCATCTTGCCGTTGGTGGGGAACTCGTGGGCCACCTCCGAGGGCTCGTGCAGGGTGAACCACATGCCGAGGCCGCCGCCCAGGGTCAGGCTCATGCGGAACGGGCCGAACAGGCGCACCCCGGCGTTGGCGAACATGGCCATGCCGGTGACCGGCTCGGACACCTCGTTGGAATAGATCTGCCCGATCTGGGTGCTCATCCCGAGAAAGACCCCGAAGTACTCCGTCTTGACGAACCAGCCGAGGCCTTCCACCCCGTACAGCACGCCGTAGTGGTCCTCCAGCAGCGGGAAGCGCACCGCCACCGTGATCGCCAGGGAGA